>NZ_JAGSOH010000292.1 GCF_018139625.1 Actinospica acidithermotolerans | reverse complement strand
GGCTGGGGCTGGGCGGGACCGCCGGGGCTCGGCTGGACTGGCTGACGCTCCGTCGGACTGGCTGAGGCTCGGCTGAGCCGGCTTAGGCTCGGTCGGGCTGGCTCAGACTCGGCTGGACCGGCTAAGGCTCGGCCCGGCTGGTCGGACAGTCTGACACTCGGCTGGACTGGCCGGCGCTCGGCCGGACTGGCTGACGCGGGGGCCACCGGCAGTCGGACCAGCCGGACCGCCGGTCAGCCGACCTCCGATGCCCCCGGCGCGCTCTCCAGGTAGGCGAGTGCGCCGGCGGGCTCGTCGGCGAAGTACATCAGCTCCGCGAGCGGCCGGGCGAGGAAGCCCTCGTCCTCCATCCGGCGGAACTGCTGCGCGAGGCCGTCGTAGAAGCCTGCGGTGTTGAGCAGGACCACCGGCTTGTCGGTATGCCCGTGCTTCTTAAGCTCAAGGATCTCGGTGGCCTCGTCGAGCGTGCCGGTGCCGCCGACCATGATCACAACCGCGTCGGCCCGCTCCAGCATCAGCTTCTTGCGCTCGGCCAGATCGGCGGCGAACACCATCTCGTCGGCGTTCGGGCGAGCCACCCCCTGCAGGAAGGTGACGGACACCCCGCATAGCCGTCCGCCCGCGTTCTGCACGCCGTCCGCCACCACCTTCATCAGCCCCGCGTCCGAGCCGCCCCACACCAGCGTGTGCCCGGCCCGGCCAAGCCGTTCTGCGAAATCCCGGGCGGGACCGGTGTAGCGCTCAGGAAGATCGGCCGCAGACAGGAAGACACAGATTCGCACGGGATCACCGTACCCGAGGGCCCAGCCAGGTCGACGGTCGGAGCTGATCGATTCGGGCCCTGGCAAGGGAGATCCGGGCCTCGGCAGGACTGATCCGGGCCCTGACGAGGCCCCCGGGCCTTGGCAGGGAGCCGATTTGCGCCGTGACAGGGCAGATCCGTGTGCCCGCTGGTTCGGTCTCATGCCTTAGAGCGGCGTCGTTCCCCGGTGCCTGGGCCCGGTCCTCGTGGATCGACTGACGGTGCGTTACCC
>NZ_JAGSOH010000291.1 GCF_018139625.1 Actinospica acidithermotolerans | reverse complement strand
AGCCGCGGCCGTAGGCGGTTTCGATGAGGCCGGGGACGGCCAGCTTGCGGCGGAGGGCGGCTACGTGGACGTCTAGGACCTTGGTGGGGCCGTACCAGTTCGTGTCCCAGACGCGTTCCAGCAACTCTTGGCGGGTGAAGACTCTGCCGGGGTCGTCGGCCAGGCACTCTAGGATCTCGAACTCGCGGGGGGTGAGGGGGATGTCCTCGCCGTGGACGGTGACTTTGCGGGCTCTGGAGTCGACGACCAGGGGGCCGTGGCGGACTACGCCGCTGTCGGTGTCTGGGGGGTTGATGCGGCGCAGGACGGCGCGGATGCGGGCTAGCAGTTCGGCGAGGCCGAAGGGTTTGACCAGGTAGTCGTCGGCGCCCTCGTCCAGGGCGGCTACGCGGTCGCATTCTTCGCCGCGTGCGCTGACTACGAGAATGGCGCTGGTGCCGCGCGCGGCTAAGCGGCGGCAGATGTCGAGGCCGTCGGCGTCGGGTAGGCCTAGGTCGAGCAGGACGACGTCGGCGGGCTCGGCGGCCAGCGCTTGCGAGCCGGTCACGGCGGAGCGGACGGCGAAGCCGGCACGTTCGAGCCCGCGGGTGAGTGGGTCGGCGATGCCCGGGTCGTCCTCGACGAGGAGGACCGTTTGGGGGACGGCGCAGGCGGCTACTTCGCCGGCAGCGAATCGGTCCGGAACCGCGGGGGAAGCGGTGCCGGTTTCGCCAGGTGCTGAACCGGAACCGGCTACATCAAGGGCGGAACGTTCATGGGCGGAACCGTGATTGCCCGGGCTGTGGGCGCGCACCGGACTGGAACCGAGCGCTTCACGGGCGGGGTCGGAACCGGCCGGGCCACGGGCGCGCATTGAGCAGGAACCAGGCACGTCGCGGGCGGGGCCGGAATCGGCCGGGCCATGGGTGGATACGGAATCGACTCCGGGACCGGCCGTGCCGCGGGCGGAAGCGGAAATCACTCCGGGACCTGCCGCGCCACGGGCGGAGGTGGGGGCGACCGCGCCGCTGCCGGAAGCGCCGCTGGTGGCGCTGGTGGCGCGGGCG
>NZ_JAGSOH010000290.1 GCF_018139625.1 Actinospica acidithermotolerans | reverse complement strand
CGCCCGCCCCCGGCGCGCCGGGCCGCCTCCCTCCCACCCCCGGCCACACCGCCGGCCGGGGCGGCGGCGGAGACGCCCAGGCCCGCCGGGAGCACCACCTCCAGCCGCTTGCCGCCGACCTCCACGGTCACCGACTCCCGGGCCACAGGCTCCGCGACCGCCCCGCCCGGCCCGGCGTACGGGGCGATGGTGTTGTCGAACTCGGTCTCGATCCACCGGGTGTGCACCGAGAACGCCGTGTCCGGATCCGCCGGGGCGAACGCCGGATCCTGCACCACCGCGCGGTGGAACGGCAGCACCGTCGGCATGCCCTCGACCTCGAACTCCGCCAGCGCCCGCCGGGCCCGCTCGAGCGCCTCGGTCCGGGTGCGCCCGGTCACGATCAGCTTCGCCAGCAGCGAATCGAAGTTCTGCCCCACCGCCGCGCCCTGCTCGATCCCCGAGTCCACCCGCACCCCCGGCCCGGCCGGCGGCCGGAACACGCTCACCGTGCCGGGCGCCGGCAGGAACCCGCGGCCCGGGTCCTCCCCGTTGATCCGGAACTCGATCGAATGCCCGCGCAGCACCGGATCGCCGTACCCGAGCTCCTGCCCCTCGGCCACCCGGAACATCTCCCGCACCAGATCGATCCCCGCGACCTCCTCACTCACCGGATGCTCCACCTGCAACCGCGTGTTGACCTCCAGGAACGAGATCGTGCCGTCCTGCCCCACCAGGAACTCGCACGTCCCGGCCCCCACATACCCGGCCTCCGCCAGGATCGCCTTCGAGGCCCGGTAGAGCTCCTCGACCTGCCCCTGGGTCAAAAACGGCGCCGGAGCCTCCTCCACCAGCTTCTGGTGCCGCCGCTGCAACGAGCAGTCCCGGGTCGAGACCACCACCACGTTCCCGTGCACATCCGCGATGCACTGCGTCTCGACATGCCGCGGCCTATCCAGGTAACGCTCCACGAAGCACTCCCCGCGCCCGAACGCCGCCACCGCCTCACGCACCGCCGAATCGAACAGCTCCGGGATCTCCTCCAGCGTCCGCGCCACCTTCAACCCCCGACCCCCGCCCCCGAACGCCGCCTTGATCGCCACCGGC
>NZ_JAGSOH010000028.1 GCF_018139625.1 Actinospica acidithermotolerans | reverse complement strand
GAGCGCGAAGGCACCCCGGCGCGTCGCAGGTATAGCTACCATCTGCTCAGATCCGACGCGAGAAGGTATACCCAAACGTGACCGTCTACGTCGGGCCCCGGGTGGGTAGGGGGCGCACTGGTGTAACGGGCGCGAGGAGGTTGGGCTCATGAGCGAGCTTGCGGGCGGTTTCGGCGAGGGATTCGATCTCGGAAAGCTGTTGAAAGAGCGGGCCGGCGAAGGCCATCGTCTCCAGGGCCGGATGCTCAATCCCCAACTTCCGCGCATGCTGCACGCGATCGGCTTCGACCGGACGTATACGCGCGCTGAGGGCGCTTATATGTACGACGCCGAGGGCCGCGATTATCTCGACTTCCTTTCCGGGTTCGGAGTGTTCGGGGTGGGCCGCAATCACCCGGTGGTGCGCTCGGCGCTGCACCAGGCCCTCGACGCCGACCTCGCCGACCTCGTCCAGTTCGACTCGCCGCTGCTCGCCGGGCTGCTCGCCGAAAAGCTGCTGGCGCGCGCGCCGCACCTGGACCGGGTCTACTTCGGCAACAGCGGGACCGAGGCCGTCGAGGCGGCGCTGAAGTTCGCGCGCTTCGCCACCGGCAGGCCGCGCGTCGTCTACTGCGACCACGCGTTCCACGGGCTGACCACGGGTTCCCTGTCGGTGAACGGGGCGGCGGAGTTCCGGGACGGCTTCGATCCGCTGCTGCCGGACACCCGGATCGCGCTCGGCGACCTCGAGGCGCTGGAGGCGGAGCTGCGCAAGGGCGGCGTGGCCGCTCTGCTGGTCGAGACGATCCAGGGCAAGGGCGTGCTCGAGCCGCCGCCCGGGTTCCTCAGCGCCGCGCACTCCCTGCTCAAGGACCACGGCGCGCTGCTGATCTGCGACGAGGTGCAGACCGGGATCGGCCGGACCGGCAGGTTCTTCGCCTACGAGCACGAGGACGTGCAGCCGGACATCGTGACCGTGGCCAAGGCGCTGTCCGGCGGGTTCGTGCCGGTGGGCGCGACCCTCGCGAAGGACTGGATCTTCGAGAAGGTCTACTCCTCGATGGACCGGGTCCTGGTGCACGACTCGACCTTCGGCTCCAACGCGATGGCGATGGTCGCCGGCCTGGCGACGCTGCAGGTCATCGAGGACGAGGAGCTGATCGAGAACGCGGAGCGGATGGGCGCGCTGCTGCTCTCGGAGCTCACCGAGCGGATCGGGAAATTCGAGATGCTCACCGACGTGCGCGGCCGCGGGCTGATGATCGGGTTCGAATTCGGCAAGCCGCGCTCGCTCAAGCTCAAGGCGGGCTGGAACACCCTGCAGGCCGCGCGCAAGGGGCTGTTCGCGCAGATGGTGGTGGTCCCGCTGTTCCAGCGGCACCGCATCCTCACCCAGGTCTCCGGCGACCACGTGGACATCATCAAACTGCTGCCGCCCTTGACGATCGGCGAGCCGGAGGTGGAACGTTTCCTCGACGCCTTCGACGACGTGATGCGCGACGCCCACAAGGGAACCGGCCTGATGTGGGACTTCGGGCGCACGCTGGTCACGCAGGCCGTCAAGCGGGGGTAGGCCGTGGCCCGCCCCGTTGCGCCCTCAGACGATGCAGTAACGTCCGGCCTCAATGAAGAGGAAGCAGTGACGATAGAACCCGCGGCGTCCCGCGTGACCGGAGACACCGGCGACCCGGCGTACTTCGCCGTCCGGGCCGCCGAGCAGGCCTCCGCCGAGAACTTCCCGGTCGCGATGCGCGTGCTGCCGAAGGCGGTGCGCGAGGACCTCGCGGCGTTCTACGTCTTCGCGCGGTACGTGGACGACCTCGGCGACGAGCTGACCGGCGACCGGACCGCGGCGCTGACCGAGGTGGACGCCGACCTCGGCCGGCTCGGCTCGGGCGGCACGCCCCGGCTCGACCCGGTGCGCGGGCTCGCCCGGTTCGTCGCGGACGGCCGGGTGCCGGTGGAGCCGTTCCACGACCTCGTCGCGGCGAACCTGATGGACCAGGTCAAGCTGCGGTACGCGACGTTCGCCGAGCTGGTGTCGTACTGCCGGCTCTCGGCCAACCCGGTCGGCCGGGTGGTGCTGCACCTCGCCGGCCAGGCGACGCCGCAGAACGTCGCCGAGTCGGACGCGGTGTGCACCGGGCTGCAGATCGTCGAGCACATCCAGGACGTGGCCGAGGACCGCGGCAACGGCCGGATCTACCTGCCGAACGAGGACTTGATCGCCTTCGGCGTGCGCGAGGACGAACTGGACGCCGGGCACGCGGACGAGGACCTCAGGGCCCTGCTGCGCTGGGAGGCGGGCCGGGCCGCGGTGATGCTCTCCAAGGGCGTGCCGCTGACCCGGCGGCTGCGCGGCTGGGCCAGGCCCGCGGTGATCGGCTACGTGGCGGGCGGCCGGGCGGCGCTGACCGCGCTGCGGAAGATCGACTACGACGTGCTCGCGGGCGCCCCGTCGACCGACAAGAAGGGCGTGCTGCGGGCGGCGCTGGGCGTGGTCGCGGGCCGCCGGCGCTGAGCCGCTCGCGGACCGGAACCGGGCCCGGCCCATCGCACGACCGTTCGGCGGACGAAAAGCGCAACGCCGCCGATCACACTTGCCCGGAGCCGCGGCGGGGGGAATCGCACGGCGTAGGATGCCCGGGTGACCAGCAGTACAGAACTCGCGGCCGCATATGCACTGTGTGAGCGGATCGTCGGCAGCCAGGCGAAGAACTTCTCCTACGGCATCAGATTGCTGCCCGGGCCCAAGCGCCGGGCGCTGTCCGCGATCTACGCCTTCGCGCGGCGGGTGGACGACATCGGGGACGGGGACCTACCGCATGATCAGAAGATCGCCGGACTGGCGGAGACCAGACGGCAGGCCGAGCATCCGGAGCGCTTCCCGGAGGACCCGGTGCTGGTGGCGCTGGCCGACTCGGCGCGGCGCTATCCGATCGACCTCGGCGCGTTCGGCGAGCTCGTCGACGGCTGCGAGATGGACCAGGTCGGCACCGCCTACGCGTCCTGGGACGAGCTCGCGGTCTACTGCCGCAACGTGGCCGGCTCGATCGGCCGGCTCTCGCTCGGCGTGTTCAACCCGCCCTCGCTGCACACCGACGAGGCGAAGGCGACCGAGGAGCTGGCGGACAAGCTGGGCCTCGCGCTGCAGCTGACCAACATCCTGCGCGACGTGCGCGAGGACCTGCAGGGCGGGCGCGTGTACCTGCCGCAGAAGACGCTCGACGAGTACGGCTGCGAGCTGAGGCTCCGCCAGGACGGCACGCTGGACCCGCAGGACGGCAGGCTGGCCGCGGTGATCCGGCACGAGGCGGCCCGCGCCGAGGCGCTGTACGCCGAGGGCCTGGCACTGCTCCCGCTGCTGGACTGGCGCTCGCGCGGCTGCTGCGGGGCGCTCTCCGGGATCTACCACGAGCTGCTCAAGGTGATCGCGGCCGAGCCGGAGGCGACGTTCGGCCGACGCCTGTCGCTCTCGGGCAGGACGAAGCTGGCGGTGGCGGCCCGCGCGCTGCGTCCCGAGCTGTCCGACCTGCGGCGCGGCCGATGAAGCGGGACCGGGACGGGGAATGGCCGCCGGCGAGCGGCCCGGGGGCCGGTGAGACCGGGCCGGCGGCGGGCGAATCGCCGCACGCGCTGGTGGTCGGCGGCGGGCTCGCCGGGATCACGACGGCGCTGATCCTCTCCGAGCGGGGCTGGCGGGTCACCCTCGCCGAGGCGCGGCCGCGGCTCGGCGGCCGGGCGACGTCGTACCAGCGGGGCGAGCTCACGGTCGACAACGGGCAGCACGTCTTCCTGCGCTGCTGCACGGCCTACCGCGGCCTGCTCGGGCGGCTGGACGCGGGCCCGGAGTCGGGGCTGTCCGTGCTGCAGGAGCGGCTGGACATCCCGCTGCGCGCCCCGGACGGCACGACGGCCCGGCTCAAGCGCACCGGCGCCCCGGCGCCGCTGCACCTGGCCGGCAGCCTCGCGGGCTACGGGCTGCTGCCGCTGAAGGACCGGGCCAGGCTCGGCCGGGCGGCGCTGGCGCTGCGGTTCACCGATCCGGCGGATCCGGCCGTGGACGCGAAGGGCTTCGGCCCGTTCCTGCGCGAGCGCGGCCAGACCGCGTCGGCGGTGGACCGGCTGTGGTCCGTGATCAGCACCGCGACCCTCAACATCGACCCGGATGCCGCCTCGCTCGCGCTGGCCGCCAAGGTGTTCCGCACCGGGCTGCTCGAGGACAACAGCGGCTCCGACCTGGGCTACGCCGCGGTCCCGCTCGGGGAGATCCACGACACGCGGGCCCGCGCCGCCCTGGTCAAGCAGGGCGTGGATGTTCGTGACGCGACTAAAGTGCTCTCCGTGGACGCCGACCGGACCGTGCGGCTGCGCACCCGCGACGAGGGCGAGCTGACGCTGCGCCCGGACGCGGTGGTGCTCGCGGTGCCGCACGACGCGGCCGCCGGACTGCTGCCGGACGGGGTCCGGAGGCCGTTCGCGGCGCTCGGCCACAGCCCGATCATGAACGTGCACGTGCGCTACGACCGGCCGGTGCTGGACGGGCCGTTCCTGGCCGGGGTCGACTCCCCGGCGCAGTGGATCTTCGACCGCACCGCGGCCGCCGGGCTGCCCGGCGCGGGCCGCTACGTGGCGGTCACCGTCTCGGCGGCGGACGCGCTGATCGGTCGCCCCGTCGCCGAACTGCGTCCGTTATTCGAGGACGAACTCAAGAAGCTGCTGCCCGAGGCGAGGGGCGCGAGCGTCGAGGAGTTCTTCGTCACCCGGGAGAAGCAGGCGACGTTCCGGCAGGCCAGCGGCAGCGCGGCGCTGCGCCCGGGGCCGGTCACCGCGGTCCCTGGGCTGTACCTGGCCGGCGCGTGGACCGCGACGGGCTGGCCGGACACGATGGAGAGCGCGGTGCGCAGCGGGATTAGCGCGGCGCGTGCTGCGCAAGAACACTTTGTGTCGGTACACGCGCACCGGAATGGAGCACGGGCTTGACTGAGACGCAGGCGGATACTGCGGAGCGCACGGCGGCGGAGATCCTCACCGAGACGAAAAAGCTGGTCGACCCGGAGATCGAGCGCCGGCTCGAAGGGCTGCACCCCCGGATGCGCGGCATCGCCCGCTATCACTTCGGCTGGCAGGACGCGCAGGGCCGGCCGGACCCGCACGGCTCCGGCGGCAAGGCGCTGCGCCCGGCCCTGGCCGTGCTCGGCGCCCGCGCGGCGGGCGCCGCCGGGGACGAGCCAGCGGTGATCGACGCGGCGGTGGCCGTGGAGCTGATCCACAACTTCTCGCTGCTGCACGACGACATCATGGACGGCGACCGCACCCGGCGGCACCGGCCGACCGCGTGGACCGTGTTCGGCGAGAACCAGACGCTGCTGGCCGGCTGCGCGCTGCAGACCCTGGCCTTCGAGGTGCTGGCCGAGCGCAGCCCGTCCGCGGTCCCGGCACTCGGCGCGATGGTGCAGGAGCTGATCGCGGGTCAGAGCGAGGACCTGGAGCTGGCCGGGAACGAGTCGGCGACGGTGGAGCAGTGCCTGCTGATGGAGCAGGGCAAGACCGCGAGCCTGCTGTCCGCGAGCGCGAGCCTGGGGGCCCAGGCGTACGGCGCGGGCCCGGAGAAGGTCCGGCTGCTCGCCGAGTACGGCCATCATCTCGGCATGGCCTTCCAGCTCGTCGACGACATGCTGGGCATCTGGGGCGAGACCGACACCACCGGTAAGCCGGTCGCCGCGGACCTCGCCGCGCGCAAGCGCTCCGCGCCGGTCGTGGCGGCCCTGTCGGCGGGCTCCGAGGCGTCCGGGGAGCTGCGCGCGGTGCTCGCGCAGCCGGGCGAGCTGAGCGCCGCCGATCTCGTCCGCGCGGCGGATCTGGTGGAGCGCGCCGGGGGGCGTGCGTGGAGCCGGGAACGCGCCGACCTGCACACACGCGAGTCCCTAGCCCGATTGGACCGCTTGGCCCCGCCGCCCAGCGCGCTCGCCGATCTCGCCGAAGTCACCAGGTTTCTCCTCTCAAGGACGTGGTAAGGGGCGTGCCGAGGAGGCACGCTGACATGACTGCGATCGCGGAACGGCCGGTCTCGACCGGCCGCCCCCCGGGCCCACCCGAGGCCGCATCCCGAGCCGCCGAGTCCGCGCGCGGGCATCTGCTCGCGCTGCAGGACCCGGCCGGCTGGTGGAAGGGGGAGCTGGCGACCAATGTGACGATGGACGCCGAGGACCTGCTGCTGCGCGAGTTCCTGGGCATCTCGGACCCACGGACCGTCGAGCAGACGGCCCGGTGGATCCGATCCCAGCAACGGGCCGACGGAACCTGGGCCACCTTCCACGGCGGCCCGGCCGAGCTGTCCACCACGGTCGAGGCGTACGTGGCGCTGCGGCTGGCGGGCGACCGGCCTAAGGACGCGCACATGGCCGGGGCGGCCGAGTGGATCAGGGCGAACGGCGGGCTCGAGGCGACCCGGGTGTTCACCCGGATCTGGCTGGCCCTGTTCGGGCTGTGGAGCTGGGACGACCTGCCGGCCATGCCGCCCGAGCTGATCTTCCTGCCCCGGCAGGTCCCGCTGAACGTCTACGACTGGGCCTGCTGGGCCCGGCAGACCGTGGTGCCGCTGACGATCGTCTGGCACTACAAGCCGAGCCGTCCGCTGCCGTTCGGGGTGGACGAGCTGCGCACCGGCCTCGTCCCGGGACCGGCCCCGGACGAGGATCGGATCTCGACGTTCTTCCGCGGCCTCGACCGCTGGCTGCACCGGTACGAGAAGCGGCGGATCCCGGTGGTGCGCCGTGCGGCGCTGCGCCAGGCCGCCGAGTGGATCATCGCCCGGCAGGAGGCGGACGGCTGCTGGGGCGGGATCCAGCCGCCCTGGGTCTACTCCCTGATGGCCCTGCACCTGATGGGCTATCCGATGGACCACCCCGTGATCCGCGCCGGGATCGCCGGCCTGGACGGCTTCGTGGTGCGCGAGGAGACCGCGCAGGGCCCGACGCGGCGGCTGGAAGCCTGCCAGTCCCCGGTGTGGGACACCGCGCTCTCGCTCGTCGCGCTCGCCGACTCGGGCAGCGGCCCGCAGGACGCGGCGTACGCGAGCGGCATCGACTGGCTGCTCGGCGAGGAGATCACCGTCAAGGGCGACTGGTCGGTGCGCCGGCCCGCGCTGGCCCCCGGCGGCTGGGCGTTCGAGTTCGCCAACGACGGCTACCCGGACACCGACGACACGGCCGAGATCCTGCTGGCGCTGATGCGGGCCCGCAACCCCGACGGGGAGCCGGTGCGCGAGCGCAGGATCCGGGCCGCGATGGACCGCGGTCTCGCCTGGGTCGAGGGGATGCAGTCCAAGGACGGCGGCTGGGGCGCGTTCGACGCGGACAACACCCGCACGCTCATCAACAAGCTGCCGTTCTGCGACTTCGGCGCGGTGATCGACCCGCCGTCAGCCGACGTGACCGCGCACATCGTCGAGGCGTACGCGGCGCTCGGCAAGGGCCACTCTCCCGCCGCGCTGCGCGGCGTCCGCTGGCTGCTTGACCACCAGGAGCAGGACGGCTCCTGGTTCGGCCGCTGGGGCGCCAACCACGTGTACGGCACCGGGGCGGTGGTGCCCGCGCTGACCGCGGCGGGCATCGCGCCCTCGCACCCGGCGCTGCGCCGCGCGACGGCGTGGGTGATCGGGCATCAGAACCTCGACGGCGGCTGGGGCGAGGATTTGCGCTCGTACGTCGATCCCGCGTGGATCGGCCGCGGCGACTCCACCGCCTCGCAGACCGCATGGGCGCTGCTCGCGCTGCTGTCGGTCGCCGAGACTCCGTCAGCCGTGACCCCGGAGCTGCGCGCGGCGATCGACCGCGGCGTGCTCTACCTGGCGGAGACTCAGCGCCCTGACGGAACCTGGGACGAGGACCTGTTCACCGGCACCGGGTTCCCCGGCGACTTCTACATCAACTACCACCTCTACCGGCTTGTCTTTCCGCTGACCGCGCTCGGCCGCGCCGTAGACTTTTACAGCGTGGCTGCGCACACCGCCGATTACGACGTTGTGGAAAGCACATGAGCGAATCAATGAGCACAGTCGCGAACGCCCGGCCCGGCGCCGGCGAAGCGTTGCGGAGCGCCCCAGTGACGGTGGCCGCCGCGCTCGGCATCGAGGCGCGGGCGCTGCGCCGCGGCGCCGGCCTGGAGACCAGCGTCGTCACGGTGGGCATGCGGGCCGCGCGCGCGGCCCGGGTGCTGCCGCGGGACGGCGCGCCGGTGGTGCTCGCGGGCGTGGCCGGCGGGCTGCCGTCGCAGGTGCGCGCGGGCGACGTCGTGGTCTCCAGCGAGATCCACGGCCCGGACGGCGCCGTGGTCCACTCCCCCGCCGCCCCGCTGCTCGCCGCGGCGCTGCGGCGGGTGCTGCCGGGCACGAGGGTGCACCTCGGCCCGACGGTGACCACGGACCGCGTCGTGCACGGCAAGCGCCGCAGGGCCCTGGCCGCCGAGGGCTACCTCTCGGTGGACATGGAGGGCTCGGTGCTCGGCACGCTCACCGACTCGCCGTTCGCGGCGGTCAGGGTCGTGGTCGACGACGCGTCGGCGGGGCTCGTGCACCCGGCGACGCCGGGCCGCGGCCGTGCCGCCCTCAAGACCCTGGCGAAGCTCGTCGCGGCGATCGAGTCCTGGGCCGCCGCGGCACACCCCTCGCGCCGGGTCGTGCTCGCCTCGCCGCGTTCGTTCTGCGCCGGCGTGGAGCGGGCCATCGAGATCGTCGAGCAGGCGCTGGAGACCTACGGGCCGCCGGTGTATGTGCGCAGGCAGATCGTGCACAACACGTTCGTCGTGGCCGACCTGGAGCGGCGCGGCGCGATCTTCGTCGAGGAGCTGAGCGAGGTTCCGGACGGCGTGCCGGTGGTGCTCTCGGCGCACGGCGTGGCCCCGTCGGTGCGGCTGGAGGCCGAGGCCAGGGCGCTGGCCGTGGTCGACGCCACGTGCCCGCTGGTGGCCAAGGTGCACTCCGAGGCGCGCAGGGCGCTGCGCGACGGGAACAGCGTCGTGTTCATCGGGCACCCGAACCACGACGAATCAGAGGGTCTGATGGGCGAGGACCCGGACCCGCGTTCTCCGCGCATCCATCTGGTGGAGAGCCCGGAGGAGGTCAAGGCGCTCGAGGTGCCCGACCCCGACCGGGTCGCCTACCTGATGCAGACCACCCTGGCCGAGGACGAGGCCGAGCACGTCGTGAAGGCGCTGCGGGAGACGTTCCCCGGCATCGGGGAGCCGCCGAGTTCGGACATCTGCTACGCGACGACGAACCGGCAGCGCGCGATCCGCGACGTGGCCGCGGGCGCCGACGTGGTGCTGGTGGTCGGCTCGGCGAACTCCTCGAACTCGCTGCGCCTGGTCGAGGTGGCCGAGCGCGCGGGAGCCGCCGCCCACCTGGTGGACGGCGCCGACCAGGTCGATCCCGCGTGGCTGGCCGGCGCGGGAACGGTCGGCCTGACGGCCGGCGCGTCCGCGCCGCCCGCGCTGGTGGAGGAGGTGGTCGCGGCGCTCGCCGCGCTCGGCCCGATCCGCCGCGAGGAGCCCGCGGGCACCGAGGAGACCTACCGCTTCACCCTGCCGGCGATGCCCGCACTGCCGACGAAGAAAGCCTGAGAGGGGAACCATGTCCATTCCGTTGCGGCAGACCGCGAGGCTGGGCGCCTATCTGTTCAAGCAGAAGATCAAGGGCGTCAAGAAGTTCCCGCTGATCGTCGAGCTCGAACCGCTCTTCGCGTGCAACCTGGCCTGCGCCGGCTGCGGCAAGATCCAGCACCCGGCCAACGTCCTCAAGCAGCGCATGCCGGTCGAGCAGGCCGTCGGCGCCATCGTGGAGTCGGGCGCGCCGATGGTCTCGATCGCGGGCGGCGAGCCGCTGATGCACCCGCAGATCGACGAGATCGTCAACCAACTGATCGCCAAGAAGAAGTTCGTCTACCTGTGCACGAACGGGCTGCTGCTCAAGCGGCACCTGCACAAGTTCAAGCCCTCGCCGTACTTCGCCTGGGTCGTGCACATCGACGGCCTGAAGGAGGCGCACGACCGGGCGGTGAGCAAGGAGGGCGGCTTCGAGGGCGCGGTCGAGGCGATCCGGCTGGCCAAGGAGGCCGGGTTCAAGGTCAACACGAACACGACCTTCTTCAACACCGACACGGCCCAGTCCGTGATCGAGGTGCTGGACTACCTGAACGACGACCTCAAGGTCGACAACCTGATGATCTCCCCGGCGTACGCCTACGAGAAGGCGCCGGACCAGGAGCACTTCCTCGGCGTCACGCAGACCCGGGAGCTGTTCAAGAAGGCCTTCGCGGACGGCCGCCGGCAGAAGTGGCGCTTCAACCACTCGGCACTGTTCCTGGACTTCCTGGAGGGCAAGCGGGACTTCGAGTGCACCCCCTGGGGCATCCCGTCGTACTCGCTCTTCGGCTGGCAGCGGCCCTGCTACCTGCTCAACGACGGCTACGTGAGCACCTACAAGGAGCTGATCGAGACCACCGACTGGGACAAGTTCGGCCGGGGCAAGGATCCGCGCTGCGCGAACTGCATGGCGCACTGCGGCTACGAGCCCTCGGCGGTGCTGGCGACGATGTCCTCGCTCAAGGAGTCGATCCGGGCGGCCAGGGACATCTAAGATTCGGTTAAGGCCTTCCCGCTCCCGGGTGCCCGCGCGCTGGCGCGGGCACCCGGTTTGGGGAGATCATGGCCGGGTCGTGTCCGTCCGGCATCCGGACGACGGCCAGTACCTCACCGGTGGGATCGGATTTCATGGTTCGAGCAGGGCGGGAGCGGGCGCGGCGGCGGTCCGTCGGCCTCGCGGTCGCGGGCGCAGGGGTGGTCGCGCTCGGCGCCGGGATCCTGTGGCCCACCGTGCTCGGCCACCGGAACACCGCGTACGCGAACGGCGGCGTCATCCCGATCCCGTCCTCCGACGCGTCCGCCGCGGGCTCCTACTGGACCTCCCGGCTGAACTCCGCCTCCGCGACCGCCCCGCGCGGCTCCGGCGCCGCGGCCGGCGCGCTCGGCTCCGGCAGCGCCGTGCCGAACCCGACCGCGAACGCGACCGGGTCCGGGTCGGGCAGCGCGGCGGCCAAGGAGGCCTACAGCGCGGCCGCCGGCACCCCGATGACGGTCTCCAGCCCGCTCGCCGGCGTCGCCTTCGGCGGCTTGCCACAGGTGGGGGCGATGTTCAGCACCTCGGACGGCTCGATCTCCGGCCAGGGCCACTACTGCACCGGCAGCGTGGTCAACAGCCCCGAGGGCGACATCGTCGTGACGGCGGCGCACTGCGTGTACGACTCCTCCGGCGTCTACACCGACATCGCCTTCGTGCCCGGCTACCACGACGGCGAGGACCCGTACGGCGTGTGGATCCCGTCGGCGGTCATCGTGCCGCCGCAGTGGGCGGCCACCAGCGACCCGAACTACGACGTGGCGTTCCTGGTCGTGCACCAGGAGGGCTCGGAGACCAAGATCCAGGACGTGGTCGGCGGCGACGACCTCGGCCTGAGCCCCGGCTACACGGGCCTGACCCGGGTCATCGGCTACCCGGAGTCCACCGAGGAGCCGGTGGACTGCACGAACTACACCTCGGAGTTCAGCGACCCCTCGCTGACCACCCCGCAGCTGCAGTTCGACTGCGACGACTACCCCGGCGGCACCAGCGGCGGCCCGTTCCTGCAGGACGTGGACTCGACCACGGACCTCGGCACGGTCGTCGGGGTGATCGGCGGCTACGAGGCCGGCGGCGACGTCCCGGACGTGTCCTACTCCGTCTACTTCGGCGACTGGGTCGGCGCGCTCTACGCGCAGGCCGAATCCGAGGGCTGATATTCCGGCGCGGTCGCCGGGCGGTTCCCAGGCCGTGGGCGTCCACCTGTAGCCATGCGCCGTTCGTAGCATTCGCGAAACAGATCCGCTATCGCCGTGTCACGGCGCACTGTCAAGGTGCGCGCAATATCCCGTAATCCATTGCCGCACAGGGGTATTCCGCGCGATCAACCGCACCTTGCACGTTCACGCAGCATTGACGAACGGAGCGCACAGTGCACCTGACTTACATCCCCTATCCGACCACCGGGTACTCCTCGGGGGACGCCGCCTGGCAGCTGACCGCGGCCACCCTGGTCGGGTTGATGAGCCTGCCCGGCCTGGCGGTGCTCTACGGCGGGCTGGTCCAGAAGAAATGGGCCGTCAACACCATGTTGATGGCCTTCAGCGCGTTCTCGCTGGTGTTGATCGTCTGGGCGCTGTGGGCGTTCAACATGGGCTTCGGCAGCCCGTGGATCAAGACCACGGTGGCCGGCTCCGGCAGCGGTTTCGTGGGCGTGCCGAGAACCTCGCTCGGCGCCGGACAGGAATCGCAGGCCTCGATTCCGCTGCTGTCCGGGCTGATGCCGCCCTTCAACTTCTCCGAATCGGCGCTGTTCTACTTCCAGTTCGTCTTCGCCGCCATCACCCCGCTGCTGTGGCTCGGCTCGGTGATCGGGCGGATGAGCTTCAAGGCCTGGCTCATCGTGGTGCCGCTGTGGACCACGATCGTCTACACGGTCGACGCCTTCATGCTGTGGGGCGGCGGCTTCTGGGCCGGCATGGGCGCGGTGGACTACTCCGGCGGGTACGTCATCCACCTGTCGGCGGGCACCGCGGGCTTCGTGGCGGCGGCGGTGATCGGGCCGCGGCTGAAGAAGGACCGCGAGCACGGCGCCCCGAACAACCTGCTGCTGTGCGCGACCGGCGCGGGCATCCTGTGGCTGGGCTGGAACGGGTTCAACGGCGGCGACCCGTACTTCGCCGGCGCGGACGCGGCCCTGGCCGTGGTCAACACGAACCTGGCCACCGCGGTGGCGCTGATGACCTGGCTGCTGATGGACCTGTTCTTCAGCCCCGCCAAGAAGCCGACGCTGCTCGGCGCGATCAACGGCATGATCGTCGGCCTGGTCACCATCACCCCGTCCGCCGGCTACCTCAACGGCCTCGGCGCGATCGCGGTGGGCGCGATCACCTCGGTGGTCGTGTGGCTGAGCTGGTACAAGCTGTCCAAGAAGTGGTTCTTCGCCAAGGTGGACGACACCCTGGGCGTCGTCTACACGCACGGCATCGCAGGGCTCTGCGGCGGTCTTCTGGTGGGGATCTTCGCCGACCCGAACGTGCTGGTCTACCTGGCCGGCGACTCGAAGTCCTCGGCGGTCTCGGTCACCGGGCTGCTCTACGGCTCGCACACCTGGCACCAGCTCGAGGTGCAGGCGGGCGCGGCCCTCACGGTCATCGGCTGGACCGCGCTGTGCACCTTCCTGATCCTCAAGTTCGTCGGCCTGTTCGTCAAGCTGCGGCTGACCGACGAGCAACTCGAGACCGGCGACCTCGCGATCCACGACGAGGTCGTGTACCCGAGTGACACGCTCAGCACATCAGTGAGTGAACCGGCCCTCGCCGGCGCGGCCGCGCCGGCGGCGCACGCGGCGGAACCGGTCGCCGAGGCCGAGGTCCCCGCGGCCGAAAGCTGACCTGGAAAACGGCTCCGGGACCACAGCGGATCCGGCGCGGGTCCACTCCCGGGCCGCGCCGGATCCCGTTGCCCGGCAGCGGAATCCGCCGATTCGTCCCCGCCCGCCCGGTTCGGCGGCGCGGGGACGATCGTTTCTCCGTTCGATAGCACCCCTGTTCGCTCCCGTGCGCCCCCGGCGGGTACGGGTGGGGAGTGTGGGGAACGGGTAGGGCGAGGAAGTGACCCAGATCGTCACCCGGCGTGTGCGGCCGAGCGCTATTTCCGCGCCCTGTCTTGATTCACGGCCCTGACAGGACGATATACTTCCGACCGCCCACCTGGACGAACGAGAGCGAGCTCGAGATGGGGGCAACACCCTGGAGCAGGGCGTTCGGGGGTGAACAGACCCCCGCCGCGCCGCAGCGGCCGTGGCCGGCGACCCTGACCGTCGGCACGGACGGCAGGATCACCAGCTGGAGCCGGGGCGCGCAGGCGCTGTTCGGGCTCTCGGCCGGCCGGGCCTGCGGCCGCCGTATGCGTACCCTGATGGTGCGGCCCGAAGACCGCGCGTCGCTGGACGAGCTGCTCGGCACCGTGCTGGCCGGGCGCAGCTGGTCGGGCTCGCTGCCGCTGCTGGACGCCGACGGGCTCGTTCACCCGGTCGAGTGCGGCTGGCAGCCGATCCAGGACCGGCGCGGCCGTCCCGGCGCGCTGATCGTGGTGACCGACCGGGTCGGCCAGTCCGTGCCGGCCGCGCGCCCCGCGCCGCTCGGCACCGCCGAGGCCGCGCTCGCCGCCATCGGCCAGTTCCAGGAGCACGCGGCCTCGGTCGCGATGATGCGCCGGGTGCAGCTGCTCACCGAGGCGAACACCATGATCGGCACCACGCTGGACATGGCGCACACCGCGCAGGAGCTGCTGAACGTCGCCGTCCCGCGCTTCGCCGACACGGCGTCCGTGGTGCTGATGGAGTCGGTCGTCGACGAGTTCGAGCTGCCGCCGCCGTGGCTGGAGGGCGACGAGATCCGGGTGCGCCGGGTCGCCGTGAAGGCGCAGGACCCCGCGCTCGAGGCGATGCTGCCCGAGGACGCGACCGTGCTGCACGCGCCGAACACGGTGTTCGGCCAGGTGCTGCGCACCGGCAGGCCGCGCACCCTCAGCTCGCTGGACCTCGCCGCGGCGCAGAAGCTGTGGCCCGGGATGGACCCGTCCCCCGCCCCGCACCTCGTGGGCAACTGCATGCTCGTGGTCCCGCTCGTCGCGCGCGGCGCCGTCCTCGGCATCGCGATGTTCGCCCGCGGCTCGGACCGCAGGCCGTTCTCCGGCGGCGAGGCCGTGCTCGGCGAGGAGTTCGCCGCCCGCGCGGCCCTGTGCGTGGACAACGCGCGGCTCTACAGCCACGAGCGCAACACGGCCCTGATGCTGCAGCGAGCGCTGCTGCCGGCCGACTCCGGCGACCACACCGGCGTCGACGTGGCGCACCGCTACCTTCCCGCCAGCGACCTGACCGGCGTCGGCGGCGACTGGTACGACGTCATCGGCCTGCGCGGCGGCCGCGTCGCCATGGTCGTGGGCGACGTCATGGGCCACGGAATCCGCGCCGCCGCCGTCATGGGCCAGCTGCGCACCGCGACCCGGACGCTCGCGGCGCTGGACCTGCAGCCCGCCGAGGTGCTCCGCAACCTCGACGAGCTCGCCGACGGCCTCGGCGACGGCGAGATACTGTTCGCGACGTGCCTCGTGGCGGTCTACGACCCGGCGACCCGCATCTGCCGCATAGCGCGCGCTGGCCACATCCCGCCCCTCATGGTCACCCCCGACGGCGAGACCACCATCATCGACCTGCCGCCGGGCGTCCCGCTCGGCGTCGGCGGGCACACGTTCGAGAGCAAGGACATCGAGTTCGAGGACGAGAGCCTGCTCGTCCTGTGCACCGACGGCCTCGTCGAGAGCAGGGCGCCGGGCCGCGACATCGACGACGGCATGCAGGACCTCGTCCGCGAGATCAAGGACGCGACCCTGCCGCTGGAGGCCATCGCCGACACGGTCATCTCCGGCCTGCGCGGCGACCGCACCATGGACGACGCAGCGCTCGTCATCGCGAGAGTCCGCGGCATCCCGTCCACCGCCACAGCCCAGTGGACCGTGGAGCCCGAGCTCCCGGCCGTCGCCCGCGCCCGCAAGAACGTCCGCAGCACCCTCCACGGCTGGGGGCTGAGCCAGCTCGAGGAGACCGCGGAGCTGCTCGCAAGCGAGCTGGTCACGAACGCGCTGCTCTACACCAACGGCCCGATCAGCGTCCGTCTCCTGCGCGACAACGCGCTGCTCTGCGAGGTCTACGACACCTCCGACGAGACCCCGCAGCTGCGCGCCGCGGACCAGGACGACGACGGCGGCCGCGGGCTCCACCTCGTCAAGGCCCTGTCGCAGCGCTGGGGAACGCGGCGGACGAGCGGCGGGAAGAGCGTCTGGTTCGAGTTGGCGCTGCCGTAGCGCGAGATCCGGTGCGGGGCCGGCAGAGCGGCCCTCTCCCCTACCTCAACGGCACCGCCACGTCGCAGTCCGGGACCGACCCCTCCCCCTGCGACTCGAGGTAGACGAGGCGGAGCGGGCCGACGGTCTGGCGGTCCTGGTCGCGGGACCACGCGAGGAGGCTTTGGGCCGCGAGGACGATGCGGGCGGCGTGCAGGAGCGTGGTGGCTCCGTAGTGGACGTACGCTTCCTGATGCGCCGGGTCGGTGCGCAGGGTGAGGTCGGGGAAGCGCTTGGCGAGTTCGGGCGCGCGGTCTTCGGGGACGGGCCAGCACCACTCGATCGGCCCATCGCTGTCGGCGCTGACGTCGCCGTAGTAGATGATGAAGGGCGCGCCGGCCACGCCGGGCAGGGGCTTGATTCCGGCGTGGCGGAGGTTGCCGACGAACTCCTCGCGCACGGCGGTCTGCTCGTCGATGTGCAGGTGCCTCGTCTGCGCCAGGACGCTGCGGTCCGGGAGCGACCGGGTGGAGACCGCGTAGGCCATGGAGGTGGCGGCGGACACGTTGCCGCGCAGGCGCTCGGTGAGTGAGCCGACGAGGCGTCGGCGGGCGGCGTGCTCTGCCTCGGCCTCGGCCCAGAAGGCTGCGATGCGGTCGGCGCCGAGCGAGCCCTCCTCGTCGAGGGCGGTCTTGATCTCGGTGAGCGGGATACCCACCTGGCGCAGCGACGAGACGAGGTACGCGCGCTCGAGCTGGCCGCGCAGGTAGTGGCGGGCGCCGGTCACCGGGTCCACCCGGCTCGGTTCGAGCACGCCGGCGTGGTCGTACAGGCGCAGCGCCTTGGGCGAGAGCCGGCTGAGCCTGGCGAACTCGCCGGTGCTCACCTCGTCCGCGTCCGACTCGGTCATCCGCATCCCTTCCCTGCCGGGTCCCAGTCAAGGTCAACATCCCCGGCCGAAGATCGCAATCCGGACGCGCGCGGCATCTTGCCAGCGTCGGCAGATTGGACTAGACCATATGCAGAGGACTAGACCACCCACGGCCCTCGGCACCGCGCGCTCGCGCACCCGCGCGATCCCTTGCACACCCACCTGCACGATCCGGCACGAAGGAGTGCGATCAGCAGCATGCAGAGATGGACACGCACGTCCGCTCGGAACAGGCACCCGCGCATTCACACCGCCCCCGACCACACCCACACCCACACTTACGCTCACACCCGCACCCGCACCACCGACCGGCAGCGCCCCCGGCGGTCTGTGCGGCTGGGGGTGGGGGCCGCCGCCGCGGCGCTCGTCGTTCCGGCGGCTCTGTACCTGTCCACCGGCGCCGCGTCCGCGGCCGCCGCCAATCTGCTGAGCAACGCCGGCTTCGAGTCGGGGAGCCTGTCGGGCTGGACGTGCGATCCGGGGACGGCGAGCGTCGTCGGCAGTCCCGCGCACTCCGGCTCGTACGCGCTCGCCGGAACACCCACCTCGTCCGACGACGCTCAGTGCACGCAGACGGTCACCGTCCAGGCGAACACGACGTACACGCTCTCGGCGTACGTCGAGGGTTCCTACGTCTACCTCGGCGACACCGGCGGCAGCGACACGTGGACGCCGTCGGCGACGAGCTGGCAGCAGCTCTCGATGTCGATCACGACGGGGGCGTCGCAGACCTCGCTGACGGTCTACATCCACGGCTGGTACGCGCAGCCCGAGTACTACGCCGACGACTTCTCGCTGACTGCCGGTACCACCTCGACCGGCAGCCCGAGCACGTCGTCGACGGGTACGGCGACCGCCACGTCCACCGCCACCGCGTCCGCGTCCGCGTCCGCGAGCGCGACGGCCACCGGGACCGGCACGGCGGGCGGCGGCCCGGTCGGCAAGGTCGCACCGTACGTGGACATGTCGAACAACCAGGAGCCGATGCTGAATTCCGCCGCCAAGGCGGGGCTCACCTCGTACACGGCGGCCTTCGTGATCTCCTCCGGGTGCTCGCCGATCTGGGGCGACACGCTCCCGGTCACCGACGACCCGGCGATGGACCAGGAGATCGCCACCGCGAAGGCGGACGGCGCGACGCCGATCGTGTCGTTCGGCGGCGCGGGCGGCACCGAGCTCGCGATGGCGTGCACGACCGAGTCCGCCCTCCAGGCGGCGTACCAGTCCGTGATCACCCACCTGGGTGTGACGCACATCGACTTCGACATCGAAGGCGCCCCGCTCGACTACACGGCGGACAACAACCTGCGCTTCCAGGCGATCGCCGCGCTCGAGGCGGCGAATCCGAACCTCGTCGTGTCGGTGACGCTGCCCGTGCTGCCGACCGGCCTGGCGGCGGACGGCGTGGCCTTCCTCGCGCTGGCCAAGCAGGACAACGTCCGCATCGACCTGGTCAACGTGATGGCGATGGACTACGGCTCGTCGTTCACCGGCGACATGGGCCAGGAGGCCGTCGAGGCCGCCGAGAGCACGCTGACCCAGGTGCAGGCGGACTGGCCGGGCGACACCTACGCGAACATCGGCGTCACCCCGATGATCGGCCAGAACGACAACTCGGCCGAGGTCTTCTCGGAGGCCGACGCGCAAACGCTGGTCACCTGGGCGGATTCGGCGCACCTCGGCCGGCTCGCCTTCTGGTCGGTGGACCGGGACCAGCCGTGCGGCGGCTCGGCCTCCGGGCTGCCGTCCTGCTCGGAGATCTCGCAGAGCGCGCTCGACTTCACGAAGATCTTCGACGCGTACACCGGGTGAGGAGCGCATTCACCACTTTTCAAGCCCGCCGGGCCTCGGGATGCGCCCCGGGGCCCGGCGCGTTGCAATGGACGCATGCTCACCGCACTCCAGCGCCGCAAGCTCCAGCTGCGGTTCGCGCTGCTCGACACCGACGGCAACGGGTACCTCTCGCAACGGGACTACGACCTCGTCACCTTGCGGCTGTGCGCGGCGTTCGGGCACCTTCCTGGCACGCCGGAGTACGAACGGGTCCACCACGCCTACCTCGAGCTGTGGGAGCAGCTGCGGGGCCTGATGGACTCGGACGGCGAGGGCCGGATCTCGCTCAGCCAGTTCATGGACGGCTGCGAGCGGCTGATGCGCGAGCAGCCGCTGCCGCCCGCGCACGACCCGGTGGAGCTCATCTTCGAGATGGTGGACGCCGACGGCAACGGCGTGATCGACCTGAGCGAGTTCACCAAGTGGATGCATTCGTACGGCGTCGGCGCGCAGGACACGGTCGAGGCCTTCGACCTGCTCGACTCGGACGACGACGGGGTGCTCAGCCGTCCGGAGGTGGCCGCCGCCGCGCAGGCCTTCTACGCGTCGAACGACCCGGCGGACGTCGGGAACTGGCTGTTCGGCCCGCTGTAAGGCCCACCGGACGGCCGGTCTATCGGGCGCGTCCGGGAGCGGCTACGCTGTGCCCCGTAACGGTCGAGGAAGGGCGTGGGTAGTGACAGAGCGGGTCGAGCAGACGGCGGAGACGGCGGCGGCAGCGGAGACGGCGGCGGAGACGGGGGACCGCGAGCAGCCGGTCCGTTCCGGGCGCAAGAACGGCCTGTACGGGGAGATCAGCGAGGAGCTGGGCGCGAGCATGCGCTCCGGCTGGGCCGACACCGAGCGGGACGGGCTCGAGCCGTCGGCTCAGTCGCCGTATGCGGCGAAGCGGCGCAAGGCGCTGTCCGCGGCGTTCCCGGGCGACCGGCTGGTCATCCCGTCCGGCAACCTGAAGGTCCGCTCGAACGACACCGACTACCCGTTCCGCGCCAGCTGCGACTACGTCTACCTGACCGGCGATCAGACCGAGAACAGCGTGCTGATCCTGGAGCCGAAGGCAGACGGCGGGCACGAGGCGGCGATCTACCTGCTGCCGCGCTCGAACCGCGAGGACGGCGAGTTCTGGCTCAGCGGCTACGGCGAGCTGTGGGTGGGCCGTCGCAATTCCCTGACGGAGGCCGCGGCGATCCTGGGCCTGGCCACCCGCGACTCGCGGCAGGCGGCCGAGCAGCTGGCCGAGGCGATCGTCGCCGACCAGGGCGTCGTCACCCGCATCCTGCGCGGCCACGACGAGCAGCTCGACGCCGTGGTGGACCTGGCCTCCGGCCGGGACGAGCGGGCCGCGGCCGAGCTCGACGAGGAGCTGAAGGTCTTCCTCCACGGCATGCGCCTGGTGAAGGACGAGTGGGAGATCGAGCAGATGCGCCGCGCGTGCGCCGCGACCGCCACCGGCTTCACCGACGTGGTGCGCGAGCTGGGCCAGGCGATCGCGACCTCGGAGCGCTGGATCGAGGGCACGTTCTACCGTCGTGCCCGGGTCGAGGGCAACGATGTCGGCTACGGCTCGATCTGCGCGGCCGGCCCGCACGCGACCACCCTGCACTGGGTGCGCAACGACGGCGCCGTCCGCCCGGGCGAGCTGCTGCTGCTGGACGCCGGCGTGGAGACGGACACGCTGTACACGGCCGACGTCACCCGCACGCTGCCGATCGACGGCCGGTTCTCCGAGCTGCAGAAGAAGATCTACGAGGCCGTGTACGACGCGCAGGAGGCCGGCATCGCGGCCGTCCGCCCGGGCGCCCGCTTCCGCGACTTCCACGAGGCTTCGCAGCGCGTGCTGGCCGAGCGGCTCGTCGAGTGGGGCCTGCTCGAAGGCCCGGCGGAGCGCGTCATCGAGCTGGGCCTGCAGCGCCGCTACACGCTGCACGGCACCGGCCACATGCTCGGCCTCGACGTGCACGACTGCGCCGACGCCCGCACCGAGGACTACGTCGACGCGCAGCTCGTGCCCGGCATGATCCTGACCGTCGAGCCGGGCCTGTACTTCCAGCTCGACGACCTGACGGTGCCGGAGGAGTATCGCGGCGTGGGCGTGCGGATCGAGGACGACATCCTGGTCACCGCGGACGGCAACGAGAACCTCTCGGCCGCGCTGCCGCGCACCGTCGCCGGCATCGAGCAGTGGATGGGCTCGCTGCGCGACTGAGGCGGCTGACCGGCTACGGCGGCTGACCGGCCGAGCGTCAGCCGACGGACGTGATGCGGTGCTGTCCGGCCTCGGGCAGCACCCGCGCGACCGCCTCATAGTCGCGATCGTCGTGAAGCACCGTCAGCCCCCGCGGGACCCATCTGATCTCGGTTTCGCGGATGCGTCGAGCAGGAACGTCGCGGTCACCGGACGCCCTTTGCCGCCTTGCGCCGCGCGAAGTAGTCCGCCGCATCCTGCTCATCGGTCGAGCGGGCCGCGAGTCGACGGAACGCCGCCATGCGCTGAGAGCGATTGGCCACTTCGCGGAGAGCGGCGTTGACCGTGTCCTTCTTCGTGGTCGTGCCAAGCCGACCACACCGATCAACCCTCCCCCTCCTCCGGCGCAGTCACGTCCTTCCGATCGATGTCCTCCCGGTCGATCGGGCGGATCAGGCGCGTGAGGTGCGGGAGCAGTTCGCGGATGGCGCGCGTGTCGGAGTACGGCAGGACCAGCGGGACGACCGCGTAGAGCAGGTCGGCGGCCAGGCTGACGTCCATCTCGCGGGTCAGGGCAGCGGCGGCGGCGCCGTGGTCGAGGCAGCGCTCGAGTTCGCCGGTCACGGCGGCTACCAGGGCGCACTCGGCGAGGACGACGGCGCGGCCCTTGACCCGGGCGGGGCCGAGGGCGTCGACGGCCTGGACTGCGTACTCGGCGGCGTACTTGTCGCCGGTGAGAGCGGCGACGTGCGCTGTGCTGGAGAGCAGCCGGGCGCGGCCGAAGAAGCGCGTCCACGGCGAGCCGCCGTCGCCCGGGCGCGGGCTCGGCAGGTCGGCGCCCAACTCTTGGGCCCGGTCCATGGCGGCGCGGGCGGCGTCGAATTCGCCGAGCGCGGCGGCGTGGAGCGCGGCGCGGGACGTGGCCCACGCGGCGGCGCGGCGGTCGGCCAGAGCGTGCTGAGCGGCCGTGTGAGAGAGCTGCCAGGCGGTGGCCGGGTCGCCGCGCCTGGCCGCCGAGTACGACAGGCACGTCAGGCTCGCGGCGAGCAGCTGCGCGTCGACGGTGCCCTCGGCCGCGCCGATCGCGGTGTCCCAGTACCGGTGCGCGGACGCGGTGTCCGCGCGGTCGAAGGCCAGCCAGCCGGCCAGCAGCGCGCTGCGTCCGGCGCTCAGCATCAGCCGGCGGCGCACGGACTCGTGCCGAGCCGCGGTGAGCAGCGAGGTCACGGTCCCGATGTGCCGGTCCACGGTCGGGGCGAGCAGCCGGGACGGGCTGTGGTGCTGCAGGTCGAAGAGTCTCGAGGTGGAGGCCTCGACGAGTTCGGCGGTGCGCGCGTCGACGGTGGAGGGGTGGTCGAGCGCGTACCGCAACCGGTCCATGGAGCTCTCGATCGAGCCGTTCGCCGAATACTCGGTGAGCCCGGACATCGCGAACATCGCGCCGACCCTGGTGGCGGCGAGGTGGTTCGCGGAGCCGTCCGCGACCGTCGCGGCGACCGAGCCGGGCGCGGCCAGCGCGGCCAGTCCGGCTTCGTCGGGCAGGACGCGGAAGCCCAGTTCACGCGCCGAGAGCCCGGTGACCGCCTGCAGGACCCTGAGGTAATCGGGCCTGCAGGCGGCGTGTTCACCGGTCTCCCACTTCTGCACGAGCCGCTTGGTGCAGTGGTTCGGCGCCCCGATCGCATTGCCGGCGGCGCGGATCGCCTCGGCGAACTGAGCCTGGCTCAGCCGCATCGACTGCCGCGCGCGACGGAGGGGCAGATTCGGGGTTCGCGGGAGTGGTCGCGTAGTCACGCGGAGAAAGTTATGGGCTGATTTTCGGCTTCGCCCCGCCGCTTTAATGCAGAAGAGTGACGGCCTTCGCCGATCCGACGCCTTTCGGTGCCCCTTTTGAAACGCTGCGGCTACATGACTCCTACCAGCATTGATGCAGCGCAACTAGTTCGATCGAAACTAGTTACGGCCGCAACTAGTTATGAACGCGAGCGTAGCCGAGAATAAGGTGCCCCGGAAACCCGTTGCGCTTCCGGGGCCGTCTTAAGGGTTCGTAGTCAGGCCTTTTTCGCGACGGGCAGACGGAACCGCGGAATCGTCACGTGGACCAGGGGCCCGATGGCGACGGCGTAGACGACGGTGCCGATCCCGACGTTGCCGCCGAGCAGCCAGCCGACGGCGAGCACCGAGAGTTCGATGCCGGTGCGCACGACGCGGATCGAGCGGCCGCGGGCGGCGAGCGCGGTGGTCAGGCCGTCGCGCGGGCCGGGGCCGAGGCCGGCTCCGATGTACATGCCGGTGGCGACGGCGTTGAGCACGACCCCTGACACGAACAGCGCCCAGCGCAGCACGAGCGCGTGCGGGACGGGGACCGCCGGCAGGATGAGGTCCACGACGGCCCCGATCAGGACCACGTTGGCGACCGTGCCGATGCCGGGCCGCTGACGGAACGGGATCCAGAGCAGCAGCACCAGCGCACCGACGACGATCAGCACCGTGCCGACGGCGACGCCGGTGATCCGGGACAGGCCGGTGTGGAAGACGTCCCACGGATCCACCCCGACGCCCGGCGCGAGCATCATCGCCTCGCTGACGCCGTAGAGCAGCAGGCCGAGCGTGAGCTGGGTGAGCCGGGCCACAGCGCGTTCGCGCGGCCAGATCTCGACGGCGCCTACGGCGGCGTGCGCGGCGGCGCCCCCGATGGCGTGCGCGGCGGTCGAGGCGGCGTGTGGGGCGGTGAGCGCGGCGGCACCGTCGACGGCGTTCTCGGCGCTCGCGGGGGCGTGCGGGGCTGCGTGCGCGGCGGCGTGCGGGGCGGTGCCCCCGATGGCGTGCGCGGCGGTCGAGGCGGCGTGTGGGGCGGTGAGCGCGGCGGCACCGTCGACGGCGGTCTCGGCGCTCGCGGGGGCGCTATCGATGGCGGTCGCGGCGTACACGGCGGCGCCGTCTATGGCTCTCGCGGCGGTGGGACCGGTGGGGCGGGTCGCGTTCACTATGGACATCGGTCGGCTGCCGTCCTTGTCTGCTCGGGCTGACTCTGCCATGCTGACGGAGAAGTGGACTGCTCAGCGATAGCCAATCCAAGGGGAGTGGACTGATGGACGGGGCCGCATCCGCGTTGGGACCCGCGCAACTGGCCCGGCTGCTCGGGCCGTGGCGGGTGGTCGGCGAGTCCGGGGCGCACCCGGCCAGGCAGGCGCTGGCCGAGCGGATCAGGTCGCTGATCCTCGACGGCCGGATCGCGGTCGGCGCGCGGCTGCCCGCGGAACGGCCGCTGAGCGAGGCGCTGCAGGTCAGCCGGACCACGATCACCGCGGCGTACACGCTGCTGGTGGAGCAGGGGTACGCGGTGGCGCGCCGCGGGTCCGGCACCTTCACGGCGCTGCCCGAGCGGCTCTTCGCGCGGCCGACGGGTGGCTTCCACGACTACGGCGACCCCGACCTGCTCGACCTGAGCTGCGCCGGGCCCGCGGCCCCGACGGCCGAACTGCGCGCGGCCACCGCGTGGGCGGCGGAACGGCTGCCGCTGCTCGCGGCCGGCAACTCCTTCCGGCCCTACGGCCTGCCGGAGATGCGCGAGGCGATCGCGGAGCGGTACACCGCGCGCGGCCTGCCGACCTCGCCCGACCAGATCCTGGTGACCTCCGGGGCGCAGGGCGCGATCAGCCTGGTGGCCAGGCTGCTGGTGCGCCAGGGCGATCGGGTGCTGCTGGAGGGGCCCACCTTCGCGAACGTGATCGACTCGTTCACCGCCTCGCGCGCTCGGCTCTACCCGGTGCCGCTGGACGAGACGAGCGGCTGGCTCGACGGCGCCACCGGCCAGATGCCGCTGCAGCAGGCGGCCTCCCGGCTCTCCCCGCGGCTGGTCTACACGATCCCGCACTTCCACAACCCGACCGGGATGCTGATGCCGCCGGAGCAGGCGGGCCGGATCGCCCGCGCGGCGCGAAGGGCGGGCGCCTGGCTGCTGGCCGACGAGACGATCACCGACATCGCGCTGGACGTCCCGGTGCCGCCGCCGTTCGCCACCGGGGTCTCCCCCGCTGACGCGGAACGTCTGCTGGTGTGCGGATCGCTCGGCAAGTCCTTCTGGGGCGGCATCCGCGTCGGCTGGCTGCGCGCGCCGAGCCGCATCGTGCACGAACTCGCCGCCGCCCGCGCCTCGCTGGACCTCGCGTCGCCGGTGATCGACCAGCTGATCGGCGTCGCCGTATTGCGCGAGGGCATGGGCGTCGAGGACGACCGCCGCGCCGAGTCGCGCGCGGGCCGCGCCGTCCTGGAGGCGGCACTGCGCGAGTCGATGCCGGACTGGACGTGGCACACGCCTCCGGGCGGCCTGAGCCTGTGGGTGCAGCTCGCGGAGGGCGAGGAGTCCACGCAGCTCGTCTACCGCGCGGGCACGCACGGCCTGGTCCTGCAGAGCGGCCCGCGCTTCGGGCCGGACCCGGGGACGTACGAGCGCTTCCTGCGGGTGCCCTACTCGCAGACGCCCGAGGTGCTCCGCGAGGCCGTGCGGCGGCTCGTGGCCGCGCGCACAGCGCTGGGCCCGGTGCGAGGCTCGGAGACACGGCGGGACCTGGTGGCCTAGGCAGGGGCCTCAGCAGGCTAGGGATGGTCGCTGCCCGGGCACTGGGCCCGGTGCGAGCCTCCGAGACTCGGCGGGATCTGGTGGCCTAGGGTCAGCTTCCGTACCTCGCAGCCCTGTCTCCCCGCGGGGCCGGGCCGGTCGCCCGCGAGGGCGGTTGTTGCCGGGCCTCGGGAACTCCCAGCATCAGGAGGCTAGTGATGGTCGCCGCGGTGCGAGCCTCTGAGGTGGCCCAGGGCCGGCCTCCGTCCCCCCGCAGCCCTGCCTCCCCGCGGGTCAGGGAAGGTCGCCCGCGAGGGCGGTTGCGCGGGCCTCGGGAACTCCCAGCATGAGCAGGCTTGTGATGGTCGCCGCCCGGGCGCCGAGCGTGCCGTTCGACCGGTCGCTGTCGGCGATGGCGAACACGGCGCCGTAGGCGATCTGGCTCAGCAGGTCCGCCGGGAGGTGCTTCGCGAACACGCCGCCGTCCTGGCCCCGCTTCACGAGGCCCGCGAGGAGTTCGTCGAGCGGCCCGAGCAGGGCGTGGATCGCCTCGCCGTACTCGCCGCGGCGCAGCGCCAGCAGCACCCGGTAGCGGTGCGCGACCGGCCACAGGCGGGCGATGAATTCGGCCCATGCCGCGCCCGCCCGCGCGTCGGAGGCGTCGGCTTCGGTCAGCACTGCCGTCATCTCGCCGACGGCCCTTTCCGTGAGCGTCCGGATCAAGTCGAGGCGCGAGGGGAAATGGCCGTAGACCGTGCGGCGCACGACACCGGCGGCGGAGGCGATCTCGCCCATTCCGGCGTCGGGGTTCTCGCCCAGCACGGCGAGGGCGACGTCGAGGATGCGATCGCGTGTCTCGTTCATCGAGCGCGCGCGGGAGGACTCGGTAGGCACGGCGCCATTTTTGCACACCACTGTGCAATAGGCCACACTGCACACGGCTGTGCAATGAGATAGGCTGCACACCAGTGTGCAACGGAAGGTTGCGCCGCGCCTCGAAGCTCAGAAGAGGAGAAGGCAAATGACCGCACCGACGTCGCCGGCCTCGTCCCGCGTCCGGCCGTTCACCGTCTCGATCCCGGAATCCGAGATCGACGACCTGAAGCGGCGGCTGGCCGGAACCCGCTGGCCGGATCCGGAAACGGTGGGCGACTGGTCGCAGGGGGTCCGGGTGGAGAACGCCAGATCGCTGGTCGAGCACTGGGGGCGCGGCTACGACTGGCGGCGCTTCGAATCCGAGCTCAACCGCCACCCCCAGTTCCTGACCGAGATCGACGGGCTGGACATCCACTTCATCCACGTCAGGTCCAAGAACCCCGGCGCGATGCCGCTGATCCTCACGCACGGATGGCCGGGCTCGATCGTCGAGTTCCTGAAGCTGATCGGCCCGCTGACCGATCCGGTCGCGTACGGAGGAGACGCCGCCGACTCGTTCGACGTCGTCATCCCGTCGCTCCCCGGATTCGGGTTCTCCCAGAAGCCCACGGAGACCGGGTGGACCGTGTCGCGCATCGCGAGCGCGTGGGTGGAGCTGATGAAGCGCCTCGGCTACACGCGATGGGCCGCGCAGGGCGGCGATTGGGGCGCCGTCGTCACCACCGAGCTCGGGGCCATGCGGCCTGAGGGGCTGCTGGGGATCCATCTGAACACCCAGTACGCCTTTCCCGCCCTGATACCCGAGACGCTCACGCCCGAACAGCGCCACGCCGTGGAGACGCTCGGCCTCTACACCGGCGTGCTCGGCGGGTCGAACCACCTTCAGGGCACGAAGCCGGAGACCGTCGGAATCGCTCTGGCCGACTCGCCCGCCGGCCAGGCGGCCTGGATCTACGAGAAGTTCCAGTCCAAGACCGACAACAACGGGCTCGCCGAGGACGTCCTCGGCATCGACGACATACTCGATGCGATATCGCTCTACTGGTTCACCAACAGCGCGGCGTCCTCCGGCCGCATCTACTGGGAGAACAGGTCGCTCACCTTCGCCGGCCCGAAGCTGACGCTTCCGGTCGCGGTGACCGTGTTCCCGAAGGACATCCCGCGCCTGCCGCGAAGCTGGATCGAAGACACCTACAGCAACCTGATCCACTACGGCGAAGCCGACAAGGGCGGCCACTTCGCCGCCCTGGAACAGCCAGGGATCCTGGTCGACGAGATCCGCGCCGGCCTGCGCACCCTTCGTTCCTGACGCCGGCGGGCGGCCGGGCCGGGGCCGGTTTCGGCGGCGCGGCGGGATCTGCCGCCGACGTAGGGCGTGGCCCGCCGCGCCGGGTTGCGGCTACTGGAGGGTGATCGTCGTCCAGACGCCGAGGTGGATGCGGTCGCCGCGGTTGACCGGGATCTCGGTCTCCGCCGCGAGGGGCTCCTCGGCGTCGTTGAGGCGGGTGCCGTTGGCCGAGTCGAGGTCGACGACGACCCAGCCCTCGTCGTGCCGGAGCAGCTGCGCGTGCAGATGCGAGACGGCGGGGTCGAGGGGCGGGCCGGTGAGGTCGATCTCGGGGGCCAGGCCGCGGCTGGCCGAGGCACGGCCGATGCGGATCGGGCTGTCGGTGAAGGTGAAGCGGCGCTCGTGCGGGTACTTCGGGAACGGGAATTCGGACTCGATGATGTCGCCGCGCTCGATCTGCGCCTTGTAGTAGTCGCGGTCCGCGTTCACGACGAGGGTCAGCTCGGAGCCGAACGCGGAGGCCGGCGTGAGCACGGAGGCGAGGTTGAGCGCGGCCTCCGCCTCGGGCGACAGGGGCTCCGGGACGGCGGAGTCAGGGGCCGAGGATTCAGGGGTCGAGGACTCAGGCGTCGAAGACTCGGGGGCCGATGACTCCGGGTGGGCGGACGGCTCGGCCTCGGCCTGGGGCTCGGAGGTCTCAGCAGGCGCGGCCGACGCACCGGACGCAGCGGACGCGGCGGACTGCCGCTCTGCCTCCGCTTCGGCTTCGGCGCGCGCCAGCTCGGCCTCCAGGTCGAGGCCCCGGCCGCCGGAGCCGGATGCGGACCCGTTCGCCGGCTCGGGCTCCGCCTCCGGTTCGGCCGGGGGGACGCCCGGGGTCATGGTGACCTGGGGCATCGCCTCGGCGAGTTCGAAGTCGTATCCGCACTCCTCGCAGAAGCGGCCGTTGCGCTCGGCCTGGCAGACCGGGCACGCGCCGCCCGCGCCGCCGCCCGCCTGACCGCCACCCGCCTGACCGCCGGCCGTGGTCGCCGGCGCCGCCGGGGCGACGAGCGTCGGGGCGGCCGCGGACGCGCCGGTCCCGGCCGGCTGCGCCCCGATCACCAGCCCGCAGGTGTCGCAGTAGTCGCTGGCCTCTGACTCGTGCCCCGCCGGACATCTCGCCATGGCAAACACTCCCTCGAGCTGGCGCTCAGCTGTGGTTGTTGCGGTTCTTGCCGACCCGCGCGGTGCGGGTCGAGCGGGTGTCCAGGGTCATCTCGTCGGCGTCGGAGACGCGCTGCTTGAGCCGCACGGTGCCGGTGGCCGGGTCGTCCACGTCCACGACCTTCGACAGCAGCAGCGCGGTCTCGTCGTTGCCGGACTCGGCGGCCAGCTTCACCGCCCGGCCGAGCCGGGCCGTGGCCGTGTCCAGGTCGCCGTTCTTGCGCGCCTCGAGGCCCTCCCGGATCGCGTCGGCCAGCTCGGTCTGGCCGGTGTAGTCGGCCACGGTGCGGTCGATCCGGCCGGTCTGCGCGATGTCGTCCGACCAGATCGCCTTCACCAGGCCCTGGCCGAGCACGGCGGCCTGGCCGGCGCCGTCCACCGCGACCAGGCCTATCCGCGCGGCGAGCATCTCGTCGCCGACCGAGCCGGGCCGCACCTGGACGCAGACCTGGTAGTCGCGCGACTCGGCGCCCCACGCGCCGGTCGGGTAGTCGCCGGTCAGCGGGTTCGGCCCGGGCGCGCGGCGGCCGGTGAGGTCCACGATCTGCGGCGCGACCTGCTTGACGAACTTCACCTGCGCGCCCTGCGGGGCCCACACCCGCAGCCGCACGTCGCCGACGGCCTTGCCCATCGCGTGCTCGATGATCTGCTGGAAGTCCGCGGACAGCCGGCCCGGGTCGGCCACGATGTCCACGGTGCCGAGCAGCGCGGTCGAGACCTTGCGCAGCTCGGCCACCACCCAGTCGGTGCCGATGCCGCGGCAGTCGCAGGTGAACCGGCCCTCGCAGCGGGACAGGGCCGCGGCCAGGTCGGCGGGGTCCTCGTGCTCGTCCTTGCCGTCGGTCAGCAGGATCGCGTGCCGGATCGCCTGCTCGTGCCCGGTGAACAGCCGGTCGGCCATCGCCAGCCACTGGCCCATCGCGGTGCCGCCGCCGGCCGTCAGCCGGGCCACGGCCGCCTTGGCCGCGGCGCGCGAGGAGGCGTCGGCGGGCACCAGGTATTCGGTGCCGGGGAAGACCATCCGGGCCACGTGCGTTCCGGCGACGACCGCGAAGGGCACGCCGTCGCGGATCGCGTCGATCGCCGCCTCGGTGGCCTGCCGGGCGGCGGCCATCTTGGTCGGTGGGTAGTCCATCGAGCCCGAGCAGTCGACCATGATCACCTGGGCGGCGCGGCTGTTCGTCGCCCCGCCGAAGGCCGCCGCGGACTGCACCGAGACGATGGCGTTGACCTCGGAGGCGCCCTCGGCCAGATACTCGTTCTGGTAGACGTTGACCGTGAACTGGGGCTGGTTGCTCACTGCTCGTTCCCCTCGACTGGCTCGTTGACTGCCTGGATCTCGCTCGTCGGCTCCCCGCCCTGCTCCGGCCGGCGCGGCGGCCAGGGCACGAGCACCGCGGTGATGTTGTCGTGGCCGCCGCCCTCGATCGCGACGGACGCCATCGCGTTGGCGGCGGCCTGCAGGCCGCCGAAGCCGCCCGCGGCGAGCCTGGCCAGGTCGGCGGCGTCGGGGACGTAGTTCCACAGCCCGTCGCTGCAGGCGAGCACGAGGCCGGGGCCGTCCGGCAGGAAGACCCGCAGGTTGGCCGGCTCCTCGGGGGCGCCGGGGCCGAGCCAGCGCAGGATGGTGTGCGCGAGCGGGGACTTGAACGCCTCCTCCTCGGTGAGCGTGCCGTCCGCGATCATCCGCCCGGCCCAGGAGTCGTCGAGGGTCAGCGCGAGGGAGTCCTCGGGGTTCGAATCCAGCCAGTAGACGCGCGCGTCGCCGACCCAGCCGACGGTGACGCCGTCCTCGGCGACGATCGCGGTGACCATGGTGCTGGCCCGGCCGTTGCCCTCGTCGACGGGGTCGGCGGGCAGCGCGACCACGGCCTTGTTCGCCTGCTCGAAGGCGCCCAGGGTGGCCGAGTGCGGGTCCTCGCCGCGGCGCAGCGCCAGCACCAGGTGCTCGCGGGCGGTGAGCGCGGCGGCGGCCGAGGCGGTCTCCGGCTTGTACGAGGTGGACACCCCGTCGCAGACCACCGCGACGGCGATCGGCGCGCCGCCCGAGGCGCCGAGCACGGCGAGGGACATGTCGTCCTCGTTGCGCGAGTGCCGCAGGCCGCGGTCGGTGACCCCGGCGACCGGGCCGAGGTCGCGCTCGTAGTGGTCGCGCGGGTCCGGCTCCGGGGATCCGCACACGTCGCAGTACCCGTCGGTGAACGACTCTCCCGCGCAGTCCGCCGAGCGGCACGGGCCGCCGGACGGCAGCGCGGGCTCGGAGCGGCGCACCAGCAGGTCGGCGCCGCACTCCTCGCAGTAGCCGTCCTCGGGCGCGACCTCGGCCCCGCAGGCCGGGCAGCTCGGCCAGGCGGCCGCCGGCCGGGCGATCGGCGTCTCGAGCGTCTCGCCGAGCGTCTCGTCCAGTCCGCCTGCCGCGGCGTCCGGCTGTTCGGGCTCTGTCACGTCCCCGTCCTCATCCCTGGTCTGTGCTCCGTCACACGGTCCGCAAGCGCGCGGAGCGGTTCACGCCGTCCACCGTCAGACCCACGTCCGCGGACGCACCTGGTTCGCGCAGTCGACCATCGCGATCCGGGCCGCCCGGCTCTGCGCCATCCGCGCCCTGGCCCGGTACGAGCGCTCCAGCGCGCCGCGCAGGCCGTCCTCGGTGAGGGCGGCGCCGAACAGGGTGCGGTCGGCGGGGGCGGCCGGGTCGTGCAGCCGCCAGGCGAGCGCGCCGCCGAGCACCTCGCAGACCAGCGACTCGTGCGCCTCGCCGTCCAGGCCGAGCGCGTCGACGCGCTCGCCGAGCCTGGCCAGCTCGGCCGGGCCGGCCCAGTCGGCGAAGCCCGGGGAGTCCAGCCGGGCGCGCACGGCCGCGATCTCGGCCGCGGTGCGCTGGATGGCGATCTCCGGGATCTGGCCGAGCACCTCGACGGCGCCGGCGTGGTCCTTGGCGCCGATCCGCAGCCGGGCCAGCGCGAACGCGGCGGTCACGTAGGAGCGGTCCACGCTCCACACGAGCTGGTAGTAGCGCAGCGCGTCGGACAGCTGCGCGGCCTGCTCGGCGGCCACCGCGATGCCCAGCTTGGGCGCGAGCTCGCCGGGCAGCTCCGCGTAGACCTCCTCGAACTTCGCGCGCGCCTCCAGCGCGTCGCCCTGGCACAGCGCGACCAGGCCGCGGTACCAGCCGACCCGCCAGTCGAAGGCGTCCACCGCGGCGATCTTGTCGAGCCGGCGGCGCGCCTCGTCGAAACTGCCGATCTCGATCGCGGCGCGCACGACGCGGTAATGCACCTCGGGTGTCGGGTTGCGCAGCTCGCCGAGCACCCGGATGATCTGGTCCGCGCGGCCGCCCAGGGTGTTGAGATACCCGAAGTTGGGGTCGGCCGGGTCCGGCAGCGGCAGCGGCAGCGCGGCGGCCAACTGGGCGCTGGTCGGGGCGTCGGCCGCGGTCACGCCCTCGGTGCCGGCCGAGTACCGCTCGGTGGTGAACAGCGAGGAGACCGCGGGCTGCTGCTCGCCGCGCTCCAGGGCGACGACCTCGCGCAGCACGCCGGTGAGCTGCACGGCCATCTCGGCGGCCGAGGAGAAGCGCCGCTCCCGCCGCGCGTGGGTGGCCCGGCGCAGTGCCCGGTCGAAGGACTCGAAGCGGGTGAGCACCGGGACCGACTCGCGGTTGGGCAGCTTGTAGGCGAAGTCGCGCTGGTAGCCCTTGAAGTCGAAGGCCAGCACGGCCAGCATCCGGCCGACGGTGTAGAGGTCCGATTCGACGCTCGGGCCGTCGTTCTCCAGCTCCGGGGCCTTGTAGCCCTCGGTGCTGTAGATGTCCGACTCCTCGTCGTCGAAGGCCATCACGGCGCCGAGGTCGATCAGCTTGAGCTGCTCCTCGGACTGGATGATGTTGTCCGGCTTGAAGTCGTTGTAGAGCAGGCCGATCGAGTGCAGGTAGCCGAAGGCGGGCAGGATCTCGATGGCGAAGGCGAGCACCTGGGCCAGCGGCAGGGACTGGCCGGCGTTGAGGTCCTTGTAGTCGAGGGCGATCTGCTTGAGCGACTTGCCGCCGACGTACTCCATGACGATGTAGTCGCCGGTGTCGTGCTGCACGAAGTTGTAGATCTTGACGATGTTCGGGTGCTCGACCTCGGCGAGGAACTGCCGCTCGGCCACGGCGGCGGCCAGCGCGGCCTCGTCCCCGGTGTCGAGCAGGCCCTTGAGCGCGACCCAGCGGCCGGAGACGTTGTTGTCCCTGGCCAGGTAGATCCAGCCGAGGCCGCCGTGCGCGAGGCAGCCGAGCACCTCGTACTGCCCGGCCACGATGTCGCCGGCGACGAGCTTCGGCTCGAAGTCGTAGCCGTTGCGGCACTGGGCGCAGAAGCCCTTGGTGCGCCCCGGGTGGCCGTTCTTGCCGCGGCCGACCTGCTTGCCGCAGTGCGAGCAGTAGCGCTTGTGCTCGGGCACCTCGGGGTTCGCGAGCACGGCCTCGCTCGGGTCGCGGTACTCGATGCTGGGGATCTCCACGATGCCCAGGCCCAGGCCGCCGCGGCCGGTGCTGCGCGAGCCGCGGGTGGAGCCGGCTCCGCGGCTGGTGGCGCGGGCGGAGAGGGCGGAGCCGCGGGTGCGGCCGGTGGAGGTGCGCGAGGAGGAGCGGGCGGACAGGGACGAGGAGGTGCGGGCCGAGGTCTCCCGGCCGGCGCCCTGCGCGGGCACGTGCCCGGCAGTGTTCTTCGCGGCCAGTCCGCAGGTGTCGCAGTAGCCGTCCATGACCGTTCCGCCGCAGCCCGGCCGGGCGCAGCGGTCCGCGGCGGGGCCGGAAGCGGCCCCCGCGGAGGGGGCGGACGGCGCGCCGAAGGTGGCTGCCGGGGCCGCGGTCTTGGCCGCGAGGCCGCAGGTGTCGCAGTAGCCGTCCATGATCGTTCCGCCGCAACCGGGCCGGGTACACCGCATGTCAGCCATCATCGCATCACTCCCCCGTCTAGGCTGTGTCTTCCCAATGGCGCCGGCCCGCGGCGCTGCTCCAGGCCCGGGATCAGGATCGGCCCTGATCCAGCGCCAGCACGGCCTTCTGGTACACGCTGAGCGCGCGGGTCGCGGCCGCGAGGTCGCAGGGCCTGGTCCACAGCAGCTCGCGGGCGGCCTGGTAGTAGGCCTCAAGGGGCTGGCTTTCGGCTGCTCCCATCCGGGCCGCGCGGACCCGGTAGGCCTGCAGCCTGCCGCGCAGCTCCTCGCGCCGTTCCAGGAGTCCGGACATGAGCTTCTCGACCCTGGCGGCCTCGGCCAGCGCCGCGTCGAGCGCGTCGCCGAGGATCGCCGCCTCGGAGGCGAGCCTGGCCCATTGCCCCTGGTCGCGCAGGGCGTCCAGCGCGCCGAGGCGGGCGCGCAGCGCGGGCGCCTGGGTGGTGAACGCCGGGAGTTTCTCTATCAGGATTTTGTCGCGCACGGTCCGCGCGACGCTGCGCTGCCCGGCCTCGACCTGGTCGATGCGCTCCACCAGCTGGCGCAGGTGCTCGGTGCCGCGCTCGTAGTCGGCGCGCAGGTCGGCCTGGTGCGCGGCGGCCTCGGCCACGACGCCGATCTGCCGGTCGATCTCGGCGAGCCGGCCCGGGAAGGCGGAGCCCGGGGCGGTCAGCCCGAGCGGGTCGGCGAAGATCTCCCGGCGCAGCGCCGCGTAGCCGTCGATCAGCCCGGCGACGGCCGTGCCCACCGAGCGGTCGCCGATGTCCCTGGCCGTCGCGCCGAGCCGCTTGAGCCGCTCCTGCACCGGGTCGGCCGCGGCGAACAGCCGGTTCCAGGCCTCCTCGGTCTGCGCGACGAAGTCGGCGGCGAGCTGGTACTCGGTGTCCATCCGGTGCAGCGTCTGGGCCAGCGTCGCGGTCTCCGAGATCGCCGATGGCCCCAGCAGGGTGCGCTCGGAGAGCGCGACGGACTTCGTGGAGAGCGTGATCGACGGGCCGCGCAGCAGCTTCGTGATCGCGGCCAGGTCCTCGGGGCGCGGCTTGACCCGGCGGCCGCGGATCTCCCGCGCCCGGTTGAGCACGTCCTGGTAGGCGGTGTAGTCGTCCCAGAGCGCCGCGATCTTCGCGCTGACCCGCTGCCAGCGCTGCGCGGTCGTGCCGGACAGCGGCGCGCTCTCCAGCAGCTTGTAGGAGTTGTACTCGGTCAGCTCGACGAGGGCGTCGGAGACCCGCCCGGCGTCGGCGTCGAGCCGGGCGAGTTCCGCGTCCACGTTGTCCCGGGTGAGCGGGGCGGGCGGGCTCATTTCTCCGTACGGCGGCATGCGTCCTCGGGCTCGTGCTGGTGCGGATCGACGCTACTGGTTCGAGTATTGCGCAACCGGCGGGCTCGCGGGGCCCAGGCTGCCCTTGAACCAGCGGGCGTAGGACGCGGCCCAGCCGCCGTCCGACTCGTACCGCGCGAGCACGCCGTTCACGTACCCCTCGAGGTCGGTGGCGCCGTGCGCGACGGCGATGCCGTACGGCTCCGTCTCCAGCTGGGCCGGCAGCACCTCGAGGTTGGGGTCCTGCTGCGCGAGCCCGGCGAGGATGGTGTCGTCGGTGGAGATCCCGGAGACCTTGTTCTCCTCCAGCAGCACCAGGCAGTCGCTGATGTCGGTGACCTCGACCGCGACCGGCTTGGCGGCGGCGTGCTGGATGAGCGAGATCGAGGTGGAGCCGGTCTGCGCGCACACCTTCCGGCCGCCGAGGTCGTTCAGGCCCGTGTAGCCGGAGGACTTCTCCACCAGCAGTTTCTGGCTCGCCTCGTAGTAGACGGCGGAGAAACCGACCTTCGCGAGCCGGTCGCAGGTGATCGTCATCGTGTCGATCACCAGGTCGACCTTGTGCGCCTGGAGGTCGGGAATGCGCTCGTCGGTGCTGATCACATCGAAGACGACCTTGTCCGGATCGCCGAACAGCGATTGCGAGATCGCGTGCGCGAGGTCGATGTCGAAGCCCTGCTCGCTGCCGTCCGCCCCCAGGTAGCCGGTCAGGTACTGGTCCGCCGCGACGCCCACGGTCACGTGCCCGCGGCTCTTGATCAAGGCGACGTCGGGCCCCGCCGCGTCGCTCGCGGAGGGCGCCGCGGACGACGCGTACACGTCGCAGTTCCCGCTGCTCGCGGACTGCGTCGCGGCCGGGGCCGTGGCGGCGAAGACGGCCGCGGGAGCGCTCGGCTGCGCGGAGGCGAACCCCGCTCCCGGGCTGGAGCACGCGCTCGCCGCGGCCGCGGCCGCGATCGCGACCCCGAGGACCTTCGATATCCGCCGCATCCTTCTCCCCCTCATGGCAGCTCCCGCCCCCTTCGTCGCGCTCACCGGAACTCCGCCAGCCGCCGGTTGAGGCCGTAGGCCGCGGACGCCGCGCCCAGCAGCCCGATCACCAGCGCCAGCGCGAACGCCGCGGCGCCCGCGTACTCGGAGCCGACGCTGCTCATGTCCCGGCCGAACTTCGCCTGCTCGGCCGCCGCGGTCTTCTGCAGATCCGCGCGCAGGGTGCCGACGGCCGGCTCGCAGCCGCCCTCGCCGGCCGTCTTGCCGCTGCCGACGGTCGCGTCGATCGCGGCCTGGTACCTCCCGCCGGCGGCGAGCCCGATCGCCTGGGTCACGCATCCGGAAACCGCGCGGTAGTCGGACGGCCCGGTCGAGCCGGGGTCGGGGTTCGCGGCCTTCAGAGCCGTGTTCGCGGCGGCGGCGTCCGCCCCCTGGTCCTCGCCGCGGTCGATCTGCTGCAGCGCGACGTACGCCTCCGTGAGGGAGAGCTCTGAGATCTGCGTCTGCGCCGCGGCCAGGCCGATGTAGTCGGTGCGCGCGCTGCCGCCCTCGAGGCTGACGGCGCCGGCGGCGTACACGCTCCAGACGAGCAGCACCGCCACCGCCAGCACGGCGCCGAGCAGGCCCGGGTTGAACCGCCGCCGGGAGACGCCCGCGACGCGACGCGAGACCCGCCACAGCACGAGGAGCGCGAGCACCCCGACGCCGAACTCCCACCAGGGGAACGCGGTCGAGGAGCCGAGCCCGCCGCTGGTCGCGTCCTGCTGCTCCTTCACGACGTGCCACGTCTCGGTGAGCATCGAGCCGGTCAGCAGCTCGGAGGCCTGCCGCAGGTACGCGCCCGCGACGGGGTAGCCGAGCCGGTTCTCGGCGAGCGCCTGGCCGATCATGCCGGTGTACTGCGGGAGCTGCTCGGCGACGGCCTTGAGCTGCGCGGAGGCGTACGCGTCGCCGGTCACCCGCTGCGAGGCGGCGGCGAGCAGGTCCTCGGCCTGGGCGATGTCGGCGTCGTAGCGCGACGTGAACTGGCCGGGCGTCTGCGGGCCGATCAGCAGGCCGGTGGCCGCCGTCGCGTTCGCGTCGGCGAGGCTGTAGGAGAGGTTCTGCACCTCGGTGTAGAGCACCTCGGTGTCATGCGCGGTGTGCGAGGCGGAGGACTCCCGCCCGGCGAGGCTGAAGCCGGCGACCAGTCCGACCGTGAGGACCGCCGCCACGGCCGTCGTCAGCAGCAGCCACAGCCGGGTGGGAGTGTCGAGGCGGGTGCCCCGCCCGGGGGGCGCACCTGCCGTCCGTATCCGCCGCGCCGTCGCCATCGCCACTGCAAGCCCCCACCGTATGAATGCGATTCACTCGGTGGACACTCTAGCCGCGGCACGGCGTGCAGGGCGGGTTTCCGGCCCCGTTCCTACTGCTCGGACAGCAGTTCCGGAAGCTCGCTGAGGCTTGCGAGCCGGAAGTCGGCCTTGGCGACCAGATCCGGGTCCTCGCCGTGCAGGTGGCCCCAGGGGCCGCGGCGGATGTGAGCGGTGCGCAGTCCGGCCTCCCACGCGGGGCGCATGTCGTTGTCCAGGCGGTCGCCGACGTAGCAGATCTGCCCGGCCTCGATGCCCGGGCGCAGGCCGCGGCAGACCTCGACGACCTTCGCGAAGAAGCGCGGGTCCGGCTTGCTGATGCCCCAGGTGTCCGAGGTGGTGACCAGGTCGACCGGCAGGTTCATCGACTCGAGCCTGCGGTGCGACTGCCTGGTCTGGTTCGCGGCGATCAGCACCAGGTACCCGGCCTCGTGAAGGGCGGCGAGGGTGGGGCGCGCGTCCGGGTAGAAGTCGCGCTCGCTGTAGCCCTCGGGACGTCCGGCCTCGGCGCGGGCCAGCCGCTCGCGCTCCAGGTCGAAGCCCGGCTTGAAGTACTCGAAGGCTTCCAGGTGGTCGCGTCCGGCGCCGACCACGCCGCCGAAGACGGCGGAGAAGGTGTGCCGGGGCACGCCGAGCCAGTCGGCCCAGCCGTGGTACTCGATGCTCTCGTCGACGAGGGTCTCCCCGACGTCGAAGACCACGGCCTCGACGGTGCGCGAGCGCGGGGGCGCCTGCCGCCTACCGGGGTCGTGTGTGGGATTCACGGTGGTGGTCTCCTTCCGACCGTGCACGTGCAAACGCACGTGCCGAAGAGCCGCTGCCAGCGTAACCACCGGAGCGGCCCGCTGTACGGCGCTTTCCCGAACGGGTGATAATCCTTTGCGCCGGGCGGACGGGGAGGCACCCGCCGCCCGGGGCGACCTTATAGAGGGGGCGCGCGCATTGCCAGGCCTTCGCGCTGGTGTGCGCCCCCGGAAGACGGCCGGAAAGCGGCGTCCCGGCACGCGCGCGGCGTACCGGGACCTGACGGGGCGTCACCTCACCTGCCCGTTAGACAGGTGACGGTTGTTCAGTGTGAGGCCAGCGTGAGTTCAATCACCTTCACGATGACGAGCAGCGCGGAGACCACGAGGTAGCCGCGCAGCGCGCCCATCCCGACGCGGGTGCCACTGGACAGCTCCGCCTTCCCGAGCTGGGACAGCGGCGGCATCCGCCAGTCCTCGGCGCCGGTGCGGTCGATCGCCCGAACCGGTCCGCGGTGCGTCACCGCGTACCCGCCAAGGACCAGTCCCACCACCGCGCAGCCCACCATGATGCCGACGATCTGTCGGGCCGTGATGGCCGGGAAGAGCACCGACGCGGTGAGAATCACCGAGAGCATCACCAGGACACCGAGCACGGCCGAGGTGAACAGGTTCGTGCGCCGGCCGTTGACCCAGGGCCCGAGCACTTCCTTGTCGTTGCACAGCAGCAGCAGGAAGACCGACGCCGAGGGCAGCAGCACGCCGGCCATCGCCTGCACGCCGTTGGTGATCAGGCCGAGCGGCGCGTTCGGGATCAGCACGATGGCCGCGGCGAGGCCGATCACGCCCACGTACACCCCGTAGAAACCCTTGGCCTGCTTGACCCCGCGGTGCAGCGAGTGGTTCACGCCGAACACGTCGCCGATCGCGTACGCGGTGGACAGCGACACGGCGAAGGCGCCGATGATCGAGGCGTCCAGCAGCGCGATCGCGAACATGATGCCGAGCACGTGCCCGCCCTTGGCCGCGATAGCGGAGGCCAGGCCGGAAGCGTCGGTGAAGCCGCCGTGGGCCGCGGTGCCCGCCGTGGCGGCGCTGGCGAAGCCGATGATCGCGGCGGCGCCGACGAGCACGATGACGATGCCGATCCACAGGTCCGCCTTCTCGTACTTGAGGAAGCGGGTGGTGATGCGCTTGTCGATGACGTAGCTCTGCTGGAAGAACAGCTGCCAGGGCGCGACGGTCGTGCCGACGAGCCCGATGACCAGCAGCATCACCGTGGACAGCTGCGAGGCGCCGCCGGGCATCGACGGGATCAGGAAGCCGGAGGCCATGCTGCCCGCGCTCGGGTGCAGCATCAGCGCGATCGGGATGAGGATCAGGCTGCCGAAGCACAGCAGCATCGCGACGCGCTCGAAGCGGCGGAAGGAGCCGGTCGACGCGGCGCCGATGACGACGGCCGCGGCGGCCAGGATCGAGGGCGCCTTCGGCAGGCCGAGGTAGCCGACGGCGAGCGTGATGCCGATGAACTCCGTGACGAGCGTCAGGGCGTTGAGCAGGAAGAGGTCGATGACGCTGAAGGCGCCCCAGAACTTCCCGAAGCGCTCGATGATGAGCTTGCCGTGCCCGACGCCGGTGACGGCGCCGAGCCGGACGACCATCTCCTGGTTGACGTAGAGCACGGGCACGAGCAGCAGCAGCACCCACAGCAGCGAGGTGCCGTAGTCCTGCCCGGTCTGGCCGTACGTGGAGAACGCGCCGGCGTCGTTGTCCCCGCACATCACGATGAGGCCGGGGCCGACGACGGCCAGCAGGGTCTTGAGCTTGCGGCTCAGGCCGGCGCGGGGCGCGGCGTCGCCGAGCTTGATGGTGCCGAAGGCGCCCTTGATGTCGCCGACGTGCGCGTCGTCGAGCACTGCGGTGGAACGAACCGGGGCGGTGATCAGGTCGGTCATGAGGTGTCCTCTCCTCACGCCGCGCGCACGACCACGCCAGGACGCTCTGGCATGATCGAACGTACGGGTGCGAACAGGCGGCATGGAGCTACCGCGGCCGGGCCGAGCGCGGGCACGCCGGAGCAGCAGCCGGATCCGGGCACGGTCGGGGCGGCGGTCCCTACGTCGGGACGCCGTGCATGAGGGTGCCGGGGCTGTTGCCCGTGAGGAGAAAAATCGGGTGCCGTGGCGACGGGACCTGGACACGGTCGCGCGCACGCCGCAAACGGGTGATGCCCGGGGAAGCGAACCCGAGGGCCGGTGCCGGTCGTTGCCGGGGCCGGCCGCTACCGGGGGTTCAGGCCGCGGGGCGGGTCAGGGGCTTGCGAACGCGTGCGGGCCGGAGTTTCGGGTGGCCCGTATCATGGCCGGGACTACTCGGTTCCATCGTTCGCCTCCCCTCGGCCGTGGCGCCGTCGCGCCCCTCGCGGACTTCCTGAAGGCCCCCAAAAAGACCGGGGCCGCTTAAAGACCCCTTAAAGGCCGAGGCAAGTCTCCCAGTTCCCGGACGAACGTGTCAAGCCCACCTGCACATCTGCACAGGCGTGCAGCATAAGAATCCTTAACCCCATGACACCTTGACGGCCTACTGGTCTACACCAATCATTGGACTCGACCCACAGAGGTCTAGTCCATTATGCGAAATCCACCGCACGGGCTCGACGAAGAGACAGGTGAGAGAGTGCGTATCCGGGAACGAAGAAGGGCCGCGGCCGCCGTCGCCGCGACCTGCGCCCTGGTCGCGGCCGGGCTGACGGTGCTGACCGCCAGCGCCCAGGCCGACGCGACGAATCTGCTGAGCAATCCCGGCTTCGAGGCAGGAAGCCTGACCGGCTGGACGTGCGACGCGGGCACCGGCTCGATCGTCACCAGCCCCGTGCACTCCGGCACGTACGCGCTCGCCGGAGCGGCCACGAACTCGGACGACGCGCAGTGCACGCAGACCGTCACGGTCCAGCCGAGCACGAGCTACACCCTCTCCGGCTACTTCGAGGGCGCGTACGTCTACCTCGGCGTCACCGGCGGCACGAACAGCTGGACCCCGTCCGCGACCAGCTGGCAGCAGCTCACGACGACGTTCACCACCACGTCCTCGCAGACCTCGATCCAAATCTACACGCACGGCTGGTACGCCCAGGGCACGTACTACGCCGACGACCTCTCGCTGACCGGCCCAGCCGGCAGCGGCTCGACGGCCTCAGCCTCGGCTTCCGCGTCGCCGTCAGCGTCGTCCTCCGCGTCCGCTTCCGCCTCCCCTTCCACGTCGGCGAGCGCGTCCTCCTCCCCGACCGCGTCCTCGTCGTCGACCGCCTCTTCGTCGCCGACCGCGTCCGCGACCCCGAGCGCCACCGCGACCTCCGCGTCCGCCTCCCCCACGGCGACCGCGACGGGCACCTCCACCGCCCCCGGCAGCGGCACCCCGCCGACCGGCGACGGCCTCGTGACCACGCCGACGGGCCTGAAGGTCACGGGAAGCACGAGCAACACCATCACGCTGTCCTGGACCGGGTCCACGGACAACTCCCAGACCGGCGACGTCCCCGCGTACTACGTGTACGAGGGCGGCAGCGTCGTCGCGACGTCGATGGGCACCAGCGTGACCGTCAGCTCGCTGGAGGCGAGCACGTCGTACACGTTCACGGTCTCGGGCTACGACGTGGGCGGCCATCAGTCGGCGACCTCGTCGTCCGTGACCGCGACGACCTCGGCCGCGCCGGCCACGACGCCGCCGGTGAAGTCCGCGTACTTCGACCAGTGGGGCATCTACGGGAACTCCTACTACCCGAGCACCCTCGCCAACTCCGGCGCGGCGAGCAAGCTGACCACGATCGACTACGCCTTCGAGAACATCTCGGACGCCGCTCCGTACGAGTGCTTCGAGTCGATCAAGGCGGCCGACACCAACGAGAGCGACGCGAGCGCGGGCGACGGAGCAGGTGACGCGTTCGCCGACTACCAGAAGGAATACTCGTCCGGCACCAGCGTGGACGGCAGCAGCGACGTCTACTCGCAGCCGATCAAGGGCAACTTCAACCAGCTGCGCGAGCTCAAGGCCAAGTACCCGAACATCAAGATCATGGTGTCCATCGGCGGCTGGACGTACTCGAAGTACTTCTCCGACGCCGCGGCGACCGCGGCCTCGCGGCAGGCCTTCGTCTCGTCCTGCATCGACATGTTCATCAAGGGCAACCTGACCACCGGCATCTCCGGCGACCCCTCCGGCGGCACCGCGTCGGCCGCGGGCCTGTTCGACGGCATCGACATCGACTGGGAGTACCCGGCCAGCTCCGGCGGCCACACCGGCAACATCTACTCCTCCGCCGACACCGCGAACTTCACCGCCCTGCTCGCCGAGTTCCGCGGCGAGCTCGACGCCTACGGCGCGACCATCGGCAAGCACTACGAGCTGACCGCGACGCTGCCGGCCGGCCAGGACAAGATCAGCCTGATCCAGACCGACAAGATCGGCCAGTACCTGGACTACGGCAGCCTGATGGCCTACGACATGCACGGCTCCTGGGAGACCACCGGCCCGACCAACTTCCAGGACCCGATGACCCAGGCCGCGAACGACCCGTCCACCCCGGTAGCCCCCGGAACCCTCGACTACAGCGTGCAGACCGCGGTGACCGCGTACACCACGGGCCTGTCCGCCTACGCGATCCCAGGCGGCTTCCCGGCGTCCAAACTCGTCCTCGGCGTCCCCTTCTACTGGCGCGGCTGGACGGGCGTCTCAGCAGGCAGCGACTACGGCCTCTACCAAGCCGCGACCGGCGCGAGCGCCGCGTTCGGCACGAGCGCGACAGCAGGCACGGCCTTCTACAAGGAACTCGAGGCCGCAGGCCTGACCGGCGACGAACACTGGGACGGCACGACCGACGCCGCCTGGATCTACAACCCGTCGACCAACAGCTTCTATACCGGCGACACCACGCAGTCGATCACCACCAAGGCCTCGTACATCACGGCCAACGGGCTCGGCGGCATGTTCGCCTACTCCCTGGAAGGCGACGACTCCTCGGGCACCCTGATCAACGCCCTGGGAAACAGCCTGTCGTAGCAGGTCTACGCAGCACAGCAACCGTTCGCGGCAAATGTCCGCAACAGCCGCCGCTCCACCCCGGAGCGGCGGCGCGGATGCCCGCAACAACCTTCCGCAACAGCCGCTCCACCCCAAGAGCTGCCGCGCGAAAGCCCGCAACAACCTTCCGCAATAGCCGCTCCACCCCAAGAGCTGCCGCGCAGAAGTCCGCAACAGCCGCTCCACCCCGAGAGCTGCCGCGCCGGGTGATTGCCGTCGCCGGGTGAGCGGCACGGTAGCTCCGGAGGGCCCCCGCCGCCGCGTCCTAAGTCCGACGTGCCGGGGGCCCTTTCGGCGACTCCGACCTCGCCGTCCTTCACTTCAGCGCGTACGCCTTGAGCCTTCCACTTCACTGCGCACGCCTCGAGCCTTCCGCTTCACTGCGCAACCTCGAGCCTTCCACTTCACTGCGCACGCCTCGAGCCTTCCACTCCACTGCGCACGCCTCGAGCCTTCGGATCTCCAACCTTCGGCCCTCCGAAGCCCTATCCGCTTCAGGCGCCACTCATTTCTCAGCCCTCTGTGACCATCCGGGCGACCACATCCTTGCGCAGAGCAGGGGCATCGGCGCGGGCGCGGCAGCAACAGCCCACGGCCTAGATCCAGCTCTCCAGGTCAAACTCGCCGAGGCTGTCGAGGATCCCATCCGCCGCCGAGAGGTCGAGATGCCTGCTGACGTCGTTCGGCACAGCCACGCACCTCATCCCGGCTGCCTGAGCCGCTCGCACCCCGTTCGGCGAGTCCTCGAGCGCGATCGCCGCGTTGCCCAGGACGTCGATCCGCTGAAGCGCGAGCAGGTACACCGCCGGATCGGGCTTCGTCCGCGGGACCTCGTCCCCCGTCGCCACCGCGTCAAAGGACTCGTATATACCCAGCCGCTCCAGGTGCCCCTGCACCCACCACCGCTTCGAGCTCGACGCCACCGCGAGCCGGATGCCGCGCAGCCTGGCCTCCTTGAGCAGCTCAAGCACGCCCGGCCGGATCGTCTCCTCGGCCAACAGCTCGACCTGCCGCGGTTTCCACTCGGCCCGCAGCGCCGCCTCGTCGAACGTCCGCCCCGTCTGCCGCCCGAGCTCGACCGCTGGATTCCAGCCCGAGTCCAGCGACCCGATCACGTGGGCCCAGTCGGCCGTGGTCAATGTCCCACCGTACCTGGAAAACAGCTCCTGCCACGCGCGGAACTCGGGAGTCTCCGTGTCCAGGATCAGCCCGTCGAAGTCGAACACCAGCGCCTGCGGCGCAGCAGTAATCACGCCATGATCCTAGGTGCTCGCGCCTCGCCCCCACGATCTAGGGAGTCCCACGCAAGCGCCACACGAGCGCCACGCCGGGCCGCCCCCCACCGCCGCCCGAGCGCCACGTTGGGTTGCCCACACCGCCGTGCGAGCGCCACGTTGGGTTGCCCACACCGCCATGCGAGCCAGCAGCGCCTCAACGCCCGCGCCCCTTTTCCCCGGGCCGCGTCCCATTCCAGTCTCAGGCAGGCCCAGGCCCTGGGCCAGGCCGAGGTCCAGGGCCAGGCCGGGGACCGAGGCCAGGTCTAGGACCCGGGCCAGGCCGAGAACCGGGCCCAGGGCTAGGTTTAGGGCTGGGGCCAGGCCGAGGACCGGGGCCAGGTCTAGGACCAGGCGCCGGTTTAGGACCGGGGCCAAGCCTAGCGCCAGGGCCAGGGCCGGGCCGAGCGCCGGGACCAGGCGGAGGACCGGGCGCCGGTTTAGGACCAGACCCAGGTCTAGCGCCAGGGCCAGGGCCTGGCCGAGAGCCGGGACCAGATCCAGGACCGGGCGCCGGCTTAGGACCAGACCGAGGCCTAGGGTCGGCCCCGGGTCCAGTATCGTTCCCGGGCCGCCCGGCCTCGGCGACATTCAGCGCCGCGACGACCAGCGAGCAATACTCGTAGAACTGCTCGATCGAAATGAGCACGGCCATCGGCTCGCGGTGCCGGCCGATCAGGACCGGCGTCGCATCCCGTCCTCCCAGCTTGAGCCGGGCCAGGATCGACGGCAGCACTACTCGAACGTCCGTGACGGTGATCGTCTCCACGGTCGCGGAAGGTATGCGTCTTTTCACCCGCCCAACGTACGTCAGTACATAGCAGGCCCCTGACGTACTTCCGGCGCCGTCCGGGACGCCGCGCAAGGCGCCCCACGTGCGGCGCCCGCCCTACGCGCGCCGCAATCTGCCGTACTGCGCGCGGGAGATCGAGTGCACGGCGACCGGCTGGCGGTACGCCGGGACCGTGGTCTCGAAGTCGAAGTGCAGACCCAGCTTCTCCATCACGCGGCGTGACGCGTCGTTTTCCATATGCCGGATGCTGACGATCTCATCGAGTCCGCACGACTCGAAGCCGAACCTCAGGACTTCCTCCGCACCCTCGGTCGCGTAGCCGTGTCCCCAGTAGCTGCGGCCGAGACGCCAGCCGATTTCCACGGCAGGCAACACCTCGGGCAGGAACGCCGGCTCGGCCAGGGTCACCCATCCGAGGTACTCCCCCGTGTCCCGCAGAATCATCGAAAACTGACCGTAGCTGTGCACGTTCCATGCGGCGATCGCGTTTTCGAGTCCCGCGGCCGTCTCCTCGGCGGTGCGCACCTTGCCGTTGCCGATGTACTTCATGACCTCGGGATCGGCATTGATATCCGCCAGCGGACGCGCGTCCTCAAGCACGGGACGACGCAAGACGAGCCGGTGCGTCTCGATGTTCTCCATGGAGCGCACGCTACCGAAGCCGCCGCCTTCAAACCTGGATCGCGACCTGGATCAACCGCCGCTCTCTCCAGGGTCGCGGCCAGACACGGCGCGCCCGCCGTCGACCGGCAACATGACGCCGTTGATACGGCCCTACGCCACCGCCTCGCCAATGCGGCGACGTACGGCACCGTCACGCGTCCACTGTCCCACGGTGCTTCCCTGCCCCTGCCGCCCCTGCCCCTGTTGATGCAGTTCCTTGCTTCCGCTGCGCTGGACCACTGCCTCGATGTGAAATTTTGCCCCGCGCATCGCGGCCTGGCAGTCCGATGCAAAAAATCCCGCCGCGTCGCACGCTGGTGCCGGTCCGCTGACGTTCATGCGCACAGGTCTGTGCCCACACCCCACCTTGGTGACTGAACGTCAGATACAAGACTACCGCACGTAACGCTCCAGGGTCGTGGGCCGTCCCCCGGGATGTGGTCACCGGGTTTCATGCGGCTATGGTTATCAGTGTAGCACTATGGTTGGCGTGGTCGAACTGCTGCCGGTATCGGCTTTCGTAGTCGGCGGGTGAGAGGTAGTCGGCGCGGGAGTGGCGTCTGCGGTGGTTGTACCAGGCGATCCAGCGGAAGATCTCTCGGCGGGCGTGGCCCTCGTCGTCGAACCGCCGGGTCTCCAGCTCGTATAAGGTCTCGAGCTTGAAGTTGCTGAAGAAGCTTTCGGCTGCGGCGTTGTCCCAGCACACCCCGCGCCGTCCCATGGACCTGCGTATGCCCTGGTCGCGGCAGTACTCGGCGACCAGGAACGACGTGTACTGCGACCCGCGGTCGCTGTGGAATATGACCCCTGATACATCGCCTCCGCGCGCGGCGACCGCGGCCGCCAGCGCGTCGCGCACGAGTTCGGCGCGCATGTGGGTGGCGATCGACCACCCGAGCAGGCGCCCGGAGAACAAGTCGATCACCGTGGCGAAGTAGACGAAACCCGACGTGCCGACCGGGACGTAGGTGATGTCGCCACACCACTTCTCATCCGGGCCCACGGCGGTGAACTCCCTGCCGACCAGGTCGGGCAGGCCTGCGGCGGCAGGGTCCTGGACCGTTGTCGCCACCCGTCGCCGCCGACGCCGGCCCTGGATCCGCCTCTCGCGCATCACCCGCTCGATCCGCTTGCGGTTGACCGGGCCGCACCCGGCCGCCTCGCGCCGCGCGGTGATCTCGGCATCGATCCGCCGCACCCCGTAGGTACCGCGCGAATCCGCGTGCACCTGCCGGATCTCCTCGGCCAACTCGGCGTCCGCGGCGGCCTTCGCCGCACGCGCCTGGGCGCCGGCAGCCCACCGGGTGTAGCCGGAGCGGTGCACGCCCAGCACACGACACAGCCGCTTGACCGTGTACGGCTTCGCATGTTCGGAGATGAACCGGTAGCGGCAGGTCATCGACCCATCTCCCGCGCGAAATACTGCGCCGCCTTGCGCAGGATCTCGCGCTCGATCTTCAACTCGGCGTTCTCCCGCCGCAGCCGGGCGAGCTCCTCGAGCTCATCGCGGCCGACCCCGGCCTGCGCAAGCGCCTGGTCCTTCTCGGCCCGGCGCACCCAAGAACGCAGCGTCTCCCGGTTGACCCCCAACTCGTCGGCGATCTGCGCGATCGGCCTACCGGACGAGCGCACCAGCTCGACCGCGTCACGCCGGAACTCCTCGGTACGCAGGGATGGACGCCCTCGCTGTCCCATCGGGACCCCTTCCTACAGGCCATGCAAGGCCCAAGTATTCAGGTGTCCACACCACGGGGTACAGCCCATCGTGTCGTCTGCCCTATGGCTGGAAGCGGTAGCCCATCCCGGGTTCGGTCAGCAACTGACGCGGGTGCGACGGCTCGGGTTCGAGCTTCTGGCGCAGCTTGGCGAGGTAGAAGCGCAGGTAGTTGGTCTCCGACTCGTACGCGGGGCCCCAGACCTGCTGGAGTAACTGCTTGCCGGATACGAGCCTGCCGGGGTTGCGAACCAGGACCTCCAGGACAGCCCACTCGGTCTTCGTGAGGTGAACGGCGTCCGGAGTACCGGCCGGGGCAGCGGCGCTTTTGGTGACGGTCTTCGCACTCAGGTCGACGCTGAAGTGGCCGATTTGTACGACCGGCTCGTCGGCGCCGGCTTCGGATTCGACGCGGCGTTGAAGGGCGCGAAGGCGGGCCATCAGCTCTTCCATCGAGAAGGGCTTAGTGACGTAGTCGTCCGCGCCGGCGTCGAGGGCGTCGACCTTGTCGGAGGCGTCGGCTCGGCCGGAGAGCACGAGGATCGGGACCTTGGTCCAGCCGCGTAGGCCGGCGATGACGTCGGCGCCGTCCATGTCGGGCAGGCCGAGGTCGAGGACGACGAGGTCGGGCAGGTGGCGGGCGGCGGCTTCCAGTGCGGACGCGCCGTCGACGGCGACGACGACCTCGTAGCGGCGTGCCGACAGGTTGATCCGCAGGGCGCGGAGCAACTGCGGCTCGTCGTCCACCACCAGAACCCGCATCATCGGGTTGCCTCCCGTACGTCATTCGTGTTCGACGTGGCACTTGTGCCGGTATTCGCGCTCGTTCCGGTGCTGGTGGGGGAAACGCCGCTGCCGTCGGCACCACCGCCCGTTTCATCACTGGCACTGCTAGTACCGCTGGTAGCGCCAGTAACGCCGCTGAGTGACGCGATATTCGCCCTGCTACCGGCACCCTCTCCCGCTTCGCCGTCCCTTGCGGCAGGATGCGGCTGGTGTGGGGGTGCGGCGGGGACTGAAAGCACCATCGTCACGCCGCCACCGGGGGTGTCTTCGGGCACGAGGGTGCCGCCCATCGCCTCCGCGAGTCCCCGTGAGAGTGCGAGGCCGAGGCCGACGCCGCTCGTGTTGTCGCGGTCGCCGAGCCGCTGGAACGGGCGGAAGACCCGGTCCCAGTCTGCCTCCGGAATCCCCGGCCCGCGGTCGATGACCCGCACCTCGACCTGGTCACCCAGCGCCGAGACCGTGACGCTGACTGTCGAGGCGGTGTGAGTGACGGCGTTGCCGATCAGGTTGGCGACGACGCGTTCCGCCAGTGGGGCGTCGACGAGGGAGGCAGGGAGATCCGGCTCGGGCGGTTCGAAGCGCACGCGGCCGGCCGCGTCGGGAACATCGTCGATCGCCCTGGGCACGATGTCCTCGATCGCGACCGGTTCCAGCCTCGGCTTGAGCGCGCCTGCCTGCAGGCGGGACATGTCGAGCAGGTTCTCGACGAGACGCGTGAGGCGGTCGAGCGATTCCTCCGCAGCCTCCAGCAGTTCAGCGCGGTCTTCGGCCGGGACCTCGAGTTCGGGGTCGCGCAGCGTGCTGATCGACGCCTTGGCCGCGGCGAGCGGGGTGCGCAGGTCATGCGAGACGGCTGCGAGCAGTGCCGTGCGCATTTTGTCAGCGGCGGCGAGAGTTTGTGCGGAGGCCGCCTCCCGGGCCAGTCGACGGCGCTCCAGAGCCGCGGTGGCCTGAGCGGCGAACGCTGCGAGAACGCGCTGGTCGGCGGCAGGTAGGGTGCGGCCGCGAAGGGCAAGTACGGCGTTCGGGCCGGCGTCGATGACGGTGTCGGCGCCGCCGGGGCTGAGGGCGGGGTCGGCGCCGGTCGCGGCCACGAGCGTCCAGCGGCTCGGGTCGTCGATCTCGTCGGGAAGACGCGGTGCGTCGGACTCTGCGCGCTGCAGCAGGCTGACCGACGACACCGAGAACGTTTCGCGGAATCGCTCCAGCAGTGCCGAGATCGCCTCGTCGCCACGGAGCACGGCCACGGCGAAGGCGTTCAGCGTCTCCGCCTCGGCCGAGGCGTGGGCCGCACTGCGCGTCTGTCTGATCGCCAGGTCGACAACCGACGCAACCGTCAGGCCGACGATGACGAACACGACCAACGCGATCGCGTTGTTCGCCTCCGCGATGGTGATCGAATGCGTCGGCGGGATGAAGTAGTAGTTGAGCAGCAGCGAGCTCCACAGTGCCGCGACGAACGCGGAGACCATGCCGCCGAGCCGGGCGATCGCGACCGTGAGCGTGAGAAAGAGCAAAATATCGCTGGCGACGTCGAGGCTCAGCGAGTGACCGGCCGCCGACAGGATCGCGGCGAGGATCGGCGGCGCGATGACCGCGATCGCGATGCCGCGCCAGCGTCCGCCGGAACCCCATGCGGCCTGCCGCAGCGGGTTGGGCGGAACCCAGTCGCGCCGCCGCCGCGCGGGATTCGCGTGCGTGACCATGTGTACGTCGATGTCCCCAGAGAGCATCGTCGTGGTCTCGCCGATCCCCCGCCCTGTCAGGAAGCGGTTGAACCGGCTGCGCCGGGAGGTGCCGAGGACGAGCTGCGTTGCGTTTTTTGCCTGCGCGAATTCGATCAGCGCGCGGGGCACGTCGTCACCGATGATCGTGTGATACGTACCGCCCAGCGTCTCGACCAGGTGCCGTTGCGCGGCGAGGGCGGTCGGGCTCGTGTCGCCGGACAGCCCATCCGAGCGGGCGATGTGCACGGCGATGAGTTCGCCCCCAGACGCGCGCGCCGCGATTCTGGCAGCGCGGCGGATCAGCGCGTCGCCCGACGCCCCACCGGGCAGTGCGACAACCACGCGCTCGCGCGCCTCCCAGACACGGCCGATGCCATGCTTTTCGCGGTACTGCTGGAGCACCTCGTCGACGCGGTCGGCCACCCACAGCAGCGCAAGTTCGCGTAGCGCGGTCAGGTTGCCGAGGCGGAAGTAGTTGCCGAGGGCGGCGTCGATTTTTTCAGCGGCGTAGACATTTCCGTGCGCGAGGCGACGGCGTAGCGCCTCGGGTGACATGTCGACGAGCTCAATCTGGTCCGCGGCGCGTACGACCTCGTCGGGCACGGTCTCGAGCTGGGCGACGCCGGTGATGCGCTGCACGACGTCGTTGAGCGTCTCCAGGTGCTGGACATTAACCGTCGTGATGACCTCGATGCCCGCGTCGAGCAACTCCTGTACGTCCTGCCAGCGCTTTTCGTGCCGGCCGCCGGGCACGTTCGAGTGCGCGAGTTCGTCGACCAGCGCGACCTGCGGGTGCCGGGCGAGGACGGCGTCGAGGTCCATCTCCTCAAACGTGCCGCCTCGATAGACGCGGGTCAGCCGCGGCACGACCTCGAGACCTTCGGTCATGCGGGCGGTCTGCTCGCGGCCGTACGTCTCGACGAACCCGATCACGACGTCGGCGCCGCGCCCGGCGCGACGCTGCGCCTCCTCGAGCATCTTGTAGGTTTTCCCGACGCCAGGGGCGGCGCCCAGGTAGACCCGTAGCTTCCCGCGTTGACTCACAGCTCGATCTTCCCACCCACATCGGCAGGTGGCGCCGGTGGACTGCGCCGCCGTGCCTGTGCCCAGGCCGGTGTACCGCTGCTCAAGTGCAGTTTTCCGCAGCGATTCGGCGCACTACGCCGGCCCCGCAGCACGCAAAAGCTGCAGGTCTGCGAATTTTCTTCCGACTTGATGCTGAATTTAGCCACGCCGTGACGCGTGGTGCATCGTCTCGAACAGCCTGGTGGATGTCGAGCGGTTCGGGCCGAGGTTCCGGTCGGCGAGCGCGCCTTGGCTGCGGGCGTCCCCAGGTGCCTACCGTCGCGAGTGGAAACCGCCCCCGGGCGCCGTGGGTTCGGCGCCCGAGGGCGGCAGTCTGCGGATCCGCGGTCAGGCGGCGACCAGGGCCTGCCTCGCATCGGTCAGCGAGTCCAGGATGCGGCTCGGCGCGCCGCCCTGCTCGAGCCGCCGGTGCACGGCGTCGACCCGGTCTAGGCCTGTGGCGTACCAGTGGCGACCGAGCTGGTCGACGGCCGCTTCGAGCAGCCGTGCCGCCTCCTCGTACTCGCCCTGCCTGGCCCGTGCGCCGGCCAGGTCGGCCAGGGTGATCGAGCGCTGCTTGCCCGCCGCCGGGGTCAACCCGCGCAGGTTGTGCTCCAGCGCCTCGGCGGCCCGGCCCGGCCGACCCGCTGCCAGCTGGCAGAAGCCGGAGAACCCGGTCAGCCGGGACGCGTCGTAGTAGTCCAGCCACTCCGGACGGGACGGTCCACCGCGGCCCAGCTCGGCCTCGGCGCGGGCGATCGCCTCGGTGGCGGCACGGCCGTCGCCCAGCCTGGCCTCGACCTCGGACTGCACCGCGTACAGCCAGGAACGCTGCTCGGCTCCGGCGCCGCGGAGGCCGACCTCGAGCGCCTGCCGGATCAGCGACCTCGCCTGCCCGGCCACGCCGGCGAAGGCGGGCGGGAACGCCGCCGTGGCCAGCACAGCGCTCAGCAGCGCCGGATCGCCCGCCTCGCGCGCCGCCTGCCGGGCAGTGTCGAAGAACGAAGCGGCCCAGTCGGCCCGTTTCACGTCGAAGAACGACAGCCGTGCCGCCAGCAGGGCGGTCTCGGCCACCGGCGCGGCCAGCCGGGCGCGCAGCATCCCGGAACCGGTCGCGTGCAGCAACTCGGTGCCGAGTTCGGCGTGCGCGCGGACCGGATCGATCATTGTCTCTGCGGGCACCGTCCAGTACAGCGCGCGCTGCTGCGCGGTGATCGCCGCGTACCCCGCAACGGCCTGCGGGTCCAGGGCGGAACGCCGGGCCGCCGTGCCGAGGGCGGTGGTCCCCGCCCGCTCGGTCCGCGTCGCCGCCGCGGCCGGCCGGTCCTGTTCGGCCCATACGCTCGCGGTTGAACCGAGGGCCACGGCCCCGGCGACGAACTGACGCCTTTTCACTGGTTCTGCTCTCTCTCGGTCGTCGTGGTACGACCGGGCGATGTTCGCTCCCCCTGGAGGCGGTCCTGTCTCCTCGTCCAGCTCGTGCCGCGGAGCGCCCGGCCACGGGGCCGGGAAGCCCATGCGCTCGATCGGCAAGCCGAAGAGGGACTCGAGGACCTCTTGGTACGCGGGCAGCGGCAGTGGCGGATCGGCGCCCTCCCAGCGGCGCACCTGCCGCACCGAGAGCGACAGGGCCCGCCCGACCTGGCGGGAGCGCTCCTCGAAGGCGAGCGCCAGGTCGGCCTGGGTCCAGTAGCGGCGTCGGCGCAGTTCGCGCAGCGTCACCACGTCGGTCTGCCCGTCCGGGGTGTGCCGCCGATCCTCCGGCTGCGGTGCTGTCATATGACAGAAGGTAGCCATCCGCTCGCATATGCGGGCTGCAATTGCATGAAACCACCCCCGCGAGGGAGTGCACGGGCGCAAAGTGCGCCGTGCGCGAGGACGCGCGCGCCCCCTGGTGAGAGGGGTGGCGCGCCGCCGGGGGCGGAAAAGAGCGAATCGGGGGCGCGAATCGGGAACGGTTCGAGCGCCGCAGTCGTCGTATTCAGTAGGCCGAGACCGGATCGAGATTTAGCCGAACGGCGGGAACACCCGTTCGGCGTCGTCCGTTTGACGCCTTGAAAGACGAGTCGAGTGGAGGGGAAGACGACATGACTCGAACGGAAACGGCCGCTGCTTCCATGGCGGGCGCCTCCGTGAGCGGCGGGCTCGCGCTGCTGCCGGAGCGCCGGTCGGCGCGCAACGCGGCGCGGATCCCGGCGATCGCGGATCTGCGTCTGGGCTGGCAGGAGCAGGCGCGGTGCCAGGGGGCGGACGCGCGGCTTTTCTTCGGGCCGGAGAAGGAGCGCACGCGGGACCGCGAGGCCCGCGAGGGCGAGGCGAAGCAGATCTGCGCCTCGTGCCCGGTGCTGCGCGAGTGCCGTGCGCACGCGCTCGGCACCCCTGAGCTGTTCGGCGTCTGGGGCGGGCTGAGCGAGGCCGATCGGGAGCTGGCGACAGGTTCGTCCTTCGGCCGCCGCATCCCGCGCCCGCGCGCGGTGGCCGCGCTGCGTTGAGAAACTGGAAAGGTTCTGCGAAGTAAAGCATCCTCAAAAACCAAAAACGCCGCAGGCATCGGATAACGCGGCAAGACGAGGCGATGAACGGCAGGTGCCGAGCCGTTCATCGCCGGGTCCTGAACGAGCCCGGGCCGAATCTATCGCTGTGCCCTGAGACGCGGCTGCGCGGCGCACATGGTGGCCGCGCCGTGGTGGTCCGTGGAAACCGTCGGGTTCGGCGGGTGCCGGGGCGTGGTAGCTCCGGAAGCAGGCGGCACACGAGGGTGCGCTCTGATGAGGAACGGGAACGGAGCGGGGTCACGGGTGGAACCAGCTTAAAGTCGGGCCAGAAATAGAGACGCTCACGTTCTGGCGCCGGGGCCCGATGCGCCCCCAACCCAATCGCGAAACAGCTCGTAGCGCTCGGGGTAAGGGGTGGGCGCGGAGCGAGGGCACGGTGGGGGCAGCTCGCGGCGGCCTGGACCCAGCCAGCGCGCGCATCACGTTCGCGACCTGGGCTCTGATGCGCCCTGAATCGAAGAAGTTCGCAGTGCACGGGTGATCGAGCAGCAGCGCCATCGAAGGTTGCTGCATCCGGGCCGGCCACGATGGCCTCAGCTGGTGCTCGTGAGCACGTGCTTGCCAATCTCACTTGCGCGCGGCTATTTTTCCGCGCCATTCGGGCTGGCGCAGGTAGGCGCGAGGCCGGACCGGCCCAGTCAGGACGAGCAGTCGCACTCCGGCCATCGCCCACCATAATCAGTCGCCCACGATAAACAGCACTCACCGCGGTTGGGCGATCCCGACGACGACGCCGAGGTCCTTCGACACTAAGACGGCCACGGGGACGTCGGCGGGGAAATTCTGCATCATCCTGCGGTGATCTTGTTCAGGAAGGCGTCCAGGCCCTTTTCGACCCGCGCGATGCGCGCCTGCGTCTCCAGCGTTTCGTCGAGCAGCGTGCCTGCGGAAACCTTCTTGCCGCGAACATAGAGCGAGCAGGCCAGGTCGGAGCAGATGTACTGGCCGACCGTGTTCCCGTTGCGGCCGGACTCCCCCGCCCTGCGCGCGCTGAGCAGCGCTACGCCCCCGCCGGTGCGGGTGGTCTTGCAGATGCTGCAGATGCTGCGCGCGGTGAATCCACGTCCGCCGCCCGAGGCGCTGCGCAGCGATACGCCGACCAACCCCTTTTCTCCTCGCTCCGCCACGAGGTATCCGCGGTCGGGCGCGCCAGGGTCGCGCCAGCCGAGGAAGTCCAGATCCTCCCACGGCACGTCGGCGAAGTCGCGTGGCAGGTTCATCCGCAGCGCCTCCCCCTTCGAGCAGTTGACGAAGCAGGTGCGGATTTCGCTCTCAGTGACGGGTCTCATGGTCGGCAGCCAAGCATGCCTAGAGGTATTATGCAACTTCCTAAGGCTTTTAGGTTCGATGGAGGTCGCACGTGGCGCGCGCAGGTGTGAGTGTCGAGGGCTTGGCCCAGGCCGCAGCGGAGCTGGCCGATGAGGTCGGGTTCGAGCAGGTCACCGTCTCGGCGTTGGCGCGGCGCTTCGGCGTGACGGTCGCGAGCCTCTACTCGCACATCAAGAGCGCGGATGAGCTGCGCGTGCGCGTTGCGGCGTTGGCGTTGACCGAACTCGCGGATCGGGCGGCAGACGCGCTGGCCGGGCGCGCGGGGAAGGACGCGCTTGTTGCGTTCGCGGCCGCGTATCGGGATTACGCCAAGGAGCATCCCGGCCGATACGCGGCGGCCGGGCTTCGAATTGACGCGTCGTCGCTCGCAGCCGCACCGGCCATGCGGCACAGCGCACTCACGCGGTCGATTCTGCGCGAGTACAAGCTGCCGGAAGGCGAGGACGTACATGCGGTGCGCCTTCTCGGCAGCACGTTCCACGGCTTCGCGAACCTAGAGATGTCGGGCGCGTTCGTGCATTCCGGCGACGTGGAGGGCTCCTGGGCGCGCGTCATTGACGCCCTACACGTGGCACTCGTGAACTGGCCGCGTCCCTAGTCTTTCGTCGGGTACCCGGAGTCGCGCTCCTGACATTCGGTCAGATCAGACGGGCTCGGATGCACTCAGCGGCACCGCAAATTACTGCCCAGCGGTAGCAACAGCCCTCCACGATGCCGCCTCCGGGAATGCGCCGTGCAATCAACGCTCGGCCAGGGCGCTGCGAGATATCGCCTCGGCCGGCCACGTCTGAGCACTCGGTTGGGGCGCAGCTTAAAATCCCCGCGCCGCTGACCCACGAGTACCGCGAAGCGAAGCGACGCCTCGCACCACGCCACGCCACGCCACGCCGCACCGCACCGCACCGCACCGCGCCGCACCGCACCGGCACCACGCCACACCGCGCTCCGCCGTACCGCACTCGAACAGCTCAGCCGCCGACAACCATCTCGGCTGCGAAAACTCCCACCGCCGTGACGAGAGCGCCGCGCCCCTGACTACGCGCCCCTGACTACGCGCCCTCGACTACGCGCCCCTGACTATCAGCCAAGGGCGCGGCGAAGTAATTCGCGCGACGGCTGCCGCGATTTGCATTCAGCGGATCGTCGAACCCGCTCAGCGGCTGCTGCGGTCGCCGTCGGTCCACCATGCCGTGGAGTCCGGCGGCAGGCCGACCGTGGCGACCGAACCGCTAAGCCCGGCGTCAGCGACCTGGGCCGCTGCCTCGTCCATGTCCACACTCGCAAGCTCGAGAACGCCCGGCCGGCGGATTGTTATCGGGGTCGTGCCGACGTTCACCGTGCAGACGAAGCCGGGGGCGCGGCGGAACACGAGGAGGTCGTTCGGGTCGCCCGCGATGACCTCGGGGTCCTCGGGCCAGTCGAGGTGGCCGTCGCCGAGGGCGGGGAGGTCGCGGCGGAGCTTGAGTGCGCGGCGGTAGAGGCCGAGGGTGGAGGCGGCGTCGTCCCACTGGGCTTCGACCGTCTTCTCGCGCCAGCGCGCGGGGGCGGGGAGCCATCCTGCGGCGATGTTCAGCGGCGTGAAGTTGTACGGGGACTCGCTGCCGCCCCAGGGCAGGGGGACGCGGCAGCCGTCGCGGCCCGAGGAGCCGTCCTCGCTGCGCAGGCGCTGCGGATCCTGGAGCAGTTCCTCCGGCAGGTCGAGCACCTCTTCCAGCCCGAGCTCCTCGCCCTGGTACAGGTACGCGGAGCCGGGCAGCGCCAGCATCATGAGCGCCGCGGCGCGTGCGCGGCGCAGACCGCTCTCGCCACCGCCGTAGCGGGTTACGTGGCGGCGGATGTCGTGGTTGGAGAGCACCCACGTGGTCGGGGCTCCGACCAGCGACGACGTGCGCAGCGAGTCCTCGATCACCGAGCGCAGCTCGTCGCGCTGCCACGGGGTGCCGAGGAAGTGGAAGTTGAACGCCTGGTGCAGCTCGTCCGGGCGGACGTATGCGGCCAGCCGCTCGAGCGAGGGCGCCCAGGCCTCGGCGACCGCGATGCGCTGACCTGGGTATTCGTCGAGGATGCGCCGCCACGAGCGGTGGATGTCGTGTACCTCGTCCTGGTCGAAATACGGCAGCACGGCGCTGCCGAGCATCTCGATCTGGTCGGTGTAGCCGACGTCCGGCAGGCCCTCCTGCTTGATCATCCCGTGTGCCACGTCGATCCGGAAGCCGTCCACGCCGCGGTCGAGCCAGAAGCGCAGGATCTGCTCGTGCTCGTCACGCACCTCGGGGTGCGACCAGTTGAGGTCGGGCTGCGCCGGGTCGAAAAGGTGCAGGTACCACTCGCCGGGCTCACCGGTCCGCTCGGCGATCCGGGTCCAGGCGGGCCCGCCGAAGACGGACTCCCAGTCGTTCGGCGGCAGTTCGCCGTCCTCGCCGCGGCCGGCGCGGAAGATGTAGCGGTCGCGCGCGGCGTCGCCGGGGGCGGCGTCGAGGGCCTCGCGGAACCAGCGGTGCGCGGCCGAGGTGTGGTTCGGCACGATGTCCAGGATGACCCGGATGCCGTGCCGGTGGGCCTCGTCGATCAGCGCCTCGGCGTCTCCGAGGGTGCCGAACAGCGGGTCGACCTCGCGGTGTTCGGCCACGTCGTAGCCGCCGTCGGCCATCGGGGAGGCGTAGAACGGGGTGATCCAGACGGCGTCCACGCCGAGCGCCCTGAGGTACGGCAGCCGGGTGCGGATGCCCAGCAGGTCGCCGATCCCGTCGCCGTTACCGTCGGCGAAGGATCGGATGTAGACCTGGTAGATCACCGCATCTCGCCACCACGGAGTCGCCTGCGCGTGGAAGGCGGCGGCCGGGGCGGGCACCGTGGCGGGCTTGCTTGGCGACTGCGTCCTGGTCGCGCCCTCGGCGTGGCCGGTCACCGTCATTCCATCGATCCTCTCAAGGCGCGCACGAAAAGGTACCGGTCCACGATGCCGCATTTGTGAGGAATATGTAAAACGGCGTAACAGGCGTGGTCCGATGTATCCGGTGCGTCTGCCGGACAAGATTGCTGACTCATCGGAGCCCGCCACGGTTGCGCCACGGGGGTAGAGACTGTCAGGTCCGGAGGGTTCCCACTGGTCGGAAGAGGGGATCACTCGATGCGGATCCGGCGCGTTCGAGCGCTCGCCGGGCTTGTGGAGGTGGACATGCGGTCGGGTCCGGTGCCGGAGAACCGGCGGGAGGCAGAGCTGTGTCACACTGCGAACGTGGCCACGCACCAGCAGCAGACCCGGGGACAGGCGGCCCGCCAGTCCCCGCCGCCGCCCGCGCCCCAGCGCAAGCCGCGGGGGCCCGTCCCCGTGCCTGCGGCGAAGGGTCCGCAGCAGCGGCAGCCGGGGTCCGAGCCCGCGGGGCCGAAGCCTACGGCGCGCAACGTCGATCCGGCCGGCGGCCTGTTCGGCCGGCTGCGGGTGCGGGGCACGCGGCGGCGGCTGCGAAAATTGCCGGCGTCGGCGGCGCGTGACCGGCAGCCTTTCGACCTGGGCGGCATGCACTGGCTGCCGCAGCTGTCCGGGGCGCTCGAGCCCGCGCTGGTCCTGCACGCCGGGCACGGCGGGCCGCCTGAGCTGCTGGCCGTCGCCGAGATCGCGACCAGCGTGCTGCGGGGCGCCGACACGCGCGACCTCGCGGCCCGGCTCGGCGAATGCCTGAACACGCCCCCGGCAGCCGGGACCGTACGGCGTATCCAGCTGCTTTACCAGGTCCCGGGCCCCGCCGGCCGTACTCGCGCGTACGCGGTGCTGTCCCTCGCCTATCACCCGGCGCTGATCGGCCGCGCTGCAAAACTTTGCCAGGGCGAACGTGGCCTGGCGCTCGTCGCGACGAAGGCGGCGCAGAACGTCTTCGCCCAGCTGAGCAGGGACGACGCGACCGGCGGACGGCTTGGCCCGCTGGTGCCGCTGGACCGCGCGGCGGTGACCGGCCTGCTCGGCTCGCTGCTGCTGCCCGGCCGCGGCCCGCTCCCCGGCCCCCGGCATGCGGAAACCCCCTGGCAGCCCGAAGAGGTGGACGCCCGGGCCCCGCGCGGCTGCGCAGTGACCGGCGGCTCCGGCCCGCGCGCGGCGACCTGGTGGCACGCGACGGGCTGGGTCAAGCAGTGGCCGCGCACGCTCGGCGGCGCGATCGACCTGGCGGCGCCGGCCGCCTTCCTGCCCTCGGGCGTGACGGGCGCGGCCTCGATCGTGGTCGGCCCGGCCGGCCGCGAAGGGGAGATCTCCGCCGCGGGATTCGTCACCGTCTCGGCACGGGACGCGAACGAGCTCGAACTCGCCCGTGTGGGTGCCCATGCGGCGGCCGAGAGCGGCGGCGCGGTGCTGGAGTTCTGCGACCGCCGGCACCACGTGGCGATCGGCCGTACGCTGCCGCTGGCGCAGGGCCTCCGTTAAGTTTACCGACACTCTGTCGGTTCTCTACCCGGCGTCGACTACCGTACGTGGCCGGTGTATCAATGTTCGAAACCGCCCGGCAGCGTCACGAAATCTCACCGAACGTCATGCTCCGGGCACTCAGGGCTGTCCCATAGCCTCCCCTGCGGCCACTCCCCCTCCGCTCAAGATCGGGAAAAGTTCGGGGAAAAAACCACGGGCCGCCCACCACCCGTGCCATCGTCGGGGTCTGCCACGAATAACGAAATGACCACGAAGGGGCGCCATGGGCTCGATGGGGATGATCAGCGAGACGGGCTTCGGCTGGCTGACCCCGGTGCTGTCGTACCTGATGGCCTGCGTCGGCGGCGCTCTCGGGCTGCGCGCCACGCTGCGGGCGGTGCACGCGGCGGACCGCCGAAGCCGCCGCAACTGGCTGATATCAGCCGCGATCGCGATCGGCACCGGCATCTGGACCATGCACTTCATCGCCATGCTCGGATTCACCGTGACCGGCTCGCAGGTCCGCTACAACGTGCCGCTCACGCTGCTGAGCCTCGTTGTGGCGATCGTCGTCGTCGGCGTCGGCGTCTTCGTCGTGGCGCACGGCGGCGGACGGCCCCGCTCGCTGGCCGGCGGCGGGCTCGCCACCGGATTCGGTGTCGCGGCGATGCACTACATCGGCATGTCGGCGGTCCACATCGACGGCGTCATCCACTACGCGGACTGGGAGGTCGGTGCCTCGGTCGCCATCGCAACCGTCGCCGCCACCGCCGCGCTGTGGGCATCGCTGACCATCCACAACCCGCTCGCCACGCTCGGCGCCAGCCTCGTGATGGGCATCGCGGTGAGCGCGATGCACTACACGGGGATGGCCGCAGTGCGTGTGTTCGTCGATGCCGGCGGGCCGCCTCCTTCGGGCGCGACCGCGATGGACTTCATCTTCCCGCTGACGGTCGGGCTCGGTTCCTACCTGTTCCTGACGGCCGCTTACGTGGGACTTTCCGACACCGGCTCGACGGCGCCGATCCAGGTACCGGCCCCGGCGGCCGCCGCCCAGGCTCCGTCCGCCGCCGCGCCCGGTCCGGTCTCGCGCCGCCCGCTGATGGACGGACCCGGCCGCTGATGACAACTCAGACGACCCCGTCCACGTCGGATTTCCCCGTCGAGCAGCGCCGGTCGCGCCGCGCCGCGCACCGCCGTCCCGTCGAGCCGCCGCAGGCGCCGGTCCGCCAGTCCCGGCCCCGTCGCAGGTTCCGCTTTGCCCCGCGAACCGTCCGCGCCCGAATCGTCAGCCTGCTCGCGCTTCCCGTGGTCTCTTTGACAGCGCTGTGGGGAATTGCCGCAGTCAACACGATCAGTGCCGCGTACAACCAGTCGCAGCTGAAGACGCTGGACTCCTCAGTCGCCGCGCCACTCGACAATACGGTCACAGCGTTGCAGGAGGAACGCTCGGAGGCGGTTTCCTACCTCGCCGTGACCGGCGCCGCCCCGACGACGCTCAACGCGCGTATTTCGGCGTCCCGCGACGAGGAGGCGATGTTGCGCCTCGGCGTGAACCAATCGGCGGCGGCTGCGGCCGACCTGGACCCGCAGCTTCCGATTCGACTGACGACCACGATGAAGGCCATGGACGCGCTCAGCGCGATCCGCACTGGAATCATCGGGCACTCGCTGTCCGTATCCAGCGCGGACAACGCGTACGCCACGGCCATCGCCGACGCGCTCAACGTACAGGCCACGCTCGCCACGATCTCGGGAGCGTCATCGACAGCGCAGGCGGCGCTGAATCTTTCCGAGGCACGCGAGCAACTGGCCCTTCAGGATGCACTGCTCGGCGGCATGCATAACTCAGGCGCACTGAGCGGAGCCGCGTACCCGGCGTTCGTCGGCGCAGTCTACGCGGAGCGCTCGTATCTGCGTCAGGCCGCGATGAGCGTGGCCGACCCGACGGCCACCATCACCGGTCAGTCTCTCACGGCGCTGCAGAACGCCGTGATCGTCGCCGGTCCGGGCCAGAATGCGGACAACGCCGCGCCGGCCCGCGCTTGGGACTCGCTCGCGCCGACCGTGCTCGCCGACCTCGACTCCGCCTCGCGGACCGCGGCCACGCCGGCATCCGAGAATCCCTACAGCAGGCTGCTGACGACCGGCTCAGGGTTCGGCGTCCTGCTCGGCCTTTTCGCCCTCATCGTCAGCCTGGTGATCTCGGTGGGCATCGGACGACGGCTGGTCACCGATCTGGTCGGGCTGCGCGATTACGCCCTCGACCTCGCCGGGCGGCGTCTGCCCGAGACGATGGCGAAGCTGCGCGCCGGGCAGAACGTCGTACCGCAGCAGCAGGCTCCGCCGCTTGATCCGCGGGCCGGTGAGCTCGGCGAGGTCGCCGAGGCGCTCGCCGTCGCGTCCCAGGCCGCCATGCAGGCCGCCGTGGAACGCGCGGAGCTCGTCTCGGGCGTGTCCGGGGTCTTCCTCAACCTCGCTCGACGGAGCCAGGTGCTCGTGCACCGTCAGCTCGGGCTGCTGGACGCCATGGAGCGTCGGATCGAGGAACCGGATCACCTCGAGGATCTTTTCCGCCTCGACCACCTGGCGACGCGCATGCGCCGTCACGCGGAAGGCCTGATCATCCTGTCCGGCGCGACGCCGGGCCGGGCGTGGCGGCACCCGGTCGACCTGACCGACGTGGTGCGCGCCGCAGCGGCCGAGGCCGAGGACTACCCGCGCGTCGAGGTACGCCGGATGCCGAGGGCGCGTGTGCTCGGCCCGGTCGTGGCCGACCTGACTCACCTGCTCGCGGAGCTGATCGAGAACGCCACCTCGTTCTCGCCTCCGCACACCCGCGTCGTGGTCGGCGGCGAGCCGGTCGGCTCCGGATTCGCGATCGAGATCGAGGACCGCGGCCTGGGCATGAGCCCGGAGGCGCTGCGCGAGGCGAACCGACGGATCGGCGAGTCCAGCGGCGATGATCTCTTCGACAGTGACCGGCTCGGCCTGTTCGTGGTATCCCGGCTGGCCCGTCGGCACGAGGTCCGCGTCAGCCTGTGCGCCTCGGCGTACGGGGGGATCACGGCCGTGGTGCTCATCCCGAGCAGTGTGATGCAGAGCCCTGGTGAGTCCGACGAACAGCCGACCGCGCTGGACGAGCCCGGCGGCGGGCAGCGGATCGGCGGCCCGCGCGGCGTCGCCCCGGCCGGCGGCCTCGCGGCCTCGGTCATCACCGCGGCCACCGCCCCGGCGCTGGTTCCGCCGCAGCCGACTGCCGAATCGGCGCGGGTCCCGCACACCAACGGGCACTCGCGGGTCTCGGGGACGGTCAAGCCGCGGAATTTCGACGGGCTCGGCGACAGCATCGCGCCGCCCGCGGACAGCGGCATCGAGCTCGGCCCGGACGGACTGCCGCGCCGCGTGCGCCAGGCGAACCTGGCGCCGCAGCTGCGCGCGGCCCCGACGCCGCCGAAGCCCGACGACCCGATGGCCGAACCCGCGGCCGGCGAGGACTCCGGCGACCCGCGGCCGCCGCGTAGCCCAGAGCAGTACCGGGCCACGATGTCCGCGTTCCAGCGCGGATTCACCCGCGGCCGGGCCGAGGGCCCCGCCGACGACCAGCCCTCCGCGCCCGACGCGGCGGCGGACGAGCGAGATGCGAGAGGGGAAGACACCCGGTGAGCGGAACCACGGCCGGCGAGGTCAACTGGCTGCTCGACGAACTGACCACGCGCACGCCCGCGATACGGCACGCCGTGCTCCTGTCGACGGACGGCCTGGCGATGGCGGCCACGCGCAATCTGAGCCGGGAGGACCGCGAGCACCTGGCGGCCGTCTCCAGCGGATTCAACAGCCTGGCGAAGGGCGCGACCCGGCAGTTCGGCGCGGGCGCGGTACGGCAGAGCATGGTCGAGTTCGACGACGGATTCCTGTTCGTGGTCGCGGCTGGATCGGGCGCCTGCCTCGCGGTGTTCGCCGAGGCCGAGTGCGATATCGGCCTGGTCGCCTACGAGATGGCCCGGCTGGTCAAGCAGGTGGGCGAGCACCTGTTCGTGCCCGCGCGCGACGGCCAACCGCAGGCGCCGTGATGCGGATGAACGACCGTCCTTCCTGGTACGACGAGCAGGCGGGGCCGCTGGTGCGGCTCTACGCGCTCACCCGCGGCCGGGCCCGGCCCTCGCCGGTGCTGCTGGACCTGCTGTCGCTGGTCACCGCCGAGAACGACCCGGCGCGCGACCCGATGCTCAGCCCCGAGCAGGCCGCGGTGCTCACACTGTGCCGGATCCGCCCGCGCTCGGTCGCCGACCTGGCGGCCGACCTCGACCTCCCGCTCGGGGTGACTCGGGTGATCCTGACCGACCTGCTCGACTACGGGCACATCCGGGTGACCAGACCCGTGCGCCCCGTGGACATCCCTGATGAGCGACTGCTGCAGGAGGTGATCGATGGACTCCGCGCGCTCTAGCTTTGTGGCGCTGAAGATCCTGGTGGCCGGAGGGTTCGGCGTCGGCAAGACGACTTTGGTCGGCGCGGTGAGCGAGATCCGGCCGCTGCGCACGGAGGAGGCGATGACCACCGCCGGCGTCGGCGTGGACAGCACCGAGGGGGTCGAAGGGAAATCGACCACGACCGTCGCAATGGACTTCGGCCGCATCTCGCTACGCGAGGACCTGGCGCTGTACCTGTTCGGCACTCCCGGGCAGGACCGCTTCTGGTTCCTCTGGGACGAACTGGCGCAGGGAGCCCTCGGCGCCATCGTCCTCGCCGACACCCGCCGCCTCGCCGACTGCTTCCCGGCAGTCGACTACTTCGAGCGGCGCGGCGTGCCCTTCCTCGTCGCGCTGAACAACTTCGACGAAGCCCGCCGCTTCGACCCGGGCTCCGTCGCCGCCGCCCTGGACCTCGACCCCGGCACCCCGGTCATCTCCTGCGACGCCCGCGAGCGCGCGTCGGTCAAGGAGGTGCTGATCACCCTGGTCGAGCACGCCGGCCGCCGACACGCGACGCGGCCGGCCGTGGTCACGCACTGATCGAGGCAGCGCTGCGGTCGAACCTGCGCCGCGGTGAACCTGCCGTCGCCGTGGCCGGCCACCGCAACCGACCCGCAGACCCCCCGCCCGGCCCCGCATCGAAGCGGCCGGGCGGGTTCTCTGTGTGTCGGGGAAGCGGGGACGTGGCGGGCGGCTCCGTAAGTTGCGCATCAGTCCGCGGCGCGGTCTACGCGTGCCAGGACGCACGGCGCGCACCCACCTCCATCCAGCAAATGAGACGGACGGCGCTACGCGTCGCAGGAGACGGCGACGCGAAAACCGCCAAGTAGCGAGGGATCATTGGGCGTGCTCCCCGAGGGCCACAGCAGCACTCCCTAATCAACTCAGTCGTCGGAGCGCCGTTGGCAGCGCCAGGGTCTCGACGCGCGACTGACGCTTGCCGTGCATTCAGCACGCTCAACGTCGGCATTCACTTCGCTCCCAGCGCCGCCATGGGCGCCGTCGACCCCGGCGCTACCACTACGTCAGTTGCCCGCGCCGCTCCCGACGCCCTCGGCGGAAGCGGTGGTTCCAGCAGTCCCGGCCCCAGCCGAGCCGAACAGCGCCGGCAGCGTCGCACCGTCCGGCGTTCCCAGTCCGGTGCACGCGTCCCAGCCCGCCCCCGCCGAATACGCGCCGTTGCTTCCTGACGTCACATCCTGAAAGCCGGGCTGCGCCACACCGGGCTTCACACCCGCGTAGAGCACCGTCTGCAGCAGTCCCAGCTTCTTCCCGGACTGCTGGGCCAGCCGGGCCACAAGCGCGGCCCAGAGCGGCGCTACCGCGCTCGTGCCTCCGATGACCGTGGACGTGCCGTCGATCAGAACCTGGTACCCACTAGCCGGATCTGCATTGCCCGCGACGTCCGGCACGCCACGGCCTGCGGCACCGGTGTCGACGTTGTTCGGCACTCCCGCGCCCGATTGCCAACTCGGGACCGGATACACGGCGCTCACCCCGCCACCGGTCGCCGCACCGTTTTGGTCGTTCCACACCGTCTCCGATGCAATGGCGCCCTTGCCGTCGAGCGCGAGCGTCGTGCCGCCACAGGCCAGGACGTGTGGGCTGGAGGCCGGGAAATCGCAGTGCTGCTTCCCGTCCGTCCCTCCGTCCGTGGAGCCATTGTCGCCGGCTGCAGCCAGCACTGTGATCCCGAGCGCCACTGCATCCGCACACGCCGCATCCAGCGCTTGCAGCGACTGTGCCGACCACGAGTTCTCCGGCCCACCCCAGCTAATCGAGATGGCGGTCGGCGTCGGCGTGGCGTGGGCGGCATCCGTCACCGCGTCCGCAAAGCCCTGGTCCGTGTTGGGTGAGAAATACACCGTGATCGGCGACCCGGGCGCGAGCGCCCCCGCCACCTCGATGTCCAACTGGACCTCGCCGTCCGGTCCGTCAGCCGACCCTGTCGGAGCGTTCGACCCACCATCGACTGGCACTGCCGTGACCTGAGGCGGCGTGACTCCGATCGACTGGAAGTACTGCGTGAGGTTCGCCGCGTCGTACCCGCCACCGAGCTCGATCAGTGCGATCCCTTGGCCGGTGCCGTCGTACGCAGCAGGGAACTGGTAAGCCGCGCCTACCTGCAAAGGCGTGAACGTGCCCGAGGCAGACTGCTTCTTGTGCCGGCGGAAATGCGCCGTCGCCTGAGGCCTGGTGTCGAGCCCGAGCACGGCCACCGTCACGTCACGCAACGAGTCCGGAAGCGAAATTTCCCCGGTCCTGTAACGGAACTCCCCCGCATCCGCGTGCACCGAGCCCGCCTCGTGCCGCGCCCGATGCAGCGAAACCCCGAAGGCGTCCGATAGTTGCCCGACGGTTCCCCTGACCTGAACGCGGCGTGACCCTGCGTCAGCGAAGACGACGTCCAGCCCAAGTCGCTCCACCTCGGTCCGTACCGCCGCCACATCAGCGGGATCCGCCCCGTGCCGCTCGCGCAGTTCCTCGCGGGTGAGCACTACGCTCCCCGCCTGCGGCAGCGGCGATCGCCGCCGCAGGAACAACGTGACGAGCGCGGTCTCAGTGGGGTCTGCGGGCCCCAGAATCTCGGCATGCGGCAGTGGGGATCGGCGCGAGGCCTCGAAGGTGGTCATACATCCTTGATACTCGCCGCACCCCGAGAACACACCCAATCCCCCGAAGTCGGCGCGTCCAGGACGTATGAGATACGCGGGCCACCTCCGTCCGGACTCTACGTCCACTCTCATCCAACACGGCACCCTGCGCCGATACCCATGCATCAAGTCCACCCCTCCCCGCGTAATCGCCTCCACACCGCAAAATTACGCGCCCCATCCGCCCCCAATCAGTCTTTTTGTATGAGTTAATCAAGAAACACACCTTTTATCGGCATGCCTATCTAGACTATAAGTATCCGATCGAACACATGACGTAGGAATGGGGCGGGAGAAATGGGCGGGGTCGCGGAGGTCTTGCGGAATCAGCTCGAACTATTGGCCGAGGTGGACGCGCGCCGGGACGAGATCATCAGCGCGTGCTTGCGGATCGCGCGGGAACTGGAGGCGGCCGACCTCGAGGGCGCGGCCCAGCTGCTGAAACTCGCCGAGGTGATCGGCACCCGCGAGCAGGCCGATCACGGCCAGCTCATCCTCGCCCTCGCCCAGATCGACCGGGTCAAGGCCAGCCGCGGCGGCCTGTCCGCGTGGGTCGCCACCCACCTCGACGCCACCGACGGGCGCGCCCGCGCGATCGCCGAATCGGCCCGCCGCATCGGCGCGATACCCGAACTCGCCGAACCGCTCGCCTCCGGCCGCATAGGCACTGACACCGCACGCGTGCTCACCCGCACCGCCAAAGCCGCTACCGGCACTGGCATCGACACCGTGACCGCCGTCACCCAAGCCCTGACCACCGCCGAAACCCATGGCGTGACCGCCGCCCGGCAGCAGGTCCGCGCCCTGGAACACACGCTCCACCCGGACACAGGGCGAGAAATGATCCCCCGCCAACGCGCCCGTTCTTTCCTCCGCACGGCCGAACTCGAAAACGGCATGTGCCGCATCGAGATCCTGCTCGACGCCGTCCGCGCCACCACCCTGCGATCCGCCATCGACCTGCAAACCGCAGACTGGCTCCGCCAGGCCCAGTACGACCAGGCCCACCCCCTGCCCGACGACGTGCGCACCACCGAGCAAATCAACGTCCAGGCACTCGTGCACCTCGCCGAGATCTTCCACAACGCTCCCGCCAAACTACGCCAGGCCCGCTTCACCCCGCCAATGCTGTACTACTCCCCGCGCAAGAAGGACCCGGCCGGCCTGAGCGAGACCGTCTACGGCACAGTCGTGCCGCAAGACGCGGTCGAGAGTCCCGAGGTTCACCTGCTCGAACTCGACGACGATGGAATCCCCATCGCCCTGGACGGAGTCAGAATCGACACCAACCCGCACACCCGACTCGCCACACCGCCCCAACGCACAGCACTCGCCTACCGCGACCGGCACTGCAGCCACCCCGGCTGCTCAAGGCCGACCACCTACGCACTACACGCCCACCACAAGATCCCCTTCAGCAACGGCGGACCCACCACCACCCGCAACCTGACTCTGCTCTGCGCCGAACACCACGCTCTCACCCATCAACAACATAAACACCAGAAGCTATCGGAAAGCTGACAGGGAAACCCGCCGGCAACGGCAAACGAACACGGGTACGGCAGCGGCAACGGCTCCGGGCAGCACGAGGGACACGACGCCGCACCGAGCAGGCGCGGCACGGGTAAGACGGACGCAGCAAGCAATGCGGCCGCAGCGCGGCAGGACGAACGCAGCGCGAAGTAAGCCGGGGCGGGCGAAGCGCGGCGCACGGCTCCGCCGAGGTCTTGGTGCTCTCCTCGCCTGGCAGGCGCAGCCCTACCAGGGTTCTGCCGGGGGTGCACGCGGCGCAGCGAAAAAGCACCCGCCACCCCTAGCCGCCGCCGCTTGCACCCCCGGCAGGTTCCTGGTCGCCTCA
>NZ_JAGSOH010000289.1 GCF_018139625.1 Actinospica acidithermotolerans | reverse complement strand
GGCTAGGAGGGTCATCCGGCCGGTGGTGACGGTGCCGGTCTTGTCGAGCACGATGGTGTCGACTCGCCTGGTGGATTCGAGGACTTGGGGGCCCTTGATGAGCAGGCCGAGCTGGGCGCCGCGGCCGGTGCCCACGAGGAGGGCGGTGGGGGTGGCCAGGCCGAGTGCGCAGGGGCAGGCGATGATGAGCACGGCCACGGCCGCGGTGAAAGCGCGGGCCACGTCGGCGCCGGCGAGGAGCCAGGCGGCCAGGGTGGCGAGGGCCAGGGCGATGACGACGGGGACGAAGATCGCGGCGACGCGGTCGGCGAGGCGCTGGACGGCGGCCTTGCCGGTCTGGGCGCGGACGACGAGCTCGGCGATCTGGGCGAGTTTGGTGTCGCCGCCGACCCCGGTCGCGCGGACGACGAGCACGCCGCCGCTGTTCACGGTTCCGCCGCTGACCTCGGCGCCGGGGCCGACCTCCGCGGGGACTGATTCGCCGGTGAGCATCGATGTGTCCACTGCCGAGACGCCCTCGAGCACCACGCCGTCGGTGGCGATCTTCTCGCCCGGGCGGACGATGAAGAGATCACCGACGGCCAGTTCCTCGATGGCGATGCGCTCCTCGGTGCCGTCGGGCCTGCGGCGCGTCGCCTCCTTGGCGCCGAGTTCGAGCAGGGCGCGCAGGGCTGCGCCGGAGCTGCGCTTGGCGCGGGCCTCGAGGTAGCGGCCGAGCAGGATGAAGACGGTGACCGCGGAGGCGACCTCAAGGTAGATGGTGTCGGCGCCGCCGCTCGCGGTGAGCGAGAAGTTCATCCGCATGCCCGGCTCCCCGGCGCCGCCGAAGAAGAGGGCGTAGAGCGACCAACCGAAGGCCGCGATCGTGCCGAGGGAGATCAGCGTGTCCATCGTCGCGGCGCCGTGCCGCAGGTTGACCCAGGCCGCGCGGTGGAACGGCAGGCCGCCCCAGACGACGACCGGCGCGGCGAGCACGAGGGCGAGCCACTGCCAGTCGCGGAACTGCAGCGCAGGGATCATGGAGAGGAGGAGCACGGGGACGGCGAGGACGGCAGAGGTCAGGAGCCGGTCGCGGAGGGGGATGGGGG
>NZ_JAGSOH010000288.1 GCF_018139625.1 Actinospica acidithermotolerans | reverse complement strand
GCCGGACGGTAGCGGCCGAGGCACCCGGGGCTCCCGGGGCGGCCGTGGGCGCGGCGGGGGCCGGCTCGCCGCTGGCGGCGTCGGCGAGTATGTGCTGCATCTGGCGGGCGCGCTCGCGGTCGATGACCGCGTCGTCGCCGCCGAGGCGGGCGAGGACGTCGAGGATGGCCTGGCGGCCGAGGTGGGAGTAGAGGGCGCGCGGGTCGGCCTGCATGCGGGCCTGCTCCATGAGGCGGGCGTGGGCGCGGTCGCGGCGGCGTCCGGCGTGCCGGCGGGTGAGGAAGCCGGCGCGCTGGGCGCGGTTGTCGGCGCGCACGAAGCGGTCGATGCGGCGGTTGGCGTCCTCGGTCTCCAGGTCGGCGCCGAGGGCGGTGGCCAGGCCGAGGCGGACGGCGATGCGCTTGACGGAGAAGAGCCAGCGGACGGCGGATTCGGCGGTGCCCTGCTTGACCTTCTGGGCGCGGCGTTCCGGGACCATGCTGCGTTCCCAGAGCCAGGCGGCGACCAGTGGCGCGCCGAGCCGGACCAGGGCCTCCTGGACGGAGTTGGCCTCCGAGGCGGACATGAGTCCGGAGGCGCAGGTCAGTACCCACACGGCGAGTCCGTCGGCGCCGGCCTGGCCGTCGCGGGCGACGTTGGCGCGGGCGCGCAGCGCGGAGGCCAGGACGCTGATCTCCATGAACGCGAACAGCACGGCCTGGATCCAGGTCGGCAGGTGCATGGTGCGGCTGAAGAAGTGCCACATGCCGGTGGCGGCGACCGAGGAGGCCATGGCGGCGGCGACGACGGTGAGGGTGTCGGCGGCCTTCTTGCCGCGCAGGGCCCGGCCGGCGCGCCACAGCAGCGCGGCGAGCGCGAGCAGCGCGATGACGGCGGCGAGGATCGTGAGCGACTGGGCGAGGGGCCCGGCTTTGTCGAACCAGGTGCGCAGTCCGGTGTTCACGGGTGGGTCTCCTCGTCGGGGCGGGGCGGCGGGAGTGGCCGTTCGTGGGTGTGAGGATACCGGTCCGGCGCCGCGCCGTGTGGCTGATGCGGTGTCATAGCGTACAAATGTTCGTGCTAGTAGGGTTCCAGTTCATGGCAAAGATCTTCGA
>NZ_JAGSOH010000287.1 GCF_018139625.1 Actinospica acidithermotolerans | reverse complement strand
TGTTCTGTCCTGTGAGGTTGGGTACGCGGCTGGCGGGTGGTTGGCCTTTGAGCGCGGTGTGTGCTCGGTGATGGTTGTAGATGTGCAGCCAGGGGTCAAGCGCGGCGCGTCGTTCGGATTCTGAGGCGTAGGGGCGTGTGTAGGCCCATTCGTCGGCGAGGGTGCGGTGGAAGCGTTCGACTTTGCCGTTGGTCTGGGGCCGGTAGGGCCGGGTGAACTTGGCGGTGATCCCGGCCGCGGCCAGGTGTTCGCGCCAGGCGCGGGAGCGGTAGGCGGAGCCGTTGTCGGTGAGCACGCGCTGGACGGTGATGCCGGCGGCGGCGAAGTAGGCGTGGGCACGCTGCCAGAACGCGACGGCGGTGTCTTTGCGTTCGTCGGGCAGGATCTCGGTGTAGGCCAGCCGGGAGTGGTCGTCGAGGGCGGTGTGCAGGTAGCCGTAGCCCAGGATCGGGTTGCGGTACGCGTTGGTCTTGCCGGTCGCGGTGCGCTGGCGGTTGCGGGCGCCGACGGGTTTGCCGTGTACCCGCCAGCCGCCGCCGTCGGGGATGTTGCCGAGCTTTTTGACGTCCACGTGGACCAGGTCGCCGGGACGCTCGTGTTCGTAGCGGCGGATGACCTGCCCGGTGGCCCGGTCCAGGTGCGCGAGTCGGGCCAGGCCGTAGCGGGTGAGCACGCGGTGGACGGTGGCGGGGTTCAACCCCAGCAGGAAGGCGATGCGCGCCGGTCCCCACCGGCGCAGTACGCGGACCTTGATGATCCGCCGCTCGGTACGCGTCGGTGTGCGGCGAGGACTCGTATGCGGGCGGCTGGGGCGATCGGCCATCCCGGCAGCGCCCGACTGCCGGTATCGGTCCGCCCAGCGTTTGGCGGTGGTCGGCGAGACCTGGAAGCGCTCGGCCGCCCGCCGCAGCGGCCAACCGTCCTCGACCACGCACCGGGCCAGGCGCAGACGTCCGGTCTCGGACAAGGGTGCATTACGGTGGGGCATGAGGGCCTTTCCGGTAGCCGGTGCAGATGTCGCAATCCACACCAAGCCAGAAGGCCCTCACCCATTACAAGATCAACCGGCCGTGACCCCCGTCACCAACCTCTGTGGTCAGTACA
>NZ_JAGSOH010000286.1 GCF_018139625.1 Actinospica acidithermotolerans | reverse complement strand
GTGGTGGCCGGGGCCTGCGGAGGGCTTCCTCTCGCGCTGCAGATCGCTGCAGCACTGCTCAAGAACTCGCCGCGAAGATCGGTGGGTAGTCTCGCGTCACGGCTCGCTGACGAACGGGCCCGGTTGGAGGTGTTGGAGTTCCCCGACGATGAGCTGCAGCCCGGCGTGCGCGCGGCTCTGCGAGTCTCCATCGACCGCCTCAAGTCGGCCGAGGCACGGATGCTGCGGCTTCTCGCCATTGACCAGGGTGTTGACTTCGCGGCAGCAGCGGCAGCAGCCCTCTGCGACCTACCTCGGCGGCAAGCCGAAGAGCTGCTCTTCTCGCTGGAGGGCACATATCTGATCACTGGTAACGATCGCGGCCGCTGGGCCATGCACGACTTGGTGCGCGCGTACCTCCGGGAGGCGCTCGAAGAGTATGCAGACGAGCGGCGAGCAGCACGCGACCGACTACTGGACTACTACGCAGGCACTGGGGCCACTGCGGACGCCTACCTCACCGCACGTCCGGGAATCCCTGTTCCAGGCGGATTCGCGTGCAAGGACGACGCACTTCGGTGGTTCGATGACAACCGGGCGAATCTGGCCGCCGCGGTTCGCGTTTCTGCGCAAGAGGGGTGCCATGACATTGCACTGATCGTCTCGCTCGCCCTGGCGGAGTACCTTCGCCAGCGCCGACTTTTCACCGAGATGGTCGAGACCCAGACCAGTGCGGTAGCCGCCGCCCAGGCACTTGGCGACGTCGGACTTGAGGCGAGCTCGATGACCGCCCTCGGAGTGGCTCTGATAGGGGCAAGGCGGTTCGGGGAGGCGATTGAGGTCTATCGCCGCGCCGCAGCTATGTACCGGA
>NZ_JAGSOH010000285.1 GCF_018139625.1 Actinospica acidithermotolerans | reverse complement strand
GGCCTCGCCCGCCTCATGCCCGACACCGACCACCCCGCCGCCTACCTCCTCACCGTCGACGACACCCCCCAGTCCTACGTCGACCTCGACGACCCGGCCCATCTCGAATTCGAATACGTCCGCCGCCTCGCCCACCTCGCCGACCTCGCCTTCCCCGAAGGCAAGCCCCTCGACGCCCTCCACCTCGGCGGCGGCGCACTCACCCTCCCGCGCTACCTCGCCCACACCCGGCCCGGCTCCCGCCAGCTCGCCGTCGAGATCGACACCGGCCTCACCGACTTCGTCCGCAGCCACCTCCCCCTCGACAAGCGCGCCCGCATCCGCGTCCGCGTCGCCGACGCCCGCGAAGCCCTCGCCACCATGAAACCCGCCGACTGGGACCTCATCGTCAGCGACGTGTTCGCCGCCGCCCGCACCCCGGCTCACCTCACCAGCGTCGAATACGTGCGGCTCGGCGCCACCGCCCTGCGCGAAACCGGGGTCTACGCCGCCAACCTCGCCGACGGCGCCCCGCTCAAGTTCGCCCGCGCGCAGGCCGCCACGGTCCACGCCGTCTACCCCCACTGCGCCCTGATCGCCGAACCCGGCGTCCTGCGCGGCCGACGCTTCGGCAACCTCGTCCTCGCCGCCGGCCACCGGCCCCTCCCGCTCGCCGACCTCACCCGCAAGGCCGCCGCGGACCCCTTCCCGGCCCGCGTCCTCGCCGGCGACGAACTGCGCCAGTGGATCGCCGGCGCCGCCCCCGTCACCGACGCCACCGCCGCCGACTCCCCGGAACCCCCGGCGGGCGCGTTCACGGTCTGACCGCGGTACGGCCGCGGCGCGATGCGGTGCGACCGCCGCGGCTTCGGCGGATTGACGCGCAATCCTCCGAATGATTCGATGATTCACATGAATGAAGGCGCGACGCACGTCCCGGCCGAGACCGACACCCCCAGCTACCTGTCCGGCTTCGGCAACGAGCACCAGAGCGAGGCCGTTCCCGGCGCCCTCCCCAAGGGCCAGAACTCACCCCAGCAGGCCCCGCTCGGCCTCTACGCCGAACAGATCAGCGGCACCGCCTTCACCCAGCCCCGCCACGTCAACCGCCGCACCTGGGTCTACCGC
>NZ_JAGSOH010000284.1 GCF_018139625.1 Actinospica acidithermotolerans | reverse complement strand
GACTAGCTGTACTGCCCCGTGAGGTTGGGGACGCGGCTGGCGGGTGGTTTGCCTCCGAGTGCGGTGTGTGCGCGATGGTGATTGTAGGTGTGGAGCCATCCGGCCAGTGCGTCCCGGCGCTGTTGTTCTGAGGTGTAGGGGCGGGCGTAGGCCCATTCGTCCATGAGGGTCCGGTTGTAGCGTTCGACCTTGCCGTTGGTCTGGGGGCGGTAGGGGCGGGTGCGCTTGTGGACGATGCCCGCGTCGGTCAGGGTCTGGCGCCAGAGCCTGGAGCGGTAGCAGGAGCCGTTGTCGGTCAGGACTCTGGCGACGGTGACGCCGGCGGCGGTGAAGAACGCCTGGGCGCGCCTCCAGAACGCGGCGGCCGACTCTTTGGTCTCGTCCGCGAGGATCTCGGTGTAGGCCAGGCGGGAGTGGTCGTCGACGGCGTTGTGTAGGTAGCCGTAGCCCAGTTTCGTGCGCGGGCCGGTGCCGTTGTTCGCGATCGGTGCGGAGGCGGTGCTGTTGCGGCTGCCCCGGGCCCGTCCGTGGACTTTGTGCCCGCCCCCATCGGGGATGTTGCCGAGCTTCTTGATGTCCACGTGCACCAGGTCGCCGGGGGCCTCGCGTTCGTAGCGGCGCACGACGGCGCCGGTCGCGCGGTCCAGGTGGGTGAGGCGGGCCAGGCCGTAGCGCGACAGGACACGGTGCACGGTCGCGGGGTTAAGGCCCAGCAGGTAGGCGATGCGGGCCGGTCCCCACCGGCGGGCCAGGCGGACTTTGATGATCCGGCGCTCGGTGCGCGACGGGGTCCGGCGCGGGCTCGAATGCGGACGGCTGGAGCGGTCCGCCATCCCGGCCACGCCCGACTCGCGGTACCGGTCGGCCCAGCGTTTGGCCGTGGTCGGCGAGACCTGGAAGCGCTCGGCCGCCCGGCGAAGCGGCCAGCCGTCCTCGACGATGCAGGTGGCCAGGCGCAACCGCCCGGTCTCGGTCAAAGGTGCGTTACGGTGGGGCATTGAGGGCCTGTCTGTCTTCGGCGTGCGAGTTTGGTCGCTACACACCGAGCCAGAAGGCCCTCACCCATTTCAAGATCCACCGCCAGTGAGCCGTGTCACTAACCTCTGTGGTCAGTACAACTAG
>NZ_JAGSOH010000283.1 GCF_018139625.1 Actinospica acidithermotolerans | reverse complement strand
GTGGCATGGATCGTGGGGGCGGGATCGCGGAGCTCTGGCGTACGCGGCTTGAGCAAGTGGCGGAGTTGGACGCGCGCAGGGATGAGATCGTCGCCGAGTGCCTGCGTGACGCGCAGGACCTGCACGCCGGTGACCGCGAGGGTGCGGACGTGCTGCTGCAGCTCGCGCAGATGCTGGGGCGGCGGGAGCAGGCCGGTCACGGCCAGCTGATCCGGGCACTCGCACAGGCCGACCGGGTCAAGGCGGCGCGCGGCGGGGTCAAGGCGTGGGCCGCGACGCATCTGGATGTCTCCGACGGCAGGGCCCGCTCGATCGCGGAGTGCGCCCGCCGGATCGGCGCGATCCCGCAACTGGCCGAACCGCTGGCCTCCGGCCGCATCGGCGCGGACACCGTCCGGGTGCTCTCACGCACCGCGAAGGCGGTGGCCGGAACCGGCGTGGACACCGCGGCCGCTTTGACCGCGACCCTGGTCACCGCCGAAGCCGAGGGCGTGACCGCGGCCGCGAAGCAGATCCGGGCCCTGGAACACACCCTGGACCCGGACACGAGCAAGGACGTGATCGCCCGTCAACGCGCACGGTCGTTCTACCGCGTGGTCGAGCTCGAGGACGGGCTGTGCCGGTTCGAGGTCCTGCTGGACGCGGTCCGCGCCACCACCCTCCGGTCCGCCATCGACGCACAAACCGCCGACTGGATCCGCCAAGCCCAATACGACCACGCCAGCCCGCTACCCGAGGACGTGCGCTCCACCGAGCAGATCAACGCCCACGCCCTGACCCGGATCGCGGAGGTGTTCCTGAACGCCCCCGCGCCCGTGCGCACAGCGACCTTCAGCCCGCCGATGCTGTTCTCCGTCCCGGCCGGGAGCCCGAACCCCCTGGCCGAGACCGTCTACGGCACCCCGGTCCCGGTCGGCGCGGTCCCGGACCCCGAACCGCATCTGCTCGAACTCGACGAGGACGGCGACCCGGTCCGGCTCGACGGAACGGCTATCGACACCGACCCGCACGCGCGTCTGGCCTCGTCCGCGCAGCGCGTCGCACTCGCCTTCCGGGACCGGCACTGCACCCACGCCGGCTGCACGCGCCCGCCGACCTTCGCCCTGCACGCCCACCACACCCT
>NZ_JAGSOH010000282.1 GCF_018139625.1 Actinospica acidithermotolerans | reverse complement strand
ACACCCGGCCACACCCACAGCCAGCACACCACCCACAGCCACCGACGCCACCAAACGCACGAGCCGAGGACGACAGAACGATGAATACATGACGATCCCTTTCAGAAGGACGACGACGGTGTCGGTGCCATAGGGCGGGTCGGGGAGGATGACAAGGAGCGCCGGGCGCGTGCGGTGGCGATCTGCCGGGCGACGCGGGGGCCGAGGACGGAGATCACGAGCAGGATCCCGGTGACCACGGTCTGGGACTGGGAGGAGACGTTGACCAGGCTCATCACGTTCTGCAGGGTGCCGAGCAGGAACACCCCGGCGATCGCGCCGCCGAGGGTCCCGCGCCCGCCGTCGAAGTCGATCCCGCCGAGCAGCACCGCGGCGACGACCGACAGTTCCAGGCCGGTGGCGTTGTCGTAGGAGGCGCTGGCGTAGTGCAGCACCCAGAACACGCCGGTGAGCGAGGAGACCAGGCCGGTGGCCACGAACAGCAGCAGCTTGATCCGCTTCACGCGCAGTCCGGCGAACCAGGCGGCCTCCTGCGAGGCGCCGACCGCGAACACCGAGCGGCCGAACCCGGTCGCGTGCAGCACGATCACGGCGATCACCGCGAGGATCGCCCACGGGATCGCCGCGGTCGGGATGAAGGTGCCGGCGATCCGGCCGGAGCCGAAGTTGAGGTAGTTCTGCGGGAAGTCGGTCACCGAGTTGGAGCCGAGCACGATCTGCGCGATGCCGCGGTAGGCGGCCATCGTCCCGATCGTGACCGCCAGCGACGGCAGCCCGAGGCGGGTGACGAGCAGTGCGTTCACGAGCCCGCAGACGATGCCGAGGGCCGCGCAGACCAGGATGATCATGTTGATGTTCATCCCGTCGTTCCACAGCGCGCCCATCACCGACCCGGAGAGCCCGACGGTGGAGCCGACCGACAGGTCGATCTCCCCGGAGGCCACCAGCATCGTCATCGGCAGCGCGATCGCCGCGATCGGCAGCGTGTTGCCGATCAGGAAGCCGATGTTCAGCGCGTTCCCGAAGTCCCCCACGAAGGAGTAGGAGAACAGGATCAGCACCACCAGCAGCGCACCGACCACGGTGTCCCAGCGCACCGCGCCGCCCAGAGCGGAGCGCTTGGCCGGGGCCGTGCCCGGGGCCGGGG
>NZ_JAGSOH010000281.1 GCF_018139625.1 Actinospica acidithermotolerans | reverse complement strand
GTGGGGTGGGTGGGGTCCGGTCGTGGTGCTCTCCTCGCCTGGCACCTGAAGGCGACCAGGAACCCGGCGGGGGCACAAGCGGCGGGGGTTTTGGTTGGTGTGGTTTTTCGCTGCGCCGCTTGTGCCCCCGCCGGAACCCTGGTTGGGCTGCGCCTGCCAGGCGAGGAGAGCACCACGACCTCGGCGAAGCTGTGCGCGTGCCGCTCGACCCGGCCGGGCGCCGTCGGCCAACACGTCGCGTGCCAAATGCAGAATTTCGCTTCACGTAAGGTCCCGGGCCAAGTTCGGTGATAGCCGGTGCGAAAATTCACCTCACCGCCTGGCCCGGGAACGGTGCGAAAATTCACCTCGCCCTCCAGCCCAGGCACGGTGCGAAAATTCACCTCACCGCCTGGCCCGGGAACGGTGCGAAATTTCACCTCACCCTCCAGCCCAGGCACGGTGCGAAAATTCACCTCACCGCCTGGCCCGGGAACGGTGCGAAATTTCACCTCGCCCTCCAGCCCAGGCACGGTGCGAAATTTCACCTCACCGCCTGGCCCCGGGAACGGTGCGAAATTTCACCTCGCCCTCCAGCCCAGGCACGGTGCGAAATTTCACCTCACCGCCTGGCCTTGGGGACGGTGTGGATTTTTGCGCTTCCCTCTGGCCCGGGCTGGTGTGAATTTTCGCCTTGCCTTCCGGCCGGAGGCTGGTGCAACTATTTGCCTCGTCCTCCGGGCCGGGGTCGGTGCGAATTTTTGCGGCGCTTCCGGGGCCGACTGGGGCGGAAAGCGGCGCTCCCGGGTCGTCCGATCGACTGCTTCCGGTACCGGGAGTGATGGGGAATTCCACCGCGGGGCCACCGAACGCCTGGATTGGGGACGGGTGTGAGGCAAAAAACCGCACCGCCGCCGCTCAAGTCATAATCCGGGTACGGATGTAAATATTCGCATCGGGACAGCGGACCGCTGGCACGCCGGGTCCACCGAAGTCACGCCGGGTCCGACCGAGTGGGGCGCGACGCGCGCACTCCCGCCGAGGTCGTGGTGCTCTCCTCGCCTGGCAGGCGCAGCCCAACCAGGGTTCCGGCGGGGGCACAAGCGGCGCAGCAAAAATCCCCACCGACCAAACCACCGCCGCTTGTGCCCCCCCGGGTTCCTGGTCGCCTTCAGGTGCCAGGCGAGGAGAGCACCACGACCGGACCCCACCCACCCCAC
>NZ_JAGSOH010000280.1 GCF_018139625.1 Actinospica acidithermotolerans | reverse complement strand
AGCTTGCCGTTCTTGATCTGGGCCAGCCGGGGGACGCGGCGGGAGAGCTCGGAGTCGTGGGTGACCATGATGACGGTCAGCCCGCGCTCCTGCCAGAGCTTCTCCAGGAGGCCGAAGATGTCGTCGCGGGTGTCCTCGTCGAGGTTTCCGGTCGGCTCGTCGGCGAGGATGACCTTCGGCTCCTTGACCAGCGCACGCGCGATGGCGACGCGCTGCTGCTGGCCGCCGGACAGCTCGGTCTGCAGGTGGTGCAGGCGCTCGCCGAGGCCGACCTCGGTCAGCGCCTGCGCCGCGCGCTCACGGCGCTCGGCCTTGGTCACCCCCAGCGGCACCAGGGCCGTCTCGACGTTCTCCTGGGCGGTGAGCGTCGGGATGAGGTTGAAGGACTGGAAGATGTAGCCGAAGTTCTGCGCGCGCAGCTTCGTCAGCTGCATCTCGCCCATCCTCGACAGTTCCTGGCCGTCGAACTTCAGCGAGCCGTCGGTGGGCCGGTCGAGCCCGCCGAGCAGCTGGAGCAGGGTGGACTTGCCGTGGCCGGTGGGGCCCTGGATCGCGAGCATGTCGTTGTCCGGGATGAGCACGTCCACGCCCTGCAGCGCGTGGACCTTCTCGCCCTTGCGCTTGCCGTCGTAGGCCTTCGTCAGACCACTGATCTCATACATGGATCTAATCCTTTCGGGATTCGGGCCTGGTCTAGGCGACCTTGGCCAGGGCGTCGGCCGGGCGCAGGGAGGAGGCGCGCCAGCCGCCGAGGCCGCCGGCGATCAGGCCGCCGAGCACCGCGAGGCCGACCGCGAGGAGCAGGATCTTGATGTCGACCGGGGCGGTCAGGTGCACGGTCACGTCGTTGGCCGCCGCACGCGCGCCGCCACCGCCGCCGGGGAAGTTCCCGCCCGCGGTGTTGCTGGCACTGCTCGTCGCGGACGAGGCGGTCAGCGTCGGGGCGAACTTGTCGATGGCGAGCGCTCCGCCGTAGCCGAGGGCGATGCCCAGGACGCCGCCGATCAGTCCGGTGACGATGGACTCGCCGAGCACTTGGCGCACGACGCGGCCCGAGGTCCAGCCGATCGCCTTCAGGGTGCCGAACTCACGGGTGCGCCGGCCCACCGCCGACATCGTGAACAGCGCGGCGACCAGGAACGCGGCGAGCAGCACGCCGATGGAGAGCCACTTGCCCAGGTTGTTGGCGAGCGAGGCGGTCGAGGCGAGCGAGCCGGAGACCGA
>NZ_JAGSOH010000027.1 GCF_018139625.1 Actinospica acidithermotolerans | reverse complement strand
ACTGCCTCCTGCGCTTCGCCGACGACCCTGACCCGCGCATGCGCCGCGTGGCCCTGGACGACCCCGCATCCACCCCGGAGCTCGTCGCCCGGCTCAGCCGAGACGCCGACGCCGACGTCCGGGCAGACGCCGCAAAGGACCCACGCCTGACCGCCGACGACGCAGGCCGCCTGATCGACGACGTCGACCCGACCGTCCGACAGACCGCCCAGACCCACCCCTCGTTGCCCCGAGACCTACTGGTCGACCTGCTACTCGACGAACGAACGGCGGCCACCGCCGCGCGCAATCCAGCGATCCCCACTCCGGCCATGCGTCACATGATCAAGAGTTTCGCTGCCGCCGAGTAGCGGTGTGTGCAACCCCCTCCTCAGTCGGCCCCAACCATCACAAGATCGCGACAAAGCCAATCGGAGAGCCGCAACGCCGTCGGCCCCAGACCTCTCTGCCCTGAATCCGGGCATTGGCGCACCGGGTCGCAAATGGATGGTCCCCGCCTCATTCAGCCTGCCAAGATGCGTGCATGTTTCCGCTGCGACTGGACCTCGACGCGCCTACCGAGATCGACGAACACCTTCACGAGGTCGCCTTCGACCTGTGGGCGAGGTGGCATCTCGAACCGGAGCACGCCAAGGTGATCGTCGAGTCCTTCGTGGCCGATGAGGATCTGCACGGGCCGTACAACTGGCTGCACACCCATGAGCTTCCGTCGTATTGGGCCGGGCACCTCTACCACCGGCACGTTCACGAGTGCGCCGATGGCTCCTGCCTGCCCGGTCGCCGGCCGGAGGCTCCGTCGCCGGAGGCCCGGGATGCTGTCCTAGGCCGACAGCGACAATCAGCCCCGGGGAACGGCTCCGTATCAGGCGCTCCTGCGCGCAGGTGCAGGCGCACGGTCCCGCGTGCCGTCTCGGTCGGCAGCGGCTGTAGCAGCAGCTTCAGACATCGCGTGCTCCGCAATGACCTGGCGGGCTTCCCGGAAGTCTGCCAGTGCCACCGCGTAGTCGTTTGCCGCGACACTCAGGCCCGCCCTGTCTGCCAAGGCTCTGGAAAGCGCAGGTCGTCCGTGAACCCCGTCGAGCTCGTTGAGGTGACGGGCGAACCCGACGCCGTCATCGAAGTAGCTCCGAAGCGGCTCTTCGCCCTGCCGTCTGCGCCTGGCCCAGTACTTTATTGAGCGCAGCTTGAGCATGCGTTGGGTCTCGATGAGGTGCGGCAGATGCTCGGCGGGATCGTCTGCGGCGAGTTCGGTGAGGCGGTTGACTTCGGTTTCGAGACGCTCGCGCCCAACGCCGAGGTAGGTGCGCATGAGGTCCGGCGACCAGAACAGATCAAGAAACACCGGCGGTTCCGGTTCCCCGGGCGCGGGCCGGTCCTCACGGCGTCCAGTCAGCGCGGCAAGCACCGTCCACCAGGATAGAAGATTGCTCGAGTTGCGAGCTTCCGCCGACCCGGCCAGGCAGGCGAGCAGGTCCTCGACTTGGTCGGCAGCCGCGTCGGTGTCTTCGACGCAACCGTGCGCCCGGGCCATATCCACCAGGAGCAGCAACTCCCAGATCACGATGGCCATCGCGCCCTTGCCCGTCGCGGCCTTGGCGCGGTCATGCTCGATCAGCGCGCGCAGTTCCGTTCGCGCGGCCTCGCCCGCATCCGCCGCGTCGAGTTCGGCAATCCACGCAATCCACGGCCAAAAGACGGTTCCCGACTGCTCGATCAATCTGTCTCGCGTGATAGGTCCCAGAAGCGCAGCGGCTTCCCGGTGACGCCCTTCCTCGGCGAGCTTGCACGCAAGCTCCCAACTGCCGTAGCTCGGGAAATGCACGACGCCGGCCTCGTACGCGCGCCGCCCGGTTAGCGCCATTTCCTCGCAAACCACCAAGCCCTCGCCCCGACGCCCCAGGTCATACAGACCCCACTCATACGCTTTGAGCGCGTCAACGAGCAGCGTCGCGAACCGCGGGTCGGCCTCCAGTGCTTGGCGTGCGGCCTCGACCGCCTCCGCCCACAGGACCACCCGCGCTTCCCGATCGTCGGTTCCATAGCCACCGGATATCAAGGCGCGCACGAACTGCTCCGCATACGCACCGGGCGTGGCCGTGCGCACCGTGCGGTACGCGGCAGTCAACTCCCGCGTCGTCAGGCGCCGCGAGCTAAGCAGCTGCGCCTGCGCGCGTGCCACGGCGTCAAAATCAACTCTCCCCGATTGAGTCATGCGCCGATTCTGGAGCCCGGCACCTCCCGCAACAAGACAAACCGAACGTGGCGTTCGTCCTATGAAATCTCAGTCTGACCTGGCATCATGGTGTCAAGTTCACCCCCGACGGGTTCAACTGGGGTCCCGGGAAAGCTCGTTGCCGATTCCTACCGCGACGGCAACACCGGCGTCTTGCCCTCACCCATCGATGACCTGCGCACATGCCGGAGCCGTTGGAAGGCCATCAGCTGCGGCTGTTCGGAATAGCCGCTTCAGGCTGCTCTCGCTGACCCCGTAACGCTCAACAAGTTCACGAAGCTTCGCGCCACCTCGCCGTGCCTCGATCAGCTCGCGCACCGTCTCCTCATTCAAGCGATCAACCACCCGCCGTGACACGATCACCCTCGACGTGCCCCGGACACTGACTCTTGGATCTTGAACCGGGGCTTGGGGGGCCTCACCCAGCCACCGCCGGGTACGTTTCAGCAGGTCAGCGCGATTCAATTGGTTGGAGTAAGTCCCAATAAGGTCCACCATCTGACGATGCATCAGGCCCGTATCGGCGGGCTGCCAGGCCGCCGTGGATGCCCCGGCACCGGCGAGCCGGCCGCATCCGGCGCGCGGCCGTGCTCTACGCCGGTGGGTTACCGCTGGTCATGGCTCGGCCGCCAGTTTGCGTCGAGGCGGACGCCGGCGGCGGTGGCGATCCGGTCGCGTGACGCGGTGAGCCGGGCTTTTAGTGTCGGCAGGTCGACACCCAGCAGCGCCCCGTCGCGCTTGACCGGGCGGCCCGCGACCAGGACCGTGTCGATGATGCCGGGGTGGCCTGCGGTGACGATGCTGGCCGCTGGGTCGGTGGCCGGGAACATGGTGATGTCGTCCGTGCGCAACAGGATGAGATCGGCGTCCTTGCCCGGGGCGATGCTGCCGGTGCGCTCCGCCAGCCCACAGGAGGCCGCCGCGTCGACGGTGACGAATTCCAGCAGGTCGCGGGCACGTAAGGTGCCGTCCAGGCCTCGCTGGACAGCGTAGGCGGTGCGCAGGGTGGAGAAGATGTCGCCGCCGCCGCGGGGGTGTCGTCGACGGAGAGGGTCGGGCGCAGTCCGGCGGCCAGGGCCCGGCCGGTCATCGGCCAGCCGAAGCCCATCTTCAGTTCGACGTCGGGGCTGATCGAGATCGAGCTTCCGGCGTCGGCGAGCATCCGCAGTTCGTCGTCGGCGATGCCGTTGGCGTGGACGAAGGTGGTCGACGCCTCGAGCAGGCCGTGGCGCCGGAGGTCGTCGACGGGGCGGGCGGTGCCGTCGGAGGCGATGTGCACGCTGGTCCGCAGGCCGAGCTCCGCCGCCAGCTTCAACTCCGCGGCGACAGTCTCGATGGAGGTGTCCTCCGCGCCGCGCAGCCCGAACGCCATGGTGACAGGCCCGCGCTCGTCATCGAGCTCGCGGTGCACGCGGCGGATCTCGGCCTCGACCGATCCCTGGTGGCCGTAGTTCGCGCCGTAGCAGAAGATCGAGCGGCCCGGTGCGTCGCGCAGTCCGGCGACGGCGGCGTCGGCGTGCTCTGGCCCCTCGGCACAGTGGAACCAGTCGAGCATGGTGGTGACCCCGCAGTGCAGGGCTTCGAGGCGTCCGAGCAGGTTGCCGAGGTAGACGTCCTCGGGCCGGTAGCGGGGGCGCAGGGTCGCGTGGATCGCGGCCCGGTAGTCGGGGAAGGTCCAGTCCGCGCCGATGCCGCGCAGCGCGGTCTGCCAGGTGTGGCGGTGGTTGTCGATCAGGCCCGGCATCACGATCCGCTCGGTCGCGTCGATCACCTCGGCGTCCGGGGCGTCGATGTGTGCGGCGACCCGAGTGATGATCCCGTTCTCGATCAGCACGTCGCCGCTGGCGAAGTCGCCGACGGCCGGGTCCATGCTCAGCACGCTGCCACCGGTGATCAGCGTCCTCATGACACGGGCTCCTTCGGGCGTGTCGGTGAATCTTCGTACTCGATCACCGAGTCGGCCGCGGCGAGCGCGTCGTGGACCAGGTCGGCGGCGTCCTCGATCCCGGCGGCCAGGCGGATGAGGCCCGACGGGACTCCGGAGGCCGCGATCTGGGTGTCGCTGAGCATGCCGCGCCACATGGCGGCCGGATGCACGGCCAGGGACTCGACTCCACCGAGACTGGCGGCGCGGCGAGAGTGACGCAGTCGGCCGAGGAACGCGTCTGCGGCCGCGTACCCGCCTGCGAGTTCGACACCCAGCACCGCGCCGAAACCGCTCATCTGGCACTTCGCCAGGTCGTGCTGCGGATGAGAAGGGAGACCCGGGTAGTGGACGCGCGCCACGGCGCGATGCCCGCTGAGGGCCTCGGCCAGGGCCTGGCCGTTGGCGTTGTGCCGGGACATGCGCAGCGGCAGGGTGCGCATGCCGCGCAGCAGCAGCCAGGCGTCTACGGGGCCGAGCACGGCACCGGTGAGGATCGCCGTGTCCCAGACCCGGTCCAGCAGGCGGGTGGGCCCGGCCAGCACGCCCGCGGAGACGTCGGAATGCCCGTTGAGATACTTGGTCGCGCTGTGCCAGACCAGATCGATCCCGTACTCGGCCGGGCGCTGGTTGATCGGGGTGGCGAACGTGTTGTCGGCCATCGTCACCACCCCGTGCGCGCGGGCGAGATCCGCGACGGCGCGCAGATCGGTGATCTGCAGCAGCGGGTTGCTCGGCGACTCCAGCAGGATCAGCCGGGTGTTCCGGTTCAGCGCGGCGGCGAACGCCCCCGGGTCGCCCTGGTCGACCAGCGTGGTCGCCACACCCAGCCGCGGCAGGAGGTTGAGCAGCACCGAGGCGGTGCCGCCATAGGTGGACTTCTGCCCGATGACATGGTCACCCGCGGAAACAAGGGCGAGTACCGCGGTGGTGAGCGCGGCCATCCCGGAAGCGGTCACCAGCGCCGCCTCGGTGCCCTCCAACTCGGCGACGATCGCGGCGACCTGCGCGTGGTTCGGGTTGCCGTAGCGGGTGTAGAAATCTTTGCCCCGCGGCTCAAGTGCGACCCGGGCGAACTCGTCCGCGTCATCGGCGGCGAACGTCGCGCTCTGATAGATCGGCGGCGCGACGGCGCCGCTCGGGTGGACCTCGCGGTCGGCGTGCACGACGAGCGTGCTTCGCCCCGTTCGCGTGACCTCCGGCATGACCACTACCGCCTCCTGGATCGATGGACTGACGTGATCCAGCATGCGGTCACCCGCAGCTCCAAGCACGCGCCAACGGCCCGCCCTGAACAACTTTGGCATGAGATTGCGCCTCCGAGTCCCGTGAGATAGCGCGAGAGGAGCGTCTTGCGCAATAAAATGCCTCAGTGGACATCGACGAAGTGGACCGCGCGATTCTCGCCGTACTCGAGCGCGAGGGGCGGATCAGCAACGCCGAACTCGCCGCCCGGGTGGGCCTGTCACCCTCGCCGTGTCTGAGGCGGGTGCGCCGACTGGAGGAGGCCGGAGTGATCCGCGGCTACCGAGCGCTGATCGACCCGGCCGCCGTCGGCCGCGGACTGCGCGTGTTCGTCGGCGTCAGGCTCATGCGCCACAAACACGCAGACGTCGTCGCATTCGAGCGCGAAGTAGTGCGACTATCCGAGGTCGTGTACTGCCACCACATCACCGGTACGTACGACTACCTGCTCCAAGTCGAGGTCGCTGATCTGCCCGCCTACGAAGACTTCCACGCCAACCGCATGGCGAACCTGCCCGGCGTCGCCGCGGTCAACAGCTACGTGGCGATGAAGACCCTCGAAGGCCGGACCGACCGCACCCCTTCGTGAGGGCTGGCTGACCGGTTCGGGCGACGGGCGGGGTCAGTCGCTCCCTGAGTGACGCCGTTTCGTGATCCGCCGCCGCGTGTCGGGACGTAGTGTCGAGGCTATGCCCGCGTTTTGCGGGCCTGCTTCGGGCGATGACGGCGGCGCTGATCGGCGCCGGCTCGTTCCTGGATCGATCGCGATCAAAGGAGACACCAACCATGGCACGAAGCAGCGGCGTGCGCGGGCGCAGGATCGGATCGGGGCCGGCCGGCGAGTCCGAGCGCGGCGGGGATCTCGTCGCGCGGGTCGCGGTGACGTTCTGGTGCGCCGGAGGCCATTCGACCCGGACGATGTTCGCCGCGGAGGCGGTGGCTCCGGCGACGTGGGATTGCCACGGCTGCGGCATGCCCGCCGGGCAGGACCGGGACAACCCGCCTCCCGCCTTGCGCGTGGAGCCGTACAAGACCCACCTCGCCTACGTCCGCGAGCGGCGCAGCGACGCGGACGCCGAGATCATCCTGGCCCAGGCGCTGGCCAGACTCCGCGGGACCTCCTGACCGCGGGACGCGGTACACCGCGGACATGCCGCGCAATCGGGCCCCGCAGGCTGCGCACCAGGACTCGGCCGAGACCGTAAGGTAGGTGGATGGACTCCACAAGCTTCATCATCGCGACAGACTCAGGCAGCTTCTGGGGCAGGTCGTTCGGGGCCGACGGGGTCACCTACGTCAGGTCGAACGCCTACAAGTTCGACTCGCCGGAACTGGCCGCCGCCCGCATCGCCGAGTTGGCGGCGGCCGGCGACACCCGCTCCTACCACGTCGAAGCCCTGCCGACCGGCCGCCGACGCTACTGACCGAGCGCCGACCCCGCCCCGCCTCGGCGCTCGGAAGGGCGTCGCGGCGGCTGAACGCGTCGGGGCCGCCGGAACGAGTCCGGCGGCCCCGACGATCACAAGGATCCGAGGGTCAGATCGGCAGGATGTCGGCGGCCTGCGGGCCCTTGGGGCCCTGGGTCACCTCGAAGCTGACGCTCTGGCCTTCCTGAAGCTCACGGTAGCCCTGGGTGGCGATCGCGGAGTAGTGGGCGAACACGTCCGGGCCGCCCCCGTCCTGCTCGATGAACCCGAAACCCTTTTCCGCGTTGAACCACTTCACAGTGCCGGTAGCCATACTGATTGTTCTCCTTCATGGAGCGCTCGCCCCGGACCTGAAAACGTGCAGGTCCGCGCTACGATTCCCACTCCATATCCAGGCAAGCCTACCGGTTGGGCATCCAGGTCGCGGCGCTCGGCGCCTCTTGCGCACGTCGGTGCCGCCTCGAACAGTGCCGCGACCAGCGGCAACGGCCCGGACAATCCGCGAAAAGCCGCCCTGGCCCGGCTGAATCGCGGGCCAGGTTCCTACCCCGGGCCACGCTTCTAGCCGGGGGGAAGATCGACGCTCCCTCCTGTGGATACCGGATACCGCTCAGCGCCCTGAACCCGGCACGGTACTGGGACGTGCCGCCGGAACGACCGTTCGGCCGCGAGCGGTTGCGGGCGCGCCGTCGGGGGTGATGCGCTGGTCCCAAGGACGACCAGCGAGGATGTGCGATGGTATTGCCGGTCACGCGCCCGATCGCGCCGATGCTCGCGAGGTCCGCGGCGGCGGTGCCGAGCGGTCGGTACCTGTACGAACCCAAGTGGGACGGATTCCGCTGCCTGGTCTTCCGCGACGGCGAGGACATCGAGCTGGGCAGCCGCGGCGGGAACCCGCTGACGCGCTACTTCCCGGAACTGGTCGTCTCGCTGGCCGAGGCGCTGCCGCCGCGGTGCGTGCTCGACGGGGAGATCGTCGTGGTCCAGGGCGGCCGGCTCGATTTCGACCGGCTGACCGACCGCATCCATCCGGCCGATTCGCGGATCCGGTTGCTGGCCGAGCAGACACCGGCGACGTTCGTCGCGTTCGACGTGCTCGCGGCCGGCGACGAAGACCTGATGGGCCGCCCGCTGTCCGAGCGGCACGAGGTGCTGGCGCGGCTGTTCGCACCGACCCCGCACGTGCGCATGTCACGCGCGACCCAGGACGCCGACCTGGCCACGGCCTGGTTCGAGACCTTCGAGGGCGCCGGGCTCGACGGCGTGGTCGCCAAGCCGCTGGACGACGCGTACCGGCCCGGCGAGCGCGCGATGGTGAAGATCAAGCACGAGCGCACCGCCGATGTCGTTGTGGCCGGATACCGGCTGCACAAGAGCGGTCCGGTCGTCGGATCGCTCATGCTGGGTCTGTATCTGCAGGACGGTGTCCTCAACTACGTCGGCGGCGCCAGCGCGTTCACGATGGCCCGGCGTGCCGCGCTCGTCGACGAGCTCGCGCCGCTGGTGGTGCCCGAAGGGGAGGAGCATCCTTGGCTCGGCGAGGACGACGGCGCGCACCGGCGCCCGGGTGTCCTCAACCGGTGGAACGCCGGCAAGGACCGGTCGTTCGTGGCGCTGCGGCCGGAGCGGGTGTGCGAAGTGCGCTACGACCAGCTGCAGGCGGACCGGTTCCGGCACAGTGCAAGGTTCGTGCGGTGGCGGCCGGACCGGGAGCCCGAGTCCTGCGGCTACGGCCAACTGGACGTGCCGACCGCGTACGATCTGGCTGATGTGCTCGGTCCGGCGGCCTAGCGGTGCCAAACGGTTGTGCCGCCCACTGAGTTCGCGCGTCAGCTGGTTTCGGCGGTCGTGTGGCGGGCCTTGGACGGCTGGACGCGCTTGGGTTCGCCGGGCATCTTCGGGAACTCGGGCGGATAGGGCAGGTCGCCGAGCCCGCGGTCGCGCTCGTCCCGCTCGGCCATCTCCAGCAGCGCGTCCAGCGCGGCGGACTCGTCGTCGATGCCCTCGTGCGCGTCGCCGCGTTCGGCCAAGAGCGCGGGCACCGTACGCACGGTGAAGTCCTCCGGGGCCGCGTCTGGCAGGTCCGGCCAGCGCACCGGTGTCGAGACCCGGGCGTCCGGGACGGCGCGCGTGGAGTAGGCGGCGGCGAGCATCCGGTCGCGGGCCATCTGGTTGAAGTCGACGAATACCGGCGCGCTCCGCTCCTCCTTCCACCAGGACGTGGTGAAAAGGTCGGGGCGACGGCGTTCCAGTTCCCGCGCGAACGCGATGACCGCGCGCCGGGTCTCGATGAACGACCAGCGCGGCTCGATACGAACCAGTATGTGCAGGCCGCGTCCGCCGGACGTCTTCACGAACGGCACCATGCCCAGCTCGTCGAACAGCGCACGGGCCTCCGTCGCGGCCTCGACGGCTTTGGCGAAGCCGCTGCCTGCCTCCGGGTCGAGGTCGATGCGCAGCTCGTCGGGGCGGTCGGTGTCCTCACGGCGCACCGGCCACGGATGCAGCTCCAGGGCGTTCATCTGCACTGCCCACACCACGGTGGCCGGCTCGGTCACGCACACCTCGTAGCCGGTGCGTCCGCTCGGAAAGGTCACCTTCACGGTCTGCACCCAATCGGGCAGGCTCTTGGGCGCGTGCTTCATGTAGAAGGAGTCGCCGCCGGCCAGGCCGCCGGGGAAGCGATGGAGCGCCATCGGCCGCCCGGCGAGCGCGCGCATCAGCCCTTCGGCGACGGCGATGCAGTACTCCGCGAGCTCGAGCTTGGTGACCCCGACGGCCGGATAGCAGACCTTATCCGGCGAGGAGATGCGCACACTGCGCCCGGCGACCGTGACGAAAGCCTCGTTGCTGCCCATGCTCGCAGGCTAAGCGCCCGATCCGGCCATCGCATTCCGGCCGCCGGACGCGCTGTCGCCCCCGAGCCGCTTACGGCTCGGGGGCGACGGGACGCCACGTGCGGGTGAGGTGCTACCGCGGGTCAGGTGCTACCGCGGGTCAGGTGCTACCGCGGGTCAGGTGCTGCCGTGCGTGAAGCTCATCGGTTCACCGGCCTCACCGGCCTCACCGTTCACCGGGCTCGCGTTTCACCTTCGGCGTGTCACCAGTGGTGCCCGCTGCGGTGGTGCATGTCGCCGCTCGGACGGGGAGTGGCGGTCATGGTCGGCGTGGGGGTCGGGGAGGTGTTCGCGCCCACGGCGGCCAGGGCGCAGGCGGCCTGCGCTGTGGCGTTGGTGATGGTCACGCACTTCTCGGCCGGGTTTCCGGCGCCCGCGGTGACCGCGTTGGTCTGCTGGGCGAAGACGGCGCCGACCACGACGCCCGCGCCGTTGGTGGCGAGGGAGGAGACCGGGTTCGCCAGGCCGAAGTTCTGGCAGTTGAGGTTGCCGAAGGACTGCTGCAGCCGCATCGCCAGGAAGGTGAACAGGTTGCTCGCGGCGGCCGCCGACGGGCTTGTCTGGTTGATGAGCAGGTTGACGTCCTGCTGGAGGCGGGCGGACTGGATGCTGTCCATGTCGCCGCAGTACACGGCCGGGCTGACGCCCGCGGGCAGCGCGCTCTGGTCGACGCCGGCGCGGTAGAGGTTCGTCTTCTGGGAGCTGAAGGCGCCGTTGACCAGGGCCATCGGGTCGTTTTCCGGGACGAGCGCGGTCGGGTTGGCCGGGAAGGCGTTGGCCTGGATCTCGTCGAGCGCGATCGAGGTGGCCGCGGCGCCGCCGTTGCCGAGGTTCGGCGCGGTCCACGGGGTGCAGTGCAGGGCGGGATCGACGAATACGTCCAGCAGCGCGTTGTCGCTCGGGTTGGCCAGCGTGGTCGCGCCGGTCAGCGTCGCCATGTTCGCGGCGTTGTTCTGGGCGGTCTGGCCGTTCGCGGTCGCCAGGTAGGAGGTGGTCACGTTGTCGCTCTGGTCCTGGTCGATCAGGCCGAAGTTGCGGGTCGTCAGGCACGGCTGGCCGTCGACGGCGGTTCCGGGATTGGGCACCGTGACCTTGCCGGCCGCGATGCCCTGGTTGACCGCGCTGAAGAACGCCGCGGCGTTGCAGTCGGCGAACTGGCCGAAGACCGAGGCTCCCAGACCGTTGACGCAGTTGCCCGATGCCAGGCTGCCGCCCGAGTCCTGCAGGGTCAGGTTCGTGGCGTTGAAGCCGAACCAGATGCCGACGACGGCGCCGGCCGGGAGCGTCGGCACGACCGGTGCCGCGGCGGCCGTCGTGCCCTGATCGATCACGAGCGGGTCGTAGACGCTGAGCGCGCCGGTGGCCGGGTCGTAGATCGTGGCCTGGACGAATGCGCTCTGGTTGACGTTCGCCTCATGGCACGCGCCCATCGCGGCGTTGGTCGCGACGAACTGGTACGGCGTGGCCAGGCCCTGCGCGCTGAGCGGGTTGGCGGGCACGACCAGGGTGCAGTTCGGGTTCGGCGTCGCGGCGGCCACGGTCGTCGCCGTGGCGGAGGCGGTCGTCGTGGCCGCGGCCGTCGTGTTGGCGCACGTCGCGCCGGTCGTCGCCGCGGCGGTCGTGGAAGCGGCCGTCGTGCTGGTGCCTGTCCCCGCGGCGGTCGTCGTGGTCGTGCCGGTCCCCGCCGCAGCCGTAGTGCTGGTGCCGGTCCCTGCAGCGGTCGTCGTGGTGCCGGTCCCTGCCGCGGTCGTCGCCGTCGTGCTCATCGTCGTGCCGCTTGAGGCCGTGCCGGTGCCCGTGGACGTGCCGGCCGTGGTGCCGGTGGCGGACGCGGAGACCGCGCTCGTGGACGAGGGCGAGGCGGCGCTCGACGAGGTCGTGCCGCCGGCTGCGGCGGTCGTCGACGTGCTCGACTGTCCAGCGGTCGCCGAGGCGGTCGCGCACGCGGCGGACGTCGGCTGGTGGTGATGCCACCGGCCCGGCGAGGCGAGCGCGTAACCGGCCAGGGCGATCGCCACGATCGGCACGCCTGCCAGGACCATGGCGTACTTCTTGGTGCGCCAGGTGCGCAGGTCCCGCCTGGCCTGGGCCGACTCGGCGCGGCTGGCCTTGCGTAGGGGCTCCGGCCGGTCGTGCCGGCCGTGCGAACTCGATGAGGTCACGAGGTGCTCCTAGTTGTGGGAACTAGTTGTGGGAACCGGTGGAGCTGCGACGTCGGCGGTGCAGCAGGAATCCGATCGCGCAGGCGAGCACGAAGACCGCCGCCACCGTGATGGGGGCGAGCATGCTCGAGAGCTGACTGCTGCTTCCGGCCAGACCCACCCGGATCACTCCGGTGCTGGTGACGGCCGGCGCCTGGGTCGTGCCGGTTGGGGTGCCGGCGGCGGCCATGCCGCTCGCCGTGGCAGAGGACGAGGACGACGCCGGCGTCATGCCGGTCGCCGCCGGAGCGCCGCCCATGATCCGGCTGCCGCCGCCGGCGGACGCCGCCGCACTGGTCGTGGCCGGCGCCGAAGAATGGGTGACCGTCGGCGACGACTGGACGGGTTGGGTGGTGGCCGCGGCCGTCGTGGGCGTGGACGCGCCGCCCCCGCCCGAGGAGGACACCGTGATGTCCACCGAGGGGCTGCCCGAACCGCACTGGGCGGTGACGACGTACGTGCCGGGGGAGACCGACGCGGAGATCGTCGCCGTTCCGGTGAAGTTCTCCGAGCCGATGCTGATCGACGCGGAGCCGCCGACGAACGCCGACGAGGTGACTCCGCTCAGCGTGGAGCCGTTGTTCGGGCAGACGCCGAGGATCGAGACGGTCTGGCCGCCCGCGACGGTGCCCGGCGAGACGATCAGCTGGCCGTAGCCGCTGCCCGCGAACGCAGGGCCCGCCGACGTCAGCAGCGCGGCCGCCGCGATCGCGAGCACCGGGACCAGCAGTCCCCGGTGCGGGGTCTTTCCTGAGTGGGCATCAGGATGACGCACAGCTCATCACGCCCTTACGTGTCGTGGTCGAGCGCCGGGCCGGGTCGGCTCGGCGTGTGCGCTCGTAAGGCACGGCGCCGCAGCCGTTGCGGTTCAACGAATCTGAAAAAATCCTGTGACCTGCGTTGTAGAACCCGTACACCGGCGGCCGCCGATTCGCGTTGAACCGATGCGGCGGTTGCTCCGTCTGGGGGCGGTGACACTGCTGGACTCGCGGCCCGCCTCGGGCCGCGCGTTAAAACCCTCTAAGGAGCGTGTCCTACATGATGAGGAGAACGAGGATCCGCGTCGGCATCGGCTCCGCGCTGGCGCTGGTGATCGGCGCGGTGGCGGGAACCGCCGCGTACGCCTCGCCCTGGGACCACGAACACGACGTTTCGCAGGCGCGCAACCGTACGGTGCTGTCCGCGAATGTGGTCACCGCCACCACGGCTGCGAAGATGGTGTCGTCCACCGTTCCGGCGAACGGCGATCTGAACCCGTACGGGGTCGCGGTCGTGCCGGACGGGATCGGCAAGCTGGTCAAGGGCGACGTGCTGGTCAGCAACTTCAACAACAAGGCCAACTCGGCCGGGACCGGCACGACCATCGTCGAGGTCAACCCGACGACCCACGCGAAGATCGTGTTCGCCGCGCTCACCGCGTCCTCGCTGCCCTCGACCTGCCCCGGCGGTCTCGGGCTCACGACGGCGCTCGTCGTTCTGCGCGACGGGTGGGTCGTCGTCGGCAGCACGCCGACCTCCGACGGCACCTCGGCGACCCTGAAGTCCGGCTGCCTGATCGTGCTCAACAGCCGGGGCCAGGCGAAGGCGGTCATCACCGGGCACGGCATCAACGGCCCGTGGGACATGGCGGCCGTGGACGGCGGCAACTCGGTCGAGCTGTTCGTCACCAATGTGCTCAATGGCGCGGTGGCGGGCATGGGCAAGCAGGTGAACCGCGGCACCGTGATCCGGCTGCGCCTCGCCGTGACGCGGCAGCACTTCCAGATCCTCACGGCCGTCGCCGTCGCCTCCGGGCTGCCCGAGGAGACCAGCGCCGCCAACCTGATCGTGGGACCGACCGGCGTCGCGGTGATCGGGTCCACCCTCTACATCGCCGACACGCTCGGCAACCGGATCGCGGTGATCCCGAACGCCACCACCCGGCACAACAGCGACGGCCTCGGATCCACCCTCGCCGAAGGCGGCCTGATCCAGGGCCCGCTCGGCCTGACCGCGCTGTCCAACAACGTCCTGCTGGTCGCCAACGGCAACAACGGCAACCTCGTCGCGGTCACCACGCGCGGAGCCACCGCCCTGGTCAAGGCCCTGGACACCACCGCCGTCAGCGGATCCATGGCGGGCGCCGGCGCCCTGTTCGGACTCTTCCCGAGCGCCGACGGCAAGTGGGTGTACTACGTCGACGACATCAGCAACTCCCTGAACGTGCTCGGCCCGCTGAGTAGCGGCAACAACGGGAGCTACGGCAGCTACAGCGGCAATAGCAGCTACAGCAGCTACAGCGGCAGCTGACCGGCCGTCACCCGCACGCCCACGCACACCACCAGGCAGCACGACGCACCACCCACGCGAAACCACGCACCACCCACTTAAACCCACGCACCACCCACGCACCCAAGAGCACGTGCACCCACCGCTCCACCCACACCCGGGACCGCCGCTCCGGCGGCGGCCGGGTTCCAACCGATGACTCTCCGGGCACGGCGTCCGTAGCGCAGCCCGGCAGAGGTGTGCCCCTCGGCGCTCGATGTTCACCGAGGGCCGAGGGGCGCCATGCCTGGTACTCGACGAGATCGGATCGTCGGCACTGGGGACTTGCGCTCAGTACGGAGGGACATGGCAAGGTTGGGCGGGTGCCTACCCACCACCGACGAATATGTTCAGCGCTCGCAGCCGTGTTCGCCGTCTGCGCGCTCGCCGTATCGGCGTGCGATACGACCGCGACGCAGGTCGGTCAGGAGTCGACAGTGCCGGCCACCGGTGCCTCCTCCGCCGCGTCCGCGCTCGCCGCGAACGGCGTGAACGGGGCGAGTCCGTCGTCAACCGCCTCGGCAACCGTGTCCCCGGCCGCGTCGTCGCCGGCGGCTGCGCTCGCCGGCAAGACCGTCGTCATCGACCCCGGCCACAACGGCGGGAACGCGTCGCACGCGGCGGAGATCGCGAAGCTCGTGCCCATGGGCTTCGGGCAGACCAAGACGTGCGACACCACAGGCACGAACGCCGATGACGGCTACCCGGAATACCAGTTCAACCTCCAGGTCTCCGTCCTCGTGGAGCAGATCCTCGAGCAGCACGGCGCGAAGGTGATCATGACTCGGACGACGGACGACGGCGTCGGGCCGTGCGTCGACCAGCGCGCCGCGATCGGCAACGACGCGCACGCGGATGCCGCGATCTCGATCCACGGCGACGGGTTCGCGTCCTCCGGGCACGGCTTCCAGATCATCCAGGCGACCCGCTCCGAGGGCGGCGCGGCGAACGACGCGCGTTCCGACGCCCTGTCCAAGGCGCTGCACGCGACCTTCCTCGCCGAGTCGGGCGAGACGCCGGCGACGTACATCGGCGACGACGGCTACGAGACGCGCAGCGATCTCGCGGGGCTGAACCTGTCCACGGTGCCGAAGGTCCTCGTCGAATGCGGGAACATGAAGAACCCTGGGGATATCGCACTCATGGAGTCAAGCGCCGGACGCGCGAAGCTCGCCGCGGCGATCGCGGACGGCATCATCGACTTCCTGGAGAACCGGTAGGCCGTGTCTGCAAACTAGCGTCGCGGCCTAGCCGAGGCCGAGCCGCTCGCGTTCGGCGGCGATCACCTGGCGGGCGACGGAGGGGCCGATGTCGACGGCCTCGGGCATCTTCTCGGCGGTGTCGCTGCGGCGGGCGAAGGCGTCGAAGAGCTCTTTCTTGGTCTCCAGGATCTCGAGCATGCGCTGGTCGACGCTGTCGGCGGCCAGCAGCCGGTGCACCTGGACGCGGCGGATCTGGCCCATCCGGTGCGCGCGGGCGATGGCCTGGGTCTCGAGCGTCGGCTTGACCTGCGGCTCGCACAGAATGATCACGGAGGCCGCCTGCATGTTCAGGCCGACGCCGCCCGCCTGGATCTGGCTGGCGAGGACCGCGTGGCCCTTCGTCGCGCTGAACCGGTCGACCATCTCCTGCCGGAGGGCAGGCTGGACGCCGCCGGTCAGCGGGCCGAAGACGCGGTCCTCGCCGAGGGTGCGGCAGACCAGGTCGAGCACGTCGCGGAAGTAGGAGAACACGACGACCTTGCGGCCGTTCGAGGCGGCCTCGTCGGCGATCTCGACGAGCCTCGCCAGCTTGGCGCACGAGGCCGGATCCTGCGACGCGTACGCGGCGCGGCGCATGCCCATGAAGCTGCGCGCGGCCACGGCCTCCTTGTAGGCGAGCTCGTCCTCGGGGCCGAACTCGGTCCACTCGTCCACCTGCACGAGCTCCGGCAGCTCGGAGAGCACGTCCTCCTGGTTGCGCCGCAGATACGCCGGGCCGACCGCGCGGCGGAAGGCCTCGGAGCCGGCCACCGCGTCGATCTCGCCGATCGAGGCGACGACCTCGGGCTGGAGGTATCCGACCAGGTTGCGGAACTCCTCGACGCGGTTCTCCATCGGCGTGCCGGTCAGGAACAGCACGCGCTCCACCCGATCGCACCACGCGCGCACGGCGATGGAACGCATCGTGTCAGGGTTCTTCACGTAATGCGCCTCGTCGACCACGAGCATGCCCACGGCCAGCTTCTCCGGCACGTCGAGCCCCTGCAGCGCTTCGAACGTCGTCACGCCCACGCCGCCGCCGCGGATCCAGGCGCGCAGGCCCGCGGCGCGCTGGGATCCGTGCAGCCGGTGCGCGCGCAGCGTGCTGTGCGAGGCGACCTCGCGCATCCAGTTGACCAGGACGCTGGCCGGGCACACGACCAGGAAGTGCCGCGCGCCCTCGGCCCGCAGGTGCGCGAGCGCCGCGATCGATTCGACGGTCTTGCCGCAGCCCATCTCGTCGCCGAGTACGACGCGCCGCTGAGCGAGCGCGAACCGTGCGCCGAACGCCTGGTACGGACGCAGCGCGACGCGCAGATGCGTCTCGTCGAGCTGCTGGGCGCCGACCCGTGAGGCGAGGTCGTCCGTGAGGAATCCGCGCGAGGCCTCGGAGCGGTGGTGATCGCCGATGATCCGGCTGAGGGTGCTGAAATAGTCGGCGGAGTGCTTCTCGAAGTCGTTGCGCGCCGTGGCGGGACGCGGCGGCTTGGCCTGCAAGCGCCGTTCGGCCGCGTCGATCCGGTCCAGATCCTTGACCGTGCGCGGATTCGCGAGCAGTCCGTCGAGCTCGGTGTACGCGCGCTGGGCCTCGTCGCGTCGGGTGCGGCCGAGGAACAGCCTGCGTACGCGCCCGCCGAGCGGCTTGGCGGCGGTCGCCAGGCTCGTGATCGCGCCGCTCAAACGGGCCGCCGGCTCGCGCACCCGCTCCATCACCCGGTCCGCGACGCGTGCCCGGTACAGCGACGTGAGCAGCGCCGCGGCGTCCGGTCCGCGCAGGTCCATGTCCGCGGTGACGCCGGTGTTCTGCTCGGCGGCCTCCGCGATGCGCCGGACCGCCTCGACGGTCCGCTCGGCGCCGACCCGGCCGACGCCGGGAATCCCTTGCAGCGTCTCGGCCGTGACGCCGTCCAGATCCGCGACGGTCCGGTACCCGGCCTCCGCGAGCCTGTCCGCCGGGAGCCTGGCCCCGGTCACGTCCTTGAGCCGTTCGACGGGGATGCCCGTCAGCCGGCCGCGCACCGCCGCAGTATGCGAGGCCTGATACGCGCCGCGCACCGCCTCGTGGAGCTCCTGCTCGCTCGCGTGCAGCCCGTCGATCTTCGCGCGCAGGCCCGCGGCCCGCTCCAGCAGTGCCTTGACATCTGCCGGAGCGGCTGTGCGTATCTCCTCGACCACGGTCTCCCTGCCTACTGTCGACGGCACCGGCCACAATAGCGAGCGCGGCGCCCGGCGGCGCAGGCAGATCCTTCGGCGGCGGCCGGTCAGCTGTCCGTGGTCAACTGTCCGTGGTCAGCCGCTCCCAGGCCGTCGACGGCCGGCGCCCGGCCATGAAGTGCATGAACTCCGTCGTGAAGGCGGACTTGGTCAGGTCCGCGCCGGGCGGGCCGGGGAGCTCGTGCGAGAAGCCGGTGTGCAGCAGCTTGCGATACTCCTGCGCGGAGATCGTGCCGCTGCCGTCGACGTCGGTGACCTCGAACAGGACGTCGGCGAGGCGGACGAGCGCGGGCGCGGGCAGGTTCGCGGAGCCGGCGACGTACTCCTGGAGCGAGACGACGCCGTCGCCGTCGGTGTCGAGGGCCGCGGACAGTTCCCGCCACCAGCCGTGGAACGCGTCGTAGACCTCTGTTTCCCGGTCCGCGTCCAGATCCAGGCGGGAGGCGACCTCGCGGGCCAGCGCCGCGAGGTCGGGCCAGCTGACCGTGCCGTCGCCGGTCTGATCGAGCACGTTCACGAAGAAGCGCTGCGCGGGCCACGGCTCGGCGTCCCGGTTCGGCCCGGAGGCGGCGGGCTGCGCGGGACGCGCCGCCCGGACGACCGACGTGAACGCGCTCGCGCCGCGCAGCAGGGCGCCGAACAGCGGCGAGGCGGACTGATCGCCGTCCCCGTCCCCGTCCATAACGCTCGCGAGCGTCCACGGGTTGGAGAGGACCGGCAGAGCGAGCGTGGCCAGGCCGCTGCCGCGGTACGCGCCGACCATCAGCGCGTCGGACAGCACGGGGCTGTCGATCCGCACCCGCTCGCGGAACGTCGGCGGCAGCGACGCGACGGTGACCCGGGCGGCGACCGGCCCGGCGATCGAGCGCACCGCGGCCCACGCGGTGCGCTGGTCCCGCAGCACCGGAGGCGGCGGCACCGCGTCGAGCAGGCGGTAGAGCACGGCGTCCACGGCGTCGGTGTGCTCAAGCCGCTCGGAGAGCATCTGCTGGTAGTACGGCCAGAACCGGGAGAGCTGCTCCGGCAGCACGGACGCGTCGTCGCCGAAGGCCGCGAGCAGCCGCCGGAACTCCGCGTACAGCTGCTCCTGTGCGGACCAGTCGAGCGCGCGTCCGCTGTTGCGGCGCATCGTCACGGAGGACTCGAAGAGGGTCGCGATGACCCACGCGCGCCCCTCCGGGTCGAGACCGCTGTAGGAGGTGCCGTTCGGGCCGGCGCCGGTGATCCGCGCGTGCAGCCGGTTGAGCCGGGCGACTTCGCGCTCGCGGACCGCGGCGTCCTCGTCGAGCAGCCGTTCCACGCTGGCCATGGTGTTGTGCAGCCGTCGCCAGGGATGGGTGACGAAGGTGGACTGGTCGGCGAGCGCGGCGGCGATCTGCGGCAGCGCCGCCTGAAGGACGGCCGCGCGGACCACGGCGAGGCCCCAGCCCAGTTCGTTGCTCAGCTCGCGCAGCAGCGGGTAGGGGGTGGTGTCGGTCAAAGTCGCGTCAGACAAGGTTCGCTCCCGTCGGTGTGATGCGCAGGGTTCTGAGGGCGGGCGCCGAATCGGCGCTGACGGCGGCTGTACGTGTCGAGGCACCGCAGGAACTGCTCGGTGCCGAAGTCGGGCCACAGCTCCGGCGGGTACACCCACTCGGCGTAGGCGACCTGCCAGAGCATGAAGTTGGAGATCCGCTGCTCGCCGGATGTGCGCACGACGAGGTCGACGTCGGGCGTGTCGGGCAGCGGCAGGTGCGCGGCGAAAAGCTCCTCGGTCACCGCGTCCGCCGGGACGCCCGCGCGGATCAACGAGCGGGCGGCCGAGATCAGGTCGCCGCGTCCGCCGTGGCCGAACGCCGCGGTGAGGGTCATGCCGCGGTTGTCGCGCGTGAGGTTCTCCAGGTCCGCGATGTCGCGGCGCAGCGCGGCGGGTATTCGGGCGTCGGCGGCTCCCAGGAACCGGCAGCGGATGTCCTTCGCGTGCAACGCCAGGGCGTGCCGGCGGACGGTGTGCTGCACCAGTTGCATCAGGAAGGCGACCTCTTCGCCCGGACGGCGCCAGTTCTCGCTGGAGAACGCGAACAGCGTCAGCCAGCGCACCCCGGCGCTGCGGGCGGCGTCGATGACGTCCAGCGCCGCGGAGCGGCCGGCGCGGTGTCCGGCGGTTTCCGGCAGGCCGTTCTGCTCGGCCCAGCGCCGGTTTCCGTCCATGATGCAGGCGACGTGGGCGGGTGCGGATGCGGGTCTCACGTCAGTGTCCTTACCCGCCGGGGATCGTCGGCCGAGGGTGCGGCGGCGAGATGACACAAAGGAGTGAAGGTCCCTGAAGCCGCTGGACAGGCCCGGTGCCGCCTGCGAAGATCCGCCGCTTCCGGTGGACCGTGAAGGCGGCGCGTGAAACCATGGGACTCGGCCGGTGAACTGCGAAGACAAGTTACCCAACGCACGGGAGCGGCGATGCGCGACTATCCCCGAATGATCGCAGAGGTCGACCACGTCGAGCCGGTGCCGCGGCGGGTGCGCGCGCGACTCGGCGGCCGGACGGTGCTCGACACCACGCGGGCGCTCTACGTCTGGGAGCACGTGTACTACCCGCAGTTCTACATTCCGCTCGGCGACGTGGCGGAAGGCGTCCTCGTGGACGAGGGCCGCACCGAGGACCGCTCGCTCGGCACCGCCCGCCGGCACGCACTGAGGGTCGGCGGCGTCGAGAAGTCCGGTGCGGCCCGCGTCTACGGCGACGACGCGAAGAAGCCCGAGGTGCGCGGCCACGTCCGTCTCCAGTGGGACGCGCTCGACGCCTGGTTCGAGGAGGACGAGGAGGTCTTCGTCCACCCGCGCTGCCCCTACACGCGCGTGGACGCGCTGCGCTCGACGCGCCACGTCCGCGTCGCGCTCGGCGGCACGACGCTGGCTGAGTCCTCCTCGCCCGTTCTGCTGTTCGAGACCGGCCTGCCGACCCGGTACTACTTCAACCGCACCGAGGTCGACTTCATGCGCCTGGTGCCGTCGGAGACGGTTTCACAGTGCCCGTACAAGGGCGTGACCAGCGGTTACTGGTCGGCGAACGTGGACGGCACCGTGTACGAGGACCTCGCGTGGGCCTACGACTTCCCCACGGTCGACCTCAAGCCCATCGCCGGCCTGATCGCGTTCTACAACGAGAAGGTGGACATCTTCGTCGACGGCCGGGCAGTCCCGCGACCGTCCTGAACCGCCCGGGACCGTCCGGGACCGTCTGAAGAGCCCGCACCGCGACTCAGTACTCGCCCTTGATGACGAAGAAGGACCCGCGGATCACGCCCGCCAGCTTCGATTTCTGGCGCGCGAACTTGAATCGCGACTCCAACTCCTCGGGGACGTCCATTCCCTCGGAGAGTTTGAAGCCGACCGCGCGCTTGCCCCCTTCGGCGATGGCGTACATCACGTTGACCGCCAGGCCGGATTCGTAGAACACATACGACATCCGCAGCCCGTCGACCTCGAAGGCCGTCACCTCGAGCGGCGTGGAGGCGATGACGATGCCGCGCTCCTCGGACAGCACGCGGTTCACGTATTCCAGCACTTCCGGCGCCTCGGCCACCGGGTGGACGGTGAAATCGTGATCGTACTTGTTCTTGTAATAGCGCGACTCGTTCGCGCGCAGTCCCGCGAGAGCGTTCGCGACCGGAGACGATTCCAGGCCGACGGTGGACACGTTCGTGAAGTCGACGGTGTACGGCACGCCTGCTCCTTAACAGTGATCTCTACGGATTGTCGCCGATTCCAGGTTCTCAGGCGCCCGAGCCGCGCAGGCCGATGACGTTGCCGTCGGCGTCCTTGACCGTGGCGATGTGCAGGCCCGGGCCGACGGGCGTCGGCTCCTGCAGCACACTCGCCCCGGCCGCGACGAGCGCCTCGAGCCGCGCCTTGAGGTCCACGACGTTCACGTAGGGGACCGGGCCGGTCATGCCCTGATCGAAGCCCTGCGGGTTGAGCCCGATGTCCTGGCCGTCGATGCTCCATCCGACGTAGTACGGCGCGTCCTGGTCGGGTGCCGCGCCGAGCAGCGCGGTGAACAGGGCCTTCGACGCCGCCAGGTCCTTGACCGGGTAGACGATCGCCTTGAAGTTGTCGGCCACGTGAATCATTCCTTCGTTTCGCCGGGTTCCCGCCGGTTCTCCCGGCGCATGGTTCACGCTACGTGGCCGGTACCCGAACCGGCTTCTCGATTCCTGATCGGTTCGCCCGTCTTGACGATCTCTTGATGTTCGGGGAGGAACGTTGACTGGGGGACCATCGACACGAAAGGGGTATCCGATGAGCATGTCGGACACAAGCTCGATGTTCGACATCGAGACCCTGCGCCGCGGCATCGAGATGCGCGACGCGACCGCGATGCGCGGCCTGTACGCGGAGAACGCGCTGATGACGCTCGTGGACCAGCGTGACCAGCCCAGCCACCCGCACGAGATCTCGGGCGCCGCCGCGATCGGGGCGTTCCTGGACGAGATCTGCAGCCGCGACATGGAGCACCACCTGGACCAGGTCGTCGTCTCCGCGGACGGCACGCACGCGGCGTACCTGGAGCAGTGCCGCTACCCGGACGGCACGAAGGTGATGTCGACGTCGATGCTCGACCTGCGCGACGGCCGGATCGCCGCGCAGACCCTGGTGCAGGCCTGGGACGAGGCGTCGGCCGGCGAGACGGGCATGACGGGCGCGACGGGCGCGACGAAGGCCGAGCACCGGGCGTTCGCCAGCCCGGACGAGGTGCGCCCCTTCGAGCACGGCCGGCTGGAGCTCGTCAGCGCGGGCGGCGGGATGGTCGGCCGCGCGACGTTCGAGCCGGGCTGGCGCTGGTCGAACGACGTCAAGCCGCTGGCCGGCACCGAGATGTGCGAGGCCCCGCACTTCCACTACCAGACGTCCGGAACGCTGCACATCAAGATGCGGGACGGCACCGAGTTCGACGTGCGCGCGGGCGAGGTCGCCGTCATCCCGCCCGGCCACGACGCGTGGGTGGTCGGCGACGAGCCCGTCGAGATGGTCGACTGGCAGGGCGCGATGCACTACGCCGAGAAGAGCTGATCTCGAGGAGAAGATCATTCCCGGAGCGCCGCGTCCCGCACGCGGCGCTCCGGTTCCATGAACGGGGAACGCATCATGAATCTGCGAAGGATGGAGATTTTTGCCGCGATCGCGATAGGTCTCGTCCTGGTGCTGGCCGGCTGCGCGGGCACCTCGACGGGCTCGCCGGGTAAGAGCACCGCCGGTGCGCCGGCTTCCGCCACGACCGCCCCGCCCGCTCCGGCCCCCGCCACGAGCACCGCGCCGGCGTCCACCGCGCCCGCGGCGCCCGCGCCGGCGACAAGCCAGACCGGCGCCGTCGGAAACGCCGGTCCCGCGTCCGTCGTCCAGGCCTATTTCTCCGCCATCAACGCGCAGGACTACCAACTGGCGTGGACGCTCGGCGGCGACAACCTCGGCCAGAGCTACGCGCAGTTCGTCGACGGCTTCGCGAACACGGCCCAGGACACCGTCGAGATCCTGGCGACGAGCGGCAACGCGGTGAGTGTCGATCTCACCGCGACCCAGACGGACGGCTCCCAGCAGCAGTTCACCGGGACGTACTACGTCACGGACGGCGCGATCAGCAGTGCGTCCATCACCCGGCTGAACGCGCCGACGGAGAACGCCGCATTGTGCGGAGCTCCGCAGAACCCGTACGGCTATACCTACTGCCCGAACGGGAGCAGGATCTACGCTCCGCAGCCCGGCACGTGCAGCTACTTCAACTGCATCGAGAACTTCTCCAACGGCAACGGCTACATGGTCGAGTGCCAGGACGGCACGGTCAGCATGTCGGGTGGGATCGAGGGCGTCTGCAGTGACCACGACGGCGTGAAGCAGACGGTGTACAGCGGCAGCGGCTGATCGGACCCTCAGCCGAGGAAGCTGAGCCGGACCTGGCGGTCGGGGTTGTCGCGGTTCGTGTCGACCAGGACGACCGACTGCCAGGTCCCGAGTTCCAGGCGTCCGCCGATGACCGGGAGCGTGGCGTGCGGGGCGATGAAGGCGGGCAGCACGTGGTCGCGGCCGTGCCCGGGGGAGCCGTGACGGTGGCTCCAGCGCTGGTCGGCGGGCAGCAGGTCGCGCAGCGCGGCGAGCAGGTCGTCGTCGCTGCCGGCGCCGGTCTCCAGGATCGCGACGCCCGCGGTGGCGTGCGGGACGAACACGTTCAGCAGGCCGTCAGCGCCGTCGGCCGCCTCGCGCAGGAAGGCCTCGCAGTCGGCGGTCAGGTCGTGCACGGCCTCCTCGCGTCCGGTGCGCACCCGCAGGACCGTCGTGCGCAAGCCGGCGGACGCGGCGGAGCCGCCCGAGCCGGCCATCAGACGAGCCGGCCCATGTGCGCGAGCGCCTGCTTGAGCAGCGTGCCCTGGCCGCCGATCATCTCCTGCTGCACGAGCGCGGACGCGGCCTCCTCGGGCGTGAACCAGACCAGGTCCAGCGCGTCCTGCCGGGGCCGGCAGTCGCCGGAGACCGGGACGATGTAGGCGAGCGCGACAGCGTGCTGACGCGGGTCGTGGTACGGCGTGATGCCCGGCGTCGGAAAGTACTCGGCGACGGTGAACGGCTGCGGGGACACCGGGATGCGGGGGAGCGCGACGGGGCCGAGGTCCTTCTCCAGGTGGCGCAGCAGCGCGTCGCGCACCCGCTCGTGGTGCAGCACCCGGCCGGAGACGATCGCCCGGCTCATCGTCCCGTCCGGCATGATCCGCAGCAGCAGGCCGATCTCGGTGACCTCGCCGGCGTCGTCCACCCGGACCGGCACGGCCTCGACGTAGAGGATCGGCATCTGAGCGCGCGCCTGCTCGAGCTCGCCGCGCGTGAGCCAGCCGGGATTCGTCTCTTCCATCACCTCTGCCACGCGCTGATCGTATCCGGAACCTGCCACCCGGCGCGCCCCCGCCGGCGGAATGTGAGCCGCGGGGCCCTCACGCGGGCGCGGGAGACTCCGGCTGGGCCTCGCTGGCGAGGATCGCCTGCTGGAGCGCCGCGCCGGGGCCGCTGGCGCCGCGGCCGCGCGCGAGGAGTACGAACTCGATCTCGCCGAGCGGGGGCAGGCCGGAGTCGTGCGGCAGCTCGACGAGGCCCTCGGGCATCAGGCTCCGGGTATGCGCGGTCACGCCGAGGCCCGCGCGCGCCGCCGTGTGCAGGCCGCTGAAGCTGCTCGCCGTGCACACGATGCGCCACGAGCGCCCGGCCCGCTCCAGCGCCCGGATCGCCAGCTCGCGGCTGATGCTCGGTTCGGGGCAGGCGATCAGCGGCACGGGTTCGGCCGGATCCGGGCTCAGCCGTACGTCGGGCGCGGCGATCCAGGCCATCGGATCGCGTGAGACGAGCGTGCCGTGCGTCTCGCCGGATTTCCGCTTCGCCATGACGAGGTCGAGTTGCCGTGCTTCGAGCGCGCGGTGCAGCACGCCGCTCAGACCCACCGTGAGTTCCAGCTCGACGAGGGGGTGCGTGGCCCGGAACGCGCGCAGGATGTCCGGCAGCCGGGAGTACGCGAAGTCCTCCGACGCGCCGAGCCGCACACGGCCGCGCAGCGCGGGGCCCGCGAAGTAGTCCACGGCGTGCTCGTTGCTGTCGAGGATGTCGCGCGCGAATCCGACCATCGCGGTCCCGTCCGCCGTCAGCGTCACCGAGTGCGTGTCGCGTTCGAGCAGCGGGCGTCCGACCGCCGCCTCGAGCTTCTGCACGTGCTGGCTGACGGTCGACTGGCTCGTGCCGAGCTGCCGCGCGCTCGCCGTGAAGCTGAGCGTCTGCGCGACGGTCAGGAACGTCCGCAGCTGCGTCGTGTCGAGAAGCGGGGCGGCCGACGTGCCATCGGATTTCGCGATCACAGTTACCACAGTAACCCGCTTTCCCGCATACCGCCCCGCTGGCACGCTGGATGACGTGCAAAGGCTCCGCTCCAGTCTCGACCCGTTCATCCTCTCGCTGCTCGCGACCGTCGCGATCGCCTCCGTGCTCCCCGCGCGCGGCGCCGGCGCCCGCGCCTTCAGCGATCTGAGCACGGCCGGAATCTGCCTGCTGTTCTTCTTGCACGGCGCACGCCTCTCACCTCGCGCCGCACTCGACGGGATGCGTCAGTGGCGCCTGCACCTGCTCATCTTCACGCTCACGTTCGTCGTGTTCCCACTGCTCATGCTGCCGCTCACGCTGCTCGAACCCGGGCTCATCCCGCACGAGCTGTTCGTCGGGCTGGTCTTTCTGAGCGTTCTTCCGTCGACCGTGCAGTCCTCGATCGCCTTCACGTCGATAGCCCGCGGAAACGTCGCCGCGGCCGTCTGCTCGGCCTCCATGTCGAATCTGATCGGCGTCGTGCTCTCGCCACTGCTCGTGTCCGTGCTGCTCGGCGCGAACGCACGCGTGTCCGGCTCATCGATGCTGAGTGTCGCCGCGCAGCTGCTGCTTCCGTTCTTGGCCGGGCAGCTTCTGCGGTCAAGGATCTCGCCCGCGCTCAAGAGGCACCCGCGTGCTCTGGCTTCGGTCGATCGCGGATCCGTGCTCATCGTCGTCTATACGGCGTTCGGCGCCGGCGTCGTCGCGGGGATCTGGCACCGCGTCTCGTGGCAGCAGCTCGTCGCGGTGGGCGTGATCGACGTCGCGCTGCTCGCGATCGTGCTCACTATCTCGACGGTCGGCGCCCGAATGCTGGGGTTCGATCGCGGGGACCGGATCGCTGCGGTGTTCTGCGGTTCGAAGAAGAGCCTGGCCAGCGGGCTGCCGATGGCCACACTGCTGTTCCCGGCGGCGACGGTCAGTACGATCGTCCTACCGCTGATGATCTTCCATCAGATCCAGCTGATCGCCTGCGCCGCGCTCTCCCGGCGCTACGCCCGGCGGCAGGCGCCGGAAGCCCTCGCGGACGGGGCGGGGCCTCAGGCCTCGGCGCTGGCGGCGGCGTCGTAGGACTGCTGGGACCGGAGCACGTGCGGCATCGCGTACTCCAGGTGCATGATCAGCTCCCAGAGCATCTCCGCGGTCTGCGAACCGAGCGGCGTCAGGCTGTACTCGACCCGCGGCGGGATGGTCGAGTGCACCTCGCGTGCGACGAAGCCGTCGCGTTCCAGCGCGTGCAGGCCCTGGGCGAGCATCTTCTCGCTCACCCCGCCGACGCGGCGGCGCAGCTCGTTGAACCTGGCCGGCTTCTCCCGCAGCGCGATCAGCACGAGCGAGCCCCAGCGCCCGGTGATGTGCTCGAGGACCGGGCGCGACGGACAGCGCTGAGCCAGCACGTCGAACGCGAAGTCCTCGCCCGCGTCGGCGTCGGCGGGCGTCTGCTGCGTATCCATACCCTCCAGGATAACCCCGTGCCCGCCGCAAGACAGCACTATCGCTCAGATTGCACTTTCTAAAAGTTAGTGCCATCCTCGGGTAAGTGCCTCCGACGAGCGCACGTCCTGCATCGCCAGCACCGTACGACGGGAGTCCCCTCATGATCGTCATCACCGCGGCCAGCGGAAACCTCGGCCGCCTCGTCCTCGAGGACCTGCTCGGCCGCGGCGTCGCCGCCTCCGGCATCCGCGCCGTCGTGCGCGACACGGCCAAGCTCGCCGACTTCGCCGACCGCGGCGTCGAGGTCGTCCGCGGCGACTACACCGACCAGGGCAGCCTGGTCGCCGCGCTCGAGGGCGCCGAGAAGCTCCTGCTGATCTCCAGCATGGGCACCAGCGACGAGCGGCTCGGGCAGCACCTGAACGCGGTGGCCGCGGCGAAGCAGGCCGGAGTCAAGCACCTCGTCTACACGTCCATCACCAAGGCGGACGGCAACGCGATCGCCTTCTCGCGGGTGCACAGGGACACCGAGGCCGCGATCATCGAGTCCGGCATCCCCTTCACCTTCCTGCGCAACAACTGGTACTTCGAGAACCTGCTGGGCTCGGTCGGCGCCGCCCTGGAGCACGGCGCGTTCATCGGCTCGGCCGGCGAGGGCAGGATCGGCTACGCGACCCGCGCCGACTACGCAGCCGCTGCCGCCGCCGTGCTCACCGGCGAGGGCCACGAGGGCCAGGTCTACGAGCTCTCCGGCGACGTCGCGATCCCCAACGCCGAGATCGCCGCCGAGGTCTCCGCGCAGTCCGGCAAGCAGGTCGGCTACGTCACGCTGCCCGAGCAGGAGTACGCGAAGGCGCTCGAGGGCTTCGGGATCCCCGCGGCGATCGCGGTCGAGCTGGCCCAGGCCGACGTCGCCATCTCCGCGGGCGCGCTCGCCGACGCCACCGACACCCTCAAGACCCTGATCGGCCGCCCGACGACCACTGTCGCCGAGGCCGTCGCCCAGGCGCTCAAGGCCTGACGGCCGGCGAAGTCTCTTCAGAACTGGGCAGGGCGGACGGCGCGCATCGCCTCATCGAGGAGTTGCACGACGTCCGCCCTGCCCTGTGAGCGGAGCCAGGCGTGGTTCGCCGCGTCCAGGCAGGCGAGCGCGGCGCCGACGACGGCCGGGGCGCGGGGGCCGTACTCGCCGTCGGGGTAGCCGCCGCTCCCGTTGCCGTTCGCGGCCGGACCGGCCTCGCCGAGGCGCACGGAGATGTCCGGGACCAGCAGTTGCTGCCAGCTCATCAGCTGCTGGAAGTGCCGAGCCTTGAGCGACGCCGTCTCCTCGAGCATCCGCCAGAAGGCCAAGGTGCGCTCGGGGTTGTCCACGTTGTAGGCGGTCACGACCTCGAAAGAGCGGCGCAGCGCCACCCAGGCGTCCTCGTCGTACGGACGTTTCGCCAGCGCCTCGGCCAGCGTCTCGCCGACGTCCTGGAGGTTGTCGAAGATGATCGCCTCCTTCGAGGCGAAATAGCGGAACAGGCTGCGTCGCGAGATGCCCGCGGCCGCGGCGATCTCGTCCACCGTCGTCGCCTCGAAGCCGCGCTGCAGGAACAGGTCCAGGGCCACCGCCGTCAGTTCGGCCCGCACCGCGCGCCGGGTGCGTTCGCGCAGGCCGGGCGCGGGAACCGCGGACGATTCGATCGACATGACGTCCACTTTACCCGTGTTAGCTACGACACGGGCGGGCCAGGTTGACACTGGGTGCCACTTTGGGCGTATGGTGACGGCAGAGCGATCCGCGGATTGAGACGAATGCGAGCGCCGGCCATGACCGTCCACCAGCTCAGCGGCACGGACATCGGCACCATCGCGCCGAACTGCGTGCTCGTCGCCGTCGATCTCTCCCGGACCTCGCTGCGCGCCGCCGACTACGCGGCCGGCCTCGCCCGCCGCAACGGCGTCGGCGTCGTGGGCGTCTACGTGCGCCAGTACAGTGCCCTGGTGCTCGCCAATCCCGGGGTCACGGCCTACGCGCAGTCCGCCGAGTCCGAGGTCGCCAGGGAGGCGGGGGAGTACCTCGCCGAGAGCGCCCTGCGGCTCGGGACCGCGTGCGCGTTCACGGTCCTGGAGGGCCCGCCCGCCGAGACGATCCGCAACCTGGCCCGCGATCTGCACGTCTCGGCACTCGTCGTGGGCGCGTCGGAACGCCTCGTCCACCGCTGGTTCGGCGTCGGCTCCCTCTCCGCCCGGCTGGCGCGCACCGCACCGTGCCCGGTGATCGTCGTACCCTGATATTGATCTTGACAGCCGGGCGGCGCGGGCCTACCGTCCAGCCGAGTTAATTCATGGGCGAATTAATCACTCGGGAGCGATGACTGTGCAACTTTCCAACTGGCGCCGATGTGCTGCCCTCGTCGTCACCGCAGGACTGGTCGCGACCGCGGCCGCGACCGCCACCGCGAGCGCCGGCAGCTCGTCGGCGGCCGACTCGTCCGCAGCCTCGGCCGCCGCGGCGCCGAGCAGCTTCCACGGGGTGAACTGGGCCGACCCGAACGACAACTACAACAGCGGTCCGGTGGTGCCGAGCGGGCTGAGCACCGGCGACTCCTACGGCCAGGTCTACAAGATCGCGCAGAACATGGTCGCCGGCTTCCGCAAGAACCTCGGCGCCAACACCCTGCGGCTGCCGATCAACCCGGCGAGCGTCGGAACCGCGTGGTGGAACTCGTACCGCGCGACGATCGACGCCGCGACCGCGAACGGCGACAAGGTCATCCTGAGCTACTGGGACGAGAAGTCCTCCAACGACGGCGTGATCGACGACACGACGACGTGGAACCAGATGTGGGACACCGTCACCAAGGCGTACGCGAACAACCCGCGCGTGTACTTCGAGCCGATGAACGAGCCGTACGGCTACTCGGCCGGCCAATGGGTGTCGATCGCCACGCAGTGGGTGACGGACCGCGCCTACATCCCGCGTAACCGCGTGGTCGTCAGCGGCACCGGCTACAACGACAACGTGACGGCGGTCGGCGCGGCCCCCGCCCTGGACGGCACGCTGCTGTCGCTGCACTTCTACGGCTACTGGGCCAGCTACACGACCGAGGCGGACTGGATCAACAACCTGCTTCCGCGCCTCGGCGCCTACGCCTCGCGCACGATCATCGACGAGGCAGGCGCGCCGATGACGATCGGCTTGAACTACGGCGCGCACAACGGCAATACGTACACGTCGTACCTCGCCGCCACCACCGACATCGCCCGCGGTATGGGCATGGGGCTGGTCTACTGGCCCGGCCTGCGCTTCGGCGACTCCTACTCGATCGAGTCCCTCGGCTCGGACGGCAAGCTGACGAACAACAGCGCCTCGGGCGTCGCGCAGCTCCAGTGGGGCTACGGCTTCGGTACCGTCCCGCCGGTCAACGACCAGCCGGCCGCCCCTCCCGGTGAGGAGATCGTCAGCTCGGCCTCCAGCCGCTGCGTCGACGTCCCCGGCTTCTCCACCACCGCCGGCACACAGCTCGACATGTGGGACTGCAACGCGGGCGGCAACCAGACCTGGGACTACACCGGCAGCAAGGAACTGAGCGTGTACGGCGACATGTGCATGCAGGCGGGCACCTCGTCCGTCGCGTCCGGCGCCGCCGTCGTCCTGGAAAGCTGCACCGGCGCCACCGACCAGCAGTGGACGGTGAACTCCAGCGGCACGATCACCAGCGCCGCCGACTCGACCCTCTGCCTCGACACGGTCGGCGGAGCCACCGCCGACGGCACGCTGCTGCAGGTCGCGACCTGCTCCGGCGCGGCGAGCCAGAGTTGGAAGATGGCCTCGTAGGCCGCAGTTCCCTGGGTACCGTCGGCGTGCCGGGAGAGCGATCTCTCCCGGCACGCCGCGTTTCCGCCCTCCATCAGGCGGACGGCCCCGCCGGTTCCTTGATCGGCCGTGACATGCTGCTGCCCATGCGGATATCGGCGCGATCCAGCGAGCCGGGAGCGTTCTCGCGGCCGACGGCCCTGCTCGTGGCGGGCGCCATGTTCATGGAACTGCTCGATGGGACCGCGCTGACCACGGCCGCGCCGCGCGCGGCGGCGGCCTTCGGCGTCCCGTCGGCCGCGATGGCGGTCCCGATCAGCGCGTACCTGGTCACCGTCGCGGCGTTCATCCCGGTCGGCGGCTGGGCGGTCGACCGCTTCGGCGGCCGGCGCACGTTCGCGGCGGCGGTGACGCTGTTCACCGTCGCCTCGGCGCTGTGCGCGCTGGCACCCGACCTTCCGCTGCTGGACCTGGCACGGATCGCGCAGGGCATCGGCGGCGCGCTGATGGTCCCGGTCGGGCGCCTCGTCGTGCTGCGCGGGATCCGCCGCGACGAGGTGATCCGCGCGGTCGCGTTCCTCACCTGGCCGGCGTTGGCCGCGCCGCTGCTCGGGCCGGTGGTCGGCGGCTTCCTGGCGACGTACGCGTCATGGCGGTGGATCTTCCTGCTCAACGTGCCGCTGGGGATCACCGCGCTCTGCTGCGTGCGCGCGATCCCGGCCGAGCGCGGCGAGCCCAGGCGTCTCGACGTGCCCGGCTGGTGGTGGAGCGCGGCCTGCCTGGCGAGCCTGACCGCCGCCGCGTCGTTCGAGGCGATTGCCGGATCGAATCCCTGGCTGGCCGCCGGCTGCCTGCTTGCCGCGGTGCTCACGGGGACCCTCGCGATTCGGCGCCTGCGCTCCGCCGAGGCGCCGCTGCTGCGTCTGAACGCCCTGAGGATTCGCACGTTCCGCTTCGCGCACGCGGGCGGTTCGGTCTACCGCGTGGCGATCAACGCGGTCGCGTTCCTCGTCCCGCTGCTGTTCGTAGACGCGTTCGGCTGGACCGCAGCCCACGCCGGCGCCGCATTCATCGCGCTGTACGCAGGGAACCTCGGTATCAAGCCCGCGACCACGCCGCTGCTGAAGCGGTTCGGCTTTCGGACCGTGGTCCTCGGCGCCGTGGTGGGCGCTGTGATCACAACTGCGCTGATCGCGACGTTGACCGCGCAGACGCCGATCGTCCTGATCGTCGCGCTACTCGTGGCCAGCGGCTCGTTCCGTTCCATCGGGTTCACGGTCTACAACACTGTCGCGTACGCGGACGTGAGTGCCACGGAACTGACCGACGCCAACACGCTCTCGTCCGCGCTTCAGCAGGTCGCGATGGGCCTCGGCGCCGCGGCCGGTGCCCTGGCGCTCCGGCTGACGGGCGCGCTCGGGGTGCACGACGTATATCAAGGCGCCTTCATCGTCGTCGCCGTGGCGCTGCTGATCCCGGCCATCGAAGCAGCACTGCTGCCTCGGGACGTCGGCAGTGCTCTCACTGCGGAGGCGAGTTGAAGCAGTCGGTTATTACGCATCGATGAACTGTGCTTTAGCGCCCTGCCAGGAAAGTCAGTTGACTGCTACAGTCGCGTCGTGGATGAAGTGTCGACGCAGCCGGTCGAGCCGGAAGACGCAGGTCAAAGCACAGAAGTCCCGGCTGATCACACGCCCACGACGGTGACGCCGACCCCGCCTGCCGAAGCGCCTGCGCCCACCGCGACCCAGCCGGAGGTGCCGCCCCAGCCGCCCCAGCCGCAGCAGGGCTTCGGCCCGCTGGTGCCGCCGCCTCTGGTGCCCCAGCAGTTCCCGCCGCTGCCGCACCCGCAGCCTCAGCCGCAGCCCGCCTTCAACTACGGCGACTACACCCAGCAGATCCCGTACCAGGACGCCGTCCCCGCGCCCGTTCCGGCCACGGTCGCGATGAAGCTGCGACAGCGGCGGACGCGGCTCATCGGCGCGGCGGTCGTGGTGCTGGCGCTGATCGGCGCCGGGATCTACGTGCTGCTGCCGGCAGGTGGCGGGAACTCGGCGGTCAGCGCGGTCACCTGCCGCCCCGCCGACCTGACGTCGTGTCTGATCAAGGCGCCGGCCGGGGCGGGCCGGATGCCGACCGTCGGCGACAGCCAGTGGCCGCAGCTGACGGTCGGTACCGCGGATGAGTACGCCGCCAACGTTGTCACGAACGTGCCGGGCGTCGGGGGCGAGACCCAGGGCCTGCTGGGCCAGGACGGGCTCCAGACGATCGCGCACAACGACTGGAGCGCCGTCGACGGTGACGACGTCGACCTCATCGTGCTCGCGTTCGCCACCGAGAAGGGCGCGCGGAGCTGGTACTCGACCCGGGCCGCCGAGATCCTCGCGGCGTATCCGGGCACCGACACCCCGATCCCCGGCGACTCGGCCAACACCGCGCACGCCGCGGTGAAGGCCGACTCCAAGGGCGACTTCGACGCGGCCTATACGACGGTCGTCAACCGGATGGTGCTCGATGTCGCGTACTCAAGTCCGAACCAGCTGAGCACCGCGGACCTGAGGAATTGGGCCGGCACCGAGCTGACGTCGCTGCGCACCGCGGCCGCGCCGACCGCCGATCCCGCACCGACCGCCGCGGGCACGCAGCAGGTCGCGTGCGGCTCGGGACTCCAGGCCTGCCTGATGGCGGTGCCGGGCAACGGCACCCCGTGGACCACGCCGTCCGACACGCACTGGGTCTCCAGCGCGTCGCTCACCGCAAGCCAGTTCGTGAACCTCTTCTGGCAGAGCGAGTCGGCTTCGCAGCGGGCGCAGGTGCTCTCCGACTTCACCGCGGACGGCGTGAACGGGATCGCGCACGAGGACTGGACGGTCGACAGCGGCCTCGAACAGGCCGACCTCTACCTCGTTCAGACGGCGACCGCAGCCGGTGCCACCGCGCTCAACACCAGCAACTTCGGCGAGCCGCAGTGGGGCGGCGGCCTGACTGGGGTGTCCTTCAGCATCCCCAACGCCTCGGGCGCGCAGGCCTGGTACACGAACAAGACCGACTCGAGCGGCTTCATCGACTTCGCGTACACGGCGAAGGTCGGGAACGTGATCGTGATGGGCTGGTTCTACTTCTACGGGTCCTTCGACGGGAGCACGGCGGACAGCTGGGCCGAGCCGGAGCTCGACCGGGTCCAGGCGAGCGAGCAGACCTCGCCGATGGGGCTCTTCCCGCTCAGCGCGCCGTCGCTGCCGTCGCCGACCCCGAGCCCCTGCGCCGGATCGGGCGACTGCCTGATCCCGCTGCCCTCCGGAGCGGCCGACACCACCTCGTCGTCGTACCAGGGCAGCGAGAACCTCACCGCGGCCGAGTTCGCCGACCGGTATGAGACCACGGCCAGCGCCGATGTGAACACGTGGCTGACCTCGGACGGCTTCGTCTCGGCTGAGCACCGTTCGTGGACCGCGTCGAACGGCGCGACGGCGGACGCCGTGCTGCTGCGCTACGGCACCCCGGCGCAGGCGGAGGCGTCGACGCTGCTCGACTACGGGGTCAACGCGCCGGACAACCGCGTCTGCACCGACGCCGCCGTGGCCGACTCGTGGTGCCTGGCCGCGCCGGTCGGCACCACGGACCTGTTGCAGAAGGAGACCGTCCGCGTGCTGGCGTGGAGGGGCGTCTACGAGGTCAGCGTCAGCGTGTCGACCTCGGACTCGGCGGACCTCACGCAGGCATACACCTGGGCCCAGCAGCAGTTGGACATGCTTCCCGCGAACTGACGCGCCACGCCTGTCGGGGAGTCAGGACTCGGCGCGCGCCTTCATCGGCGTGAGCGAGGCACGGGTCACCGGCTCGCCGCAGTGCCCGCAATCGAGCCGCAGGGCGACCGGCTCGCCGCACGTGTGCCGGAACTGCACGGCCGGCGCGTCCACGGCCCACTTGTCGCCCCAGGCCAGCAGCGTCATCATCGCCGGGAACAGCTCGCGCCCGGCCTCGGTGAGGTGGTACTCGTACCGCGGCGGGTGCTCGCTGTAGGGCCGCCGCTCTACGATCCCGGCCGCCTCCAGCTTGCGCAGCCGGTCGGTGAGCACGTCGCGCGGCGCTCCGGTGTAGCCGACGATCCGCGCGAAGCGGTGCACGCCGTACGCCATCTCGCGCAGCGCCAGCAGCGACCACTTCTCGCCGACGATCTCGAGCGCCGCCGCCATCGTGCACGGCCGCACCGCGAGCGGGGACTCCGCCAGGTCGACGGGGGTGTACTCGGGGCTCTCCATGCCGTCCAGCGTAGACCGAGTGGGTTGTCTTCTCCAACCATCCCTTGCTAGCCTCGCAGTAAGTTTGGAATCCCAACTCACACGAGGGTGGCCCATGTCCCTGCCGCAGACCCAGGCGAAGCCGGCCGACCCGGTACGCGCCGACCATCCGCACGCCCTGCGCACCCTCGCGCTGAGCAGCCTCGGCGCCTTCGTGGTGTTCCTGGACACCACCATCGTCAACGTGGCCTTCGAGGCGATCAGCCACAGCTTCCACAGCACCACCGACCGGCTCGCCTGGGTGCTGAACGCCTACAGCCTGGTCTTCGCCGCCGCTTTGATCCCGGCCGGACGGCTGGCCGACCGGTACGGGCGCAAGCGGCTGTTCCTTGTCGGCATGGCCGGATTCGCGCTGATGAGCGCGCTCTGCGGGCTCGCGCCGAACGCCGGGGTGCTGATCGGCGCCCGGGCCCTGCAGGCGGCATTCGCGGCGCTGATCACCCCGACGTCGCTTGCGCTGATCCTGCCGGAGTTCCCGCCCGAGCGGCGCCCGTTCGCCATCGGCACCTGGGGGTCGATGAGCGCCGTGGCCGCCGCGCTCGGCCCGACGATCGGCGCGCTGCTCACCGAGTACGTCTCCTGGCGCTGGATCTTCCTGATCAACGTCCCGATCTGCGCCGCCGTCGTGCTCCTCGGCCTGCGCACGCTGCGCGAGAGCCGCGATCCGCACGCGCGGGGGCTGCCCGACCCGCTCGGCGTGCTGCTGATCGCCGCCGTCCCGGCCGCGCTCAGCTTCTCGATCATCGAGGGCCCGCGCTGGGGCTGGTCCGACGGACGCGTCATCGCCGGCTTCGCCGCCTCGGCCGTGCTGCTCCCGCTGTTCCTGCTGCGCTGCCGCGGCGCGCGCTTCCCGGCCATCGACCTGACGCTGTTTCACGTCCGCCAGTTCAGCCTGGTCAACGCCGCGACCCTGGTCTTCGCCGCCGCCTTCTACGGGACGCTGCTCTCGAACATCATCTTTCTGCAGACGGTCTGGCATTACAGCGTGCTGCGGGCCGCGCTCGCCAGCTCGCCGGGTCCGCTGACCGTCGCCGTCGTGGCCCGCATCGCCACGAAGCTCGCGCACCGCTTCGGCCCGCGGATCATCCTGGCGATCGGCGCCGCCTGCTACGCCGCGGCCTTGGCGCTGTTCGCGGGCGTGACGACCGCGCATCCGGAGTGGCTCGCGCACTGGCTGCCGATATCCATGCTGATGGGCGTCGGTATCGGCATGACGCTCCCGGTTCAGTCGAGTGCGTCCGTCCAGGCGCTGCCGCCCGCGCGGTTCGCCCTCGGTTCGGCGATCAACGCCAGCTTCCGGCAGCTCGGCGCCGTGCTCGGCATCAGCCTGTTCGTCGCGATCGTCGGCTCGCCGAGCCCGGAGGCCGCCGTCGCGGCCTTCCACCACACCTGGTGGCTGTTCGCGGCCTTCGGCGTGTTCAGCGGCCTCGTGGTCTGGACGCCGCGGCTCGGCCTGCTCAGGGCACGACCGTGACCGGCCAGCGGCCCGACTTCACCAGCCGCACGCCGACGGAGCCGAGGATCCGGTGACCGGCGTGCTCGGAGGCGCCGATCACCACCGCCTCGGCGCGCACCTCCCCGGCCAGCTGCACCAGGCCGCCGTACGGATCGCCCGGCCGGGTGCGGAACTCCCAGGCCGGGCCGGTGTCCTCGGGCAGCCGGTCGAAGGCCGCGCGGATCTCGGCCCGGATGTCCTCGGCGATGTCCCGCCCGGCCGCGGCGATCGAGGCCGCCGCCTGCGGCACGGCGCCCGCGCCGACCGGCTGGATGTACGCGATGACCAGCAGGGACCGCTGCCTCCTGGCCAGTCCGGCGGCGTACGCGCCCGCGCGCATCGAGGACCGCGAGCCGTCGACCCCGACGAGGATCACGCGCGGTCCGTCGCTGCCCAGTTCGAACATCGGCCCTCCAGCCGTACTCGTCGGCCACCGCCGTGGCGCGCCGCGGTCGTCCACCGACCTCCTACCATTCCGCACGGCGGAACCGAACGCCATCCGGGTCGGCGTCGTACTCCATATCCGAGCGCGAATGTGCGCGGATCCTTGGGAGGTAGCGGTGTTCTTCGTCCTTTCCGGCAAGCGGCTGCTGATGCTGGCAGGAGCCGGCGTCCTGGCCGTCTCGGGCGCGGTCCTGATCGCCCCCGCCGCCTCGGCCGCTCCGGCGCCGCCGAAGCCGGTCGCCTGCTCGGCCTGCTGGCATCCGGCCGTGCGCACGTCGTGGGACTGGGTGCTGTCCAAGGTGCCGAGCGCGCCCTACCGGTCGGTGAAGATGTACGACGTGGACGGCTTCGACAACACCGCCGCCGACGTCGCGAAGCTGCACGCCGCCGGCATCAAGGCGGTCTGCTACATCTCCGCGGGCACGTACGAGAACTGGCGTCCGGACGCCTCGCAGTTCCCGGCGGCGCTGCTCGGCAAGTCGAACGGCTGGGCGGGGGAGAAATGGCTGGACATCCGCAACGTGCAGAAGTCCGGCAGCGTGCTGCGCAAGATCATGGACACCCGCCTGGACATGTGCCACACCAAGGGCTTCGACATGGTCGAGCTCGACAACGTCGACGGCTATTCCAACACCACCGGGTTCCCGCTGACGGCGAACGACCAGATCTACTTCAACGCCACGCTCGCCGACGACGCCCACGTCCGCGGCCTGAGCGTGCTGCAGAAGAACGACGACGCGCAGATCCCGCAGCTCGTCTCCTACTTCGACGGCGCGCTGAACGAGCAGTGCAACCAGTATGAGGAGTGCACCACCGCCCAGAACGGCGACTACGGCTACGACCAGTACGTCGCCGCGGGCAAGCCGGTCTTCCAGGCCGAGTACTACCTCGCCACTGCGAAGTTCTGCGCGGCTGACAACAAGAACGACTTCAACGGCGTCCGCTTCGACATCAACCTCGACGACAAGACGTATCAGGCCTGCCGCTGAGGTCCGGGCTCGGTCACGTGCGGCCGAGCAGCCAATCGGTCCACGCGCCGAGGCCGTCTCCCCGGGTCGCCGAGAGGTGCATGATCCTGACGCGCGGATTGACGCGGCGCGCGTGCTCGGCGAACTGCTCGACGTCGAAGTCGACGTACGGCAGCAGGTCGATCTTGTTGAGGATCAGCACGTCGGCGCTCTGGAACATGTGCGGGTACTTCAACGGCTTGTCAACGCCCTCGGTGACCGAGGCGATCACGACGCGGGCCTGCTCCCCGAGGTCGAACAGCGCCGGGCACACGAGGTTTCCGACGTTCTCCGTCAGCACCAGCGCGTCGGCGGGCGGCCTGAGGCGGTCGAGGGCGTCGGCGAACATCACCGCGTCGAGGTGGCAGCCGGCGCCGGTGTTGATCTGGACCGCGCGGCATCCGGTGGCGCGGATGCGCTGCGCGTCCAGCGGCGTCTCCTGGTCGCCTTCGACGACGCAGACCGGGCGGGCACCGTCGAGCGCGCGGATGGTGCGTTCCAGCAGCGTGGTCTTGCCCGAGCCGGGGGAGCTCATCAGGTTGACCGCGAACGCGTTGAGCTCCCGGAGGCGTTCGCGGTTCCGCGCGGCGAGCTCGTCGTTCTTGGCGAGTACGGGAACGTCGAGCTCGACGGTCCGCGCTTGAGCGGAGTGCGAGGCCGGATTCGGGTGCTCGTGGCTGTGCTCATGGCCGTGCTCGTGGCCGTGCTCGTGGTCGCGGGGGTGCGGATGCTCGTGGCCTGCTTCGGCCGGTTCGTAGACGCGGACATCCTCGTCTTCGCCGCAGCCGCAGGTCCGGCACATGGTCAGACCACTTCCACCGAGACGATCCGCAGTTCGCGGCCGGAGAGCACGTCCAGGTCCACCCCGCCGCAGCGGCAGGCCGCGATCGGGTCCTCGTGCTCGAATTCGCTCCCGCACTCCCGGCAGCGGGACCTGCCCTGCGGCCGGGAGATCTCCAGCTCGGCTCCGGCCAGCCCGGTCCCCTCGGATACGAGGTCGAAGCAGAAGCACACGGAGTCGGGCACGATCCCGGCCAGCGCGCCGATCTCCAGGTGCACGACGCTCACGCGCTCGTCCCCGACCCGATCGGTGATCGCGTCGACGATGCTCTGGGTGATCGCGAGTTCGTGCATCGGTGCTCCTTCACGCCAGCTTAGGCACGTCGGTGGCGGGCTGGGAAGCTTCGGGGAAGCGGGAGGCGTCGGCGAGCGGCCACGACCTCGTCAGCGACCAGCGCACGCGCTCGCCGGCCGAGAAACGCGCGGGTCCGGGTTCGCGAGCGAGCAGTTCGCCGGCCTCGGTCTCCAGGCGGTAGTCCGTGTGCGGGCCGTGGAACGCGACTGCGGTGACACGCGCTTCCCATGCGCCGCCTTCGCCGAGACTCGCCCGATCGAGACCGACCCAGTCGGGCCGCACGAGCCGCGGGGTACGGTCACGGGATCCGGGCTCGGCGGCGAGCACCGACGCGGGTCCGGCCAGCCGTGCCACGGCCAGCGACGCGGGTCGTTCGTAGACCTCCGTGGGCGTTCCCAGCTGCACGAGTCGGCCGTGGTCCAGCACCGCTACCCGATCCGCGAGCGCCAGCGCCTCGGCGGCGTCGTGCGTCGCGTACAACGCGGCGGTGCCCTGCTGTTTCCGCTGGTCGGCGACCTCATCGAGGACCACGCCGCGCAGTGGGGCATCGAGGTGGGCGGTCGGCTCGTCGAACAGGTAGACCGCCGGATGCCGGGCGAGTGCGCGGGCGAGTGCGACGCGCTGCTGCTCGCCGCCGGACAACTCGCTCGGCCGTCGGTGGGCGAGGTGCTCGATGTGCAGGTCTCCCAGCAGTTCGGCGGCGTCACTCCGGGCCTGCCCGCGTGTACCGCCCGACCTGCGCAGCGGATACGCGACCGTGTCCAGCACCGACATGTGCGGCCACAGGGCGTAGTGCTGGAAGACGACGCCGACACTGCGATGTTCGGGCGGCACCGTCCGTCGACCGCCCGCGACCAAGCGGTCGGCCAGCCAGATCTCCCCGGCCAGCGGCGGGATGAACCCGGCGATGGTGTGCAGCAGCGTCGTCTTCCCCGAACCCGAGCTGCCGAGTATGGCGAGCAGTTCGCCTGCGCCGACGGTCAGCGAAAGGCCGTCGAGCGCCGGGACGCCTGCGTGGCCCACGGTCACGTCCCGGCATTGGAGCGCGGTCATGGCCGGGCTCATGCGACCGCTTCCGGTGATCGCAGGCGGCGTCGTCCGGCCACGAGTAACAGGCCGATGAACAGCAGCGGCACGGTCATCGTCAGCGCGAGGGCCGCCGTCGCGCCGTCGGAGCCCAGATCCTGCTGGTTGAGGATGACCGCCGCGAAGGTCTCGGAGCCCGGACCGTAGAGGATCCCTGACATCGTCACTTCCTGAACCGCGAGCACGAACACCAGGCCTGCGCCCGTCAGCAGCGCGACGCGAAGCGGAGGCAGCACGACCGAGCCCAGGGCGGTCAGCGGGCCGGCGCCGCTCGCCCGAGCCGCCATGGCGTGCTCGGGCACCAGACGATCCACTCCCGCGCTGAGCGGGCGGTGCCCGACCGCCCACAGCTTGGCGAGGTACGCGATGAGGATGATCATCGCCGAGCCCTCCAGTGGGCTGCCATACGCGATGAGGATGCCGACCGCGAGAGCCGAGCCCGGCACGGCGTAGCCCAGCAGTACCCCGGCGCCCAGCGTGGTTCGCGCACGGCCTCCCGTGCCGAGCACTGTGGGCAGGCACATGACGATGACGATCACGGCCGCGAGCGCGGCGAGGACCAGGCTGTGCCACAGGCCGACCCAGGTCGGTCCGCTGAAGGCGTCGGCGAAGTTCGACGTCGTCCAGTTGGCCGGGGTGGGCGCGAGGCCGGGCCCGCGGGTGAGGGCCACGCCGATCAGCACGAGCAGCGGGACGACTGTCGCGATCAGAACGTAGAGTCCGACCAGGGCAGTCGTGATACGGCTCGCGACGTGCCCGCCGGCGGCAACCGCGGCGCGTTCGCCGACCGTCGTCGGGCCGCGGACCGACTCCGTCGCCGTCCTGCGCAGGATCAGGCCGAAGACCAGGATTGCGGCCAGCACCAGCGCCGTCTGCTCCAGGGCGACGACGGCCAGCTGGTTGAAGACGTCCGGCGACGCGGAGAGATTCAGGTCGTTGAAGATCAGCGTGGACATGGTCGCGAACCCGGCAGGTTCGCCGAGCACCTGCGGGACGGCGAAACTGTTCGTCGAGGTGACGAACACGAGCGCCGCGGCGGCGGTCAGCGCCGGACGGAGCAGCGGCAGCGTCACCGTGCGCAGTACGGTCCGGCCGTTCGCGCCCGATGCCCGCGCGGCCAGTTCGAGGTCCGGCTCGGCGCGCGTCGCGAGTCCGGCGGCGATCACGAGGTAGGCCAAGGGGATCGCATGCACCGTGAGCACGAGCACGACGCCGGTCGGGCCGAGCAGCCCGGGAACGGTGATCCCGGCGGCGCGGTCCAGCGTGCCGGACGGTCCGTAAGCCTGCGACCAGGAGAAACCGAGCACGAACTCGGGGATCAGCAGCGGGCTGATAACCGCAAGGCGCAGCAGCGTGCGGCTACGGCGCGGCCGTCGCTCGACGACGAGCGCGAGCGCGCCACCGCAGATCACGGCGAACGCCGTCACCAGGACGGACACCAGCGCCGTGTGCTCCAGGGCGAGGACGGCCTGCCGGGAACCGGCCGCCGCCATCGCTCCCGACCAGCCGGAGGCGAACGCCGTCCTGGCGAGCTGCCCGACCGGAACCGCGATCAGCGCCCCGAGCAGAGCGACGACGAGCACGACGCTCACCGGTCGGGCGCGCGCCGGGAGCATGTCAGGCGCCGAAGATCGCTTGATACCGGGTCAGCAGCTGCTTCTCCTGCGGGAACAGCGCATTCCAGTTCGGCCAGACCTCGTGGCCGCCGGCCGGAATCCTGGGCCCGGGGACGCCCGGCAGCACCGGCTGCCATCCGGTCGCGGCGATCTCCTGCTGCCCGGGCTTGGAGAGCACGTAGTCGAGGAAGGCGGCGTCCGCGGCGGTCTTCTTCGAGTTCGCGGTGACCGCGATCGGGCTGTATTCGGCGATCGCGCCCGGCTCGGGCCATGCCATCTCCACCGGCGATCCGGCCTTGATCGCGGGCCGAACGAGCGAGTCGAGGGTGATCCCGACCTGGTAGCGGCCGTCCGCGACGTCGGTGACCACTTCGGTCGGCGTGCTGACCTGCACGGCTCCGTTCGCCTTGAGCTTCGAGAAGTAGGCCATCCCGTATCCCGGGGTCTGGGCGAAGTACCCGAGTACTGCGAACGCCGAGCCCGCCGCTGCCGGGTCCGAGATCGCGACCTTGCCCCGGTACGCGGGCTGCGTCAGGTCGGACCACGAGGCCGGCACCGGGGTGAAGCCCTTGTGCACCACGAGGACGTTGTAGAGCAGCCGGGTCGGGATCAGGTACTCGGTGCTGTACTGCGCGGGGATCCCGGCGGGCACCGTGATCGGGTGCGCCCTGAGGATGCCGTCCTTCGCGTACGCCTCCATCGACAGCGGGTCGGTGCCCCAGATGACGTCGGCCCGCACGCCTCCGGTGCGCTCGTCGGCGGCGATGCGCGCGTTGATGTCCCCGGTCACGGCGCGGTAGATGCTGAAGCTCGCACCGGGATGCGTCCGTTTGTAGCCCGCCACCACGGCGTCCACGGTCTTCTGCGTCGCCGAGGTGTACATCGTGATCGTGTACGAACCCGTGGCCGCGGAAGAGCCGGGAGACGCGGAGGCGCTGCCGCTGCAGGCCGCGGTGATCGCCGTCGTCGCGGCGAGCGCCAGCGCGGCGCCGAGCCGGAACGGTCGGTGCAGGGGCAGCGCCATCGGTGCCTCCTACGGGTGCGGGTTCAGTTGGATGCGCGGGTGGTGTCCGGGATGTCGGGTCCGAGGATCCACGAGCAGCGGTCGGCGGCGGAGGACGCGCATGACCCGGACTCCGGGCGCGGCGGCTGGTCCGGCTGCCAGCACGAGGGGTCGGCGGTCAGTCCGAGCAGGTACGTGATCGAGCAGTCCAGCACGGCGGCCAGGTCGGGCAGTATGCCGAGGTCCAGGCCGCGGCCGTTCTCCATCGCGCTGAGCGCTCGGTTGGTCAGGCCCGCGCCGCGTGCGCGCAGCCGGTCGACGACGTCGATCTGGGTGAGCCCGAGCTCGCGGCGGCGCTCGCGCAGCCGCACCGCGCACGTCCAGTGCCGCTCTCTCGCCGAGGTGCCCTGAGCCGAGGACATGACCCTCCACCGCCACCCGTAGCGGCCGCGGACGCGGCCGCACTTCCAGTCTTCGCCGGGCCCGCCGATCGGTCAATCGCTGAATCGGACTATTCGGCTATTCGGTATCGAGCTCTGCCATTTCCGTCATCTCGGCCAGCGGGTGGATCTCATACCGCGCGAAGTTGTACACCGGTGCCGCGCCGAGCAGCCGTTCGAGCTCCTCGTTCGAGGCCACGTCGTAGATCCAGGCGCCCCCGTGCTGGCCGACGAGGTGGTAGCGCGCGACGACCTTGCCCGAGTGCTCGAGCGGAGCGGCGTACCCGGGCATCCGCGCGACCGCGGTGGCCATCTCCCGCGAGAGCAGCGACAGCTCGATCCGCCAGAGGACCAGGAACTTCACCATCCGCCGCCGAGTCCGGACAGGTCGACGTCGATCTCGACGTCGACCGCGTCGCGCAGTTTGAGCGCGCCGAAGAAGCCGGAGTAGGGCTTGATGCCGAATTCGCTCTGCACGACCTGGCCCGACGCGTGGTAGCGCTCGTCGGCCGGGGAGGCGACGGTCAGCGCGAACGGCCGCTCCCTGCCGACGAGCGTCAGCGTTCCGGAGACCGTGCCGCCGCCGGATTCGCCGGGCGTGAAGGCGGTGGCGGCGAAGCGGGCTTCCGGGAAGCGGTCGGACGAGAGCTGCTTGCGCGCCGTCGCCGCGATCTCGCGCTTGTCCCGGTCGCTCAGCGGCTTGACGCCGCCGGTGCCTTCGACGACGGTGAACGAGGTCACGTCGAGCACGGCGGTCAGACCGGTCACGCCCGATCCGTCCACGGTCAGCTCGGCGGACCAGCGCGCGAACTCGACGACCAGGTCGTGCCCCGCGGACGCGGCCAGGCCCTGACGGTAGGTGCGCAGCAGCACGCGGCCCCGATCCGGGCCGATCGCGTGGCGCCCAGCAGGTGCCGACATGGTTCACAGGCTAGTCGCGGTTCAGGGGAACGGCACCTCGCCGAACAGGTCCTGGATCCGCCTCAGGTCGCGCAGCCGCGGCTCCGTCTCCCCGCCGATCCAGGTTCAGGGGAACGGCACCTCGCCGAACAGGTCCTGGATCCGCCTCAGGTCGCGCAGCCGCGGCTCCGTCTCCCCGCCGATCCACCGGCCGACCGTCTTCACCGAGACGCCGAGCTGCCGGGCCGCGTCCTCGCGGGTCATCCCCGCGCGGCGCAGCGCGTCCGCCATCCACCCGGCGAAGCTCGCCGGGCGCCGCGGCCGCGGGCCGGCCGCGGCGGCCGAGGCCGCCAGGTCCGCGAGGCCGCCGGCCTCGCCGACGGCGGGCTCCGAGCGCAGCACGTCCACCTCGACGCGGTCCCGGGAGATCCGGAAGGAGATCTGGACGGCGCCGGACCGGCCGGCCGCCTCGAGCAGCACGCGCAGCACCGCGCGGCCCACCTCCCGGCCCTGCTGCTCGGTGAGCGGCGAGCGCGCCAGGCCGGCCAGGACGAATTCCCGGATTTCCGGAATCGCGGATGGCCGGGCCGGGAAATTCCGCGAAAGAACGACTAAGGGAACTACTTCGATCCCGTTTTCCGCATTCTCGTCGGATTGCGGGTCCATAGCAGCGAGCATACGCGAGCTGCCCGGATGCAGCACGGGCGGCACGGAAGGACAGTTCTGTCCGGGCGCCGACTTTTCCGTCTTGTGCGGTGGTGAGCACGGAGATAGGGTTATTCGAAACAATCCGTTAGCGCTCCTTGGTGGAGTATCTCTTCGAACCGAGGTGGTCCCGGTGACCACGGCCACGGAATCCGCGTCCCAGCCGGCTCCGGCGCCCGAGGAGGCCTCGGCGCAGCCGGTGCACATCCTCTGGATGAACGGCGGCCTCGGCTGCGACGGGGACTCGGTGGCGCTGACCGCCGCCACCCAGCCGAGCATCGAGGAGATCGCGCTCGGCGCGCTGCCCGGGCTGCCGAAGATCGCGGTGCACTGGCCGCTCATCGACTACGAGTGCGGCCCCGAGCAGGGCGCCGATACCTTCATCGAGTGGTGGCACAAGGCGGACCGCGGCGAGCTCGAGCCCTTCGTCCTGGTCGTCGAGGGATCCATCCCCAACGAGGCGATCAAGCCGGAGGGCTACTGGTGCGGCTTCGGCAACAACCCGGAGACCGGGCAGCCGATGACCACCAGCGAGTGGCTCGACCGGCTCGCGCCCAAGGCCACCTGCGTGCTCGCGGTCGGCACCTGCGCGACGTACGGCGGCATCCACGCCATGTCCGGCAATCCGACCGGCGCGATGGGCGTGCCCGACTACCTCGGCTGGGACTGGCGCTCCAAGGCCGGCCTGCCGATCGTGTGCGTGCCCGGCTGCCCGACCCACCCGGACAACCTCGCCGAGACGATCCTCTACCTGCTCTACCAGGTGGCCGGGCAGGCGCCGATGATCCCGCTCGACGAGGCGCTGCGGCCGACCTGGCTGTTCGGCAACACCGTGCACGAGGGCTGCGACCGGGCCGGCTACTACGAGCAGGGCGAGTTCGCCAGGGAGTACGACTCGCCCAAGTGCCTGGTGAAGCTCGGCTGCTGGGGGCCGGTGGTGAAGTGCAACGTGCCCAAGCGCGGCTGGATCAACGGCGTCGGCGGCTGCCCGAACGTCGGCGGGATCTGCATCGCCTGCACGATGCCCGGCTTCCCGGACAAGTTCATGCCGTTCATGGACGAGCCGCCCGGCGCCCGGGTCTCGACCACGGCGTCCGGCCTGTACGGCTCGGTGATCCGCACCCTGCGCGGCTTCACCGCGAAGACGGCCGACGCGGAGCCCAAGTGGCGCAGGAAGGGCCCCGAACTGCTGACCGGCTACCACAAGACCTGGTGAGGAGGGCGATCGGCGATGACGAGCGTCCAGGACGAGAAGGACACGAGCCGGATCGTGGAGATGAACTGGGATCCGGTCACCAGGATTGTGGGCAGCCTGGGGATCTACACGAAGATCGACTTCGGCGCCAAGCGGGTGGTCGAATGCCACAGCACCTCGTCGATCTTCCGCGGCTACAGCATCTTCATGCGCGGCAAGGACCCCCGCGACGCGCACTTCATCACCAGCCGGATCTGCGGCATCTGCGGCGACAACCACGCGACCTGCTCCGTGTACTGCCAGAACATGGCCTACGGGGTCGCGCCGCCGCACCTGGGCGAATGGATCATCAACCTGGGCGAGGCCGCGGAGTACATGTTCGACCACAACATCTTCCAGGAGAACCTGGTCGGCGTGGACTACTGCGCCAAGATGGTCGGCGAGACCAACCCCGGCGTGCTCGAACAGGCGAACCGGACCGAGGCCCCGCACGCCGCCGACCACGGCTACCGGACCATCGGCGACATCATGCGGGCGCTCAACCCGCTCGAAGGCGAGTTCTACAAGGAGGCCCTGCAGGTCTCCCGGATGACCCGCGAGATGTTCTGCCTGATGGAGGGGCGCCACGTGCACCCGTCCACGCTCTACCCCGGCGGCGTCGGCACGGTCGCCACGGTCCAGCTGTTCACCGACTACCTGACCCGTCTCATGCGCTACGTCGAGTTCATGAAGCGCGTGGTGCCGCTGCACGACGACCTGTTCGACTTCTTCTACGAGGCCATGCCCGGCTACGAGGAGGTCGGCCGACGCCGCATCCAGCTGGTCTGCTGGGGCTCGCTGAACAACCCCGAGTACTGCGACTTCGACTACCGCACGATGGAGCAGTGGGGCCGGAAGATGTTCGTCAGCCCCGGGATCGTGGTCGACGGCGAGTTGGTCACCAACAACCTGGTGGACATCAACCTGGGCATCAGGATCCTGCTCGGCCACTCCTTCTACGAGGACTGGGAGGGCATGGAGAAGTTCGTCACCCACGACGCCCTGGGCAACCCGGTCGACGCCCGCCACCCGTGGAACCAGCACACGATCCCGCGGCCGGCCAAGCGCGACTTCGACGACAAGTACAGCTGGACGATGTCCCCGCGCTGGTTCGACGGCACCGACTACCTGGCCTGCGACACCGGCGGCGGCCCGATCGCCCGGCTGTGGGCCACCGCGCTCGGCGGCCTCGTCGACATCGGCGGCTACGTCCGGTCCACCGGCCACAGCGTGGAGATCAACCTGCCGCGCACGGTCAGCAAGCCGGCGGTGACCTTCGAGTGGAAGATCCCGCGGTGGAGCAACGCGATCGAGCGCAACCGGGCCAGGACCTACTTCCAGGCCTACTGCGCCGCGGCCGCGCTGCACTTCGTCGACAAGGCCCTCGCCGAGGTGCGGGCCGGCAACACCAGGACCTGGGAGCCGTTCCAGGTGCCGGAGAACGCCGAGAGCGTCGGCTTCACCGAGGCGGTGCGCGGGGTCCTCTCGCACCACATGGTGATCCGCGACGGCAAGATCGCCAACTACCACCCGTACCCGCCGACCCCGTGGAACGGCAGCGTCCGCGACGTCTACGGCACCCCGGGACCGTACGAGGACGCGGTGCAGAACACGCCGATCTTCGAGGAGAACCCGCCGGACGACTTCAAGGGCATCGACATCATGCGAGCGGTGCGCAGCTTCGACCCCTGCCTGCCGTGCGGCGTGCACATGTACCTCGGCGGCGGCCGGGTGATCGAGCGGATGCACACCCCCGGCGCGCTGGGGACGATCTCCTGAGAGGTGCCCATGAGCGGGGTGCGGAAGGCGGGCGCGCGGATCGAGGAGATCCTCGGCGGGCTGCCGCCCGGCCCGGCGCGGGAGGCAGCCGAGGAGCTGGTGCGCGAACTCCTCGCGCTCTACGGCGAGGGGCTGGAGCATGTAGTGTCGGTCGTCGGCGCCGCGGATACCGCGCTGGTCGGGAAGCTGGCTGAGGATCCGCTGGTCGAGGGGCTGCTCCTGCTGCACGGCCTGCACCCGCTCGACGCCGGCACGCGGGCGCAGCGCGCGCTCGACCGGGTCCGGCCGTATCTGGGCTCGCATGCCGGGGGAGTGGAGTTCCTCGGCATCGACGAGGCGGCGGTGGCGCGGCTCAGGCTGTCCGGTAGCTGCAACGGCTGCGCCTCCTCTGCGCAAACGGTGAAACTCGCCATCGAGGACGCCCTGCTCGACGCCGTGCCGGAGATCAGCGCGATCGAGGTCGAGGGCATGGCGGCGGACCCCGGCCCCGCGCTGCTGCAGATCGGCTCCGGGCCGCCCGGCGCGGCTGCCGCGACCGACGGCACGGAAGGCGACGCGTGGGCAGCCCTGCCTGATGCGGGTCCGCCGACCGGCCGCCCGACCGCCGTCAACGTGGAGGGCATGCGGCTCGTGCTGTGCTCCTTCCGCGGCACGCTCTACGCGTACCGTGACCGCTGCCCGGCCTGCGGTGGCGCCGTCAGCGCGGGTGCGCAGAACGGCGACGTCCTCACGTGCCCCGGCTGCGGGCACCGCTACGACGTTCGCGTGGCCGGACGCTGCATCGACGACGGGGACTTCCACCTCGACCCGCTTCCGCTGCTCTCCGACAGTCACGGCACCCGCGTCGCGATCCCGAAGCCGGCGGTCCGATGACCTGGGCGCTCAGCCGTTTCACGGCTTCGGCGGAGCCCGGGTCGACGGCCCGCCGCGGGCCCGGAACCGAGCCCGAGTCCGAACGTGAGCCCGCCTCGGAGCGCTGCGGCATGTGCGACGAGCCGGTCGAGGCGCGGCACGGCCACGTCGTCGACCGGCACAACCAGCAGCTCGTCTGCACGTGCCGAGGCTGCTACCTGCTGTTCACCGGCGAATGGAACGGCGGCCGGTTCCGCGCCGTACCGGACCGCTACCTGACGGACTCCCGGCACCCGATCACCGCCGCGCTCTGGGAGCAGCTCCAGGTGCCGGTCGGGATGGCCTTCTTCGTCAAGGGCATGGCCGGCCGGGAGGTCGCCGCGTTCTACCCGAGCCCGGCTGGGGCCACCGAATGCCTGCTGGACCTGGCCGCCTGGAACCGGCTCGCCGCCGGACTTCCGCTGCTCGCGGCCGCCGAACCGGAGATCGAGGCCATCCTCGTACGGCGCACCGAGGACGGCGTCCAATGCTGCCTGGTCCCCGTCGACGCCTGCTACGAGCTCGTCGGCGCGATGCGGCTCGACTGGCACGGATTCGATGGCGGCGCCGAGGCCAAGGCGCACATCGAGGAGTTCTTCACGAGGGTCGCCGAACGTTCCCGGGAACTCGTATGAGCGAGCTGGTCTTCGACTGCGTCGGCGCCCGCAACGAGCGCTACGCGGTCGTGCCCACGCTCACCTTCACCCTGCGGATCAGCGAGACGACCGGCCGGCAGATCGACGCGATCGCGCTGCGCGCCCAGATCAGGATCCAGCCGCAGCAGCGGCGCTACGCCGACGCGGAGGCTGAGCGGCTGCGGGACCTGTTCGGCGAGCCGGCCCGCTGGGCGGAGAGCCTCAAGCCGATCCAGCTGGCGACGGTCTCCACGATGGTGCCGGGCTTCACCGGAAGCGTCGAGATCGATCTTCCGGTGCCCTGCACATACGACCTCGAAGTCGGCTGGGCGCGCTATATCCACTCCCTGGAATCGGGAGTCGTTCCGCTGCTCATGCTGTTCAGCGGCACGGTGTTCAGCACGGCGGCCGGGCGGTTGAGCGTGCTGCAGGTGCCGTGGAGCAAGGAGGCCGCTTTCGGCCTGCCCGTGGCCGTGTGGCAGGAGCTCGTGGACACGCACTTCCCGCACACGACGTGGATCCGCGTGCACCGCGAGACCCTCGACGCGCTGCTGAAGTACAAGTCCGTCAATGCGCTGCCCACCTGGGACAGCACGTTCGAAGCCTTGCTCGCCGGAGCCGAGGAGGCACCATGACCAGCAGTGTCGGATCCGCGGTGGACCAGGTGCGCGAGCTGGCCGACGCCGTCCTCTACGAGGGATACCTGCTGTACCCCTACCGTGCCTCCGCCACGAAGAACCAGCAGCGCTTCCAGTTCGGCGTGCTCATGCCACCCGGATACGCGGACGCGTCGGAGCGCAAGACCCTTCACGCGGAATGCGTCCTCGAGTGCGCGCAGGACAGCGAGCTCCATGTGCTCGTGCGCTTCCTGCAGATGCACCGCCGCCAGTCCTGGTACGAAGGCGTGGAGCAGGAACAGCGGTTCACGTTCATGGCGTCAGAGCTGCTCGACGGGGAGGCGACGGTCGGCTTCAGCGCGGCCGGCGACGGAGTCCAGCGCGCTGAGCTCGACGGCCTCCTCCGCGCAGACCTGACACGCCTGCCGGGCCCGTACGGCGCCCTCAAACTCCGCCTGGACGTCGCGAACACCACGCCGACCGAGGTCATCGAGCAGAGCGGACGGCAGGAGGCGCTGTGGCACGCTCTGGTCGCCGCGCACGTGATCGTCGAGGTTCCCGGCGGCAGGTTCCTCTCGCCGACCGATCCGCCCCGCTGGGCGGCGGGGTACGTCGCAGAGTGCGTCAACGAGGGCGGATGGCCGGTGCTCGCCGGGCCCGAGTCGCGCAGCGACCTGCTGCTCGTCTCGCCGATCATCCTCTACGACCACGCGGAGGTGGCAGCCGAGAGTCCCGCGCAGCTGTACGACTCCACCGAGATCGACGAGATCCTGCTGCTGCGCACCCTCGCCCTGACCGACGAGGAGAAGGCCGAGGCGCGCGCCACCGACCCGCGGGCGGCCGCCGTGATCGACCGGGCCGACGGGCTCAGCCCGGAGATCATGGACCGGCTGCACGGCGCCATCCGCTCCGTACGGGAGGCGAGCGACCACGCGCGTCCCGCGCCGTCAGCCGAGCCGCCGACCCACCTCGTCACCACCGACCCCTGGTGGGATCCGGAGACCGACGCCTCGGTCTCACCGGAAACCGACGAGGTGGTCATCGGCGGCGTGCCGGTCGCGCGCGGCAGCACCGTCGTGATGCGGCCCGGAAGCCGGCGGGCCGACGCCCAGGATCTGTTCCTGTCCGGCCGCCCGGCACTCGTGGAGGCCGTGCTGCACGACGTCGACGGCAATGTCCACCTCGCGGTGACCCCGCAGGACGACCCCGACGCCGACCTGCACGGAATGCACGGACGCTTTCTCTACTTCGCCCCCGACGAGGTCGAGCCGGTGCTCGAGGCGAGCGCGGAGGGGTCGCCGATATGAGCGGACGGGTGCTGGTGGCCGGTCTCGGCAACGTGTTCCTCGGCGACGACGGTTTCGGCGTCGAGGTCGTGCGGCGCCTGGCCGACCGTCCGCTGCCGTCCGGCGTCGAGTTGGCGGACATCGGCATCCGCGGCGTGCACCTGGCGTTCGAGCTGCTGGACGGCGTCGAACTGCTGATCCTTATCGACGCCGCGGAACGCGGAGAGGCGCCGGGCACCGTCTGCGTCATCGAGGTCGAGCAGGGCGACGAGCATCGGCAGAACCCGGCGCGGGAGGTCGGCTTCGCGCCGCTCATGGACGCGCACGACATGGGCCCGGACGCCGTACTCGGCCTGCTCGACGCGCTCGGCGGCCACGCCGGACGGACAATTGTGGTGACGTGCGAACCGGATCGGTCGGAGCCGGGAATCGGGCTGAGCAGCCGGGTGCAGGCCGCCGTGGACGTTGCGGCCGACGCCGTGATCGCACGGCTGCCGGGCGGTGACCGAACACATCCCGAGGAGGAGTGCGATGTTGGGCAGAGCGGTCAAGGTGATCGGGCTGGGCGCGCTGGTGGCGGTGATCATCCGGTCCATCCCGGACCTCAAGCGCTACCTGGAAATACGTGAGATGTAGCGGTGGGAGGAGCGGTTCCATGTGCCTCGGACTCGTCGGGCAGGTCGCCGGACTCGTCGAAGACAGACCAGACGTGGCGCTGGTCGACATCGCGGGCGTCCGGCGGCCGGTGAACGTCGGCCTGCTCGACGCCCCGCCGACCGGCGGCACCTGGGTGCTCGTGCACATGGGCTTCGCCCTCCAGACGCTCACCGACGACGAGGCGGCCGAATCGCTCAAGACCCTGGACTCGTACAGCGCGGAGGCCGCATGGACACCCTGACCCCGCCGCGCGCCGAAATCCCCGGCGCGCAGCTGTTCGTCCGTTACGCCTACCCGCCCAACTCGCTCGGCTACTGCGGCCCGGCGGACAGCGCCGCGCTCTTCGAGTACGGCGCGGCCGGCGTCGTCGATCCCGGACTCGCCCAACTGGCACGCGGCTTCGCCGGCGCCTGGCCTTACCTGGAGTTGATCGCCGGAGCCACCGGCATCCCCGACCCGCTGGACCGTCGCGTCGTCGAGGCCTACTGGGTCGGCAGCCCGCTGCTCGACCGCGTGGGCCTCGGCGCCGTCGCCACGTCGATGGAGGACCGCTTCCGCCCGCGGATCGGCAGCATGTTCCCGCGCCTGCTCGAAGGCGTGCTCGCCGGAGGAGTGCCGCACCACAGCTTCCACGTGTTCTGCATCTACCCGTGGGTCGGGCTGCTCACCGACGACCGCAAGGCGGACCACGCCCTGAGCGTGCTGGACCGGTGCAGGATCCGCTGGGGGCGCGTCGAGGCCCTGCGCGGCGACCAGGCCGTCGTCCGCTACCGACCCCTCACCTACGACGGCGGCGATCTCGGTTTCGGCGACCCGGTCACCGAGACCGCGCGCCGCTCCGCCGACGGGCTCGGCTACCTCGGCGAGCTCGCGGTCGGCGATTGGGTTTCGCTGCACTGGGACTGGGTGTGCGACATCCTCACTCCGACCCGGCTCAACGCCCTGCGGCACTACACGCTGCGCCAGCTGGAGATCACCAACCATCGTGTCGAGCACAGCGGAGCGGCGGAAGTGCTCGGCTGACGCGAAGAAGCCCCCTGGCCACAGGGGGCTTCTCGGCTATCCGATCGCCGTCACTCGGCGGGTCGGCCGGCGAGACCGGCCAGCGCCGCGAGCTGCCGGTCCACGCTCTCGGCGTGCTGCCGCGCGTCCTCACGCGCCTTCCGGGGGCTCCAGCGGCCCTTCAGCATCCAGATGAACGGGATGAACAGCAGTTGGCCGCCGAAGCACACCCACCACCAGCGCTGCCACTGGATCGGCGAGTCCTTCGCCGCCTTCTCCACGGCCGGCGCGTTGGCCTGGAGGTACTTCAGCTCGGCCACGACCTTGGGGTCCTGCAGGCCCGGGCCGTACGTGCTCACCAGCGTGAGATCGGCGGTCGGCACCTTGCCGAGCGCGGTCAGCGCGGCGGCGGCCGACTGCACCTGCTTGCCGTCGGTGTCCAGCAGCGCGAGGTCCGCCTGCGGCACGGCGGCCAGCGCCTCGAAACGCGCCGCGGCCTGAGCGGCCGTCAGATGGAACGCCGTGGCGATGTCGCTGACCGCCTTGGCCTGGGCGGCGGTGTCGTTGGGGTTTGTCGCCAGCGCCGCCTGCGTGCCGGAGTCGATCGCCTGCGCGGTGGCGAGCTGGTTCTGGTACTTCGCACCCAGCGTGATCACTCGCGCGACGTCGGCCGCCGAGACTCCGGAGATCTCGCTGATCGCCTCCGCCTGGACGGTCGGGTCGTTCGGCGACGCGGCGAGCTCGGCCTGCGTGGTCGAGCTGAGCTTCTCCGCCGTGGCCAGCTGCGCGGCGTCGTCCGTCGCGATCGTCTGCACCCGGGTCGCGATCGTCGGGTCGGCAGCCACGGCCTTGACCGTCGCGTTCTCCGCCGCCGTCAGTCCGGGCGCCTGTCCGGCCGCCGCGGCGGAGACCTGCGAGCCCTGGTTCACCAGCGTGCTCGCCGCCGGGATCACCGCGATCAGCGCCAGCAGCGCCACGACCACGATCGTGCGCAGCGTCGCACCCCAGACCGCGAGGCCGGTGGCGGTCGCCGCGGGGTTGTGCGCCTCCACGGTCTCGGTGAACGCGGCCATCCACGCCGCGAACGCGAGTGCCCCGCCGATCGAGATCGGCATCAGGATCGCGACGAACTCGTAGTAGGTCGTACCCGGATGCGTCGTCGCGATCGCGAACATGGCCACGCCGACGAGGCTGACCACGCCGCCGACCAGCATGAACGGCTTGCGCACCTTCAGCATGTCGGACAGCACGCCGGTCACCAGCAGCGCCACCGCGTTCACCGCCCAGTACCAGTTGGACAGCGCGTTCGCCCGCTCCTCCGTGTAGCCGAAGTTCGTCGCGTAGAAGACCACGAACAGGCCCACCGCGATGTAGTAGAACAGCAGCGAGACGCTGATCGCGATCGCCGGGAAGACGATGTCCTTGCGCAGCATCTGCCGCCAGTGCCCGGACAGCACCTCGTTCGGGTCGATGCCGCGCGCGTTCGCCTCGATCAGAGCCTTGTCGCGCATGCTGACCATCAGCTGGTCGCGCAGTTGCGGCGCGAGCTCGCGCAGGCCCACGAACGCGATCAGGAACACCGCGAGGCCGACGATGCCGCAGACCCGGTACTGGTACTGCCAATCCGGGTGCGAGTCCAGCGTGTGGCTCGCCACCTCGCTCACCACGAGGCTGCCGAGCACCGGGCCCATCGTCCAGAAGCACATGGCCGACGCCCGGCCCAGCTGCGGCGAGAAGTCGCGGATCAGCGCCGGCGTGGCCACGAGGATCATGCCCTCGACGAAGCTGACCACCGCGAACAGCACCAGGTAGACCCACTTGTCGGTGGAGTTCGCGAGCCCGAACGCCACCAGCGCGCCGGTCACCGCGAGCCCGTAGACCACGAGGTTCGCCCGGCCCCATCGGTCGGCGAGCCCTGCGACCACCGACGCGAGCGCGCCCACCGCGTTGCCCACGATCGATATCGCGATCAGGTACACGAGTGTCATGTGCAGGTTCGCGGCCAGCGCGGTCGCCACCGAGCCCTGGACGTAGAGCTCGTAGTACAGGGTGATCGTCGCGAGGACCACGATGACCAGATACGTCGCCCGCGGCGCGGTGGACGGATAGTGGTCCAGCTGCCGGCCCCAGATGCCGCGTCTGGCCTCGACGGCCGGCGCGGGCGGGGCGGCGGAACGCGCTGAGGAGCTGCTCGCCATTGAGTTGCCCTTCCCTGGTGGTTCCGATGGATCCGGCGCGGGCGGCCTCGCCGCACCGCCGTTAAGTGAGCGCTTGCTTATGATTGAGCGCGTGCTGCTGCGGCACGGTTCTGGCGGCCGCGGGACTTGACGTGACACGTGACTGGATCTCGGTCCGCGGTGCGTGTCGTGCCGCTTACGGAACGGCGCGCCCGCGGGGTATCGCAGAGAATGGCACCGACCGGCGCCGCGTGCAACACTTCGCGAAGATGTTTCACCGTTCCGCGATCCGGGACCAGTGGAGGCGGGCCCATGGCGGCCGCAGGCGACAGTGATCACGCCGTCGACGAGTTCGACGCCGTGGAGCGCGCCGCACACTGGTTCGCCGAGGGACGGCGTCTGGACATGCAGGCGCTGGCCGAGGAACTCGGCATCTCGCGCACCACGCTCTTCCGCCGCGTCGGCGGCCGCGAGGCACTGCTCGCCCGCGCGGTCTGGGCGCAGACGGAGCGCTCCATCGCCGTCGCCATCAAGCGCTGGGAGCGCGAGAAGCCCGCCGACGCCCTGCACACCACGGGCGCGCTTCGGCACTTCAACGCGATCGTGGCGGCCTCTCCGGGCCTGCGCCGGCTGATCGACGACGAGCCGGCATTGGCCGTCCGGGTACTGATGGACCCCGTCGGCCTGGTTCAGCCGGGCACCGTCGCCGCGATCAGGGACCTGCTGCTCTGGGACATCGACGAGCACGGGCTGGAGACGGTGATCGACCCGGACGCCCTCGCCTACGCGCTCGTGCGCATCGGCGAATCCTTCCTGTACGCGGACGTGATCGCCGCGCGCACCCCCGACGTGGAGAAGGCCGACCGCCTTCAATACGCCCTCATCGAGGGTGGTCGCGCGCGGTACCGCCTCAGCGGCCCGGAGAGCTGATCCCGTCCGCGTCAGTCGGTGAAGTTCTGCTCCACGACGACCGCTCCCTGGTTGGAGACGACCAGCTTCGTCGGACCGACGTTGTACGTGAAGTTCTGGTTCATCGCGACGTAGTTCGAGCCCGACTTCGTGGCGGGCAGCGTGATGGCCAGCGCGGCGTTCGCGCGCGAGACGCCGTAGTAGTACAGCTGGCCGTTGCTGTCGCAGATCGTGATGTCGTACTGGCTCGTCGACCGGGATTCGACCAGCGTCGCGCCGTGGCCCGCGCCGTCCGGGATCGAGTCCGCGATCTTCGCCGGGCACGCCGCCGCGGCCGGGGTCGATTCGGTGTTCGCCGCGGTCGACGCGGTCTGCGAAGACCCGTGCAGCAGTTCACGCCAGACAGGCAGCCAGGAACCCCGCGTCGTGAAGAGGAAGGCGGCTATGACGGCCAGGACGACCAGCTGTTTGACGCGCCGGAGGAGATTCTTCCGGGCAGCGGGGTTCCCGGCCTTCTTGGGCCGCTTCGCGCCGCGCGACGACGGGCGCGAGGACGGCCGCGGCCCGGCGGGTTCACGCGTGGGCTCGGCAGGCCGAGGCGACGGCACGGAAGGGGCCAGCGGCACCAGCGGCACCGTCGCGGGCCGCGGAGCCGGCGGATACGCCGTCGCGGCAGCCGCAGCCGCAGCCGCAGCCGCCGGCGGCATCTGCGCCGTGGGCGCGACGTCGGACCACGCCGGCATCGCCGGATACTCCGGCATCGCAGGGAACTCCTGCGTGGACCCGCCGCGCGAGCCGCTCATCGCGAGCGGGGCCATGCCGATGCTCGGCGGCGTGGAGAGATCGAAGGCCCGCTCCGTTCCAGTGCATCCCATGCACGCGTAGCCCGTCGCCGCGTTGGTCGTCCCGCAGCGTGCACAAGTCCAGGTATCTGTCACGAATGCTCCGCTCGGATAATCCGGTGTCATGCTCGCGCGCGTCGGCGTCCGCACCTCCGCTCCCGCAGAGTCCATCCGTGACCGCGCCGACCACTTTTACCACGGGAAGAGGCGTGCTGTGGTTCGAAGCTGATGACAGCTCAGCCCGGCGACGACCTCGGCGGCGCGGCCGGTAGCGGAGCGGTAAGCCATGTCATACCCTCTGGCTCATGACGCATTTCGACGCCGCCGACGCCGCTGTCGAGGCGGCGCTGGCCGCCGGTGCCACCTATGCCGACGCGCGGGTGATGCACCGGCGCTACGAGTCCATGTCGGCCCGAAACGGGGACGTGGAGGATCTCACGCAGCGGGAGAGCGCCGGGATCGGGGTCCGCGCGCTGGTCGGGGGCAGCTGGGGCTTCTTCGGCGTGCCGGATCTCGACGACGCGGTCGCCCGGCGCGCCGGGGCGCGGGCCGCCGAGATCGCCGCGGCCTCCGCGACCGTGCCGAACCGGCGCGGCGGGCCGGGGCTCATCCCCGCGGAGCCGGAGGTCGGGTCCTGGGCCAGCGAGTGCCGGATCGACCCGCTGTCCGTGCCGCTCTCCGAGAAAGGCGACCTGCTCACCTCCGCGACCGCCGAGATGCGCAAGCAGGGTGCGGACATCGCCGTCGGCTCCTACGACATCTGGGACACCCGGAAGTGGTTCGTCTCGTCGGAGGGCCACCGCATCGACCAGCACGTGCGCGAGTGCGGCGGCGCGATCACCTCGACCGTGATCGGCGACGGGGAGACGCAGGTGCGGTCCTACCCCTCGCGCCGCGGCCAGTTCGGGACCCGCGGATGGGAGCTCGTCGAGGAGACCGACCTCGGCGCGCACGCCGCCCGCATCGCCGAGGAGGCCCGGGCCCTGACCCGCGCGCCGCAGTGCCCGGCGGGGGAGACCACCGTCATCATCGGCGGCGAGCAGCTGGCCCTGCAGATCCACGAGTCCGTCGGCCACGCGATCGAACTGGACCGCATCCTCGGCTGGGAGGCCGCGTACGCGGGCACGTCGTGGCTCGACCTGTCCCGGCTCGGCAGCCTCAGGTTCGGCTCCGAGCTGATGAACATCGTCATCGACCCGACCTACCCTGGCGCGCTCGGCTCCTTCGGCTGGGACGACGAGGGGACGCGGGCGCACAAGCGCGACGCGGTCCGCAACGGCGTCTGGACCGGCGTGCTCGCCGGACGGGAGAGCGCGGCCGTCGCCGGGCTCGACTACGGCGGCAGCGTCCGGGCCGACGGCTGGGCCCGGCTGCCGATGGTGCGGATGACGAACGTCGGCCTCGAACCGGGGCCGCACACGCTCGAGGAGATGATCGCGGCCACCGACGACGGGATCTACATGGACATGAACCGGTCCTGGTCGATCGACGACCGCCGGCTCAACTTCCAGTTCGGCTGCCAGATCGCCTACGAGATCAAGAACGGCAGGCTCGGCCGGATGCTGAAGAACCCGACGTACACCGGCATCGGCCCGCGGTTCTGGGCGTCGATGGACATGCTGTCCTCGGACATCGTCGCCTGGGGCACGCCCAACTGCGGCAAGGGCCAGCCGGGCCAGACCGGGCACACCGGCCACCCCTCCGCGCCGGCCAGGTTCACCAACGTGCGAGTGGGAGTGCGCGGATGAGCGACCAGACAGAGCTCGAACTCGCCGCGCGCGTCCTGGAACTCGCGCGCGCCTCGGCCGGGCCGTCCGCCGACGTGGACGTGTCGGTCAACCGTGTCGCGCTCGCGCTCACCCGCTTCGCCAACTCATACATCCACCAGAACGTCGCGGACACCACGACCGAGGTCCAGCTGCGCATCCACAGCGAGGGCCGCACGGCCTCGGCGTCCTCGACGCTGGTCGGAGCGGACGCGCTGGGGGAGATGGTCGAGCGGACCGTCGCGGCGGCCAAGGCCTCGCCGGCGGACCCGGGCTGGCCGGGGCTGATCGGCCCGGCACCGGTGCTGCCCAGCCACGACGTCGACGAGGCGATCGTCGACGCGTCGCCGGCCGACCGGGCCTCTCGCGTGCGTGACTACATCGAAGCCGTCGGGGACCTCACGGCGGCCGGGTACTTCCGCACCCGCTACTGGAGCAGCGCCTACGCGAACTCGGCCGGGCAGGCGGTGTCCGGGGCGTGCACCGAGGCCGCCCTCGACGCGATCGCGAAGACCGCCTCGCTCTCGGACGGCGTGGCGCGCCAGGCATCGCGCCGGATCGCCGACATCGACTGCGCGGTCCACGGCGCGCGGGCCGCCGCCAAGGCGCGCGCGTGGGACGGCGCGGTCGAGATCGAGCCGGGCGCGTACGAGGTCGTACTCGAACCGACGGCGGTCGCCGACGTGCTGTACTGCCTGGGGAACTTCGGCTTCAACGGGAAGCTGGTCAACGAGCACCAGTCGTTCCTGGAGTTCGGCAGCCAGCAGATGGACGGCTCGGTCACCCTGGTCGACGACGCTGTCTCGGCCGTCGCGGCCGGCCTGCCGTTCGACACCGAGGGCACGCCGCGCCGTCGTCTGGTCCTGGTCGAGAACGGTGTCAGTCGCGACGCCGCATACGACCGCCGCTCGGCCGTGGAAGCCGGCGTCGCCGCCAACGGGTACGCCGCCGCCGAGAGCGCGGTGTTCGGCATGTCGCCGGGCAACATCCGCCTGGAACCCGCGGCCGGCCCGGCTCCGACCGAGGTCGACGGGCCGGCGTCGAACTCGTCCGTCCTGGAGCTGGTGGCGCGGGTCGGACGCGGACTGCTCGTCACAGACCACTTCTACACGCGCTGCCTCGACCCTCGCCGCGTGCTGATGACCGGCCTCACCCGCAACGGCACCTGGCTGATCGAGAACGGCGAGATCGTCCGCCCGGTGAAGAACATGCGCTTCACCCAGTCGTACTCCGAGTCGCTCGGGCCGGGCAACGTGCTCGGCATCGGCAGCGACGCGATCGCCACGCCGTACAACTACGGCGCGAACTCGGCGACGGCCCCCGGCCTGCACCTGGCCGCCTGGAACTTCACCGGCGGCGCCTCGGGCTGAGGGCGGCCGGAGAACCTCGCGAGCGAGCCCCGCCCGAAGAGAGCCCGCGCAGCCGGACCGGCTGCGCGGGCCTCGGGTGCGGCGCGGCGGCGGGCTACGCCCGGCCGGACGACGGCTGCGTGGTTCGGCGGCGGGACTCTTCGTGTGCGGCGTAGCGGCCGGTCACGCCCGGCTGAGCTCGAGGACCGGGATGACGCGGATGCCTTCCGTCTTGCGGGCGTAGTCGGCGAAGCCGGGGTAGCGCTTCGCCTGCTCCGCGTAGATGCGGTCGCGCTCGTCGCCCGGCAGCTCGCGCACGGTCACGTCGTACGACTCGGTCCCGCGCTCGACGCTGCCGCTGCCTGCGGCGACCAGGTTGTAGTACCAATCCGGGTTGCTCGGCGCGCCGGCCTTGCTCGCGAAGACGTAGATCACGTTCGGGTCGGTCTCGTTCGGGAGGTACATCATGGGGGTGACGTGCTCGCGGCCGGACTTGCGGCCCCGGTGGTGCAGCAGGACGAGCGGGGCGCCCTCGAACATCCCGCCGACCTTGCCCTCGTTCGCACGGAACTCCGCGATGGTGTTCGCGTTCCAGTCGTTCGCGTCGGTCATGTCGCTCATCGTAACGGCGTCGTGCCGGCCTGTCCGGGTCGCCACGGCGGGAAGGGGTGAAGCGGATCGTGGCGCGTCCCGGTGATCGGCGTGTTATGTACAAGTTCGTTAGCTTCATCCGTTTACTGGCGTGCATGGTACTGACACGGACTTCCCGGAAGACGCGTTCCGCAGCCTTCTTCGGCGCTGCCGCGCTGGTCGCCGCCCTCCTGCCGGCGGCCTCGGCGAGCGCCACGGTGTCGAACGGCGGCGGCCGCGGACACCGGCCGAGCTGCCCGGCCTCGCCGGCGCCCACGCACGGCCCGGGTCTCAAGATCCTCGACATCGCCGAGACGGCCAAGCAGCAGTACGGCCTGAACTCCGTCATCCTCAGGGTCACCCAGGGCAAGCGCAACCTGCTGACCACCGCCCTGGGCGAGTCGATGACCGGCGTCCCCGCGACCACGGACATGCACTTCCGCACCGGCTCCGTCGGCATCGCCTACATGGGCATCATCCTGCTTCAGCTGGCGCAGGAGGGCGCGGTCGACCTCGACGACCCGATCTCGCGCTGGCTTCCGCAGGTCCCGCACTCCAGCGAGATCACGCTGCGGATGCTCGCCGACTCCACCTCGGGCCTGCACGACTACGTCATCGACCCCGTGTTCGCGGCCGAGCTCGAGGCGCAGCCGTTCAAGTTCTGGACCGAGAGCGAGCTCCTCGCATTCCCGTTCAGCCACCCCCTCTGGTACACGCCCGGGACCAACTGGAGCTATTCGCACGCCAACTTCGTCCTGCTCGGCCAGGCCCTGGCGAAGATCACCGGCAAGCCGCTCGGCGAACTGCTGCGAGAGCGCGTGCTCAACCCGCTCCACCTGGACAACACCGCGATCAACGCCAAGCCGCCGATCCCCGGCCCCGTGCTGCACGCATTCACCGCGGAGCGCGGCACGTATGAGGAATCCACCTACTGGAACCCGTCCTGGACCACGGCCCACGGCGCGATCCTCACCCAGAACATCTGCGACCTGGCCACGTCCGCGTGGGGCGTCGGCTCGGGCGCCCTGCTCTCGCCGGCGTCGTACCGGGTCCAGCTCGATCCGGGCACGGTCGGGCTCGGCGATCCCAGCGCCTGCCCGCCCGGCATCTGCCGCCTGAACACGGAGGCGGCGCACTACGGCATCGGCATCCAAGTGATCAACACGTGGATCGTGCAGAACCCGTCGTTCTCCGGCTACTTCGCGGTCCAGGCCTACCTGCCGTCCCGTCACCTGTCCATCGCGGTCAGCACGACAGACGGCCCCGCCACTACCCCGAACACCAACTACGCGCAGACGATCGCCACCAGCATCGCCGCGTACCTCGCGCCGAATCACCCGCTCGGCACCTGACCGGCGCTCACCGGACATCCGCGGTATCCGTGACATCAGGGACTTCATTCATGCGCAGAGCCATCGGCCCGGATCTGCCCGGCATTCGCCCTCTGACAGCGCCTGCGCGCTATCTTCAGCATCATGCAGAGCCTTGGGGAGGACATCGTCCTGCTGGCGATCCGGCCGGACGGCAAGCTCGGTGCCGCGGAGAAGCTGCGTTTCGCCGTGGCGGGCTCGGAGCTCGTGCGGCTGGCCGCCGAGCGCCGGGTCGACGTCGTCAAAGACCGAATTCACGTACTGAGCCCGGAACCGACGGGGGACGCGCTGCTGGACGCGGCGTTCGCGGACATCCAGCGCTCGAAGCGTCCGCCGCGGGCCAGGGATTGGGTGGCCCGGGAACGGCGCGGCCTGGTGCACGCGTACCTCGGCGAGCTCGCCGCGCGCGGCGTGATCCGCGCCGATCGCCATAAGGCCCTCGGCATATTCAACGTCACCTGGTGGACCGTCCTCGACCCCGCCCGCGCCGCCGAAGCACGCGCCCGGCTCGATGCGGTGGCGCGTTCAACCGGTCCGGTCGAGGCGGCTCAGTCGGCGTTGGGCGGCCTCGTCCACGCCATCGGCCTCGACGCGCTGATCTACCCGCGCAACGGCGGCCCGGCGTGCGAGATCGCCCGCAAGCGGCTCAAGCAGATCGCCCGCCGCGATCAGGCCGCCACGGCGGTCCATTCGGCAGCACAACAGGCAGCCGTCGAGGCATCGATCGACGCCGCGGTGGACGCCTCCGTCCATGCGGCTGTCGAGGCCTCGATTCACGCTGCCGTCGACGCGTCCGTGCACGCCGCACACCACGCGGCGCACGACGGCGGCGCGGGCGGCGGCGGCCACCACTGACCGTCGCCCACCGCCCCGTCACCCGCCGCCAAGGGCCTGCGCGCACGCGTCCGAAAACGCGTCCTCGTCCGCCGTCCACGCGACGAACTCCTTCGCACGCCCTGTCCGGCGAACACGGCCCTTACTGTGCACGAAAGCTCTGACAACGAGGCTTCGCGATCGATGAGGAGGCCTTACGATTCCCGTACCGCGGTCGGTGGGCCCGCCGCGGCGCCGTCTTGGGCTTCGTGGGTGGGCGCGCGGGAGTGTTGTTGCAGTGGATGCGGTGTACCTGTGGCCGCTGACGGCTCGGGCCGCCGAGCTGGACGTGTTCACCACGGTTTGGAGCACGGCGCGTTGCCGGTCGGTGGTGGTCTGCGGGCCGCCCGGCATCGGCAAGACGCGCCTGGCCGACGAGTATTACGGCCGGGCCGCGCGTGCCGGGGCGGTGCTGGGCCGGGCGACGGCGTCGCGCGCGGCCGCGGCGGTGCCGCTGGGCGCGATCGCGCACCTGATCCCGGCCGGAGTGGACCTGGCCGACCCGGTCCGCGGCTTCGCCCAGGTGGCGAGCGCGCTGGCCCGGCCGGGCCGCGGCCAGGTCGTCCTGGTCGACGACCTGCAATGGCTGGACGCCGCTTCGGCGGTGCTGCTGCGGCAGCTGATCGACGCCGGTTCGGTCCGGCTGATCGGCACGGTCCGCAGCGGGGAGCCGATCGGCGAGGCGGTCGAGGCGCTGTGCAGCGGCGACACGGTGTGCCGCGTCGACCTGGCCGCGTTCGACCTGCACCAGGTCGAGGAGGTCCTCAGCGCGGCGCTGGGCGGGTCGGTGAGCCGGCAGACCGTGCGCAGGCTGCACGATTCGAGCGGCGGCAACGCCCTCTATCTCAGGGAGCTGGTCGCGGGCGCCCTGAAGCACGGCACTCTCGCCGACGACGGCGAGATATGGGAGCTCGCGGAAGGCCGGACCTCCGGCACGCCGCGCCTCGCCGAACTGATCAGCGCCCGCCTGGAGTCCGCCGGACCCGCGGGCCGACCGGTCCTGGAACTGTTGGCCCTCTGCGAGCCGGTCCCGCTCGCCGACGCGGAGGCCGTCGCTCCGATGGACGTGCTCGTGGAACTCGAGGCCGCCGGCCTCATCCGAACGCGAACCGACCAGCGGACGACCTCGGTCTCCCTCGCCCACCCCCTCTACGCGGAGGCCCTACGCGCCGGCCTGACCCCCCTGCGCCGACGCCGCCTCCTGCTGGACCAGGTCGATCGGGTCAAGTCCGGCGCCGATCCGAACGCGGTCGACACCCGCAGGATCGCCGCGTGGCAGTTGGAGGCCACGGGTACCGCCGAGCCCGCGCTGCTGATCGAAGCCGCCGCACTGGCTCGCCACGCCCACGACTACCCGCAGGCCAAGCGCCTCCTCGAGGCGCTGAGCGAGGACGACTTCACCACCTCCGCCCGACTGCTGTTCGGGGACGTGCTCTGGCACACCGGCGAGCCCGCCCGCGCCGACGAGGTCCTGACCGCCGCCGGACGCACCGCCGAAGGCGAGCGGCAGTTCCTCTCCGTCGTCATGGCCCACGCGCTCAACCGTTCCTGGGGCGAAGGTGACTACGACGGGACCCTCGACCTGCTCGAATCGGCCCAGAAGAGCGCCAGCGAGCCCGAAGTCCTCACCGCCCTGCGCCTTTTCCAGGGCGCCGTGCGCATCAACGCGGGCGACACCGCACGCGGCCTGACGCTGCTCGAAGATCTCGCCGAGGAGCTGAGCCCCACCGCGGAAGGGGCCGCGTGGCTGCACGCCGCCACGATGAAACCGGTCGGCCTCAGCTATGCCGGCCGCACCGCGCAGGCCGTCGCATGGGCCGACCGCGCCTACCGGCTACGGCTGAGCATGGATGAGCGAGTCCTGTTCCCTCATCCTTCGTTCCACCTCATCTCGGCCGTCGTCGCCCACAGCGCGGCCGGCGGCTTCACCGAAGCGCGGGGCATCGGCCAGGACGCCATCTACCGGTTGACCCAGGCGCGCGCATCGGGCATCCGGATGTGGATGTCCGTGTACGTGGGCTATCTCGAATTGATGGCAGGTCACCTCTCCGACGCGCGCCGCCTCTTCGCGGAGGCCGCCGCCGTCGCACGCGCCCTGCGCCGAGTGGTGGCCGTCAGCACCGCGCAGACCGGACTCGCTCTCTGTGCTGCCCTCCTCGGCGACCTCGACGCGGCCGAGCAGGCGCGCACCGAGGCGGACAAATACCCGGTGCTCGGAATGCACGCACACTGGAACGCACTGGCAGGAGTCTGGATCCGCGTCGCCAACGGCGAATCCGCCCGCGAGATCCAGGCGACTCTGATCGCCGCGGCCGACCAGGCGCGTGCCTCCGGCTGCCTACTCGGCGAGGCACTGCTCCTCGCCGACCTCGCCCGGCTGGGCGGCGCCGCGCAGTCCGCCGCCAGGCTCAGCGAGATCGCAGACGTCTTCGACGGCGACCTGGTCCCCGCGCTCGCGCACCTGGCCGCCGCACTGGCCGACGACTCTCCGGCACAGCTCGTCGCGGCCGCCGCCGAGCTAGCCTCCCGCGGAGCCGACCTGATGGCCGCCGAGGCATCGTGCGCCGCCTCCGCCGCGTACGCCCGCGCAGGCGACACCCGCCGGGCCACCGCGGCGGCCCAAGACGCCAACCGCCACCTCGAACGCTGCGGCGACCGCCCGCGTACCCCGCTGCTGCGCGACTCACAGACCACGGCCTCGCTCACCGACCGCGAACGCGAGATCGCCGTCATGGCCGCGCGCGGGACCCCGAGCCGGGAGATCGCCGAGTCGCTGCACGTATCCGTGCGCACCGTCCAGAACCACCTGCAGCGCGCCTACACCAAACTCGGCGTGACCAGCCGGAGCGACCTACGGCGCGTCCTCGGCGCCTGATCTGTCGCTTGGCGCATATGTGAGTACGCGTTACTCATGACGCCCCCCAGGCCGCGCCGGGAGCATCGGTGTGGGCGATCGCGCGCTCAGCGTGTTCCTGGAGGGGGATCCACGTGCTTCAGAAGAAGGCTGCCCTGGTGGCCTTATCACTCGTGACAGCGGCCGTATCCGCGGCTGCCACCGGCACGAGCCAGGCGGCGGTGCGGTACAACCCGTGGCCGCAGGACACGGTCTACGCCTTGGCGCCCGACGACAGCTATGTGGCCGAGTGGATGGGCCTGTCCTCGGGTTGGACGGTCATCGGCGGCCCGGCGAAGCAGGTCTACGCGGGCTCGGCGGGCGTGTTCGAGCTCGACGCGTCCGGCAACATCTGGATGTACAACGGCACACCGTACAGCTGGACCGAGATCGGCGGTCCCGGCGCCGAGTTCGCCGAGGGCGCCGGCCACCTCTACGGCCTCGGCCCGAACGACGCGTACGTCGCCGAATGGAACGGCACGCCGAACAGCTGGACCATCATCGGCGGCCCGGCGAAGCACATCTACGCCGGTCCGGACGGCCTGGTCGCGACAGCGCCGGACGGCTCCACCGGCGATGTGTGGAAATACAACGGCACCCCGAACGACTGGACCGACATCGGCGGCCCGGGCGACGACTTCGCCGTGGGGGTCGGCGCCGTCTACCGGGTCGGCATCCCGAGCGCGCCCGGCATCACCGGCGTCACCACCGTCTCCGTGTGGACCGGCGGCACCACCTGGACCCCGATCTTCACCAGCGGCCCCGACGACACGGTCGACGACCTCCTCGCCGGCTACGCGGGCGTGTACATGCGCTGGGCCTCCAACAGCGGGGGCGGAAACCTCGAGTACAACGGCACGCCGAACAGCTGGACCAAGATCAGCGACGTGAGCTGGGGCAGCCCGTTCCCGGACGCGGAAAGCCGGACGAGCCTCTACGCCATCGTCACCGACACGACGCTCGTCACGAACATCGACGCCGTCGACATCTACAACGGCACCGGCACCTCATGGACCGTCATCGGCGGCCCCGCGGACATCCCGCTGGCCGCCGGCGACTGACCGCCGCGCCGTACCGGCCATCAGCTCGCAGCAGCACTGACCATCGGCTCGCAACAGCACCGACCATCAGCTCGCAGCACCGACGTCACGTCAGTTCGCAGCACCGACGTCACGTCAGTTCGCAGCACCGACCGACCTTCAAGGGCAGGAAGAACCGCCATGCCAACTCGCAGAACCATGCTCACCGCCGCCCTGGCCGCCGCGGTCGGCGGCCCGCTCGCAGCCGCCTCGACCGCGTCCGCGTCCGTGTCGGTGGCTCCCATCTCCGTCTCGCTCTCGCCATACGTGGAGACCGTCGCCGTGCTTGACGCCTGCGACATGGTGAACCTGTACAACTACGGCCAGGGCGGCTGGACCAACCTCGAACTGACGGCCAGAGCCGTCTACATCGGGGCGCCCGGCGTGTTCGCGATCCTGCCCGACAGCAACGACATCGCCATCTACAACGGCACCCCGGGCAGCTGGACGACGATCGGCGGCCCCGGCGCGCAATTCGCCATCGGCGGCTCGTACCTCTACGGCCTCGGCCCCTCCGGCAACTACGTGGCCGTGTGGAACGGCCTCTCGTCGGGCTGGGCCGTCATCGGCGGCGCCGCGAGCGCCATCGCGGCGGGCGGCTACGGCCTCGTCGCCAAGAACCCGGCCGGGAACGCGGTGTACCGCTACGTCGGCGGCTCCTGGACCCAGATCGGCGACAGTTCGATCGCCACCGGCTCGACGTTCAGCGTCAGCGACTCGGGCATCTACGCCGTGACGGCCGCCGGAGTGGTCGAGCAGTGGGCCGGAGGCATGAGCTGGACCGTGATCGGCAGCGGCGTGCAGACCCTCCACGTCGGCGGCGACGGCGTATATGGCGTCCAGTCGTCGACCGGCGACATCGCGCAGTACAACGGCACGCCGGGCTACTGGACCATCATCGGCGGCCCCGGCTCGGACTTCGCCGTCAGCGACACCGCCGTCTACGGCCTTGCCCCCGACCTGAGCTACGTGGCCCAGTACTCGCCCGGCAACGGCTGGTACGTGATCAGCGGCGGCCTGACCGGCTCGCAGGTCAACGCGATCGCCGCCGGCGGCTGAGCGGCAGGGTGGGGTCGCGCGGCCCGGGCGACCCCGCCCGGCCGGTCGCGACGCGCGAGTCAGGACACATCTTTCCAGGAGGGGAATCGCATGATCCGCAGAAGCGCGGCGATTGTCGCCGCAGCACTCGTAGTAGCCGCCTCGTCCGGCACCGCCGGCGCCGCGACGGTCCGGTCGAGCCTGCAAACCTGGCAGACCACCGTGTTCGCCCTGGGCCCGAACGACAGCTACGTGGCCGAGTGGAACGGCCCGGGCCTCGGCTGGACCGAGATAGGCGGCCCGGCGAACCAGCTCTACGTGGGATCGGCCGGCGTCTTCGCCACCGACCCGTCGACCGGCGACATCTCCCAGTACAACGGCACGCCGGGCAGCTGGACCGTGATCGGCGGCCCTGGCTGGACGTTCGCACAGAGCGGCGGCCACCTGTTCGGCGTGGGCCCGTACACCAACTACATCGCCGAGTGGAACGGCGCATCCGGCGGCTGGACGATCATCTACAGCGGCTCCGTCGGCAGCGTCACGGACCTTGAGGGCGGCGGCGAAGGCCTGGTAGCGACCATCGGGCCGAGCGGCCCCGACACGTACATGTACAACGGCACCCCCGGCTCGTGGACGCAGATCAGCGGTTCCGACGTCGCATTCGACCATCAGCTGATGGCCGTCGACGACGGCGGCGTCTACGTCCTGAACGCCGCCGGACAGGTCGAGCAGTGGGCCGGCTACGGCGAGAGCTGGACCGTACTCGGCTCCGGGTACAAGAGCCTGTTCGTCGGCGGCACGTCCGGCAACGTCTACGCCGCCGCCACGGGCAGCGGCAACCTGCAGCAGTACACCGGCACTCCCGGAAGCTGGACGACCGTCGGCGGCCCCGGCTACATGTTCGCCGTCAGCCGCAGCACGCTCTACGGCCTGGCCCCCGATCGCAGCTACGTGGCCGAGTACACGCCGGGAGCCGGCTGCGGGGCCACGCCCGGCTGGTTGATGTTCACCGAGTCGATCTCCTGCAGCGTCAGGTTCGCGAACGCCCCGGCCGCCTTCTGGTACTCCGGGTTCTGGTACGTCGAGGTGCGCGTGCCGGG
>NZ_JAGSOH010000279.1 GCF_018139625.1 Actinospica acidithermotolerans | reverse complement strand
GGTCGGGGGCGGTCGGGGGGCCCTGTTCGGTCGGTGCGTCGCCGGCTGCTGCTATGAGCAGTGTGAGCGCGGCGGTCAGGGCGCTGGCGGAGAGGCGGAAGCTGGTTGCGCCTTCTGGCGCGTCCGGGCCGGTGAGGTGCCCGTCGGCGTCGACGTGCCAGTTCGCGGCGTTCGGATGCTCGCCGAGCAGGATCGCGTGCACCCGCAGCCCGGCGCCGGCCTCGAGTGTTGAGGCCACGCGGGCGGCTGAGTCGGGGCGCGCGACGGCGAGCAGCACGATCGGTGGGAAGTCGTCCTCGTCGAGGATCTGCTCGAGGGCGGTGGCCTCGTGCTGGTCGAGTAGGCGGGTGCGGTAGGCGGTGTAGGCCTCGAGTTGGGTCACGGCGCTCGGGCCGTCGTCGAACACCTCGAGGTCGGTCATCGTGGTCAGGTGCTCGGGAAGGCCGGGGCCGGCGGTCTCCAGCAGGAGCGCGGCGTCTTGGCGGGAGATGAGCAGGCGGGCTCCGTCGCGGCGGTGCTCGGCCGCTGAGAGGACGGCGGCGGCGATGGCGCGGGCGGCGTCGATCGCGCCGGTGCCGGTCAGCGCGACGAAGGCTGGCAGGTCCTGCAGGTCCAGGACCTTGCCGTCGGCGACCGCCACGCTGATGCGGGCCGGCTGCGCGTCCTCATCGTCTGGTCCGGGCATGTCCGCCGATCGCATCGGCGCGCTCATGGCGGAGACAGCCCCAGATGCGGAGTCTTCGGGCGCGGTGGGGGTCGGATCCTGCTGCGATCCGGTCGGTGCGCCGAACTCGTCGAGCTCGATCTGATCGTCCTGCTTCGCGGTGGTCGGCTGCTGCCGTGGCGCGGGGCGCAGTGGGACGGGCACGGTTAGGGGTTCGGTCTGGTGTTGGCCGGGGGTCGGCCAGTAGCAGGTGCCGTGCCAGCGGCGGCGGCGCCGTGCCCGGCTGAGGGCGAGGGTGAGCGCGGCGAGGACGCCGCCGGCGAGGGCGCCGCCTTCGGCCAGGTCGATCCAGTCCGGGCTTGCCGCCGCGGGCGTGGGTGAGCGATGGCTGCCAGTGACAGGAGAGGCGGAAGTGCGGTTCGCGGTCGGGGTATTACCGGCATCCGGCCGGTCGGGCGTGGATCGCGTCGGGGTCTGCGGCGTGGTCGGTGCGGGCTTTGGGTGCTCGGGAGTGGTGGTGGGTGTGGTCGTGGGCGCGGAGTTGCTCGGCGGGGTGTCGGGGCTTGTCGTCTGGGGGTTGTGTGTCGAGGGGGTTGTCTGGGCG
>NZ_JAGSOH010000278.1 GCF_018139625.1 Actinospica acidithermotolerans | reverse complement strand
CTGCCACGCACGCTCGCGGCGTTGCAGGGGCGGTTGCAGACGACCGAGTATGCGCCCGCCCCTGCGCCTTGCGAGCGCACGCGTCAGACGCCGCGGCCTGATCCAACGCAAGTTTGAAGACACGGCCTAGTGTCCTGCGTCTTAAATTCGTTTCAAATATTTGGCGAGTGAGGTGAGGATCTCCTCGGCCGTCTTCTTCCACACGAACGGCCGGGGGTCCTCGTTCCACAGCTTTATCCAGCCCCTGATGTCCCTCTCCAGGGCCTGGACGTTCTTGTAGACCCCGCGTTGGAGCAGTTGGGTGGTCATGTAGGAGAACCAGCGCTCGACCTGGTTGATCCAGGACGAGCCGGTCGGGGTGAAGTGGACGTGGAACCTCGGGTGGCGGGAGAGCCAGGCCTTGATCTCGGGGGTCTTGTGGGTGGAGAGGTTGTCGACCACGAGGTGCACGGCGAGTTCGTCGGGAACGGCCTTGTCGATCGCGGTCAGGAACTTCTTGTACTCCACCGCCCGGTGCCTGCGGCGGATCTCGCTGATCACGGTGCCGTCGTCGATGTTGAACGCGGCGAACAGGCTCGTGATCCCGTTGCGGGCGTAGTCGTGGGTGCGCCGCTCGGGCATCCCGGGCATCATCGGCAGCACCGGCTGGGACCGGTCCAGGGCCTGGATCTGGGACTTCTCGTCCACGCAGAAGACCACCGCGTTCTCCGGCGGGTTGTGGTAGAGCCCGACGACGTCGACGACCTTGTCCACGAACTGCGGATCGGTGGAGATCTTGAACCCGTCGACCCGGTGCGGCTTGAGTTCGAAGTCGCGCCAGATCCGGCCGATCGTGGACTTCGACAGGCCCGAGCGCTCGGCCATCGACGCACGCGACCAGTGCGTCGCGTTCGCCGGCTTCGACTCGAGCGTGTCCACGAGCACCTGCTCGACCTGGTCGAGGGAGATCGAAGGCGGACGCCCGACCCTCGGCTCGTCCTCCAGGCCCTCGAACCGGTGCTCGATGAACCGGGCTCGCCACTTGCCCACCGTCGGCTGCGAAACCCCCAGCTCCGCAGCCACCTGCGTGTTCGTCGCCCCGGGCCGCGCGCAGGCCAGCACGATCCTGCACCGCAACGCAAGAGCCTGCGACGACTTCGAACGACGCGCCAGGCGTTCAAGCTCCGCGCGCTCGTCATCGGTCAGGACCAACTCGCCGGCCTTCGGCCGTCCGGTACGAGGCATGCCCCATCGTATCACTTAGCTAACGAACTTTAGGCGCAGGACACTAG
>NZ_JAGSOH010000277.1 GCF_018139625.1 Actinospica acidithermotolerans | reverse complement strand
GCTCCGCGGGGGCGGGGGAGGGGGTGTTGATCGAGGCGATCGGCCGGTTCTGGTCGGTGTCGTTGCCGGCGGACTTCGGGGACGTCGCGGGCGCTTATGGCGACACTTCGATTTCGGGTTACCTGTACCTGTGCGGCTCTCGAACGCTGGAGTCGTACGCGGCGCGGATGGGCCCGCTGCTGGAGAAGTCGTCCACGGTGCCGTACGCCGTGCTGCCCACGCCGGGCGGAGCGCTGTTGTGGGGCAACACCCTCGACGGCGACCAGTTGTTCTTGGTGCCTCACGAGGACGGCACGCGGACGGTTTCGGCGTTTCGCCGTAACTGGCACGACTTCATCGATACTGACATGTGTTTCAGCGACTGGGTGTACCTCGGTCTCACCGGCGGGGCCCATACCGATTGGCTCCCTGAGTGGGGACCGCTTCCGCATCCGCTCGAGACCTGACGGCGAGGCCCCGAGGATCGGAGCCCGACCAAGAGACTCGGCTGCCGATTCCCGCAGATAGCCCGCATGGGGTAGATGGTCGCCGAGCGCCCCGGCTCGCTTCAGGCGGTGACCAGCCACGCGCGGACAGCGCGGCACGCCTTGATACGCCGGTCAGGGCCAAGTTTCGTAAAACCCTGCAACAGGTCTGCTACCCGCAGGGGCCTTCCGGAGGACAGTGGCGCGTCTCACGCAGGGCTATTGACCGGCCCGAATACCGCCGATCGCCGCGAAAACGGCCGACCCACGGATTCATCCGTCAATTCCCACGGGGCATGTGTTCATCTTCAATCCGGCCAAGATCATTCCGGGTCCCTCCCACTTCCCTCCCACTTTCACCCGAAAGACCGTCAGATGGTCTAGTCCATAAGCGTGAAAATGGGGCGAAAGCCCACGTCAACCCGGTGGTCGGATGTCCAACCTCGGTAGGGCGGGTGGGACTCGAACCCACGACCCAAGGATTATGAGTCCTCTGCTCTAACCGGCTGAGCTACCGCCCCTGGCGCTCCGGCGGAGGGGTTGTGCCCGGTTCTGCCCGGTATCAACCAATTCACCCGCCGGATGCAAAACGTCTCCGGGGCGCGGGGCCACGGAGACGTTCTCGCGCTCCTGCAATAGGACTCGAACCTATAACCTGCCGGTTAACAGCCGGCGGCCAGCGATCCAGGCCCGGTGCGCGCGGTCTCCGAGGGCGCGGCGGCGAACGGCTCCGCGATCGCCTACGACCCGGGCAAGTCGCTGCCGACCGTCAAGGAGACGAGCGCGGGCCCGAAGATCACCATTCCCGC
>NZ_JAGSOH010000276.1 GCF_018139625.1 Actinospica acidithermotolerans | reverse complement strand
CCCCAGCTCACTCGTCAAGATGCTGGCGGCCGACCCCTCCCTCCGCCTCAACGAGCAAGGCAGAGGCCTCCTTCGCCTGCTCGTCACGCAGACCATCGACCCGGCGGAATGGTCGAGTCTGGTCGACGTCGTCCCCGCCCACCGCGCGGACGTCGTCATCGAGCTGGCCGAGAGCTTCTCAGCAACGTGGAGCCGCTTCGCCGACGAACTGAAGCGGCGCTCAATGTCCACCTGACGATTCTGCGCACCTGAACACCGAACGGCTCTGTGGCCCGGACCCCCGTGCCGGGCCACTGCCAGATCCGCCCGGAGCTCGGCACCCTCACTCACCGGCTCACTTAGTCACCTAGTCACCTGCTCGCTTACTCACTTCCGCCCCTAGCCACCTGCTCACTTACTCACTTCCTCCCCTAGCCACCTGCTCACTTACTCCCGCCCGCGGCCACCTTCGCCGCAATCTGAGTGGCCGTCGACTTCGCCATCGCAGCGCTGCCCGAGTTCGTCGAGCACAGGACGGTGACCACCGACCGCCCGACACGAACCGCCTCCAGGGTCGTGGTCCCCTCCCACGCCGAGTCGGACAGCGTGATCACGACGGAGCCGTCTTCAGGCGACGCGCTCGTGGCAACGGAGACCTTCACCGTGCTGCCGGTGCTGGAGTCCTTGTAAGACGGGCACTTGGCCGTGATGTCCGCCAGCGCCGCCATCACGGCCTGCGCCGTAGTGCCTTGGAACGCATCGATCTCCTGCGCGAACTCCTCCGATGTGGCCTTGTCCACGTAGTCGTTCTCGGCGAACGACACCGACCCGTGCCCCGCGAAGTCCACCCAGCTCGTGGCCCCCAGATTTGAGCAGTCGCTCCCGTTGGCCGGCTGGGAGTCCGAGGGCGCCTGGTAGTCCGACCCCGTGTCGACGCTTCCACTGCTGTCGAGCGAGTAGCCCGACGGAAGCCCCGTGCTCAGAAGGTCCGCCTTGAGCTGCGTCCCGGTAGGCAGCCCCGCATCCGGATCCGCCTCAGCCGTCGTAGCCGCGTGAGAGGAGGCAGCCGAGCTGCCGGCGCTCGAACTCGAACTGCCGGCGCTCGAACCGGCGGCGCTCGAACCCGAGCCGCTGGAAGAGCAGCCCGCAACGCTCAGCGAGAGCGCCGCGCAGCCGACGAGGGCGACCGCGCGCCTGCCCGATATGGAGAAACTCATTCGTCTGGTATCGCTTTCTGTGGCTACCGTGGTCCGCACCCTGCCGAACCCCCGCCGTCCCCCCCGGCCAGGGCACCCGC
>NZ_JAGSOH010000275.1 GCF_018139625.1 Actinospica acidithermotolerans | reverse complement strand
GGGCACTCCCGGCTACCTGGGCTACGGCTACCCGCCGCCCGGCATGCCGCCGTACTACTACCCGGGATACCAGGTCAGGCGCACGAACGGGCTGGCCGTCGCGGCGCTGGTCTGCGGGATCTGCGGCTTCCTCTACTTCATCCCGGCGCTGCTCGGCCTGATCTTCGGCATCATCGCGGTGCGGCAGACGAAGCGGGACGGCACGGACGGCCGCGGCATGGCCATCGCCGGCATCGCCACCGGCTCCGTCTGGCTCGGCATCCTGCTGGTGATCATCATCGCGGTCGCCTCCTCGAACTGAGGCGGGGCCCGAGCCGGGACCGAGGATCGGCACCGGACCCATCCGCACCAAGGGCCTAAACCGGCGCGAGGTGGGAAACACCCACTAAGTGAACACGCATTCGCCCCCGGCGCGGCGCCCCCTGATAGGCCTGACCGCCTATCGCGAGCACGCGTCCTGGGGTGTGTGGCACACCCAGGCCGCGCTGCTGCCGCACAACTACGTGGACTTACTCAGCCAGGCGGGCGGCGTCCCGGTGCTGCTCCCGCTCAGCGAGGACGCCGCCGCGGCCAGCGTCGTCGCCTCGCTCGACGGCCTGATCCTCACCGGCGGCCCCGACATCGAACCGGTGCGCTACGGCGCAGCCCCCGACCCGTACGCCGAGCGCTTCCAGTCCGACCGGGACACCTGGGAGGCTGCCCTGCTCGCCGAGGCGCTGCGCGCCGACCTCCCGGTCTTCGGAATCTGCCGCGGCATGCAGCTGATCAACGTCCAGTGCGGCGGCACGCTCCTGCAGCACCTGCCCGAACTCGCCGGCGGACAGCGCCACCGCCCCGCCCCCGGCGTCTACGGCACCGTCCGCATCCGCCTCGACACCGCCGCCATGCCCGGCTCCATCCTCGGCCCCACCGTCGACGTCCCCTGCTACCACCACCAGGCCATCGACCTGCTCGGCGACGGGCTCAAGGCCACCGCCTGGGCCCTCGACGAGACCGTCGAGGCGGTCTGGAACCCCGACCGCCGCTTCCTGCTCGGCGTCCAGTGGCACCCCGAGGCGAGGGACGACCCCGCCCTGTTCGCGGCCCTGGTGCGGGCAGCCGCGTCAGGGAGCTGATAAGGCCTTCTCGGGCGGGTCCGGTTCGCTCATCGCTAGTGCCGCATCAGGCAACGTTTGCCCCGTCGGTGTGGTGACGCCGCCCGGCGGGGCGGATGTATCAGACTTGGCACATGGCGGAGCGGGTTCAGGTTCGGGATATCGATGACGATGAGGGCAAGC
>NZ_JAGSOH010000274.1 GCF_018139625.1 Actinospica acidithermotolerans | reverse complement strand
CGGCCGGATCGTTGAAGCGGACGTTGGCGTGGCGGATGCGGAAGTCGACGAGCCGGCCGTCGCCGTCGAGGTGCGGCGTGAGGACGAGGGCCGGGTCGTGCAGCCCGTCGGCCAGGTCGGCCAGCTCCAGCGCGGACGGATCCGGCTCGGCGGCGTCCGCCGGCGAGAGCGGGACGGTCGGCAGGGTCTCCAGCGTGTGGGCGCAGAGCTCCGCCAAAGCCTCCAGCTGCCGTTCGACCGCCGGGGGCTGCGGGCTGAGTGCGCCGGGCCAGCAGATCTCCAGCACGCCGTGGATGCGGCCGCCGGTGCCGGCGCAGATGGCCATGCGGCCGCCGGACGGGTATCGCTGGGAGCCGATGGACGGCACGCCGCCGACCGATTCCAGGCGCACGGTGCTCCGGCCGGCGATCGCCTGGCGGGCCACGGTCGTCACACCGGGCGGCACATACCGCCAGCGGGCCGCCTCGTCGTCGCCGAATCCGGCGTGGCCGCTCAGCAGCAGCGAGCCGTCGCCGTTGACGCTCCAGACGGCGACGGCGTTCGCGCCGAGCGGTGCCAGGGCGTGCAGCAGCAGGGATTCGGCGATCGTCTGGGTGTCGCCGGCCGCCAGCGCGGCGCTTTCCGCGGCGCGCAGCCGGACCGCCAGCGCCGCCCGATCGGGCTCGCTCGGGGCGTTGGTGCCTTGCAGGAAGTCGGCGGCGATCTGCGCCACCCGGTCCCGCGCGGACTGGTTGATGATGTCGGCCGAGAGTTCGAGCACGGACATGCCGGACTGGTCGGCGAGCTCGGCCAGCTGGCGGGCGGCCTCCGCGGGACCGAAGTGCCACCGCTCGATGAGGATGCCCTTGGCGAGTTCGATCAGCGCACGCCCGTCCGCCGCGGCATGCGCCTCGCGCACCTGGCCGCGCAGCCGATCCACCGTCGAGGCCAGCCGCCCCGCCTCGCCGAAGCCCGCGCCGAACCCGTCACCGCCCGCCGCGCCGAAGCCCGTGCCGAACGCCGGGCCGCCCCCATTGCCAGCCGCCCCGCCGAACCCTTCTCCGGCCGCCGCGCCGAAGCCCGCGCC
>NZ_JAGSOH010000273.1 GCF_018139625.1 Actinospica acidithermotolerans | reverse complement strand
GCCCCGCCTGGGACTACGAGCTCGTCGAGGGCCGCTACGCCCCCGTCGACGACCCGCGCCCCATCCCCGACTTCGCCGGCCCGCGCTCGTCCGTCTCGTCCCCCTGCCAGACCGACTGATCCCCCGCATCGAGCCGACCGTCCCTCGGCGCGCCCGGCAGGTCGCGCCGAGGGACGAAGGTCCGGCCCAGCAGCGGAGTCCCGGCGAGCGCGAGGACACCGAGCACGATCCACAGCGCGTCCCTCGCCCCGAGCCAGGTGCCCAGCGCACCGCCGAAAAGGGCGCCGAACGGGCCCACCCCGAATGTCAAGAACCGCATGGTCCCGGTGACCCGCCCGAGCATGCCGGGCAGGCAATAGGACTGCCGGAACGTGGCCAGGATGATGCTGCCCACCGTCACGCCGCTCGCCGCGATCAACGTCCCCACCACGTAGAGCGCGAGCCCGGCACCGTGCCCCGCCAACGGAATCAGCAACGCGAACGGCAGCGCCCCGACCGTGGCGAGCAGCAGCCCCCGCGCACTCCCGACCCGGGCGACTACCGGCCGCGCCACGGACGCCCCGAGCAGCCCGCCGAGCCCGGGCAGGGCCGCGAGCAAGCCCGTCACCGCCGCCGACGCCCCGACCACGCGGACGAGGAAGACGACGACCAGCGCGGCAAGCCCGTCGAGCGCGAAGTTCGCCAGCCCGACGAAGATCGTCAGCGGCCGAAGATACGGATCGCCGAACACGAAGGCCATGCCATCGGCCACATCCCGCCGCAACGTCGAACTCCGCCGCACCCGGGGCCCTTTCGGAGGCGGCAACTCGGCTTCCGGAGGCCGCGACTCGGTTTCTGGAGACCGCGACTCGGCTTCTGGAGGCCGCGACTCAGGAGACCCGATCGCCATGAGGCAGAACGCCGACACCAGGAAGCTGACAGCGTTGAACGCCAGCGACGCCGTCGCCCCGACGCCCTGAGCCGCCACCCCCGCCAACCCGCGTCCGCCGAGGGCCGCCGCCGAGGAGCTGGCCTGCAGCTTCGCGTTCCCCTCGGCGAGCTCGTCGGCCGTGACCAGCGACGGCAGATTCACCTGGTACGCCGTGCTGAACACGACAGCCGCCGCGCCCGCCAGGAGTTGAACGACGAGCAACTGCCCGATGCCCAGCACCCCGAACGCGTACGCCGCAGGCACACTCGCATACAGCGCGGCCGACGCGACGTCGCACGCGATCATCAACGGCCGAGGACGCAGCCGATCCACCCACGCGCCGGCGGCCAAACCGATGAGCAGCCACGGCAGATATCCGGCCGCGGCCAAGGCACCGACCTCGAACGTCGTGGCGTGCAGATACAAGACCGCCAGCAGCGGCACCCCGATCAGCGCCATGG
>NZ_JAGSOH010000272.1 GCF_018139625.1 Actinospica acidithermotolerans | reverse complement strand
GCCCCGGGTCGAGCAGCACCGCCATGAAACGCTCGACCTAGTCATCGCGACCACGCCGCTCGCCGGGTTGACCCCGACCAAGGCAACACCCTGGCCCGCCCGCCGCGACAACGCCGCGACAACGACGCGACGGCCGCGTGGCTGCGAGACCTGCACCACGACGTCGCCAAGAGATCGAGTAGCCCGACGTCCGTGCGCCTAAGCGCAACAGACGGACCTGATCAGGCCTGCGCCACATGGCCGAAGGTCTCCGCTAGTGACTTGTCGCGCAACGTTGGCCGGGTAATCGTGTTGTTCGGCTCAGTAGCCTTGCGGCATGACGGGTGGAGGCAGGTATCGGTGGCGGACCCGGCTGCGATGTCGGCTGCCATGCTTCCTGATCAACCGCGGGATCGCTGGGAAGGGCGCTGGTGACTGTGGTGACCACGAGTGGTACAACCACGACGGTGTCATCGCACGCTGCTACCACTGCGAGGTCGGCGAGTGTTCCTGGCCGGTGGGCGAGGTTGGACGTGGCGTGTCGGCCGGGTAGTTGATCTGGCCCGGCCGGGTCGGCAGCCTGTCTCCGAGAGCTGATTCTTGGAGGCGGTTGTGGCTCGTCGACCCGAGGTGTTCGTCCGGTCGTTGTCGATGGAAGAGGGGCGCAAGCTGCAGCGCATTACCCGGACCGCGAAGGATCCGGTGAGGCTGCGGCGGGCGATCGTGGTGATGATGTCCGCTCAGGGCCAGTCGGTCCCGGCCATCACCTCGCTGATGCAGGTCACTGACGACTACGTGCGCGATGTGATCCACGCGTTCAACGAGCGGGGGTTCGAGGCGCTGGACCCAAAATGGAGCGGGGGCCGTCCACCGACGATCAGCCAGGACACGCGTGAGCGGATCTGCCTGATCGCCAGGACGGTCCCCGCCGAGTTACGGGTCCTGGTTGAACTGGATCGAGTCCGAGTTCGCCGCACTGCGGTACTTCGCCCTCAACGGCACCGACCACCGCAGCCACGCCAAGCAGAACGCCGCTATCGCCGGCTACGTCCGGAACTACGACAAGCAGGCCCGCCCCAAGACCAACTTCGCCCAGAGCTCACCCATCCGCAGCTGGACCAGTTACCCGGCCGAGGCTGCGTGACAAGCCACTAGTTAAGGCTGCTCCGCCACCACCCCCCGCAGAACCCTGGTAGGGCTGCGCCTGCCAGGCGAGGAGAGCACCACGACCTCGACCTCGGCGGGAGGGTGCGCGTGCCGCTCGACCGCAGGGGCGACGCATCCGCATCCCGCACTGCATATCAGCGTTCTCCTACACATCCAGGGGGCTCGGCCGATCCAACCAAGGCCGAATTCCACTCCGACCCCAAAAGGGTTTTCTAGCCCTCTGGCCGCTTCAGCACCTTTTGTCAGACCCGCCACATACACTGGAGGTAGTTGATCGGATACTGTTCGGATGGGGG
>NZ_JAGSOH010000271.1 GCF_018139625.1 Actinospica acidithermotolerans | reverse complement strand
CTTGGGTTCAAGGGGTCGTTGCAACACCGGTTGCTGATACCGAGTATAGTTGTTCTTCGAAGACTTCGGCCGGGGTTCGCCAGCCGAGGATCTTGCGGGGCCGATTGTTGATCGCCAGGGCGACAGCTTCGAGGTCCTCGGACGTCCATCGGGACAGATCGGTGCCCTTCGGGAAGTACTGACGCAGCAGCCCGTTCGTGTTCTCGTTCGTCGGGCGCTGCCACGGTGAGTGCGGATCGGCGAAGAACACCTTCGTCCCGGTATCGAGGGTGAACTGCGCGTGTCCGGACAGTTCCTTCCCGCGGTCCCAGGTCAGGGTCTTGCGTAGCTGGCTGGGTAGCTCGGCCATCGACGCCATCAATGCGGCGTTCATCGCGACGGCGCCGTAACCGCCGAGCGCGGGACCGTTCTTCACCGGCGGTTTCTCGCCCCAGCCCTCGAGCCGGGGAAGGTGTACGAGGATGGTCGAGCGGCTGCTTCGTTCGACGAGCGTGCCGATCGCCGATCGGCCGGTGCCGATGATCAGGTCGCCCTCCCAGTGCCCGGGTACCGCGCGATCCGCCGCCTCCGCGGGCCGTTCTGACAAGACGACATCCGCGGTGACATGCCCCTGCGCCTTGTTGCGCGAGCGCGCCCGTGGCTCGCGCAACGCCCGGCCGGTGCGCAGGCACGTGACCAGTTCGCGCTTGAGCGCGCCACGGCCCTCGATATAGAGCGCCTGGTAGATCGCCTCATGGCTGATACGCATGGACTCATCATCGGGGAAGTCGAGCTTGAGCCGGTGTGAGATCTGCTGCGGGCTCCACGCCAGCGCCCACCGCCGGTCCGCCCGATGCGGTTTGTTCAGACCCTTCCACGCCGGCGTCACCGGCCCGCCCACCACCGTGCCGTCGGGCCGCCGGACACTGCCGGCGAGCCGCTCCTGGACATACGCGCGCAGCCTGTCGTTGTCCGCGAGCTTCGCGTTCTTCGGACGCTTCGCGGCCTGCTGCGCCTTCCACTGCGCCACCACGGCACGATATTCCGGCTTGCCGCCCCGAGTCGCAGCGTTGCGCCGCAGCTCGCGCGAGACCGTCCCCGGATCGCGACCGATCCGACGGGCGATCTCGCGCACCCCGTGCCCCTGGGCATGCAGCAGCGCGATCTCCTCACGCTCGATGAAAGACAGATACCGGCCCGTAGGCTCGGCCAGGCTGATCGGCGGCATCCCGCCAGCGTGACGGAACCACCGAGACCCCACAGGCCACGACACACCGACACCCTCCGCGGCCTCGACCGTCGTCACCCCCGACGCGATCAACCGCCAGAACGCACGCTGCACCGCACGCGAGGGCTCCGGCCGACCAGGAGAACGCATCGGCGCCCGCAACGCCCGATCCGCCGCCCACTGCCGCCGACCACCAGCTCGCCCCTCCGGCACGTCCTTCGCCTCACGACCCACCGCACACCTCCAGAATCGAGGTGTTGCGACGACCGATTGAATCCGCC
>NZ_JAGSOH010000270.1 GCF_018139625.1 Actinospica acidithermotolerans | reverse complement strand
CCCTCGATGATCGCCCGCGTGCTGCCGCGCCGCGACAGCCCGGGCACAATCGTCAGCTGCAAGGTCCCCACCACGTCATCGCCACGACAGGCCACAAGAACGTACTGATTACGGTCATCCCGCAACCGCTCAAACGCGGCGAAGTAGGGCCCCAGGTCATCCACCGACTCCCGCGTAGCCCCCAGCGCATCATCCGCCAACAAGCCGACGATCGCAGGAACGTCGCCCTCGCCGGCCCGCCGAATCTCGACCCCTGTCATACCCGAACCCTCAAGGCCGCCATACCTGAACCCCCAAAGACCGCCGTGCCCAAACCCTGAAGACCGCCATACCCGAACCGCCAAAGACCGCCATACCCGAACTCCCAAGACCTCCCTGCCGAAGAAGGAGGCGCTCACCCCGCCACAACCACCTCGGCCCGCAAAATCGAGTAAAGCACCATGTCCCGCCAGGCCCCTGCCCGGAAGCAAGCCCCGCGCAGCACACCCTCCCGCGTGAAGCCGGCGCGTTCCAACGCCCGCTGCTCCGCGACGTTGGTAGCGTCCGTACTCGCCTCGATCCGGTTCACCTTGGTGGTGCCGAACAGGTACTCCGCAAGCAGCCGCTGGGAGCGCTTCCCGAAGCCCTTCCCGCGCTCGGCCGTGAGCAGCATGATGCCTATGTTCCAGCAGGGCGAAGCCGGCCCCTGCAGCACCTGGTGCCACTGCACCTCCCCGACGAACCGATCGTCGTCCACCGCCGCGACCGCCAAGCTCCCCCGGCTCTCGCTCAGGAACCCGCCCTCGGCCCACTGCCGCCGCACCGTCCCGGCGTTACGGAACCCGAAGAAGTCGAGCTCCCCCGCCTCCGCCGGGTCTTCCCGAAGCCGCTCGAACAGGTCAAGGTCTTTCGAGGCGATGGGCCGCAGCCGCACGAGATCAGACATGCCGCCAGCCTAAACGCTCCCCGCCACCCGCCACTGCCCGCCCCATCCGCGCAACAGAAAGGCCCGATCCGCGAGGATCGGGCCCGTTTCCGCAGGTCAAGCACTGTGGCCAGGGGCGGGGTCGAACCGCCGACCTACCGCTTTTCAGGCGGTCGCTCGTACCAACTGAGCTACCTGGCCCCGGAACGAGAACGGGCGCCGCGTTGACGTTCCAACGCAACGCCCGGTTCGTACCGAGCGGTCCTGACGGGACTTGAACCCGCGACCTCCACCTTGACAGGGTGGCGAGCACTCCAACTGCTCTACAGGACCTTGAGGGTACTGCTGTACTGCTTCTCCGACGTTCCCGCCGGGTTCCGACCAGGAGATCCTAGCACGTCACCGTGCCGTTCAATCTCCCTGCCGTAGCCCCTACGGGATTCGAACCCGCGCCGCCGCCTTGAAAGGGCGGTGTCCTAGGCCGCTAGACGAAGGGGCCGAGCACCCAGGTAGACCGGGTCCCGGTCTCCCCGGACGTCTGTCCGTCGGGGACGCATGAAGCATACGGGACCGGGGGTCGCAGCGCCAAAACCATTTCATCCGCCCAGCTCAGCGC
>NZ_JAGSOH010000026.1 GCF_018139625.1 Actinospica acidithermotolerans | reverse complement strand
GGGGAGGGGGAGGCCAGGCCAGGGAAGGCCGGGGCCGGCGCGGCCGGGCCGTGCGCGCGCCCGGTCGGCGCGCCGTACCCCCGGGGCGCGGCCGGGCGGGAGCCTGAGGTTCCGGCGGGGTCGGCGGGAGCGGCCGGGTCGGGAGAGCCGGCCGAGCCGTAGCCGCGGCGAGCGCCCTGGCTCCGGGAACGAGGATCGTCAGCCGCCGAGTCCTCGGGCCCGCCGTGCTGTCCGCCCATGGTCATCCTGCTCCCTCATTTTCCCGACACCCCCGCGTCACCTACAGACGGCGCGCCCCGCTGCTCCGGTTGCCGTGAACCGGGCGTGCCCCACGGATTTGGCACAGTCTTGAAGATTCCGAGGTGATCGCGCAACGCCCCGCATTCGCCACCCCGGCCGGGTGCGACACCACCCGTTCGGCTCCCGGGGCGGCGGCCGCGGTCCGGGGATCCTTGGTAGCAGGATCCGACTATGAAAGGACTTGCATGAAGGTATCGGCATTCATCGCGGCGTCCGCGCTGGCGCTGTCCGGCGTCGCGCTCGGAGCCGCGCCCGCGAGCGCGCACTCGATGCCCTCGCACGAGTGTTCGGGCACGTTCGCCTCTCCCGGCCTGCTGGCCGGCACGTACTGGGGCAACGTCGAGATCGACGGGTACTGCCAGGTGAACGGCGGCGCCGCCGTCGTCAAGGGGAACCTCACCCTCGCGCCCGGCTCCGCGCTCAACGCCACGTTCGCGCTGAACGACGTGACCCACCACGGCAGGTCGAGCCTGACGGTGTACGGGAACGTGAAGGTGCTCGAGGGCGCCACGCTCGCGATGGGCTGCGAGGCTGAGCACTCGCCGTGCTCGGACGACCCGAACGCGGGGACCGGGGGCACCCTCACCGGCCAGAACCGCGTGTACGGCAACCTCACCGGCTCGGAGGCCCTGGCGATGATCGTGCACGCCTCCAAGATCGGCGGGAACGTCGGCCAGGAGGGCGGTGGCGGCGGCGAGGCCGCGATGACCTGCCAGGTGCCGACGTCCGGCGTCTTCTCCGTGATCGGCTCCCCGGTGTTCAGCGACTACGAGGACAACTGGATCTCCGGCAACCTCGCCGTGTCCGGCTTGCGCACCTGCTGGTTCGGCGCGCTGCGCGACCACGTGGGCGGCAACGTCCGCGACTCGGACAACAAGTTCGGCGACCCGGACGCCAACGAGGTCGACTCGAACGTCGTCCGCGGGAACCTGAACTGCTACGGCAACTCCCCCGCCGTCCAGTTCGGCGACACGCCGGGCGCGCCGAACCGGGTGTCGGGCAACGCGACGGGCGAGTGCGGCTTCGACGTGGTGCTGCCCAACCCGGCGCCGAACGGCCCGCTGACGCCGATCTCGGTGCGCGCCTGACCCCGCGCCGCCGCTGACCGGGCCCGCCGGAGTCGAGTGGAGACTCCGGCGGGTATAAATCGCGGTTCGATCACGCCTGGGCCGCTTTGTAAGGCCTCGAAGCCTCTCCATACCGTTATCCCCGGTCTCCACCACTAACCCGGTTCCGGCACCGACGCACACAAAGCAGGCATATCCGCGAGCTCTTTTCCGCAACGTATGGCGGACCGCCTTCGTGCACTGGCATTCTTGTCGCATGGCCGAGGAGCAACCACAGGAATCGGGCCGCACGACACCGCGCCTATTCGATCCGCTCTGGATCATCGCGCTGTTCGTCGGGCTCTCAGAGGCGACGGTCGGGATCGCGACCACGCAGGCGCGCGGATGGAGCCAGGGTCTGCTCGCGTCGTTCGCCGTGATTTTCCCGCTCATCGTTTTCGGGGTCTTCTTCACCGCCCTGTGGCGGAAGCCCGAACTGCTGTATGCTCCCGGCGACGTCCCGGAGCCCGTCCCGACCCCGGATTTCGTCCAGGGTATGCACCGGGCGGCGCCCAACAACCTGAAGCTGATCAGGTCGGTGGTCCGGCAGACCCTGGAGTCGGTCCTGCCGTCGGCGCTCGAAGTCGAAGTGCCCGCGAGGGCCATCAACGAAGTCGTTCGCAACGCGGTGGCCATCGTGCAGGCCGATCTCCAGAATCAGGCGCTCAAGATAGATTTCAGCGTCGTGGCCGAGGCACTCGGCCACACCGAAGTCGTGATCGACAATACGACGACGGTATCAGAGTTCCTCGACTGGCTCTGGGGTGCGCTCGCCTACTACTTCGCCCCGCACACCTATGGCGCGGAATGGGTCGTCGTGGACCGGATCACGCTGAAAGCCTTCGCCGACATGGGGAGCAACTGGGCCGCCGAGCACGGACTCGCCATCGACAATCGCCCGCTCGTCGAAGTCGGGATCGGGCCGGGAATGGAATTGCTCGTCGTTCCCAAAGTCCCCGACGCGGTCGCCCAGGGCGGACGCGCGAACGGCGCGAACGGCAAGGCCCGCGCCACCGTACCCTGGCCGGCCTCGGAGACGACCCACGAGGGCTGGCTGATCGTCGACCACCTCAACGGCAGCTGAGCTGCCCCGCGAAGAAGTCGAGGGAGCGGTCGACCTCCTTCAGCGCGGAAGTGCGGTTCAGATGACCGTGCAGCATGCCGGCCGCGAGGTACGTGGTCACCGCGACCTCGGACTCCTCGAGCTGTGCGGCGAGCAGTTCGCCGGACGGTCGCAGGTCGTCGTATTCGGAGAGCATGACGGCTGTCGGCGGCAGCCCCGCGAGACGCGCCGCTCCCGGCAGTGCGTCGTGCGGCAGGTCGGTGATGCGGCCGACGTAGTTGCGCACCATCTGCGCGACGCCGGCGCTGGTGATCCGGAGCATCGCGGGCAGTGAGCGCATCTCGGCCGCCGTCTCGTCGTCGAGGGCCGGATTCGGGAAGTGCACGAAGGGATACGCCAGCAGCAGCGCATCCGGACACCGCTCGCCACGGTCGCGCAGGCGGATCGCAGTGGACAGCGCGAGAGCCGCACCCGCGCTGCCGCCACCGAGCGCCACGGCGCCGGAGGGGAGGTAGGCGCTCCCGTCGCCTTCGGTGAGCCAGTGCCATGCGGCGTGCACGTCGTCGATGGGGACCGGGTACCGAACGCCGTCGACGGCGAGGCGATATCCGACGGAGACCACGAGGGCGTCGGCGCGCGCGGCGAGCTCCGTCGCCACCAGGTGCGATTCGGGCATCTCGAGGTCTCCGGCCACGAATCCACCGCCGTGCAGCCACATGAGCGCGCGGCGGGCCTCGCCGAGCGGGTTGTACACGCGGATCGGGATGTCGCCGTGCGGACCGGGGATCGTACGCTCCTCGACCCCGACGTCCGGCGTATCGGGTTCGCCCGGATCGGCGTTGAACTCGGCGACCCGTTCCATGACAACCGGGTCGTCGTGAGCGGACTCCCAGGTGGCTCCGTCCAGCAGATGCAGCTTGCCGGCGATGAACGGGTCTATGGGCACGGGAAGCCTCCGTGATCGTGGGGCCGCGGAAGGGGATCAGTCGATTATGGTGCACCGCGGCCGCCTGAGTCGCATGGACGACTCCGGCGGCCGCGGTGCTGTCGACGGAAACGGCTCGTACCCAGGGGATGGCCGACGGCCTTCCTAGCGGGAAAGGTCGAGGCTGTTCTGCACGTCCAGCGTCGTCGGCCGGTAGCGCGTGAAGTCTCCGCCCCCGAGCGACGAGCCGAGTGCGTTCGCCGCCTGGTTGAGGCCGTCGGTGCTGGCTTCGGCGGTCCAGTGGTGCTCGTCGACGACCGTGCTCATCGAGTCGATGGCCGCGACGATGTCGGCGTCGGTGAAGTCGCAGTGGCCGATGGCGTCGACGTAGACCTGACGCAGCAGGTTCGAGTCGCCGGCGACCGCGACGCGCTGTGCGTAGGTGCCCTCGAACTGGACGGGGGCGAGCTGGTCCGAGACCGTGTGCACGTCGAGCTCGGGCACCTGGAGGTGGCCGGTGTTGACGGACGTGGCCTGGGTGCGGGCGAGCGAGTCTCCTTCCGGCGCGTAGGTCTCGTGCCGGTCTAGGTTCGCGATGTCGGCGTCGAGGTTGAGGCCGGCCTGCTTGTACAGGGTCTTGATCTGCGCATAGTACGGCGATTCGCGGATCAGGGCGCCGTAGTCCACGCCGATGTTCGAGCCGCTGTCGCCGCCTTCGGCCTCGGAGATCATGTACCGGCCGGACTCGATGAACGAGAGTTGGCCGCTGGTGAGTATCTCCTCTTCTTGGAGCTCCTGGCCCGCGTAGTCGCTGGAGGCGGGCGCGGAGGTGCCGGTGGCCCAGTCCGCCTCGTTGAGCAGGGCCGCGGCGACGGCGATCCGCGCACGTCCGGAGGCCGTCGACTGCGCCGCGGTGACGGCACTGGTCAGCTCGGCGCCGGACGCGCTGCCGGCCGCCATCGAGGCGAAGTCGCGGATCTGCACAGTGGAGGCTCCGGGCAGCAGCCGCGTCATCGCGTACTCGGCGTTGAGCTGGAAGTTGTTCAGGTCGACGCCCCCTGCGACCAGTCCGCAGAAGCTGACGGCGCCCTGCACGCGGCCGTCGGATTCCTGGTCGATCAGGGAGTTGATCAGGCCGCCCATGGACGTACCCGCGGCGATGGTGTGGCGCGGGTGCAGTCCGCTCGCCTTGAGGAAGGCGCTCAGGGAGTTGAATTGGTCGGACACGGCGGTGTCGAGGGCCCACCACGAGCCGTCGACGTCATAGGACGAGCCGACGAGGGCGTATCCCTGGGCGAGCAGCGCGGCGGCGCTTCCGGTCGAGGGGGCGTCCTGAGCGGTGAGGGGGCCGAAGCCGTGGCTGTACAAGATGACGGTGCCGTTGAAGTTCGCCGGCACCTGCGCGATCCACTGCGCGCTGTCGGCGAGTGTGCCGCCGTAGCTGGTCGTCGCGCCGTCGGTCGACGAGTCCGCCTGGGCGCCGGCCACGTCGGTCAAGCCGGTGCAGGTCAGCGCCGCGGCGAATACTGCTGAGGTGAGAACTCGACTCTTGCCATGGAGCATGATGTTTGTCCGTTTCAAGGCTGAGATCTGTTCGCGGGTACGGGGAAGAGCGGCGGTCGGCGACTAAGCGGTGACGGTCGCCGTCTCCACCGCGGACACCGTCTCCCGGCTGCCGAGTCCGCGCACGAGCAGGACCGCGACAGCCGCGGCGAGCAGCGCGCCGACACCGCACACGGCGAAGCCGATGCTGTAGCCCTGCCCGAGGGCGGCCACCGCGCTGGGGACGCCGCCCGCGACCGGGGACTTGGGCTCGGCACCGCCGACGGCGACCACGGCGAGCGTGCCGCCGGCCTTGTTCACGGCGGAGACGGCGCCGAGTTGCACTGGGCTCAGCCCGGCCGAGGCGAGGCGGGCGGTGAAGGAGGTCGCGGCGTGGCCGAGGGCGATGGAGCCGATGATGGCCGGGCCGAGCGTCTGGCCGAAGTCGCGCATCATGCTGGTCGCGCCGCTGGCCATGCCGGTCAGGTGCGTCGGCACGGTGTTCACGGCGGCGGCGGTGATCGCGTTGAGAGTACCCGCGAAGCCGATGCCGACGAGGATGAACGGGCCGAACAGGGAGGGGATGGTGGTGTCGGAGATGGGCAGCGCGGCCAGCCAGAAGTCGCCGATCGCCATCAGCGCGAGCGAGCCGCCGAGCAGCAGCCGCGGGTCGACGCGCTGCAGAGCGCGCACCATCACCGGGCCGAGCAGCGGGGTCGCGCCGTTGAGCAGCACGAACGGCACGGCGGTGCGCAGCGCGCTCTGCCCCTGCACGGCGCTCATCCGGATGCTGATGGAGTAGGCGGTGCCGAGGTAGGCGAACATGCCGATCAGCGCGACGGCCGCGGCTCCGCTGAAGGCCGGATTGCGGAACAGATCCAGGCGCAGCATGGGGGCGCGCGCCCGCTGCTCGGCGAGCAGGAAGAGCCCGAGGAACACCGCCGCGGCGATGAAACCGCCGACCACCGCCGGCGCGCTCCATCCCACGTTGCCGCCGTCGATCACCGCGTAGAGCAGCGCGAACAGCCCTACGGCGAGGGTGATCTGGCCGCCCCAGTCCAGGGACCGGCCCTCCGGGGAGCTGGAGTTCGTCGCCTTGAGCGACAGCAGGGTACTGAGTGCGCCGAGGACGGCGAGGACGGTGAACGCGTCCTGCCAGGTACCGTACGTTCCGGCGAGCCCGCCGAGGAGCGGCGCGGCCACGGCGCCGACCGCGAGCGCCCCGGACCAGAAGGCGATCCCGCGGGCCCGGCTCCCGTCGCGCCGGGTCCCCGCGGCGATCGCGGCGAGGGTGGTCGGGAACAGCGCCGCGGCGCCGAGCCCGGTCAGCGCCTGCCCGGCCCACAGCTGGTGCACGGCACCGGCCGTGGCCGAGACGAGGGCGCCGATCACGATGAGCGCCCCGCCGATCAGCAGCAGCCTGCGACGCCCGTACAGGTCGCCGAGCACGCCGAAGGTGAGCTCGAGGACCGCGGTCGGCAGGAAGAAGGCGTCCGAGATCCAGGTCAGCTGGGTGCCGACCGGATGCAGGTCGGCCTGGAACAGGCCGTTGAGGGTGGCCGGCATCGCGAGCGCGATCTGCGCGACGCACACGGCCACACAGGCCGCGGCGAGCGTCCAGCCGGTCAGCGTGTCGCGCCCCTCGGGGGCGGATGAAGGTGTCGGGGACGTGCCGGATGACTGGGATTCCACGTTGAATCTCGCTTCCGAACGAAGTTCTGGGAGGGCGTGCGGTGCCCGCGAGCGCGAAGGCGGTTCGCCTGGTGCCGGAAACAGTAGGCACAGTTCCTACTGCCGTCAAGGATTAGCCAAACAATGGCGTTGGCCAGTGCTTTCGCAGGACGGCACGAGGCACGTCGGCCCGCGTGGGGCCTCCCCCGGTCGGGCGAATGCGGCCGGCGGGCCGAGTTGACTCCCCATCAGCGCGAGGCGAAGTGGCGTTCATCCGACCGGACCTGAGCGGGTGCCAGGACGTATCAGTACTGAATACGCTGACGATGATCTATCCGCGGGCGAGGACTCGGGTGCGGAAGAAGGGTCGCGGGATGGCGAACACGACGAGCACGGCCGGCTGCGAGGATGCCGGCGCGGACCGGCCCATATCGACGCCGGCCGACAAAGGTGCGGGCGAACTCCGGGCCGAGAGCGTGAAGCTCGAACCCAGGCCGGACGAACTCCGGGCCGAGAACGTGAAGCTCGACCCCAGGCCGGACGAACTCCGGGCCGAGAGCGTGAAGCTCGAACCCAGGCCGCCGGCAGCGGATTCGACGGCATCCAAATCGGCGGCCGACGCTACCGCCACGGCTGCGGCGGCCGATGCCACCGGCACGCCTACTGCTGGCGCTACCGACACGGCTACGGCGGCCGACGCTACCGGCACGCCTACTGCTGGCGCTACCGACACGGCTACGGCGGCCGATGCCACCGGCACGCCTACTGCTGGCGCTACCGACACGGCTACGGCGGCCGACGCTACCGGCACGCCTACTGCTGGCGCTACCGACACGGCTACGGCGGCCGACGCGGCCGAAGCAGCCGCGGGGTCCGGGCCGGACGTGGCCTTGAGTGGAGCCGCCGGCGTCACCTGCGGCCGAGGGGTGGGGATGGCCGCCGCGCCGCCCAATGGCTCGTCAGGCCCGCCCTCACCTCCCGCTGGCGGCGGCGGACCGGTCCGCGCGCTCGCCGAGCGACGCGCGATCCTCCGGGTCGGCGGCGCCGCGGCCGCAACCGTCGGAGCGGTAGCAGCCGGTATCGCGCTGGGTCCGCGCCGAAGCGCCACGCCCCCGCCCCCGACCGTGAGCACCGTGCCCGTGAACGGCGCCACCGGCATCGACCCCTCGAAGCCGGTAATCGTGCACGTCAGCGGCGGTGCGATCACGTCCGTGCAACTGTCCGGCCAACCGGCCGCCGGCACGATCTCGAACGACCGGCACTCCTGGGTGTTCGACGGCGGGCTGGGCGTGAACACCGATTACCGCCTGACGGTCAACACGCTGAACTCCCTCAGCACCGAGCACACCGTCACCACGTCGTTCAGGACGCTCACCCCCACCGCGACCCTCGGCATCGCTTCGGTCGCTCCACCGCGGGGAGCCACGGTCGGGGTCGGGCACCCCATCCGGGTGACCCTCACCGGCTCGGTTCCGGCCGAGTACAAGGCCGCGTTCGAAAAGGCCTGCGTCGTCACCACGAACCCGCCGGTGACCGGCGCCTGGTACTGGGTGTCCAACGACTCGAACGGCGCGGTCGTCGACTGGCGGCCCGAGACGTTCTGGGCACCCGGCACGCAGGTGTCCATCGCGTTCAACCTCAACGGCGTGCACCTCGGCGACCAGCGGTATGGCGCCGAGAACTACCCGGCCCACGCGTTCACGATCAGCGACCGCGACCTGCGCCTGGTCATCGACAAGGACAGCTACCGCGCCACGTGCTACGAGAACGGACAGGCCATCAGGACCTTCCCCATCGACACCGGGATCACCTCGTCCGAAACCTTCGTCACCTACACCGGCACGATGGCCGTCCTCGGCAAGGGCAACCCGGTCGAGATGAAGGGCAACTACGGCGGAGGGGACGTCTACGACGACTTCGTCAACTGGGCCACCCAGATCACCTGGAGCGGCACGTACGTGCACGCGGCGCCGTGGGACCCGGACATCGGCTCGGCCAACGACGACTCGCACGGCTGCGTGCACTGCCGTACCGAGGACGCCCAGTGGTTCTACGAGAAGAACATCGCCGGCGACGTGGTCACCATCACCGGCAGCAGAGCGCGCCCGGTCGCGGTCGACGACGGGATCTGCACGTTCACGATCGACTGGGCCGCCGTCGTCGCGGGCTCGGCCTACGGCCCCACCCGCAACGGCAAACCGGTGTCCGCCTAGCCGCGAGGCAGCGCCCGACCGAACCCCCACAACCCAGTGTCCTGTCAGACCCGCCTCATACGATCGCGGCATGTCTGATGCCTTCACCGTCCTGTGGACCCACGACACCTGCCGCGCCCTGCGCAAGGAAGGCCGCGTCAACGACCGTCCGCCGGTCGCCTTCAGCGGAGTCCACTCGTCTCTGCCGGCCTGGTCCGGCGCCCAGCCCGGAGACGAGGTGTACGCGCTGCATGTCAAGAAGTGCGTCGTGTACGTGGTGAGCCGCATGCGCGTGATCGACATGGAACGTCGCGATTGCTGCGGCACGGCCCCGGCCACGTGGCGCGACCCCAAGCACCCCGGCCACGGCGCGTGGGCGATGCTCGGCGCCGACGGCTGCGGCGCCACGGCAGTACACGTCGACGCGACCCCGGTCACCTTCGACATGCCGCTGCCCGGCGACATGCTCGAAGGCCTGACCTGGCGCAACCGCCGCGGCCAGACCCGTGGCTTGAAATACGTGGTCGACGGCCGCCTCGAACGCTCCCTCAGCCTTCAGGGCTTCTACCGCCTGACCCCGGACTCCGCCGACCAGTTGGCTCAGTTCGTCGACAGGTCCATAGCCGACATCGCCGCCTCGCCCCTGCCCGTCTGACCCCGGGATGTCAGACCATGGCCCGTCAGAGCACGGCCAGGCGGTCTACCAGCAGTTCCACTCTCCGTTCGGCGAACTCCGGGTGTAGGCGTCCTGCGCGGGCCAGCGTGGCGAGCCCGTGCAGGGACGCCCAGAAGACCTCGGTGAACAGGCCTGGGTGGACGCCTTCGCCGGCGACCTCGGTGAGGGTCTCGAGGAGGGCGGCGAAGGCGTCCTTGAGCGGGGGCGGGGTGTCGTCGACGGCGAAGGCCAGGCCGCCGTCGAGTTGGAACATGGCGTCGTAGACGGCGGGGTTGCTCGCGGCGAAGTCCAGGTAGGCGCGGGCCAGGGCGGCGGCGCGGGCGCGGGGGCCTTCGGCGGCGGAGGTCGCGGCGCGTACTGCGGCGGCCATCTCGGTGGCGCCTTCGAGGGCAACGGCGCCGATGATCTCGCGCTTGCCGTGGAAGTGGCTATAGAGGACGGGCTGGCTGTACTCGATGCGCTCGGCGAGCTGGCGGGTGGTCACGGCGTCCCAGCCCTGCTGCTCGGCGAGTTCGCGGGCCGTGGCCACGATCAGCCGCTCGCGCTCGGCCCGTTCGCGCTCCTTGCGTTCCTGTACCGACATGACTCGATCCTAGCACCGCTAGACAAGATAGCGGCAGCAGAGCTAGCGTTGCATTGTCAGCTAGCAACGCTAGATCCTGAAAGGGTCATCATGCTCAACGCACTCGAGGTCTTCGCCACCGTCGTCGTCGGCGTGATGGTGGGGGTGGAGTTCGCCGTCGCGGTCGTCTTCAAGCGGATTCTCGACGCGCTCCCCGGCGACGCCGGTCAGCTCGGTCATGCGCACGGCGGACGGATGCTCGGCGCCGTGATGCCGTTCTGGTACGTCGGCTCGCTCATACTCAGCGCGGTCTGGGCCGTCGCCGGATGGAGTCATCACGGCGCCGGCCTCGTCGTCACCGCCGCCGGCCTGCTGATCGTCAGCGTGGTCATGTCGCTCCTGCTGCTCGTCCCGATCAACAACCGGAACAAGACGTGGACGCCCGAGAACCGGCCGGCCGACTGGCGGCAGCAGCTGGACCGCTGGAATCGCTTCCACTACCTGCGCGTCGCGGTCATCATCGCGGCCTTCGCGCTGCTGGCCAGTGCTCTGGTCGCATAGTTCACGGATCGTTGGTGTGTCGACAGATTCACGTAGACTGAGAGCGACCGGACTGGGTGGAACCCCGAGGGAGGGACGCGCTGACCATGCGTGAGGGCGATGAGGCAGAGGTCGTTCCGTCCTACACGCGGCGTCAGCAGACGGGGGGACGCAGCGCCCGCTCGCTGCTGCTGACGGTGCTCGGCGAGTACGTGCGACCGTCCGGCGTGCCGGTGTGGACCTCGACGCTGCTGCTCGTGGCCGACGGACTCGGGATCGAGGAGAAGGCCGCGCGCCAGGCGCTCAACCGGCTGTCCGGGGACGGCTGGCTCGTCTCGGAACGCGACGGGCGCCGCGTGCGCTGGGCGCTCACCGAGCACGGCACGACGTTCCTGACCGAGGGCGCGGAACGCATCTACTCCTTCGGCCGCGACCGCGAGTCCTGGGACGGGCGCTGGCTGGTCCTGCTGGTGAGCGTGCCCGAGTCGCAGCGCGACCTGCGCCACCGGCTGCGCAACGGACTGACCTGGGCGGGGCTGGGAAGCCCGACGCCCGGCGTGTGGGTGAGCCCGCACGCGACGCGGGAGGCCGAGGCCAAGCAGGTGGTCGAGGAACTCGGCCTCGAGTCGGTTGCGCTCTCCTTCAGCGGCGCGTTCGCCGGGGTCGGCTCGGAGCGCACGATGGTGGACCAGGCGTGGCACCTCGGCGAGCTGTCCGAGGAATACGAGGACTTCCTCTCCCGGTTCGCCGGCTCGCGCCCCGTCTCCCCCGACGAGAAGCTCTACGCGCAGATCCGGCTGGTCGACTCCTGGCGCCGCTTCCCCCGGCTCGACCCGCAGCTTCCCCTGGAACTGCTCCCGCCCGACTGGATCGGCCTGCGCGCGGCGAACGTCTTCACCGACCTGCATCAGCAGTGGAACGCCGCCGCCCGGGAGCGCTGGGCGCAGTTGGCGGCCGACGCGTAGGTGAGCAGAAGCACCGGGCGCGGTTAGTTGGCGGCCGACGCGTAGGTGTGCGCGAGTCGACCGCCGGATAGGTGCGCTGATCCGGTCAAGCACCGGGCGCGGTTAGGTGGCGGCCCACGCGTAAATGCGCGCGAGTCGACCGCCGGAATGGTGCGCAGGTTCGGTCAAGCACCGGGCGCGGTTAGGTGGCGGCCGACGCGTAAATGCGCGCGAGTCGACCGCCGGAATCGTGCGCTTATTCGGTCACGTGAGGGTGGCGAGCAGGTCGGGCGGGCCCTGGACTCCGGTGCGCTGCATGTAGTGGGTGAGTGCGCGCAGGCCGCCGAGTTCTTCGCCGCCGCCGTTGAGCACGAGCAGTCGGCCGTGCCACGGCGCGAGCCTGGTGATCAGCTCGCGGGTGGAGGCAGGGTCTGCGGAGACGATCGAGCCGACCAGGCTTCCGCCGCCTCGTGCCGCGGCGGTGACGACCTCGTCGAGAGTCGCGTAGGGAAGCAGGGTGCTGAGTCTTCTCAGTGGGCATCGGCCGCATCACCGTGCGGCTCGAGGTCGGAGACGCGCCCGGCATCACCTCGCGGCTCGAGGTCGGAGACGCGCCCGACATCATCACCTTGCGGCTTGAGGCGGGAGACGCGCCCGACATCACCTCGCGGCTCAAGGTCGGAGACGCGCTCGGCATCACCTCGCGGCTTGAGGTGGTAGACGCGCGCGGCGTTTCCGGCGAGCACGAGCGCGGCGGTTTCCTCGTCCGGGCAGATGGCCGCGATGGCGCGCGCGTTGCGGGCGATCCCGGGCACGCCTGGCCAGTCGGTGCCGAAGATCATGCGGCGGGTCAGCCGCTTCCAGTCGTGCCGCGCGTAGTAGGCCTGCAGTCGGGAGGGCGGGAGGCCGGACAGTTCGATCCACACGCGCTCGTTCGACAGCGCCATGAACGCCGCCGCGTCGTACCACCAGCCGCGGCCGCCGTGGGCGAGTGCGATGTTCAGCGTGCGGAAGTCGCGCAGCACGTCGTCGAGGAGCACCGGATCGGCGAACTTGTTGCTGGAGCCGGGAAAGCTGCTCGTGCCGCAGTGCACGACGAGCGGGATGCCGACGGCCTGGCAGACCTCGTACGCGGGATAGAGGCTGCGGTCGTTGGCGGCGACGCCCGCGTGCACGGGATGGAGCTTGCAGGCGACGGCGCCGAGAGCGAGTTGGCGCTCCAATTCCTCGTCGACCGGATAGTGGTAGTGCGGGTTGATGTTCGCGATCGCCTTGATGCGGGACGGGTTCTCCGACGTGAGCGGCAGCAGGTCCTCGATGGGCTGGATGCCGGTGGCCTTCGGGCTGTACTCGGACAGCAGCAGCGCCACGTCCACGCCTTCGCGGGCCAGGTAAGCGTCGAATGCGGCGGGTTTGACGGTGCCGTCGCCGTCGTAGACCTCCGCGAGGAGTTCGGAGTCGCCGAATTGATGGGCCCACGCGCGCCACGCCGGTTTCAGCGTGGGCAGCCGGGCCGCGTGCAGGTGGACGTCGATCAACGTCATGCCGTCGAGCATCCGCGGTCAACCCTGGTAGGAGGCGACGAGATCCGTGTCCACGCCGAGCGGCCCGACGGCGTTCGCGCCGCCCGCCATGCCGAGCGGTTCCTCGCGCCCGGGCAGCGGATCGGTGAAGAAGCGAGCGTTGTCGGCGACGAACTCGACCTGATCCGCCGGCACGCGACGGTCCTGGCTGATGGCGGAGACCGGGCAGACCGGCTCGCAGGCGCCGCAGTCGATGCATTCGCGGGGGTTGATGTACAGCTTGCGGTCGCCCTCGTAGATGCAGTCGACCGGGCATTCCTCGATGCACGAGCGGTCCATCGTGTCGATGCAGTCGGCGCCGATGACGTACGGCATGTCAGGTGTCTCCTTTTCAGACCAGGGCCGGTGCGGCGTCCGAGGAGTGGCCGGGGAACAGCGCCTCGTCGGGGTTGATCAGGACGGCGGCGTTGTTGACCGCGGTGGCGGCCTCGCCGAAGCCGACCACGATCAGCCGCACCTTGCCGGGGTATTCGGTGATGTCGCCGGCCGCGAACACGCCCGGCACATCGGTGGCCATCGCCGTGTTCACCGGCAGATAGCGGTTGCCGATCACCTCGATCCCCCAGGACCGGATCGGGCCGAGGTTGGCGGTGAAGCCGAGTGCTGCGATCACGGCCTGCGCCGGGCGCGCCGCGCTGCCGCCGGGGCCGGTCACCACCACCGTCGTCAGGAGGTCGCCGCCGTCGAGGGCGGTGACCTCGGCGTCGGTGATGATCTCGACGCTGGAGGAACGCAGGCGGGCCACGCTGTGTTCGTGCGCGCGGAACGCGGCGCGCCTGTGCACGAGGGTGACGCTGCGGGCGATCGGTTCGAGGCTCAGGGCCCAATCGACCGCGCTGTCCCCGCCGCCGACCACGACGACGTCCTGTCCGGCGTGCGCGCCGAGCGAGGGCACGAAGTAGGACAGGCCTCGCCCGAGCCACGTCTCGCCGGCCGGCAGCGGACGCGGCGTGAACGTGCCGATCCCGCCGCTGATCACCACGGCACGGCAGCGAACCTCGGTGCCGGTATGCGTGGTCGCGACGATGGTGCCGTCGTGCTCGCGCACCAGCTCCTGCACGCGATGCCCGAGCAGGTAGGTCGGATCGAACACGGCCGCCTGCGCGGCGAGCCTGGCGACCAGGTCGCGGCCCCTGACCATTGGGAAGCCCGCGACATCGTAGATCGGCTTCTCCGGGTACATCGCGCTGACCTGGCCTCCGACCTCCGGCAGCGAATCGGCCACGACCGTGGACAGGCCGCGGAATCCGGCGTAGTACGCGGCGTACAGGCCGACCGGCCCGGCGCCGACGACCAGCAGGTCGGCTTCGATGACGTTCATGGCGCGCTCGCTTCGTTCGCGGGATCGGACAGCAGGCGAGAGGCCGCGGCACGCAGTTCGACGCGGCGGATCTTGCCGGTGGCGGTCGTCGGCAGCGCGTCCAGGAACACGACGCGGCGCGGGCGCTTGAACGACGGCAGGCCCCCGCGGCAGAACTCGATGATCTCCGCTTCCAGTGCAACAGGGTCCGAAGTCACCGCCGACGAGGCGAGCACGGCGTAGGCGACCGGTTTCTCCAGGCCGTCCGCGTCTCGGCTCGCCACGACGGCCACTTGGTCGATCGCCGGATGCTGCAGCAGCCGGGTCTCGACCTCGGCGGGCGAGACCCACATGCCGCTCGCCTTGATCATGTCGCCGGTACGGCCGAGGCAGGCGTAGTAGCCGTCGGCGTCCCGCACGTAGGTGTCGCCGGTGCACAGCCAGTCGCCCTGGAACACCTGCCGGGAGGCGTCGTAGCGCGACCAGTAGCCGATCGCCGTCGAGCCGCCGCGCACATAGAGCGTGCCGGGGGTTCCCGGCCCCACCGGAGCGCCCTCGTCGTCGAGGATGCGCAGGTCGTATCCGGGCACTGCGACGCCCGTCGTGCCCGGGCGCACCTCGCCCTCCCGGTTCGAGAGGAAGATGTGCAGCATCTCGGTCATGCCGATGCCGTCGAGGATGTCCACGCCGAAGCGCCCGGTCCAGCGGCGGTAGAGCGCTTCGGGCAGCGGCTCGCCGGCCGAGGCGCTGAGCCGGACTCCGGCGAGGGCGTCCGCGGGCAGGTCGGCGTGCAGCATGTTCGCGAAGAACGTCGGGCCGGCGAAGAAGAGCGTCGCGCCGTACTCGCGTGCCCGCTCGGCCAGCACGTCCGGCCGTGACGGGGACGGTTCGAGGATCGTGGCAGCGCCGACCGAGAGCGGGAAGAGCACCGAGTTGCCCAGGCCGTAGGCGAAGAACGCCTTGGCCGCGGACAGGCACCGATCATCGGGCCTGATACCCAAGACCAACAAACCGTACGTCTCGCACACGACGCGGATCGCGCCGTGCCGGTGCATCGCAGCCTTCGGATTTCCGGTGGTGCCGGAGGTGTAGAGCCAGAAAGCGGGTGAGTCGGCGGTGGTCGGGTAGGGCGCCGGCGTCGGCTCGTGGCGTTCGAGTTCTGCGAAGGTGTGCACCGGGACGCTCGCGGTGAAGCCGCAGTCTTCGGCGATGACGACGCCGCCGAGATCGGGCGCCAGCGCAGCGGCCTTCTCCCCCGCCGCGCGGAACTCCGGGGTCGTCGCGAGCAGCCGCGCGCGGGAGTCTCGCAGCAGCTCGGTCAGCCCGTCCGCGTGCGTCATTGTGGAGACCGGCACCGGGATCGCGCCGATGCGCATCGCCGCGAGGAACATCACGACGAACTCGGGCGAGTCGGCCATGTACATCATCACCCGCTGCTCAGGCTGCAGGCCGATCGCCCGCAGCCCGGACGCCGTGCGTGCCACGCGCTCGTGCAGCTGCGCGTACGTCGTTTCGCCGCGCACGCCGGTGAGCGCGAGGCGATCGCCGTCGCCCTGCTCGATGTGCCGGTCGAGCAGGTAGGTACTGGCGTTGAACGTGCCGTGATCGAACACCGTGGTCATGGGCGCACCTTTGCGCGAAACGGGGTCGGGGGCTGATTAGGCGAGGTGGACGTATTCGTAGTCGAACGGCTTGCCATTGATTCCCTGGCGCGGCGGCGCGATCCAGGCCGCGATCCTGCCGCGCTCGTGCACGGGCTGCATCAGGGAACGGACATAGGTCTTGTCGACCTCGGTCGGCAGCCAGTCGCCCTTGCGCGCCTCCCACTCCTCGGCGGCGATCACCTCACCGGCGGGCGTGGTCTCGATGCCGGAGAACGCGCCGACCCGACGGTTGAACGCGACGCTCGGCAGGCGCAGCCGCTGCGGCAGCCCCGCCTCCCCGAGGATTCGGTTCCACCGGTTGACGCCGTTCTGGCAGTCGTCGATGTACTCGCGCCGCAGGTCGGTGTTCAGGCCGACGAGCGCGGCGACCTCGTTGTGTCCGACGCTCCCGTCGACGACCGCGTCGACCAGGATCGAGTCGCCGGTCAGCCGGTGGTCGTCCTTGCGGCGGCCCTCGGCCCAGCGGCCCTTGATCCCGGCGGTGTAGTAGTTGGCGACGTTCGTCGAGGTCTCCGAGCCGAACAGGTCGAGCGAGACGGAGTAGTGGAAGTTCAGGTACTTCTGGATCGTCTCCAGCGGGATCGCGCCGTGCGCCACGACCTCATCGGTGTCGTTCTCCCGCATCACCTGAACGGTGCGCTCGACGACGCGGTCGATGCCGGTGGTGCCGACGAACATGTGGTGCGACTCCTCCTTCAACATGAACTCGCAGGTGCGCGAGAGCGGGTCGAAGGCGGACTCCTTGAGCGTGCCGAGCTGGTACTTGCCGTCCCGGTCGGTGAAATAGGTGAACATGAAGAACGAGAGCCAGTCCGGCGTCTCCTCGTTGAAGGCGCCGAGGATGCGCGGCGAGTCCTCGCTGCCGGAGTTGCGGTGCAGCAGCTGCTCGGCCTCCTCGCGCCCCTCCCGGCCGAAGTAGGCGTGCAGCAGGTAGACCATCGCCCACAGGTGACGGCCCTCCTCGACGTTGACCTGGAACAGGTTGCGCAGGTCGTAGAGGCTCGGGGCGGTCGCTCCCAGGTTGCGCTGCTGCTCGACCGAGGCCGGCTCGGTGTCGCCCTGGATCACGATCAGCCGCTGCAGGTCCGCGCGGTACTCGCCGGGCACCTGCTGCCAGGCCGGCTCGTCCTTGTGCTGGCCGAAGCCGATCCGGCGGTCCGGATCGCGCTCGGCCAGGAAGATGCCCCAGCGGTAGTCGCGCATGGCCACGTGCCCGAAGTGCGCCCAGCCCTCGCGCCCGACGTTGATCGCCGTCCTGAGGTACACGTCCTCGGTCGGAAGCGTCGGCCCCATCGACTCCCACCAGTTGAGGAAGTTCGGCTGCCAGGACTCCAGCGCGCGCTGCAGTCGGCGGTCCTCGTGCAGGTCGACGTTGTTCGGGATCTTCTCGGTGTAGTCGGCGGAGATCGTCATGGTGGCCCTCACACTCGCTTGCGGTCGAAGGCGGCGCGGCGCCCGGTGCCGAAGGCGCGCAGCGCGCCCTCGGGGCCGGAGGCGTTCGGCCGGTAGAAGATCCAGTTCTGCCACGCCGAGAGCCGGCCGAAGATCTTCGTCTCCAGCGTCTCCGGGCCGGCGAACCGGTAGTTGGCCTCGAGGCCGGTCAGCGCGTCCGGGCTGAAGCTGGCGCGCTCCTCGATCGCGATGCGCACCTCCTCGTCCCAGTCGATGTCGTCGGGCGCGAAGGTGACCAGGCCGAGCCGCTCGGCCTCCTCGGCAGTCAGCGCCTTGCCCTCGGCGGCCCGCGCGGCGGCCAGTGCCTCGGCGTCGCCGTGAAAGCGGGTCGCAAGCCGGGTCAGCCCGTTGCCCATCGGCAGCGGACCGAGGTTCATCGGCCCGATGACGATCGCAGCCGGATCGGCACCCGGATCGATCTCCTCGAACACGCCCGCCAGCTGGTAGCCGCGATCGGCCGCGAGCGCGAGCTCCAGCAGCGATCCGGCGAAGCAGCTACCGGGCTCGATCAGGGCGATGATGCTCCGGCTGGTCACGTCCAGGCGCTTGAGCGTGCGCTTGAGGTAGTGCAGGATCTCGTTCGCCAGCCAGTCGCCGGCGTTCGCCAGCAGCAGCTCGTCGTACGCCAGCACCTTCTCGGCGGCGCCCTCGGTGCGGATGACCCAGGTCCCGAGCTCGTTCTCGTTCGTGCGCAGGTCGAGGATCAGGTCGTCGAGCGCGCGGGTCACGGCCAGGGTCCAGAAGCCGGCGCCCTGCGCGTGCACGGCGGCGATGCCGGCCGGCGCATCTGTATCAGGGCCCGAGATCGTGATCTCGGCGACGCCGCGGGAGTGGTCGAGCGCGGCGGTGACGAAGGGGTAGGCGACCTTCTCGTCCGTGCGCGACTTGGCAAGCGGCACCAGGGCCACACCCGCGGCGCGCTCCGGCCGGTTCGAGCGCGCCGCGAACTCCGCGGCCCGTTCGGCGACCGTAGCGTCCCACGCCGCGCGCGGGACCGCCTCGTCCACCAGCCGCCAGCGCACGGCCTTCGCGCCGGACACGCCCTCGGAGCGGGTGGAGAAGTAGTCGGCCAGGTCGCGGCGCACGTGCCGCTTGTCGACCACCCGCGTCAGCCCGCCGGTACCCGGCAGCACCCCGAGCAGCGGAAGCTCGGGCAGCGACACCGCGGAGGACCGATCGTCGATCAGCATGATGTGCTCGCACGCGAGCGCCAGCTCGTACCCGCCTCCGGACGCGGTCCCGTTGAGAGCGGCCACGTAGGTCTGGCCGGAGCTCTCGCTCGCGTCCTCCATGCCGTTGCGGGTCTCGTTGGTGAACTTGCAGAAGTTCACCTTCCACGAGTGCTCCGACGCCGCCAGCATCCGGATGTTCGCGCCCGCGCAGAACACCTTCTCCTTGCCGCCGGTCATCACGACCGTCCGGACCTCCGGATGCTCGAAGCGCAGCCGCTGCACGGCGTCGTAGAGCTCGATGTCGACACCGAGGTCGTAGGAGTTGAGCTTCAGCTCGTACCCCGGGACCAGGCCGCCCCGTTCGTCGACATCCATGATGATCGTCGCGACCGGGCCGTCGACGGACAGTCGCCAGTGCCGGTAGCGGGACGGATCGGTAAGGAACTCGACCCTCGCGCCGGCCGTGCTCGGGCTGTCAGCGCTGCCCGACGCCTCGGGGACGGCTTCGGTCACCAGGTCGGCCATCAGGGACTCCTTCATCCGTTGAGGTAGCTGAAACTCTACAGACTTCTGCAGGGTCGTCAATGCTTCGTAGCATGAATCCTCGGCAGGGCTCCGGTCGACCCCTTCGGGCCCGGGCCCACGCGGCGCGAGTTATGCACTGACAAGACATAAATGAATTGCTCATCCGAGCCTTGACCGCCGCACTGAGCGTTTGTAACGTTCCCGTTGCCGCACACGTCCCAAAGGCGCAACACACCGTCAACATGCCAGAAGCGCGTCACCCTACGCGCCATTTCGGCGTGCCCCGACGGCGTCAAGCGCGCGGCGAACCTCGCTCTGACCCTGGAGATTAGGTGTACTTAAGACATAAATCACGGCGGCCCAAGCTGCTGGCCGCCGTCACCGCCCTCAGCGCCCTGACCGCCGCCGTGTGCGGCGGCACGGCGTCCGCCGCCGCACATCAGAGCCCCGTCCCGGCCGTGACCGGTGACGCCCGGGTCGACCGGCTGCTGAGCGAGATGACGCTCGACGAGAAGCTCTCGATGATCGAGGGCGAGGCCGAGGTCGCGAATTCCGCCGACCAGTACCAGGCCGGGTACCTGCCCGGCGTGGCGCGGCTGGGGATCCCCTCGCTCAAGCTCAGCGACGGGCCGCCCGGGGTGATCACCAAGCAGGACTCGACCGGCATGACGTCCACGATGGGCGTGGCCGCGACGTTCTCCACGTCCGACGCGCAGGCGAACGGCAAGGTCATCGGCTCCGACGCGAAGGCCCTGGGCCAGGACGTCGTGCTCGAGCCCTTCGTCAACATGGACCGCGACACCTCCTGGGGCCGCGGGTTCAACACCTTCGGCGAGGACCCGCTGCTCACCGGCCAGACCGGCGCGGCGGAGATCACCGGCATCCAGGGCCAGGGCGAGATGGCCCAGGTCAAGCACTACATCGCCTACGACGGCGGGAACAACGTCGAGGTGGATTCGCAGACGCTGCAGGAGATCTACCTGCAGCCGTTCGACGACGCGGTCCAGGCCGGGGTCTCGTCGGTGATGTGCTCCTACAACGAGATCAACGGCTACCAGTCCTGCGGCAACGCGCAGACCCTGACCTCGATCCTGCGCGACGAGCTCGGGTTCAAGGGCTTCGTGACCTCGGACTGGGGCGCCGACCACGGCACGACCTACATCAACTCCGGGCTGGACATGGAGATGCCCGGCAACGGCGGACCGATTCCGGGCGTCATCCCGACGTACTTCAGCTCCTCCGCGATGAAGGCGGCGATCGCCTCCGGCTCCGTGCAGGTCTCCGCGATCAACACGGCGGTCGGCCGGATCCTCTACGAGATGGACCGCTTCGGCCTGCTGACCGGCGCCTCCAAGCACAACGTCACGCCGGAGAACACGAAGGCCGACGAGGCGACCGTGCTGGCCACGGCTCAGGATTCGGCGACGCTGCTGCAGAACAACGGCAACGCACTGCCCCTCTCGTCGGGTTCCCTGTCCTCGCTCGCCCTGATCGGGCCGGGCGCCGGGCAGACCATCGCCACCAACAGCGGCGGCGAGGCCGCCGGCGGCCTGCTCAGCCAGCAGACCAGCGCTCTCAGTGCCCTGACGGCCGACACCAAGGGCACCGGCGCGAACATCGACTACGCGGTGGCCGACGACCTGACCGGCACTCCCGTGCCCGCCTCGGCCCTGTCGCACAACGGCACGTCGGGCCTGGTGCGCACCACGACCGGATCCTCCACGACGACGGTGGACCCGCAGCTCAACTTCACGACCAAGGGCGGCAACGCGCTCAAGGCCGGCAGCACCGTGTCCTGGGCCGGAACCCTCACCGTTCCGAGCACCGGCGAGTACTGGCTCAACATCCAGGCCCTCGGCGGCACCGCCGGCCTGACCGTGGACGGCAAGACGCTGGCCACGGTCGGCGCCGGCTTCACGACCGCGCCGCGCTACGGCGTCGTGCACGCCACCGACGGCAGCGCTCCGACCGCGACGACCGACGGTCTGGCCAACGACCGGACCTTGGTCAATCTCACGGCCGGCGCACACACCCTGTCGGTCACCGAGAACCCGGACGCGTCCGGCAACCCGGTGCAGGTGCGGCTGAACTGGGTGACCCCGGCCCAGCAGCAGGCGAACACCGACGCGGCGGTCGCGGCGGCCAGGAAGGCCAAGACCGCGGTCGTGTTCGTCTGGGACACCGGCTCCGGCGACCTGTCCACCGCACTGCCGGACGGCCAGGACCAGCTGATCGAGAAGGTCGCGGCCGTCAACCCGAACACCATCGTGGTGCTCCAGGCCAACCAGCCGGTCGCCATGCCCTGGCTCAGCAGCGTGAAATCGGTCCTGGACACCTACTACGGCGGCGACCAGGCCGGCGTCGCGGCGGCGGACCTACTGCTCGGCGAAACCGACCCGAGCGGGCACCTGCCCTTCACCTGGCCCAAGTCCCTCGACCAGGAGGTCGCGCACGACTCGGCCCACCCCGAGCGCTCGGACTACGGCGTCGACTCGTCCGGCAATGCGTGCAGCGCGTCCACCCCGTCGACCACGGTGTGTACGACCACGTACTCCGAGGGCCTGGACATCGGCTACCGCTACTTCGACGCGACGAACGAGACCCCGCTCTATCCCTTCGGCTACGGCCTGTCGTACACGAACTTCGCGTACTCCGGCATGACCACGGCCAAGGCGAGCGACGGCGGCCTCAACGTCACCCTCACCGTTCGCAACTCCGGCGCGGCCGCTGGAACCGCGGTGCCGCAGGTCTATCTCGGCGCCCCGGCCACGATCCCGACCGGCGTGCAGTTCGCGGACAAGGCCCTGGCCGCGTACGGACGAGTCACCCTCGCCCCCGGCCAGAGCAAGACCGTGACCCTGCACGTGCCGCTGCGCCAACTGCAGTACTGGACCGACGCATCCGGCTGGGTCACCGCGACCGGCGACCGGCCGATCCTCGTCAGCGACAACGAGCGCGGCAACCAGCTGAGCGCGACCGTCGACATCAGCACCAAGTAGGCCGTACCAGGTAGGCACAGCTCGGCAACACCGGAAACACCGCTCGATCCACTGGTCCAGGGCGAGGGACGTCGCCCGGGCACAGTGAACGGCGCGGAGTTCGGGGCGGAGGCGGACCCCCCGAACTTCGCGCCGCGCGGCATCCTCCGCCAGCGCCCCCGGACTCCATCACGTCCCCGGACTCCATCACGTCCCCGAACTCCATCGGGCCCCGACAGCGCCGATCACCTCGTAGGATGCCCCAATGGCCGACCCCCGCGGACCCCGCTCGTCCCACACCGTGCTCGAACGCATCGTGCTGGACGCCTTCGACGGATACGGCGCGCTCACCCGGCCCCAACTCGTCGAAGCCACCGGCCTGTCGCGTCCCACCGTCACCGCGCTCGTCACCGCGCTCGCCGCGCGCGGCGAGCTGAGCGAGTCGGCCACGCCCGCGCCGACCGGGACCCGGGGACGTCCCTCGCTGAGCTACCGGCGCACCGCGATGGCCGCGCCCGTCGCGCTCGTCCGCATCGCCCATCGCATGCCCACGCAGGTCAGCCTGGTCGGCGAGGACGGCCCGATCGCCGAGCTCGACACCCGGGTCAGCTGGCTGCAGCCGTGGGACATCTGGGCTCCGGCCGTCCGCGAGGCGCTCGCGCAGCTCGAGTCCGCCAGCGAACTCCCGGCCCGCCACGTCGTGCTCGCCGCGCCCTTCCCGGTCGAGGACGGCCACGGCGCCCCGGAGGCCGACCCCCTGGCCGGGCGGCAGCCTTCCGCCTCCCGCGCCGCCGCGCGGGCCCGGGTCCTGCCGGACTTCCCGGACTTCCCCGAGTGGATCGCGCACGACCCCCGACCCGCCGTCGCCGAACTGCTCCGCCGACCCGTCACCATGATCAACGACGCCAACCTCGCCGCGCTCGGCGAGGCCCGCCGCGGCGCCGCCCGCGATGCCACGACCGCCGTCCACCTGCTCATCCGGCACGGCGCCGGCGCCGGCGTGATCGTCCGCGGCAAGATGATCACCGGTGCGCGCGGCATGGCCGGCGAGGTCGGGCACGTCCAGATCGTCGAGGACGGCCCGTACTGCATGTGCGGCAACCGCGGCTGCCTGGTCACCCAGAGCTTCGACCCCTTCAAGATCGAGGCGCTGACCAACCGCTACGGCCACGAGCCGAGCTTCGACGACCTCGAAGAACTGACCGCGGACGGCGACGCCGTCGCCCTCCGGTTCTTCTCCGACCTCGGCGCCCTGCTCGCCAAGACCCTCGCCGCCACGATCGTGCTGCTCGACCCCGACGTCCTCGTCATCGACGCCGAACTCCGGCACACCGCCGCACCCCTGATCAGCGGCCTGCGTGCCGAACTCGCCCGCCGCTGCCCGCCCCGCCTGGCCGAGGAACTCGCCGTCGTACGCGGGCAACTCCGCGACGCCATCGCCTACGGCGCGCTCGCAGCCGTCAACGACAGCGAGGCCGGCTCGCCCTCCCGATAGACCGCGTATCGCCGCCGTGCTCCGCCTATCCGTGCGGCGCCACGGTGATCCTCAACTCGACGAGCGTGCCGGTACCCGCGACGCGGATATGCGATCCGACCGCGCCCTCGACGACGGAGTCCAGCGCACGCAGCGTCGTCACCGGCTCTGATCCGTCCGCCGGTTCGAGCGCCAGCCCGCCGGTGAGCGCCAGCAGGACGACAGCACCGCCTTCTCCCCCGCTCACCGCAACCTCGTGATCCCCCGCGACCTCGACGACGCGCATCGATCCCGCCGCCCGTCCCCGGCGTGTCATCAGGTTCAGATCCCGTGTGGCGCCGCCCGGCACCCGGCACGCCGTGTCGTCCTCACCCGCGAACGCGAGCGTGTCGAGCCGGCCGAGGGTGTGCGGCGTCCCGTTGACGGTCAGGACCATCTCGCCGCCTTCGAGCAGCATGATCACGCGGTCGATGTCGGGAAACGCGGAGAACGGCCCGTCCCGCTCGACCTCGGCGACGCTCACCCGCCAGTCGAAGTCCGCAAGCGTCGCCCCCTCCGGCGACGCCGCGACGTCACGCGTGCTGCCTCCGCCGTTCTTCCACGGCTTCGCCTCGAGATCCTCCCAGCGCCGCAGCATTCGTCCGTCGCCTCCTGCTCCATCCGCATCCGCCTGCCCGGGCGCAACGACCGTACCAGCGGGCCCGAAGCGCTGAGCGCCCCGATCCGGGAAGCCGGATCGGGGCGCTCCGAGTCACAGCGTCAGCGGTCTCCGTCCGGGATCACGGCGATCGCGTCGACCTCGACCAGCCATTCCGGGCGGGCGAGCGCGGAGATGACCAGGCCGGTGGAGATCGGGTGCACGCCCTTCGTCCAGCGGCCGATCGTCCGGTACACGGTCTCGCGGTAGCGCGGGTCGACGATGTAGATCGTCAGCTTGACCAGGTGCTCCATCCGGGCGCCGGCCTCAAGCAGCAGCATGCTGATGTTCGCCATCGCCTGCTCGGTCTGCGCCTCGACGTCGCCGACGCCGACGGACTCGCTGGTGTCGAGGTTCTGCCCGATCTGCCCGCGCACGTACACGGTGTTCCCGGCGACGACGGCCTGGCACAGGTCGTTGTCGAGGTTCTGCTCGGGGTAGGTGTCCCGGGTGTTGAACGGGCGGATCCGGGTGTGCCCGCCCACGACGATCGGGGCGTTCGGTGCGCTCACAGCGTCCTCACTCTCAGGCATTGTCGAACCACGTGGTCTTGAGCGCGGTGTAGTTGAGCAGGGCGTGCAGCGAGAGGTCCCGGCCGAAGCCCGACTGCTTGAATCCCCCGAACGGCGTCGCGACGCTCAGCGCGTCGACCGTGTTGACGGAGACGGTCCCGGCCCGAAGAGCGGCCGAGACGCGGTGCGCCCGGCGCAGGTCGTCGGTCCAGACCGAGGCGGCCAGCGCGTAGATCGAGTCGTTGGCGACGGCGATCGCCTCGGCCTCGTCCTCGACCTCGATCACGGCGAGCACCGGGCCGAAGACCTCCTCGCGGGCGAGGACGGCCGACGGGGCGACGGCGTCGACGATCGTCGGCGGCACATAGGCCGTGGTCGGGGCGCCGTCCAGGATCGGGCCGCCGAGAAGGATCTTGCCCTCGCGGCTCGCGATGTCGATGTACGCGCGAACGCGGGCCGCGTGCGCCTCGCTGACGAGCGGGCCCATCCTCGTGGCCGGGTCGAGCGGGTCGCCGGGCACGATCTCGGCCGCGCGCTCCAGCACCTTCTCCAGCAGCCGATCCTTGATCGAGCGCTGGACGAGAAGCCGTGAGTTGGCCGAGCAGACCTGGCCGGAGTTGAAGAAGACGCCGGCGCACACGCCCGCGGCGACGGCGTCGAGGTCCGCGACATCGGCGAGGACCAGGTTCGCGCTCTTGCCGCCGCATTCGAGCCAGACCGGCTTGATGTTCGACTGGCCGCTGTACTGCAGGAAGAGCTTGCCGACCTCGGTCGAGCCGGTGAAGGCCACGGCGTCGACGTCCGGGTGCAGGCCGAGCGCGCGGCCGGCGACCTCGCCGCGGCCGGGCACGACGTTGAGCACGCCGGCGGGCAGTCCCGCCTCCGCCGCCAGCTCGGCGAGCCGCAGCACGGACAGCGGCGACTCCTCCGAGGGCTTGAGCACGACGGAGTTGCCCGCGGCCAGGGCGGGCGCGAGCTTCCACATCGCCGTCTCGAGCGGGTAGTTCCACGGAACGACGGCGGCGATCACGCCGAGCGGCTCGCGGCTGACGAGCGCGAGCTGGCCGGGCGGGGTCGGCGCGATCTCGCCGTAGAGCTTGTCGATCGCCTCGGCGTACCACTGCAGAATCGCGGCGGTGCCCGGCGCGTCGATCGCCGAGGTGTCGGCGATGGGCTTGCCGGCGTCGAGGGTGTCGAGCAGCGCGAACTCGTCGGCGTTCGCGCGGATGAGCTCGGCCAGCCGCAGCAGCAGCGCCTTGCGCTCCGCGGGCGCCTGCAGCCGCCACACCCCGGTCTCGAAGGCCCGGCGCGCCGCCGCCACCGCGCGGTCGACGTCGGCGGCTTCCGCCTGGGCGACCTGCGCGATCACGGTTCCGGTCGCGGGATCGACCGTCGCGGCGCGCGCGCCGGAGGCGGCGGGCACGAACTCGCCGTCGATCCAGAGCTGGTCGCGCGGCTGAATCCGGACGGCGAGCGATCGCCACTCGTCGGCGGTCTTGGTCATCTGCGCTGTTCCCTTCCGGTGACGGATACAGCCGAAAGCCTAGGAAGAGCGGCCCGAACCTGTCGAGACGGTCTATCCGGCTTTGGGCATCGATTCGATCGATGACCCGTGGATCGATCAATCAGAACTAGAAGGGCAAGAAATCCTGTTGGACAGGAGCATTGCCGCCGAGAAGCATTTCGAACGGTACGAGGAGTTACCGGACGAAGTGGAGGTTGGGATGTCGAGCCAAGAGGTAGAGGTCCTCGTGGTCGGCGGGGGCCAGGCCGGCCTGGCGATGAGCGAGCATCTGAGTGAGGGCGGCGTCCCGCATCTGGTGCTGGAGCGCAGTCGCATCGCCGAGCGCTGGCGCTCGGAGCGCTGGGACTCGCTGGTCGCGAACGGGCCCGCCTGGCACGACCGCTTCCCCGGCCTGGAGTTCGTCGATCTGGACCCGGACGCCTTCGCCGGCAAGGAGCAGGTCGCGGACTACTTCGTCGCCTACGCCGAGAAGATCAACGCGCCGATCCGGACCGGGGTCGAGGTCACCTCCGTGACCCGGCACGCCGACCGGCCGGGCTTCCGGGCGCAGGCCTCGGACGGCACGACGATCGACGCGCGCTACGTCGTAGCCGCCACCGGGCCGTTCCAGCGTCCGGTGATCCCGCCGATCGTCCCCGAGAACGCCGGACCGCGGCAGATCCACTCCAGCGCCTACCGCAACCCGGACCAGCTGCCCGAGGGCGCGGTGGTGGTGATCGGCGCGGGCTCGTCCGGCGTGCAGATCGCCGACGAACTGCACCGCTCGGGGCGTCGGGTGTACCTCTCCGTCGGCCCGCACGACCGTCCGCCGCGCCGGTACCGCGGCCGCGACTTCTGCTGGTGGCTCGGCGTGCTCGGGCTCTGGGACGCGGAGACGCCGCCGCAGGGTGCTGAGCACGTGACGATCGCGGTCAGCGGCGCACGCGGCGGCCACACCGTCGACTTCCGCGAACTCGGCCGGCGCGGCATCACCCTCGTCGGGCTGACGGCCGCGTACGACGACGGCATCCTGCGCTTCGCCCCCGACCTCGCCGGCAACATCGCCAACGGCGACGCGAACTACCTCTCCCTGCTCGACGCCGCCGACGCCTACATCGCGCGCAACGGCCTGGACCTGCCCGAGGAGCCGGAGGCCCGCGAACTCGGCGCCGACCCGGACTGCCTGACGAACCCGGTGCTCGAACTCGACCTCGCCGAGGCCGGGGTGACCTCGATCGTCTGGGCGACCGGCTTCGCCGCCGACTACGGCTGGCTCAAGGTCGACGCGTTCGACGAGCGCGGCCGGCCCAGGCAGCGCCGCGGCGTCTCCACCGAGCCCGGCGTCTACTTCCTCGGCCTGCCCTGGCTCTCCCGCCGCGGATCCAGCTTCATCTGGGGCGTCTGGCACGACGCCAGGTACGTCGCGGACCACATCGCGATCAGCCGCGGCTACCTCGCGTACGATCAGTCGGCCTAAGGGGTCCGACGCAGCCGTGTGGCGAACCTTCCGGCGGCTAAGGTTCGTTACACGGATCCCGCGGGAGCAAGAGGGCTTGGAGTGGTATGGCTGAGTACACGCTGCGGCAGCTGGAGTACTTCGTCGCGGTGGCCGAGGCCGGGAGCGTCACCGGAGCCGCGGAGCGGGTCCACCTCTCGCAGTCCGCGATGTCGGCCGCGCTGGCCGACCTGGAGCAGGCACTGGACGTCCAGCTGCTGCTTCGCCATCACGCCCGCGGCGTGACGCTGACGGCAGCCGGCGAGCAGCTGCTCGTGGCCACGCGGCGGCTGCTGTCCCAGGCCGACGACCTCAAGCACGAGGCCCTCAGCCTCGGGCACCGGCTCAGCGGCTCGCTCACGATCGGCTGCTTCGGCGTGCTCGCGCCGTACGTGCTGCCGGATCTGCTGGCCACCTGCGCCGAGCGGTACCCGGAGCTGCGGCTGAACACGCAGGAGGTCGACCTCGACGCGCTGGCGGAGGGCGTGCTGGCCGGGCGTTTCGAGCTCGGCCTCGGCTACCAGCTCGTGCCCAATCCGCGCCTGGCCGTCGAGAGCGTGTTCAGCCTGCCGCCCTACGCCCTGCTCCCGGCGGACCACGAGCTCGCCGGCCGCCGCCGCATCAGCCTCGCCCAGCTGGCCGGGGAACCGCTGGCGCTGCTTGACCTGCCGCACAGCCGCGACTACTTCCGCGCGATGTTCGCCGCGGCCGGGGTCGAGCCGAACGTCCGCTACCAGAGCCGCAACGTCGAGACGCTGCGCGCGCTGGTGGGCCGCGGCCTCGCGTACACGCTGCTCAACCTCAAGCCCGCCGTCGCCACCTCGTTGGACGGGCACCCCGTCGCGTCGGTCCCGCTCGAAGGCGGCGCGCCGCTCGAAGTCGTGCTCGTCACCGCGGCCGGCGGACGCCCCACGCGCCGCGCGGCGGCCGTCGCGGCCATCTGCGCCGAGGTGCTGCGCCGCCGAGGTGCGGAGCACGTGACGCGCGAGGAGTAGGGCCGACGGCCCTTGACGGTTACGGCGGTCACGGCGGCCCTTGACAGCCACGGCGGCCGTGACCAGGCTGCATCGATTTCGCCGATCCCAACACTCGGATACATGACTTGGACACCGGTCCGCCCGGTTGGTGAAGCTAGAGCTCCGGCGCCATCGGCCGCGAAAGTCAACGAAATCAAGGAGCTACCATGCCATCCGTCAAGCCCGCCTCCGCCGACGTGAAGTTCACCCCGTGCGCCTACGTCACCGCTGAAACCCTCATCGAGGGCGACCCGCAGGAGCGCGAGCACACGTACTTCGCGCGCGACGGGTTCGTGATCGGCGCGTGGGAGGCCCAGCCCTACACCGAGCACATCGACGCCTACCCGAGCGACGAGTTCTGCACCGTGCTGCGCGGCTCGGTGACGCTGACCGCCGACGAGGGCGAGTCGCACACCTTCAAGGCGGGCGAGAGCTTCACCATCGAGGCCGGCTGGGCCGGCACCTGGCGGGTGCACGAGCCTTTCCTCAAGCTCTTCGCCGCCGCCAGCCCGAACTAGGCGGGATCCAGCGCCATTAGGCGGGATCCAGCGCCGCGGGGCGAACTCGGCGAGTGCGGGACAGCCGAGTTCCCTCGCGGCGAATTCGATGGAGGTATCGATGACTTCTGCATCGATTTCGCCGCTGCCGATGCCGCATTTTCTCTGTTATACAGCCGGTAATCCGCTGTCCATAGTGGAAGCCACCGGAGGCCGACTACACGACAAGGACTCGTCGATGACGCAGAGCGCCACGCAATCGAGTGACATACCGGACCGAACCGATTCACCGGTCGTCGAAATCGCCCATCTGCACCGGAATCTGCGCCGCTTCGACATCGTGGCCCTCGGCGTCGCCGCGGTCATCGGCGTCGACACGATCGGGCAGATCGCGACCGGCGGCGGCGAGGCCATCACGTGGACCGTGGTGCTGGCCCTGCTCTTCCTGGTGCCCTACGCGCTGATCTTCGCCGAGACCGGGGCGGCGTTCCCGCAGGAGGGCGGCCCGTACGTGTGGGTCAAGCTCGCCTACGGCCGCACGGTCGCCGCGATGACGACGATGTTCTACTGGGTCACCAACCCCGTCTGGCTCGGCGGCTCGCTGGTGTTCGGAGCCACTGCCGCCTGGAACTCGCACGTGTTCCACCTGGGCAGCGGGACGTTCGGCGACTACGCGTTCAAGCTCGTGTTCATCTGGCTCTCGATCCTGACCGCGATCATCTCGCTCAGCCGCGGCAAGTGGATCACCATCATCGGCGCTATCGCCAAGGTCTTCGTCGTACTCGCGGTGACCGTCACCGCGCTGGTGTACGGCTTCCAGCACGGCTTCGACGGCCTGCACAGCACCGGCTACCGGCCGACCGTCGCCGGATTCCTGGCGCTCGCGCCGGTTCTGCTGTTCGCCCTGTCCGGTTTCGAGGCGCCCAACGCGGCCGGCGACGAGATGAACAACCCGAAGAAGGACGTACCGGTCTCGATCGGGATCTCCGCGGGCGTCGCGGCGTGCTGCTACCTGCTGCCAGTGGTCGCCATCCTGGCCGTCGTCCCGGCGGACAAGGTCACCGGCGTGGCCGGGTTCATGGACACCGCCGGCCTCGTGTTCGGCGCGTTCGGCTCCTGGGGCGGCCCGCTGCTGACCGCGACCGCGGTGATGTTCTGCTTCGTGCTGCTGACTCAGGGCAGCGCGTGGATGATCGTCAGCGACCGGATGCAGGCGATGGCCGCGGCCGACGGCGGCTTCTTCGGCCGCTCCCTCGGCGCCTTCCATCCCAAGCTCGGCACGCCGGTGCGGATGAACATGGTCTCCGGCATCACCGCGACCGTCTTCACCGTCGCGGCCACGGTGTTCGTGAACGGCAGCGCGGCGGCCGACTTCACCGTCGTGCTGACCGTCGCCGTGACCACACTGCTGCTGTCCTACCTGGTGATCGTCCCGGCGCTCGGCACGCTCCGCAAGAAGCAGCCCGAGATCGTGCGCCCCTACCGCGTCCCGGGGGGCAGCATCGGCTTCCGGGTCTGCATGTGCGTCGTCTACGCGTGGATCGTGGTCGGTTCCTGGGTCGCCCTGTTCCCCGGCACGCTCAACAGCCTGCTCGGCCAGTCCTACAGCTTCACCGACTCCTGGGGCCTGTCGCAGGGCACTTTCGAGACGTTCACCCTCGGCACCGTCGTGGTCCTGCTGGCCGTAGTCGGTGTCAGAACCCGCAGACTTCGCGGCTGACGCCGGCCGGCCTCACGCGCCGTCGATGCTCTCTTCGCTCCCGACCGGAACCGGAAGCGGGACCGGAACGGGTACCTGAAGCGGCGCGAGGTTGGCGAGCGTCTCCGGACGCAGCAGCGCGTCGAGGGCTTCGGCGTCGAGGGTTCCGGTGGCCAGGGCCAGGGCGCGGACGTCGCCGGCGCCGCTGAGGACGGCCTTGGCGATCTCGGCGGCGCGGGCGTAGCCGAGCTGCGGAGTCAGCGCGGTGACGAGGCCGACGTTGCGGGCCGCTGCCGCGGTGAGCCTCGGCTCGTCGACGCGGATGCCGTCGACGCACAGCTCGCGCAGCGAGTCGAAGGCGGCGGCGGTCCAGTTGAAGCCCTGAAGCAGGCCGTGGCAGATGACCGGCTCGAATGCGTTGAGCTGGAGCTGTCCGCCCTCGGCGGCCATGGTGACCGTCAGGTCGGTGCCGATGACCCAGAAGGCGACCTGGTTGACCATCTCGGGGATCACGGGGTTGACCTTGCCGGGCATGATGCTCGATCCGGCCTGGCGCGCCGGGAGCAGCAGCTCGGCGAGGCCTGCCTGCGGGCCCGAGCCGAGCAGGCGCAGGTCGTTGCACACCTTCGAGGCCTTGACGACGACTCGCTTGAGCACGCTCGACACCTGGACGAACGCGCCGGTGTCCATCGTCGCCTCGACGAGGTCGCCCGCGCCGACGACGGGCCGGCCGGTGATCTCGGCGAGGTATGCCAGGGCCCGCTGCCGGTAGTCGGGGTGGGCGGTGATGCCGGTGCCGATCGCGGTGGCGCCGAGGTTGACCTCGCGCAGCAGCGAGCCGGAGTCGGCCAGCCGGGCGAGTTCCTCGCGCAGGGTCACGGCGAACGCGCCGAGCTCCTGGCCGACCGTCATCGGCACGGCGTCCTGCAGCTGCGTCCGCCCGATCTTGGGGACGGTGCGGAACTCCGCGGCCTTCGCGGCGAACGCGTCGGCGAGCGCGGCCGTCGAGCGGGCCAGGCGGTCGATCGCGGTGAGCAGCGCGAGACGGACGGCGGTCGGGTAGACGTCGTTGGTCGACTGGCAGCGGTTGACGTGGTCGAGCGGGTCGATGACGTCGTACGCGCCGCGCGGCAGGCCGAGGATCTCCAGTGCGCGGTTGGCGATGACCTCGTTGGCGTTCATGTTCGTGGAGGTGCCGGCGCCACCCTGGATGACGTCGACGACGAACTGCGCGTCCAGCTTGCCCGCACGCACCTCGTCCGCGGCCTGCCTGATGGCAGCGTACTGACGATCGTCGAGCAGCCCGAGGTCGTGGTTGGCGCGCGCGGCCGCGAGCTTGACCGCGCCGAGCGCGGCGACGAGCTCGCGGTGGCTGCCGACCGTCGTGCCGCTGATCGGGAAGTTCGTCAGCGCGCGGGCGGTGTGCACGCCCCAGTACGCCGACTCGGGGACCTCGTGCGGGCCCAGGGAATCGCGCTCGATCCGGACTGCGGCGACGTTCATCGCGCACCACTCTCCTCGGCGACGTCGAGTGCGGTCCACGCGAGAGCCACGGCAGCGTCGAGCAGAGCCTTCTCCGCGTCGCCGCCGACGCAGTGCGCTGCGAACTCGGGCTGGTGATTGAGGGCGGGCAGCGAGCCGATGCCGATGTAGGGGTGGATGGCGGGGACGACCTGGGAGACGTTGCCCATGTCGGTCGACGCGCGGTTCATCCGGCGCGCCGGAGACCCGGTGTCGAAGAGCCGGCCGAGCCGCGATGCGTTGCCGATGTAGGCGCGCAGCGCGGCCTGGTCGGTGCGGAATTCGGCGTACGGTTTGGACTCCGGCACGATCTCCAGCTGGCAGCCGGTGGCCAGTGCGCCGGCCTCGAAGCAGCGCCAGACCTTCTCCTCGGTCTCGGCGAGCTGCGCGAGCGAGCCGGCGCGCACGTACCAGCGGCCCTCGGTCCGCGCCGGGATCGCGTTCGGAGCCTCTCCACCGTTGGTCATCACACCGTGCACGCGGACCGACGACGGCAGTTGCTGGCGCAGCAGCCCGACGGCGACCTGCGCGATCGTGAACGCGTCGGACGCGTTCACACCCTGCTCGGGGTACGCGGCGGCGTGCGCGGCCTTGCCCTGGTAGGAGACGTGCGAGTGCGAGACGGCGAACGGCTCGGCCTCTGCGACGTCCACCGGAGCCGGATGCGCCATCATCGCGAGGTCGAGGCCTGCGAACGCTCCGCGCTCCAGCAGCTCTATCTTGCCGCCGCCGCCCTCCTCGGCCGGCGTGCCGTAGACCTCGATCGTCAGGCCCGCCGCGTCCGCGAGGGGCGCGAGCGCGCGGGCGGCGCCCACGGTGATCGCCGAGATCAGGTTGTGCCCGCAGGCGTGTCCGAGGCCGGGCAGCGCGTCGTACTCGGCGCAGAGCCCGAGCCGGAACGGGCCGCTGCCGTAGCTGGCGTGGAACGCGGTCTCCAGGCCGAGATACGCGGGCGTGACCGTGAACCCGGCCTCGTCCAGGGCTTCGGCGACCCAGCGCGAGGACTTGTGCTCCTCCCACGCCGTTTCCGGATGCGCGTGAAGCTGTTCGGAGAGCTGGATCAGTCGCTCGGCATCCGCCGTGACCGTGCGCTGCGCGTTCTGCTTGTCGCGCATGTCGTCACTCATCTCCGGGAACGCCGTACGACGGAGCGCTGCGCGGGTCGAGGCCGCGCGTGACGTAATCGTCGCGTTGCGGAAGCCAGAGGTCGAGAAGGCGACGAAGGTCCTCGACGGGCGTCTCGCTCCAGTCCACCCGCAGGTCGGTCTCGCGCCACGGCACTACGCGGACGACCGCGAGGCCCGCCGAGTGCACCGGTCCGGCCTCACCGCCCGCCGCCAGACCTGCCTCCAGTGCGGCGAGCAGGCGTGACTCCAGCTCACCGGAGGATGCCTCGAAGCCCTCGATGACCGCGTCGATCACCTCGGTCCCGGCGAGCATGTTGCCGGCGGCGACGACACCCGCGCCGACGCGGTCATGGTGCACGCCCAGCGTCTCGGCGCCCGAATACGCCGCCGCCTCGCCGCCCAGCTCCAGCACGGTGAGCTGCCGGTACTCGATTAGCTCGCGATCGCGGACGACGTTCGCCAGCGCGCCGCGCGCACCCATGCCGTATTCCATCGCGTCCAGCAGCTTCGTGCCGAGACGCGGATCGGTGACGTTCTGGGAGGCCGCCCCGCCCACTCCGGATCGAAGATGGATGCAGCGCGCGGCAACCGCCGGGCTGGACGAGGTGACGGCCATGCCTACCGCCTGCCCGTCGGTGGCCAAGACGGAGAACGTCACAGCACACCGCCCTGTACGAGAGATTCAGTCATGTCCAGAAAGCGTAAATATGCGGCTGAGGACTGTCGAGCCGATGATTCTGGCCTCAAGCATCGATTCAATCGATGCAGACCCTTGGATCGGTTTAGTCGATGCGATCGCCCGGATACATGACTTGGACACGAGGCCGAAGCCATGGTGATGCTAGGTGAACGGCGCGCCGTCAACAGTCGCGCAGCCGAAGAACCATTCATGGGAGGTGCCTGGTGAGCACGCAGCCGTCGCCTTACGACATCCTGTTCGAACCGGTCCGGATCGGCCCGGTCACGGCGAAGAACCGGTTCATCCAGGTTCCGCACTGCAACGGCATGGGCTACCGCGACCCGAGCGCGCAGGCGGCCATGCGGCGGGTGAAGGCCGAGGGCGGCTGGGCGGTCGTGTTCACCGAGCAGGTCGAGATCCACGCGACCTCCGACATCGCGCCGTTCATCGAGGGCCGCATCTGGGAGGACCAGGATGTGCCCGCGCTGGCCCGGATCGCCGACGCCATCCACGAGGGCGGCGCGCTGGCCGGCATCGAGCTCGTGCACAGCGGCCTGAACGCGCCTAACCTCTACAGCCGGGAGACCCCGCTCTCGCCGAGCCCGCTTCCGGTGGCGACGTACACCGCCGACCCGGTGCAGGCCCGCGCGATGACGAAGGCCGACATCGCCGACCTGCGCCGCTGGCACCGCAACGCCGTACGCCGGTCGCTGCAGGCCGGATACGACGTCATCGACATCTACTCCGGCCACGCGTTCGGCGGCTTCCACCACTTCCTCTCCCCGCGGTACAACCTGCGCACCGACGAGTACGGCGGCTCGATCCGCAACCGCATGCGGCTGCTGCGCGAAGTCCTCGAGGAGACCATGGAAGAGGTCGACGGACGCGCCGGCGTAGCCTGCCGGATCACCGTCGACGAGATGATCGGCGACGCCGGGATCACACGTGCGGACATCGAGGAGGTCATCGGCGAGCTCGGCGAGATCCCCGACCTGTGGGACCTGGTCGTCGGCAGCTGGGAGGACGACTCGAACACCTCCCGCTTCGGACCGGAGGGCGAGTCCGAGCAGTACGTCGCCGGCCTCAAGGCCCTGACCAGCAAGCCGGTCGTGGGCGTCGGCCGGTTCACCTCGCCCGACTTCATGGTGCACCAGGTCAAGGCCGGGATCCTGGACTTCATCGGAGCGGCCCGCCCCTCGATCGCCGACCCGTTCCTGCCGAACAAGATCCGCGAGGGGCGCCTCGAGACGATCCGCGAGTGCATCGGCTGCAACATCTGCGTGTCCGGCGACTTCACCATGTCGCCGATCCGCTGCACCCAGAACCCGAGCATGGGCGAGGAGTTCCGCCGCGGCTGGCACCCCGAGCGCATCAAGGTCCGCGGCTCCGACTCCCGCATCCTGGTCGTCGGCTCGGGACCGGCCGGACTGGAGGCGGCGCGGGCGCTGGGTGTGCGCGGGTACGACGTCGTGCTGGCCGAGGCGGGCCGCGAGCTCGGCGGACGCGTCGCGAAGGAGGCGCGCCTGCCGGGGCTCTCGGCGTGGATTCGCGTGCTGGACTACCGCGCGCAGGCCATCGGCGACATGAAGAACGTCGAGGTCTACCGGGAGAGCCCGATGAACCGCGAGGACATCCTCGAGTTCGGCTTCGAGCACGTGGCCGTGGCCACGGGGGCGACCTGGCGGCGCGATGGCGTGGCCCGCTGGCACACCCACCCGATCCCGGTCGACCCGGCCGCCGACGTCCTCACGCCGGACGACCTGATCGCCGGCCGCAGGCCGCGCGGCAACCGCGTCGTGCTGTTCGACGACGACCACTACTACATGGGCGGCGTGCTGGCCGAACTGCTCGCGAAGGAGGGCCACGAGGTCCACCTCGTCACCCCGGAAGCGCGCGCCTCGGCGTGGACGTACAACACGATGGAGGTCGCCAAGATCGCCAGGCGGCTGCTGAACAACGGCGTCCACCTGCACCTGAACACGACGGTGAACGCGGTCCGCGCGGACAGTGTGGAGACCGCCAACGCATACAACGGAGCAGCGGACTCGCTCGCGGCGGACAGCGTGGTCCTGGTGACAGCACGGCTGCCCGAGGAGTCCCTGTTCCAAGACCTGACCGGCGCGCTCGAACTCGGGCAGATCAAGACCCTGCGAGCCATCGGCGACGCCTACGCGCCGAGCACCATCGCCGCCGCCGTCTGGTCCGGCCGCCGCTACGCCGAGGAATTCGACACCGAACTCGCCCCCAACGACGATGTCCAGTTCCGCCGCGAGGTCACCCGGCTCGCGGAAACCTACTGAACCGCCGGAAGGAAATTCGAACTCTCCCATGAACATCGTCGTTTGTGTGAAGCACGTGCCGGACGCCGGCGCCGACCGCCGGTTCGAGGCGGACCACACCGTGGACCGCGTGGACGTCGACGGCCTGCTCTCCGAGCTCGACGAGTACGCCGTCGAGCAGGCGCTGCGCATCAAGGAGTCGCGGGACGGGGACGACGCCGTGGTCATCGCGCTGACCGTCGGGCCCGAGCAGGCCGTGGACGCGGTGCGCAAGGCGCTGCAGATGGGCGCGGACAAGGCCGTGCACGTGCTCGACGACGCCGTCGCCGGCTCCGACGCGATCGCGACGTCGCTCGTCCTGGCCAAGGCCGTCGAGAAGCTGGGGCCGGTCGACCTCGTCGTCGGCGGCCTGGCCTCGACCGACGCGGGCATGTCCGTGCTGCCGTCGATGCTCGCCGAGCGCCTCGGGCTGCCGCAGCTGACCGGCGCGTCGTCCGTGGAGGCGAGCGGCGGGGCACTGCGGATCGAGCGCGACACCGACACCGCGACCGAGGTCGTCAGCGCGACACTGCCGCTGGTCCTGTCGGTCACCGACCGATCCGGCGAGGCACGCTACCCCTCGTTCAAGGGCATCATGGCGGCGAAGAAAAAGCCCCTTGATACGTGGAGTCTCGCGGACATCGGCGTCGAAGCCGATCAGGTGGGCTTGAGCGCCGCGTGGAGCACCGTCACCGAGACCGTCGCGCGGCCGCCGCGCACCGCGGGCGAGATCGTGACCGACGAGGACGGTTCAGGCGCCGCGGCGCTGGCCGAGTTCCTGACCGCCGAGAAGTTCATCTAAGGAGGCTGCGTCAATGTCTGAGGTCCTGGTCCTGATCGACCACGTGGCGGGCTCGGTGCGCAAGCCCACCTTCGAACTGCTGACCATCGCCAAGCGGCTCGGCTCCCCGTCGGCCGTCTTCATCGGCTCACCTGAGCACGTCGAGGGCGTGGTCGAGCAGGTGCGCGAGTACGGCGCGGACAAGCTCTACCCGATCGACGACGCCGGTCTGCGGGACTATCTCGTCGCGCCGAAGGCCGAGGCGCTGCAACAGCTCGCCGCCGGCAGGGACGTGGCCGCGATCCTGCTGCCGTCGTCGGCGGAGAACAAGGAGATCGCCGGCCGACTCGCCGTCAAGCTGCAGTCCGGCCTGATCACGGACGCCGTCGACGTCGCCGCCGACGGCACGACGACGCAGTCCGTCTTCGCGGGCGGATACTCCGTCACCGCGCGGGTCACCAAGGGCACGCCGATCATCACGGTGAAGCCGAACTCCGCCGCGCCCGAGGCTTCCCCCGGGTCCGGCATCATCGAGCACGTCGACGTGACGATCTCGGAGGGCGCGAAGACCGCCGTCGTCGAGAAGCGCGAGCCGCGTCAATCCACCGGCCGCCCCGAGCTGACCGAGGCCGCGATCGTCGTCTCCGGCGGACGCGGCACCAACGGCGACTTCGCCGAAGTCGAACGGCTCGCCGACGCCCTCGGCGCGGCCGTCGGCGCCTCCCGCGCCGCCGTCGACTCCGGCTGGATCCCCTACGCCTTCCAGGTCGGCCAGACCGGCAAGACCGTCTCGCCGCGGCTCTACGTCGCCAACGGCATCTCCGGGGCCATTCAGCACCGCGCCGGAATGCAGACCTCGAAGACCATCGTCGCGGTCAACAAGGACGCCGAGGCCCCGATCTTCGCCATCGCCGATTTCGGCGTCGTCGGCGACCTCGACACCGTCCTTCCGGCGCTCACCGCCGAAGTCGCCAGGCGCAAGGGCTGATCCGGTTGCGGCGCCCATCCGCCGGAGACGGCCCGCGCATAGCCGTCGTCGGCGGCGGCGTCGGCGGCCTGGCCGTGGCCGCGTTCCTGCGGCAGGCCGGGCTGAGCGCCAAGGTCTTCGAGCAGGCGCGGGAATTCGGCGGGGTCGGCGGCGGACTGGTGATCACACCGAACGCCGCGCGGCTGCTGCGGCGGCTCGGCGTCCTCGACCGGCTGCGCCGGGACGCCGCGCCGCTGGACTGGGGCTGGGAGTTCCGGCGCTGGCAGGACGGCACGGTGCTTGCCCGGGAGCAGCTCGCGGGCGTCTGCGAACGGCTCTACGGCGAGCGCACCTACGTGGCCGGCCGTGCGGCCCTGCTCGACGCGATCCGCTCGGCCGTGCCCGAGGACGCGATCGACCTCGGAGCGCGTTGCGCGGCGATCGAGGAGCGTCCGGGCGAGATACGGCTGAAGTTCGCGGACGGCAGTTCTACCAAGGCGGACATCGTGATCGGCGCGGACGGCGTGCACTCGGTCGTACGCGACGCGGTCGCGGAGACGACGACGCCGGCCGAGTCAGGCATGTGTGCCTTCCGCTCGATCGTCCCGGCGGAGCTGGCGCCGACCTTCGCGCTGCGCCGCGCCCAGACTCTCTGGGTCGGCCCAGGACGGCATCTCGTGCACTACCCCGTCGACGGCGGACGCTCGGTCAACCTGCTCGGCTTCGCCCCGGCCGCGCCCGGGGCGAAGGAGTCCTGGAGCGCGACCGCGGCCAGGAAGGAGTTCCTGGCCGAGTTCGAAGGCTGGGATCCGCGCGTCGCCGAGCTGATCCGCGCCGGCGGACGGCCGGGCCGCTGGTCGGTGCTGCATCACAAGCCCCTCCCCCGCTGGAGCACCTCCCGCATCACGCTCCTCGGCGACGCGGCGCACCCGCTGGCACCCGACTTCGCTCAGAGCGCCGCCCAGGCCATCGAGGACGCGGCCGTCCTCGCGGCCTGCCTCGCCGAGCACATCGACCAGCCGGCCACCGCCCTCCAGCTCTATCAGGGCTCCCGCATCCCGCGCATCGCGAAGCTGCAGCGCGCCGGACGCGACCTGAGCCGTATCAACCATCTGCCGGACGGCTCCGAGCAGCGCGCGCGGGACAGGGCGCTCGCCGCCGCCGGTCCGCTGGCGGCGAGCAGCTGGATCTACAAGTACGACGCCGTGGCCTGAGCCTGAGGCGGCGACCGGCGGCGGCCGAACGGCGACCGGCGGCGCATCGTGCCGCTGCCGTCACGCGCCTTCGGCCGGAGCCAGCCGGATCATGCTCCAGGACACCGGGGGCAGCTCGGCAGTGAGCCGCTCGCCGACGAGCTCGTGGCGGGTGCTCGGGCGCGGGGTGACGCGGTCCGGCTTCTGCCGGGAGTTGGTCTCCAGCAGGTCGGCGCCGCCCATCAGCACGTGCTCGACGACGCGCAGCGGCGCCGTGGAACGCACCTTCAGTTCGAGCTTGCCGGACCGGGCCTCGTCGCGGTTGACGGCGAAGACCGCGATCTCGCCGGTCTCCGGGTCGCGGGTCGCGGTCACGTCGACGGCGGGCGCGCCGAGGTCTTCGGCGCCCTCGGCCGCCGGGCCGGCCGGCTCCACGCGCAGGACCTCGCCGCGGGCGTGCCGCGCAGTCAGGGCGAAGGGGTGGAAGATCGTCTGACGCCAGGCGTCGGCGTCGGGCTCGGTGCGGATCGGGGCGATGACGTTCACCAGCTGGGCCAGGCAGGCCACGCCGATCCGGTCCGCGTGCCGCAGCAGGCTCATCAGCAGGCTGCCGACGACGACCGCGTCCTCGGTGGTGTACTCGTCCTCGATCAGCCGCGGCGCCTCGGCCCAGTCGAGGTTGTCCTGGCCGGCGAAGCGGCTCTCGTACCAGAGGTTCCACTCGTCGAAGGAGAGCTTGAGCTTGCGGCGCGAGCGCTTCTTCGCGCCGATGTGGTCGCAGGTGGCGACGACGCCCTCGATGAAGGTGTCCATGGTGTGCGCGGAGGCGAGGAACTGCGCGCGGTTGGTCGGGGTCTGCTCGAAGTAGGCGTGCAGCGAGATGTAGTCGACGTACTCGTAGGCGTGGTCGAGCACCTCCGCCTCCCAGCTGCCGAAGGTGGGCATGCGCTCGTTCGAGCTGCCGCAGGCGACGAGTTCGAGCTCCGGGTCGATCCGGCGCATCGCCTTGGCGGTCTCCGCGGCGAGCTGGCCGTACTGGGTCGCGGTCTTCTGGCCGATCTGCCAGGGCCCGTCCATCTCGTTGCCCAGGCACCACAGCCGGATGCCGTGCGGTTCGCGCACGCCGTGGGAGATGCGCAGGTCGGAGTACCGCGTGCCCTTGCCGAAGTTCGCGTACTCGAGCAGGTTGCAGGCGTCCTCGACGCCCCGGGTGCCGAGGTTGACCGCCATCATCGGCTCCACCCGGGCGCGCTTGGCCCAGGTCATGAACTCGTTGAGCCCGAAGGTGTTGCGCTCGATGGAGCTCCACGCGGTGTCCAGGGTCACCGGCCGGCCCTCCCGGGGGCCGACGCCGTCCTCCCAGCGGTAGCCGGACACGAAGTTCCCGCCGGGGTAGCGCACCACGCTCACCCCGAGCTCGCGGACCAGGTCGAGCACGTCGGAGCGCAGCCCGTCGGCGTCGGCGGACGGGTGGTCCGGGTCGTAGACGCCGCCGTAGACGCAGCGTCCCATGTGCTCGACGAAGGAGCCGAACAGACGCGGTGGGACCGTCGCGACGGTGAAGTCGGGATCGATCGTGGCGGTGGTGGTGAACACGCGGGCTCCGTTTCCGAGTCTTGCTTGAAGATGTTCGAGGTCTTACTTGATGCCGGTGGTGGCCACGCCCTGCACGAAGTAGCGCTGCAGCAGCAGGAAGGCGATGGCCAGCGGGGTCAGCGAGATCGCGGCACCCGCCATCAGCGCGGAGTGGTCCACGCCGGACTGGCTGGAGAACAGGGTCAGCGCGGCGGGCAGGGTCTGCATCCGGGTCTGGCTGCTGATGACCAGCGGCCACAGGAAGTCGTTCCAGAGCGCCGCGAACTGGATGATGAACAGCGTCGCCAGGATCGGCTTGGCGTTGGGCAGGATGATCCGCCAGTAGACGGTGAAGTCGTTGGCCCCGTCGATGCGCGCCGCCTCGTCGAGCTCGCGCGGCAGCTGCTGGAAGAACTGGCGCAGCAGGAAGATGCCGAGCGCGCTGGTGGCCCGCGGGATGATCAGGCCCTGGTAGCTGTTGAGCCAGCCGAAGTGGTAGATCGTCAGGAACACCGGCACCAGGGTGACCTGGAACGGCACCATCAGCGTCGCGAGGATCAGCACGAACAGCGCGTTCCGGCCGCGGAAGCGCAGCCGGGCCAGCGCGAACGCGGTCATCGAGTCGAACAGCAGCAGCAGGACGGTCGTGCCGCCCGCGAAGACGAAGGTGTTGACGATCAGGCGGGTGAACGGCAGCTGGTCGAGCACCGCGCGCACGCCGTGCAGGGTCCACTGGTCCGGCCACAGCCGCGCCGGGTCGGCGTAGAGGTCTCCGCTGGTGCGGAAGCCGACGCCGAGCATCCACAGGAACGGCAGCACGATCGCGGCCGCGCCCACGACGACCACCAGCCAGGACACCCCGGCCCCGAGGCGCCCGGCGATCCGGGCGAGGCGGCGCGGTCCGCCGGAGCGCAGTGCGGGGGGACGGCCGTTCCTGCGGCCGGCCGCGGCGCGCGGGGAGGTCAGTTCGCTAGTCGCCATCGCGGTTCCTCGCGACCCTCAGCTGGACGGCCGAGACCGCCAGGATGATGATGAACAGGACCCACGCGATCGCGCTGGCGTATCCCATCTGGAACTCCACGAAGCCCTTCTCGTACAGGTACATGACCACCGATTCGGTGCTGAACACCGGCCCGCCTCCGGTCATCGCGAAGACGAGGTCGAACAGCTGGAGCCCGGTGATGGTGGCGATCAGCGTGGTGAACAGCAGCGCGGGCCGCAGCGCCGGCAGGGTCACGGCGGTGAAGCGCCGCCAGGGTCCCGCGCCGTCGAGCATCGCCGCCTCGTACAGGTCCGCCGGCACCTGCTGCATCCCGGCGAGCAGCACGATCATCGTGAAGCCGACGTTCTTCCAGATGCCGACGGCGATCACCGTCGGCAGCGCGAGCGAGGTGGACTGCAGCCACTGCGGCGGGTTGGAGACCCCGAGGTCGCCGAGCCAGGCGTCGATCAGCCCGACCTGCGGGTCGAGCAGGAACTTCCACACGATGCCGACGACCACGAGCGAGGCGACGAACGGGAAGAAGTAGGCCGTGCGCAGCAGCGAGGAGTACCACGTGGTGCGGCGTAGCCGGGATGCGATCGCGAGTCCGAGCACGACCTGCCCGACGGTCACCGCGGCGGTGTAGATCGCGGTGACCCGCAGGGCGTTCCAGAACCGCGAGTCCTGCCACAGCGAGCGGTAGTTCGCCAGGCCGGTGAACGGGTTGTCGGCGGAGCCGATCGTCCAGTCGTGCAGGCTCATCCACGCGGACTGCAGGATCGGCTCGGCGATGAAGACGGCGATGAGCACGACGCTCGGGGCGACGAACAGGTAGGCCGAGTTGAACCTCCGCCGGGAGCGCCGACGCGGCGCGCCCGACGAAGGGCTGAGGCTGGTCATGGTCTCTCCGAGCTCAGGAGGCGCAGCCGGTGAGCTTGTTGATCTGGGTGGCCGCGGCGGCGGTGGCCGAGGCGACGTTCGCGCCGCGCTCGATCCGCTGGATCATCGGGACGTAGACGTCCGAGTCGATCGAGGTGGCCTCGGGAAGGCCGGCGAGGTAGAGCTTCGCGTCGGGCAGCGCCGAGGCGAACAGCGAGACCGTCGCGTTCCCGGACAGCGCGCTGCCGAGGTCGGTGCGGGCCGGCGGGAAGCCGGAGATCTGGGAGAACTTCAGCTGCGCCGCCTTGCCGGTGTACCAGGCGAGGAACTGCTCGGCCTGGGCGGTGTGCGGGCCGTTGCGCTCGATCATCAGCGGCACCGTCGAGGCGAGGGTGACCGGTCCGGCGGAGCCGACGGGCACCTTCACCATGCCGAGGTTGATGCCGGCGGAGGTGTAGCCGGAGGCCGCCCACGGCCCGTTGATCTCCATCGCGGCCTTCTTCGAGGAGAACAGCGTGTCCGCGTCGGCGCCGGCCTGGCCGACCGGGCTGATGTGGTCCTGGATGACGAGCTGGCTCCACTGGGTCAGCGCGCTGACGCTGGCCGCGCTGTTCACGGTGGCGCAGCCCTTGGAGTCGACGATGTCGCCGCCGCTCATCCACTGCAGGATCGGCCACATCTGGATGGTGTTGTTGTCCGCGAGGGAGAGCCCGTACTGCGAGACCTTGCCGCCGGAGGAGACGGTGAGCTTCTTGGCGTCGGCGATGAAGTCGGCCTCGGTCGTCGGCGCCGCCTTGATGCCCGCCGCGGCGAACATGTCCTTGTTGTAGTACAGGACGAGCGTGGCCATGTTCGCGGGCACCGCGTAGAGCTTGCCGTCGACGGTGAAGGCGTTGCGCACGACGCTCGGGAAGGCCGAGGAGTCGATCTGCCCGGAGCCGGTGCCGACGGCGCTGTCGAGCGGCAGCACCGAGTTCGTCTTGATGTAGTTGAAGATCGAGCCCGGGTCCGAGCTCGGCGTGGCCAGGTCGGGGCCGCCGCCGGTGGCCCAGGCGGCCGGCAGCTTCTGCGCCACCGTCGCCCACGGCTCCGCGGTCATGGTGACGTGGATGTCCGGGTGCGACGTGTTGAACTCGGTGACGAGCGCCTGGTAGGAGGCCTCGTCGGGTCCGGTGAACCCGGTGAGCATGCTCAGCTGCACCACGCCGCCGGAGGAGCCGGTGCTCACTCCGTTGTTCCCGCATCCGGCCACCAGGGTCACGGCCGCGACCGCGGCCGCCAGACAGGTCGCTCTTCCGCGTCGACCGAAAGCTGACATCGTTATCAGGCTCCTCATTATCGGTTGATGGTGCGCATTGCGGGATACGGGCACCGCGCGGCTGTGCGCGGCACCGGGTTCGAAAGGTCCGGTCCAGGGAGCCCGGGCTCGTGCCCGGGCTCAGACGGCCGGGCTCGTGCCCGGGCTCAGTCGGGCGGGCAGCCGCAGGATTCGCGGGCGACGAGCTCGATCGGCACGTTCTCGTGCGTGACCGGCTCGGCGGCGCCGTCGATCAGGTCGAACAGCCGCCGCGCCGCGCGGCGGCCGAGCTCCTCGGCGGGCACCCGGACCGTGGTGATCGCCGGGGTGGTCAGCCGGGAGACGCCGAAGTCGTCATAGCCGACCAGGGCGACGTCCTGCGGGACGCGCAGCCCGCGCGAGCGCAGTTCCAGCAGCGCGCCGTAGGCCATCTCGTCGTTCGCGGCGAAGATCGCCTGGAGTCCGGGCATGCCGTCGAGCAGCTGCGCGGCGCAGGCGCGCCCGGCCTCCTCGCTGAAGTCGCCGACCGCGAGGCTCTGCACGCACGGTTCGGGGCTCTCGGCGATGGCATCGCGGAAGCCCTGGTAGCGATCCAGCGCGGTCTGGTGCTCGAGCGGGCCGCTGATGTGCCCGATCCGGCGCAGCCCGTGCTCGGCGATCAGATGCCGGGTGGCCGCGGCCGCGCCGGCGACGTCGTCCATGCCGACCGACACCGCGTGCGGCAGGTGCGGGTAGCGGCCGATCAGCACCACCGGCAGCCCGCCGTCGACCATGCGGCTGACGTTCGGATCGTTGATCGCGGCCGACGCGATGATCGCCCCGGCCGCCGCCTGCGAGCGCAGGATCCGGTCGTAGGCCGCCGGATCGTGGTCGGTGGCGGGGTTGGTGGAGATCAGCACCGCGGTGTCCTGCGCGTTGGCCGCCTCGTTCACCCCGACCAGCAGGTGCATGAAGTAGGGGTGGCCGAACACGTGCTGCGCGGTGTTCGGGACCACGACCGCGATCGAGGTCGAGCGCCCGGCGCGCAGCGCCCGGCCGGCCGAGTTCGCGACGTACCCCAGGTCGCGGGCCGCCGCGCGCACCGCCTCCTTCGTCTCCCGGCCGATCCGCGGGTGGTCCGCGAGGGCCATCGACACCGCGCTCGGCGAGACGCCGACCACCGAGGCGATGCTGCGCAGCGTCGCGGGACCGCGGCCGCGGGCCGACTGCGGCTTCGGGCTCGGGGCCGTCGCGTTCTCGGACTCAGACATCGGCGCTTCCTTCGGTGGCCGTCGATCTCGGTTGCTCAATCGTTTGAGCACTCTGGCAAAGCCGTTCGCAGCGAAAATCGATCGGGGGGATTCGGCTGCTCTAACGCTTCAGCACGGAAGCTAGGGGCTCTCGCCGGTGGATGTCAAGACCCCGGCTTCTCCTGCCGCGCGCGGGACCGAATCGCCCCGGTTCCCTTGACCGGGCCCTGGAGCGAGCCTATGGTCTGCATCGCCACCGGCCCGCATCGATTCCGCCGCCGCACAGCGCGCGGCCGGAGCAGCCGGATCCACCCCTACTCCCCGCTCCGCAGCTCAGCCCCGCTGAACAGGTCTGCTCAATCGATTCAGCAGGTTCGGTGGACATACCCGCCCATCGACGTACAGCTCTCACGATCGGAGAGATCCATGAAGCTGCGCACCGCCGCCACGAAGACGTGGTCCTTGGTGTGCGTCGTCCTCCTCGCGGTCACGATGCTCACCCAAGCCGCCGCGCCGCCCGCGCGCGCGAGCACCTCGACGCTGCCGTGCGACGTGTTCGCCTCCGGCGGTCAGAACTGCGTGGCCGCCTACAGCACGGTCCGCGCGCTCTCCAGCGGCTACAGCGGGCCGCTCTACCAGGTCACCCGGCAGTCCGACGGGACCACCACCGACATCGGGCTGCTCGGCACCGGCGGCTACGCCGACGCGGCCGCCCAGGACTCGTTCTGCGCGAACACGGTCTGCACGATCACCAAGATCTACGACCAGTCGGGCCGTCACAGCGATCTGGGTCTGGGCCCGGCCGGTAGTTCGGGCTCCGCCAACATCCCGGCCCGCGCGGACGCCCTGCCGGTGACCGTGAACGGGCACAAGGCGTACGGCGTGCGGATCACCGCGAAGGTCGGCTACCGCTACATCCCGTCCACGGCGAACTCGCCGGCGCCCGGGATGGCGGTCAACGGCCAGCCCGAGTCGATGTACGAGGTCGCGAGCGGCACCGACGCCACCGACCACTGCTGCTTCGACTTCGGCAACATGGAGACCAGCGCGACCGACACCGGCGCCGGGCACATGGACGCGCTGATCATCTCCACGTGGTGCGGCGTCTCGCCGTGCACCGGGAAGGGCCCGTGGGTCCAGGCGGACATGGAGAACGGCGTCTACATGGGCAACGGGTCGAGCGCCAACCCGTCCAACGTCAGCGAGAACTCGAAGTTCATCACGGCCGTGCTGCGCAACGACGGCCAAAGCCGATTCGCCTTGGATGGCGGTGATGCCACCGGGCCATCGCTGACATCGCTCTATTCCGGCGCCCTTCCGAGCGGCTACTCGCCGATGCACCAGGAGGGCGGCATCGGGCTCGGCGTGGGCGGCGACCAGAGCGACATGGCCCCCGGCGCGTTCTTCGAGGGCGCCATCGTCTCCGGCTACGCCTCGGACAGCACGATCGCCTCCGTCCAGTCGAACATCGCCGCCGCCTCCTATGCGGGCACCAGCGGCGGCGGCCCCGGCGTGCCGGTGACCGGTCCGGGCGGATCGTGCCTGGACGTGAGCGGGAACGACAACGGCGGCGACGGCACCGCCGTCGACATCTGGAGCTGCCAGCACGACGCCGTCGACCAGGACTGGCAATACCTGCGGACCGTCCCCGACCAGGGACTGCCGTCCAACACGGCGGCGCCCTCGTGGCAGTATCCCGAGGAACTCGTCACCATGGGACGCTGTCTGGACATCGACGGCGACGGCACCGCGTCCGGCACCAAGGTAGAGCTCTGGGACTGCAACGGCGTCGGCGGCCAGCAATGGGTGCCGCAGTCGAACGGCACCCTGCTCAATCCGCAATCAGGCCTCTGCCTGACCAGTCCGAACGGCAGCACCGCCAACGGCACGGTGCTTGATATCGAAGCCTGCACGGCAGCCGCTGACCAGCAGTTCCTCATCTCCCCGGGCTGGCTGATCCAGGGGCAGACGATCTCCGCGCCCGCGGGCGACTGCGTCGGGAGCACTGCGGGGGCGGCAGCCGTGGCCGGCACGGCCGTCGATCTCGCCTCCTGCGCCCGCGAGGACGCCGACCAGTACTGGTGGCAGAACGGCGACGAATCGATCACGGCGCTGAACATGTGCCTCGACATCGACGGCAACGTCACCGCGTCCGGTACGAAGGTCGAACTCTGGACGTGCAACGGCGTCGGCGGCCAGAAGTGGGTACAGCAGACCAACGGCACGCTGCTCAACCCGCAGTCAGGCCTCTGCCTCACCGACCCCGGCGGCAGTACGAGCGCGGGCACCGTCCTCGACATCGAGGCGTGTACGGGCGCCGCCGACCAGCTGTTCTCCGTCAACAGCGGCCACCCGATCAGCGCGCCGGGCGGCAAGTGCGTCGACGTGCCCGGCAACGACCTGTACGGCGCCATCGGCCCCCAGCTGCAGATCTGGGACTGCCAGCCGAACGCCGTGGACCAGCACTGGACTTACGACTCGGCCAGCGAGTCGCTCCAGGACCTCGGCAAGTGCCTCGACATCGACGGCGACAGCACCGCCTCGGGCGCGCACGTGGAACTGTGGGCCTGCAACGGGATCGGCGGCCAGAAGTGGGTCCAGCAGCCGGACGGCACGCTGATCAACCCGCAGTCGGGCCTCTGCCTCACCGACCCGGCCGACAACACGGCCAACGGCACGCAGCTCGACATCGAGGCGTGCACCGGCGGCGCCTCGCAGCAGTTCGGCTACCTGGGCGCGGTCGCGCTGGCACCCGGTACGGAGGTCTCCTTCCGGGCCACCACGTCCTGCTGCACGGGAGACTTCATCCGCCACCAGAACGGCGTCGCGGTGATCTCCCCCATCACGGTCGCCAGCTCCACGACCGACAAGCAGGACGCGACGTGGATCGTCGAGCCCGGCCTGGCGAACAGCTCGTGCGTCTCGTTCGAGTCGAAGAACTACCCGAACGGCTACCTCAGGCAGACCGGCGGCGCCGTCTACCAGCAGCAGAACGACGGCACCGGCCAGTTCGCCTCGGACGCGACCTTCTGCCCCACCCCGGGCAAGAACGGCCAAGGCGAGTCCCTCTCCTGGAACGCCACCCCGGCCGACTACCTCCGCCACTACAACGGCGACGTCTACGTCGCCAGCGACGGAGGCAGCGCCGCCTGGGACAGCTCGACGTCCTGGACCGACGACGTCAGCTGGCTCCCGCAACCGGCCTGGGCGCCGTAGCGGTGGCGGGTAGCAGGTAGCAGGTCGTCGCCCAACCGCGGCGCGGCCGGGTCCGGCACCCTTGCCAGTGCCGGACCCTGCCGCGTCCAGGGCTGAAGCAGAACAGGAAGCCGGTGCTCGCCGGAGGCGGATGCGGACCGGATCGGCTAAGGGGTACGGAGCACCTCGTCGACGAGATCCGGCTTGCGGGGCAAGGCGGCGTTCGTCGCGTTCTCGCGCAGGCCGTCCAGCGCGAGCGCGGCGAATCGGCGGGCCGCCGCGGCCCGGATCGAGGGGCGGATCGACGACAGTCCGCGGCAGGACAGCAGGACGAGTACGAGGTCGTCGATGGCGAAGTCGCGTCGCAGCCGGCCGGCGCGCTGCGCCCGGGCGGCGAGTTCTTCGAGTTGGCGCAGCACGGCGGCCCGATGGTGCGCGAACACGGGCGCCCGCGGGTTGGCCGACATGAACGCGTCGACGAACCCGGTGTTCTCGACGTTGAGCACGCACAACTCCTCGATGACGGACGAGAAGCCGCGCCAGGCGTCCGGATCGGCGCATCCGTCCGCGACGATCCCGCGGCACGCCCGCAGTTCGTCCGCGAACACGTCGTCGATGAGCACCTGCTTCGTCGGGAACCTCCGGTAGAGCGTCGCCGGACCCACGCCGGCGTCGCGCGCCACATCGCGCATCGAGGCGTCAAGGCCGCGTTCGGAGAACAACGCACGTGCCGCCTCCAGGATCTTGTCGCGATTCTCCCGAGCGTCCGCGCGCAGGTTGTGAGTCACTTCTCCGGTCATCGATCTCACTTCCGCTAAGTGGACGCACCCGTCCAGTACCGTTCGCATGGTACCTGAACAGGCCAGATGGATCAGGAGAGGCTTCCCATGCGCGCGGTGGTTATCGAGAAGTTCGGCGACCCGTCCGGGATGGCGGTACGCGAGGTCGCGGATCCGCCGCCGCCGGTGGCGGGCCAGGTCGTGATCGGCACCGAGGCGATCGGAGTCGGCGGCGTCGACGCCGTGATCCGCCGCGGAACCCTCGGCGGCTACGGATTCGCCGAGGGGTTGATCCCCGGCAGCGAGGTCGCCGGCACCGTCACCGCCGTAGGCCGCGACGTCGACCCGTACTGGCTCGGCCGACGCGTCTGGGCTTTCACCGGAACGGGCGGAGGCTACGCCGAGCAGGCGACCGCCCGCATCGACGACATCACCCCGCTGCCGGACGGTCTCACCGCGGTCGATGCCGTGACCCTCGGCAGCGCAGCCACCGTCGCGCACTTCGCCCTGGCCCACGCCCATTCCGCCCCCGGCGAGTCAGTACTCGTACGCGGCGCGGCAGGCAGCATCGGCATCGCCGCAGTGGAGTTGGCCGCCCGCGGCGGTGCGGGCCTCATCGCGGTCACCACCTCGTCCGCCGAGCGTGGCCGCCGCCTCAGAGAACTCGGCGCGACGCTCGTCCTCGACAGAGCAGGGCACGGCGACGATGACGAGCACGCCGACCGCGCCGAGCCGGCCATGTTCGACGTCGTCATCGACATCGTCGGGGGACCGGCCGTCGGCGAGTTCATCGACCGCCTCAAGCCCAACGGCCGCATGATCGTCGTCGGCATCGTCGCGGGCCTGCCCCCGGCGGACTTCGGAATGCGCCTGATGCACTCCTTCCAGCGATCCCGCTCGTTCGCGACCTTCAGCCTCAACACCGTCCCGGTCCCCGAGCGCAACGCCGTCCGCGCGGAACTCCTCGACGCCGCCGCGACCGGCCGCCTCCACCCCGTCGTCCACGAGGTCCTGCCGCTCGATCATGCCGCCGAAGCGCACCGCCAGATGGACGACGGCACCGTCTTCGGCCGCATCGTCCTCACGCCGTAGAACGCCAAGGGAGCGCCGCGCTCAGCTCATCGGCATGACCCGGGCCACGACGATCGAGGTGCTGGTGCTGCCTGCGGCCGCGTAGGCGGCGCTGCCGTCCGGGTAAGCCTTGAAGGACATGTATGCGTTGTCGGGGACGTCGATCGTGAACCGGCCGCCCACGGTGGCGCCGGTTCCGGAGTTGTAGACCTGCGCGGCGATTTCCGAGCCCGAGCCCCAGGCGAGCAGCATCCGGCCGCCGTAGGTGACCAGGTGCGGGTGGCTGGTGTCGGCGGCGGTCTCGACGGTCTTGTCCGAGGAGCCGGTGCTGAAATGGTCCAGGCGGGCGTGGCCGCCCTGGCTCCAGCCGACCCAGTACCCCGCGTTGCTGGACAGGACGATGTCGCCGCCGAACAACGTGCCGTCGCAGGTGCCTGTCGCCACAGTCTGATACGTGGCCGGCTGGGCTATCCGGCAGCCGTTGTCAGTGGCGCAGACCATGACGAAGCGACCGGCACGTGGATCCCAGACGATGTGCGTGTCCCAGCTATGGCTGCATCCGAGGCCGAAACTGCCGTGTCCTGACAGCAGGTTCCCGGTCGGGCCGACGACCTGCATACGGTCGCCTTCGTGGATGTCCACGCAGCTGCCGTTCTGCACGGTGATGGCGTCGGCGAAGTAGGCCGCGTAGTCGGTGCCGTCGTACGCGAGCCGGCCGTGATGCTGGTACCACCAGACGAAGTTCGCGCCGTCGTCGTAGCCGCCGCGGCTGCTGGTCAGGTTCGTGACCTGCTGCTCCCATACCTCGCGGCCCGAGTTGTCGAAGCGGATCATCCACATGGTGTTGCACGGGCTGGACGTGCCGCCGCACAGCGGGCCGTCGTGGCAGTTGCCCTTGCGGGTCAGCAGCAGCACGCCGCCGTTCGCGTCGGCCGCGACGTCCTCCAGATCGATGCCCGTGAAGCTCGTGGGCGTGCCGACCAGATGGTCGGCGCAGTCCAGCTTGCCGAGGTACACGTTGCCGTTCGTGCCGAGCCAGGCCAGCCACGAGGTGCCCGACGGAGTCGCCGCGATCGCCATCGGCAGGGGATCGGTGTCGGCCTGGCTTCCGTAGCCCGTGACCGAGACTCCGACGTCGACCGTCGTCGTGCGCACCACCGGCGACGACCCGGCGGTCCGGTCACAGCCGCCCGCCGCGACCGGTGACGCCGAGTGCGAGGCGGAAGAGGCCTTGGCCGGGCTCGGTGAGACGCTGTGCGTGGCGGACGGCGTGAGCTTGGCTCTGGCGGTGGTGGCGGGCGCCTTGGTGGCCACCGTGATCGTCGCCGACGTGTTGGTGGGGGCGGGGCGCGTGGCCGCGTAGACCGTACCCACCGCGACAGTGGCGACTACGAGGACTGCGGCGACCACCTTCGCCGAGCCGTGCAGCGCGACGCGGCGCGCGGTGCGGCCGTGCTTGACGGCCCGTCGGCCGTGCGAGGCGGCCCGAGTGGGCCCGGAGGCAGTCGCCGTCGTAGCTGCCTTCGACGCCGCCGCGGACACGTGCCCGGCACCCGCGATGCGGGTCGCGAGCAGAGCGGGAACCGGCACGAGGCCGAGACCGACCAGTAGCCGTTCCGCGGGCACCAGGCCCTCGCGGTGCACGGCGCACGTCACGCAGTCGCGGACGTGGCGTGCGAACAGCTTGCGCCACGCGGAGGCCGGCCGTCCGTCCCAGCGCCGTGCCAGGGCGGCGAATTCCTGGCATCGCGGAACCGCCTGAATCGCCCGCACGACGGTCCGGGCCGTCTCCAGCTGCGCCTTCATCCGCTGGATGCGCACCGATGCGTGGCCTGGGCTCAACCCGAGTGCCGCGACGAGATCCGCGCGTGTCAGCTCGCCGGCGGCCTCAAGCCACCAGAGCGCCAGCAGTTCGCGATCCTCCTCGTCGAGCCAGCGCGTGGCCAGCGCGGTCTCCCGGCGCTGGTCGGTCAGCTCGAGCCGCAGGATCGTCAGGTCCACGAAGTCGGCGCCGGGATCGGCCGCGTCCAGCTGCGCTTCCGGATCGCGCCCGAAGCCGGCCGACTCCGTCTGCCGCGACCGCCAGCGGTCCCGCACCAGCCGCATCGCGATCGCCACCGTCCAGGAACGGAACGCGGCCGGGTCGCGCAGTTCCCGCAGCCGGTCCACGACGCGGAACAAGGTCTCCTGGACCACGTCGTCGACCTCGTGGCTGCCGTCCAGGGCGCGGCCCACGATGTTGTAGAGCAGTGGAAGGTACCGGTCCACCAGCACGTCGAGCGCGGCCTGGTCGCCGGTCTGAGCCGCCGTGACCAGAGCCGTCTCGTCAGGCGCGCCGCCTGATCTCCTGTCGTACACCGTCGCTCCCTGGCAGATTCCGTTCGGACGACTAGGAGACGGCCGCGGATCCACGGAAAAACAGAAACGGCGAGAATCTATCGCTCACGGCGCTCGGAGGGCCCGCCCAACTCGGGACTCTCGGCCCTGCCCGCGCCGCTACGGCGATGTTTCGCTGAAGTCACAGCAATCCGAAGCAGCAGAGCAGAAAGGCCGATCATGACCGCTCACACCTTCGTCCGACGCGGAACCGGGCTGGCCGCGATCATCGCCGTCGGGTCGCTGGCGGGCATGCGCCGCCGCCGCGAGAACGGCACGATCGCCGACGCCGGCACCGAACCCGGCGAGCAGACCGTGGTCCGCTGCTGCGCCCACCACGTGTTCACCACGATGTGGACAGAGCAGAGCGCCCACACGGTCGGGCGCTACGGCCCGATGCGGATGCAGCGCTGCCCGGTGGCCGGGCACTGGAGCCTGGTGACCCCGGTCCGCGGCGAGGAACTGACCGACGAGCAGCGGCAGGCGGCCGCGGCGTTCCGCGACGAGCGCGTCGGCTGACCGTCGCGGACGCGCTCGTTCACGCGCTCCCGGCCGGCGAGGTCGGGCTCCCCCGGAGACCTCTCAGCGCGAGGCGTGGGCCATCTCGTCGAGGGCCGGCGGCGGGGCGCTGGCGAGCGGGATGCACGCCGCGAACGCCTCGTCGAGTATCGTTCCCGACCCGTCCGCGTGCGGCCGCAGCCGGTCACCTGTGGTGATGCCGATCCACTGGCCGCCCTGGATCTGCTTCCAGACTTCTCCGTAGACCCCGGCGTCCATCGTCAGATCGATCACGCCGCGCGCGTCGGTCGGCTGGGTGATCTCCAGCCGCAGCGCGACGCGCGGCTGCTCCGCATCCAGCAGGCGCCACGACGTACGCGCCGTCGTGCGGTGGTGCACCTCGGCGGCACCGACCGTGTCGAGCAGCGCGAACAGCGCCTGCAGCTGCGGCGCACCGGCCCAGGAACGTTCATCCTCGGCGATGAAGAACGTGAGCAACGGATGCACCCGGGCGGCGGGAGGAACCCGGCCGGGCCGGAAGACCTCGATCCTGCGCGCTTCGATCTTGGGCGCCCTGCTCCACCGCGCACGCCTCATGCGCGTCCAAGCAGCCTCGCGTCGCTTCCCGGTCGCCGTCACCCTCGGCCCTCCTTACGCCCGAAAACCCCGAGCCCCATCCTGCGCCCTGAATGTGGCATTCGTCGAGAGGCGCGTTGGCATTCATGTCACAGTTCGCTCAGCACCTCGGTCATGCGCTCGGCGACCCGATCGGCCAGTCGCTCGAACGGCGGACGCATGAGCGGGGAGACCATGCGCAGCAACCCGGCGAAGGTGATGCGGGCGCTGTAGGTGATCCGGGTGCCGGCGGGAAGCGGCTGGAAGCTCATGTCGTCCACGCTTTCGGCATTCTCGTTCGTCCCGCGGAACACCAGCCGATCCGGCTCGAGGACGTCCAGCCGGTAGCGCAGCACGGCCGACCGGCCCATGAACTCCGAGGTGTTGATCCACTCCGCGCCGACCTGGAGCGGCCCGTCGTCGCAGCGTACGCACTGGTGCGTACCGGGGTCCCACTCCTCGGCGTTCGTAAAGTCCTTCAGGTAGTCCCGCACCCGCTCCATTGGCGCGGACACGGTGATGGTGCGGCTGACGGCGACCACGTGGTTTCCTCCGGTTGCGATAGGTCGATTGCTCAGTGCGAGATCTCATCGGCGAGTGCCTCACGTGCCGCGCGGGCGCCGGAGGCCATGGCGCCTTGGACCGAGCCCGTGGCGCGATGGTCGCCGCAGAGCTGGAGGCGCGGGCCGACCACGGTCCCCCGCGACAGGGGCCACGGCGGCGTCATCCTCGGCAGCGCCTGCGGGACGGGGTAGGCGGCGAGCAGCTCCCACGATGCCGTGTCGGTGTCGTAGAGCTCAGCGAGGCGCGCGCGGACCTTGGACTCGTCGATCGGCCGCGTGCCGAGCGCGGATGTGGAGATCAAGGCATAGCCGCGCGGCGCGAAGTTCGGCTGCACGTTCGAGACGACGAGGCTGTTCAGGACGATCGAATCGGCATCGACCACCAGGAGCGGCTCGTCGATCGGCGCACGCGGTGCCACGTGGTAGTACGTCGTGACGGCGTTGACCTCAACCTCCGGCAGACTCGGCAGCAGCGCTCGGGCCGACGAGGGATCGGTGGCCACGATCACCCGGCGGGCCCCGAGCTCGGTCCCGTCCGCCAGCACCGCACCGTCGTCGGTCAGGGTCCGCACAGTGCACTCGTACGCGATCGTGCCCGCGGGGAGGTCTTCGGCCATCTGCCGTGCCACCGCCCCGATACCCTGCGCGGGGAGCACCGCGGAACCGCGCAGCATGCTGCGCCAGACCAGGCCGAGGACGCGGCTCGACGTGGCGAGGTCGTCCTCCAGGAAAACCCCGGCGAAGAAGGGCCGCAGCACCTCGTCGATGAACCCGGCGGAGCAACCGCCGCGCCCGAGCGCGAGACGTGCCGGAACGTCGAGTCCTGACTTGATGCCGCGCACGCCGCCGAAACCCACGCGCGCGCTGTAGAGCCCGAACCGTGCCAGGTCCCCGGCCCGGCCGAGCCCGCCCGCTGACAGCTCGCGCCAGACGTGCCGGTCGCGCGCGGGGTGGGCGAACCTGCGGCGCACTCCGCCTCCGCTCAGAGCGAACCCCGGACTCAGTTCCCGCACCCCCAGCGAGGCGGTGCGGATCCGGCGGCGCGTCTGCGGGTAGCCGGGGTTGAACACCTGGAACCCGCGGTCGAGGACGAACCCGTCGCGCGTGTCCGTGCGCATCCGGCCGCCGGGCCGGTCGCCGGCCTCGACGACCCGGACCGACCAGCCGGCGCGCGACAGGTCCTGGGCGCACGTCAATCCGGCCATACCGGCGCCGATGATCAGGGCGTCGACGGCGGCAGCCTGGGAGGGACGGTCCACGGCCGAATCCTTTCGCCCGACCAGCGCGGGGGGTTGGTGCCTCCAACCTCCAGCGCGGGGGGCGAACTCGGCAACTTGCGTAGGTTCTGCGTAGAAAGCCGGGGCTAGCCGGCCGAGAGGTTCCCGACGTCGAGGCGGCGGTGATCGGGCTTGAACGGGAGCTCCGTGACCGTCGCGCGGATCTCGCGCTGCGGCGTTCCCGGGCGGCCCCACAGCACGGTCACGGCGGTGCCCGCGGCGGCATGCTCGGCGTCGATGACGCACAACGAGATCATCGAGCGCAGGCCCGCGCTGAGCGTGCGTCCCGACGAGACGCCGACCGGTCTTCCGGCCGCGAGCACCTGGTCGAAGCTCGGGCCGGGTTGGCGCGGCAGCTCCATCTGGTCCGGGATCTCGGCCTCTCCGAGGACGGAGGTGAGCACGGATGCCACGTCCTCGACGTTCCAGACGAGGCCCATGAGCTTTCGGCCGCCCCCCTCCGCCGAGTCGGCGACCACGGCGTCGCGGCCGAGGAACTCGTGCGAAGCGGTCGCGCCGCGTCGGCCCCAGCCGAGCTCGGACGGCTTGCGGAAGTAGTCGCTGACCGCGGTGGGCGCGAAGCTCCCGCCGATCTCGCCGCGCCGGAACTGCCGGGGTGCGCCCGGGGTCAGGATCGCGGAGGGCAGGTAGTCGAGGCCGTTGGTGGCGATTCCGGCCTCGATGTGCTGGACCGGCTGGGAGCGCAGGCCCAAGCGCCGGATGCCGAATTCCGCGCCGGCGTCGGCGATCGCGGACCAGACCTCGTTCGCATCGGCGGAGCGGCCGTGCACCTCGTAGCCGAGCTCGCCGGAGATCCCGGTCCGCAGGACCCGAACCGGCATGCCCTCGATCTCCGCCTCGCGGCTGCGGTTGAACGCGATGTCGCGCAGGCCGGCGCCGACCGCCTTCTCGAGCGCGAACAGGGACGCGGGACCCTGGACCCCGAAGATGAACCGATCCGGGCTCACGTCCTCGACCTCGGCGTCCCACCGGTCCTGGGAGAACTGCCAGACCAGCCAGTCGCCGCTGCCCGCCGTGTAGAGGAACTCCTCCTCGCCGAGGCGGCACAGCACGCCCTCGGACGCGATCCACCCGTTCCCGTCGAGCTGGACGTGGTGCTTGACCTGCCCGAGCGCGAAGCGCGTGAGGTCGTTCATCCCGAGCCAGGACAGGAACTCCAGCGCCTGCGGACCGCGCACGAGAATCTTGTTCAGCGACGTCCAGTCGCCGAGGTAGCAGGTGCTCGTGTGCGCGCGGCACTCATCGACCCAACCCGTGTACTCCAACGGCAGCATGATCTGCGCGAAATGGCCGAACGCCCCGCGCGGATTCGCCTCGTCCTGCGCGGCGGCCGCGGGCGAGAACAGCGGCGGGCGCTGCACGACGAACGGAGCCTCCCGGTGCCGCACGACGTCTTCGTAGGTCTGCCGTTGCCGCGCGCCGTTGTCCATTGCCGCCTCGCCGCCGTCGTTCAGAGCCGTCGCGGCTCCGGGGTGCCACTCTTTCTACTCCGATCTCGGACGCATCGGACGAACGCTTTGATTGCCGCGAATCGTGATGACAGCTGCGGGGGGACCTGCTCGGAGCGCGCGGCGATGGCCGATGCGCGCGGCGGGGCTAGGATCTTCGCCGGAGGTGCGCGTGGACATCAGCGGACTTGATATGAACGCGCTCATGCCGCTGCATGCGCTGCTCGAGGTCCGGCACGTCACCCGGGCCGCCGAGCGGTGCCACATGAGCCAGCCGACGATGAGCGCGTACCTGGCCAGGCTGCGGCGGTACTTCGACGACGAGCTGATCGTGCGCGGGACCGGCGGCTACGAGCTGACTCCGCTGGGACATCGGCTGCTGCCGCTGGTGACGGAGGTCCTCACGGCCGCCGAGAGCGTCTTCCGCACGCGCGCGGGGTTCGACCCGGCGACCAGCGAGCGGCGCTTCGTGATCTCCTGCTCGGGCTACGCGACCGGCGTGATCGGGCGGCCGCTGAGCACGCGCCTGGCCGGCGCGTCGCCGACGCTGTCCGTGCAGTTCTGCGCGCTGAAGGACGGTTTCGGCGAGCGGGACCTGCTGGAGGCCGACCTGGTGATCGCGCCGCTGAGCTTCAGCGTTCCGGCGGAGAGCGAGAAGCTGTTCAGCGACGACTTCGTCTGCCTGCTCGACTCGGCCAACCCGGCGGCCGCGGATGGGGAGCTCACCGCCGAGCGGCTCTCCGAACTCACGCACGTCGGCGTGACACGGCGCTCGGGCTCGCCGACGATCGCGCACAAGCTCCTCGACGGGCTCGGGATGCGGGCGCGCGTGGCGATGCTGACGGACGAGTGGGCGAACCTGCCGTGGCTGCTGCAGGACACCGACATGGTCGCGCTGCTGCCGCGCCGGGTCGCGCAGCGGGCCTCGCGGTCCGGCGCGTTCACCATCCGCGAGGTCCCGGGCTACGACCGGGCCACGTTCACCGAGTCGGTGCTGTGGCATCCCAGTCGCAGCGCGGACCCCGGAATCCGCTGGCTGCGCGGCGAGCTGCGCACCGCGCTCGCCGCCACCGCCTAGCCGGCCGGGCGGACGTCAGCCGGTCACGCCGCCCTCGGTGAGGCCGGAGAGCACCCGCCGCTGCAGGAACACGTACGCGATCAGCAGCGGCAGGCTCGAGAGCACGACGTGCGCGAACACGAGGTTCCAGGCGACGCCGTGGGTCGAGGTCGAGGCGAACTGGTAGAGGGTGAGCGGCAGCGTGGACTCGTTCGTGTTCGGCAGCAGGAACAGCGCGAAGAAGAAGTCGTTCCACACCGAGATGATCAGCATGACGGAAGCCGTGACCAGGACCGGCGCCAGCAGCGGCAGGATCATCCGCCGGTAGATCTGCCACTTTCCGGCGCCGTCGAGCGCGGCGGCCTCCTCGAAGTCGACCGGCAGGGTGCGGATGAAGCCGGTGGCGAGGAAGACGACGACGCCGAGCCGGGTGCCGGCGATGGTGAGCATGTAGCCGAGCCGGGAGCCGTTGAGGCCGAGCTGGGTGAGCACGTACACGGTCGGGATGATGGCCGGGGGCAGCACGATCGAGAGCGTCGTGCAGTAGTACGCGACGCGCAGCGACCGGGACCGCGAGCGCGCGTAGGACCAGGCGGCCATCGAGCCGAGCAGCAGCACGGCGAGGATCGTGGGGATCGCGATCAGCAGGCTGTTGCCGAGGCCGGTGAAGTACGAACCCTGATCTATCACGGTCCGGTAGTTGCCGACGAGGTTCCAATGCGACGGGAGGCCGAGCGAGAGCACGCTCGCGTCGCCCTGCGTCTTGAACGAGTTGACCAGCAGCATCCACAGCGGGATGCCGATCCACGGCACGGCGAACAGGCCGAGCAGTCCGTACCGCAGCCAGGGGCGTTTCTCGGGCCGCGCGTTCACATCTGCACCTCTCGTCGACGCAGCCAGGTGATCAGCGGGACGGCGGTGAGCACGACCAGGAGCGTGATCACGAAGCCGAGCGAGCTGGCCATGCCGAAGAAGCTCTGGCCGTACTCGTTGTAGAGGGCGACGTTGAGCACGGCGGTCGCGTCGCCCGGCCCGCCTCCGGTGGTGGAGAACACGACGTCCAGGGCGCTGAATGCGCCGACGAGCGTGATGACCACGTTGAAGGTGAGCGCGGGGGCGAGGAGCGGGAAGGTGACGGAGCGCAGGCGCCGCCAGGGTCCGGCGCCGTCGAGGAGCGCGGCCTCGCTGATCCGCTCCGGAATCCGGTTCAGGCCCGCGATGTAGACGAGCGTGACCAGTCCGGTCCACTTCCACGCGTCCACGCACGCGACGCAGATGAGCGCGGACAGGTTGTGGCCGAGCCAGGCGTAGTGGAAGCCGCCGGGCACGAACACTGAGATCACGGCGTTGACGGGGCCGTTCGTGGCGAGCGCGGCGCTCCAGATGTAGCCGGCGGCCAACGGGGATATCAGGACCGGGATGAAGAACAGCGAACGGAAGACGCTGTTGCCCCGGGTGGTGCGCTGCATCGCGAGTGCGAGGGCGAGGCCGACGACGTTCTGCACGAGCATCGAGGTCACCGCGTAGATCGCGGTCACCTCGGTGGCGTGGCTGAGCACGCCGAGCTGCTGGAGCAGGCGGAAGTTCGAGAGTCCGTCCCATGTGATCACCGAGCTGTAGCCGGTCCACCGGGTGAAGGCGAACAGCCCGTTGGCGATGAACGGGATCGCGAAGAACAGCAGGACGAGCAGGATCGAGGGCAGGGCGAAGGCGTAGCGGAAGACCGTGCGGCCACGGCGGCGGACCGGTGCCGCGCTCCCCGGGGCGGGGAGCGCGGCGTCGCCGACGGGGCCGCCGCGGCGGGCACCGCGCGCGGGGCGCGGTGCGCGGGCGGGGGACGTCAGTGAGGGCATGGTGCGATCCGAATCAGGTCAGTCGCCGGCGGCGGCGGAGGCTTGCGTGTAGTAGGCCTCGATCTTGTCGGCGACCGCCTGCGGCGTCTCCTGACCGGCCAGCAGCTTGCCGGACTCGGGGCCGAAGTTGCCGGAGCCGGGGATCTGGGAGTTCCAGGTGAGGGTGGCGCCGTTCCGATACGCGGTGTCGATCTCCTGCATGAGGCCCTGCATCTTCGGCGTGGCCGTGCCGGAGAGCGTCGGAATGGTGCCCGCCTGCTGGATGTACGAGCCGTAGCCCGCGCCGGTGACGTACTCGATGAACTGGATCGCCGCGCGCTCCTTGGTGGTATTCCCGGTCTTCGGCACGTAGTAGGTGCCGAGCGGGCTCGGCGCGTATCCGGCGACGGAAGAGGTCGCCGACACGCCGGTGAACCCGACCGCCGCGTCCACGGTCGCGGTGTCGCCGTCGGCGTCCGCGTCCAGCATCGGAACGCTGTCCGATCCGTTCGCGACCATCGCCGCCTTGCCGGAGAGCACGTACTTCAGCGAGGTCTCCCAGGTGCCGGTGGTGGCGTCGGAGTTGAAGCAGCCGGCGGCCTTGAGCGACTCGTATGCCTCGAGGCCCTTGACGATCGGGCCGTTCGGGTCGTTGAGCTTCGTCTTGCCGGAGAGGATCGAGGAGGCGTAGCTGTCGCCGGTGTTGTACTGGGCCACGTAGTCGAACGAGGAGAGCACCTGCTGCGGCCAGCCGGAGGCGCCCGCCTCGTAGAGCGGGATCACGCCGGGGTCCTTGGCCTTGAGCACCGTGCAGTCGGCCGCCAGGTCGGCGTACGACTTCGGCACCGACAGCCCGGCCTTCGCGAGCACGGACTTGTTGTAGAAGAGCCCGAAGACGGTCGGCATGCCGATGGTCGCGGCGTACGTCTTGCCGTCGAGGCTGCCGGAGAGCGTCGCGAGCTGCCCTTCCTTGGCGACGAAGGACATGCTCGACAGGTCGACCATCGTCTGCGAGCCGTTGAGCGAGAGCAGGTCGGTGCGGTTGCCGTGCCATTCGAGGATGTCGGGCCGGGCGCCGGTGGCCCACTTGGTCTGCACGGTGGTCGGGAACGTGCTCGCCGGGATGTCGACGAGCTGGATCGTGTTGCCCGACTCCTTCTCGTACGCCTTGTAGAGGTCCAGGAGCGCCTGCGGGTCGGCCGTGTTGTGCCAGACGGTCAGCGTCACGCCGGTGACCGCGGGCCCGCCGAACAGCGACGAGTCGGCGGTGCCGCCGCCACTGCTTCCGGCGGCTCCCATGCTGTTTGAACACGCGGCGGTCGCCGCCAGCACGGTCGCGAGAGCTCCGGCGGCGAGTGCGCCGCGTCTGCGGCGGTTCTTCGAGATGGACGTCATTGTCAGCTCAGCTCCTCGATCAATCTGTGGATGGCAACGGCAGGCCCGCGCGGAAGCGGCAGGAGGCAGCGTCGGCCTGGGGCACGGAGGTTGCGAACAGGAAAGTCGCTCAGCGGGTGCGTCGGCGGACACCCGGGCATGGACGACCGTGCCACCCGGGCGCGGGCGATGCAAGATTCCATCCGTGCAATTTATTCGTGCACACATTCGGCGAACCCGCCGGAATATCGTTCATGCAGGTCAAGGCCAGCATGGATGGACCGAAGACGTGCCTTGGCACCTCATAGGGATCCCAGATAGTCGACATCGGGAAACTCCATTTCCTTTCTTCGGCGAATCCCCACATGCTGGAGAACCGTCGGCCCCGTGAATCCACCCCGCTGAAGTCAGGAGCGAACGTGCGACTGAAACCCCTCGAAGCCGCGGCGCCGGCCCAGGGCCCCTTCCAGGTCCTGCTGCGCAGCCCCGAGCTCGGCTCGCGGATGCGCGCGCTGAGCTCGTACTGCATCGCCGACTCCGCGCTGCCGCTGCGGCTGCGCGAGCTGGCGCTCCTGGAGGCGGCACGCGCTTTCGAGGCGCAGCACTCCTGGCACGCGCATGTCGGAAAGGCTCGGGACTGCGGCATCGACGGCGCGGCGCTCGACCGGCTCGCCCGCGGCGAGGACCCCGGCTTCCCGCGACACGACGAGCGATTGGTGCACCGCTTCGCACGGCAACTGCTGCGGAACCACGCCGTGGACGACGGCCTGTTCGAGGAGGCCCTGGAGTGCTTCGGCGAGCAGGCGACGGTCGACCTGGTCGGCTGCCTCGGCACGTTCACCGCCCTCGCCATGCTGCTCAACGCCTTCGAGGTGGACCTGCCGGACGGCGCCACTCCCCCGTTCCCCGGCCCGGCCCACGCGGCGGCCGCCTGACGGCGCGCGCCTGCCCGGCCCGCACCGAGAACATCCGGCACCACGTACCTCCAGCACACAGGAGACCGCCTTGCCCACCCCCACCGAACCGGCCCGGCTACGCGTCGGCGCGGCGAAGTCGGACATCACACCAAGCGATCTCAGCGGCCTGCACCCGATGGGACGGCCCTTCGAGCGCGTGCACGACCCGATCCACCTGCGCGCCCTGGTCGCCGACGACGGCGCCGCCGAGATCGCCCTGATCAGCCTCGACCTCGTCGAAGCCGGCGACATGACCGACGTCCGACGACGCATCGAGGACGAACTCGGCATCCCGTCCGACCACATCGTCATCACAGCGACGCACACGCACAGCGCCCCGCGCATCGGCGACGTCAGCCCGGGAGCGCTGGCGCACGCGGGTTCGAAGGAGTCGCTCGAATACACCGAGACGATCTACGAGGCGATGCTCGACGCGCTGCGATCCGCGCGCGCGGCCCGGCGGCCGGCCACGATCGGGGTCGGAACCGGGATCGCCGACGTGAACGTCAACCGCGAGGTCTTCGCGGACGGGCGGTGGATCCTGGGCTTCGACCAGGACGGGCCCTCGGACAAGGCCGTGCGGGTCGTGCGCTTCGACGGCCTCGACGGCCGGCCGATCGCAATCCTCGTCAACTACGCGGTGCACCCGACTGTGGTGCTCGGAACGGGCGAACTGAGCGCGGATCTCGCCGGAGTCGCGTGCCGTCACGTCGAAGAGTACTTCGACGACGAAGCCGTCTGCCTCTGGACGCCCGGGACCATCGGCGACCAGGCCCCACGCATCGACCTCGGCCTTCCGTTCGGGGCCGCGCCGGACGATAGGCAGGCCGCGCGCGCGTACCGCGCGATGGAGGCGCAGGGGCTGATGATCGGCGCCGAGGCGGTACGGGTCGCGGAGGGGATCTCCCGTACCTCGCCCGCCGCCCGGATCAGGGCGGGGCAGCTCACGATCGAACTGCCCTGCAAGCCAGGCGAGAACGTCATGGAGACCATGCGCCAGCAGGACACTGAGACCGTGCCGCTCCGCCTGTCGCTGTTGCGGTTCGGCGACGTCGCGCTCGCGGGCGTCTCCGGCGAGGTCGTCACCGAGATCGGCGAACGGCTGCGCGCGGCGTCCCCGCTCGCGCACACGCTCCTGGTCTCGATCGCCAACGACCGCATCGGCTACATCGCGGACGACGCGCGCTTCGACCGCCCGGTGCACTCCGTGCGCGGCTGCCCCGTCGTGCGCGGCCACGCCGAGAGCGCCATCGTCGACGGCATCCTCGCGCTACTCGAAGCGAGCAATCCATGAGTACGTGCACGACCGCGACCGCCGCCGCCTCGGCCGCCGAAGTCTCCGCCGCGTCGGCCGACGGCCCGCCGCGCACCACGGTCCTGAGCGCCGGAGCCGGCCGCGCGCAGATCGCCATCCCGGCCGAGGCGCTGCCGTTCGAGGGCTTCCACACCGTGCACGATCCGCTCTCGGCGCGCGTGCTGGTCCTCGACGACGGCACGACGCGGGTGGCACTGGCCGTGGTCGATCAGACCTCGATCTTCGAGGACCAGTTGGCGCGGCTGCTCGGCCTGCTCCACGAGAGCACCGGCGCGGCGTTCGAGCACTGCCTCGCCGTGGCCAGCCACACCTTCTCGGCCCCGCACATCTTCCCGCCGGGGCGGCTGACCGGCGTGGACGCCGCGCGCAACGAGCTGATCAGCCAGGCCGTCGACGACGCGGTGCTGCACGCGGCCGGTGACGCGGTCGCCGGCCTACGGCCTGCGCGGCTGGGCGTCGGCGAAGGCGTGTGCCGGGTAAACGTCAACCGGGACGTGCCCACCGCGCACGGCTGGTGGCTCGGTTCCGACGACGGCGGTCCGAGCGACCACGCCGTCTCCGTACTGCGCGTAGACGACGAGCGCGGGCATCCGCTCGCGCTCGTCCTCAACTACGCCGTGCAGTCCTCTGTCATGCAGTCCCCGGCAGCCCACACCGCGCAGCGCGAGATCAGCGCGGACCTGGCGGGAGCGGCCTGCCGCGAGATCGAGGCGCGATATGGCGATGACGGCGTTGTAGCGCTCTTCCTCCCCGGCGCGGCAGGCGATCAGGCGCCGTACCTGACGACCAGCGACCCGGCGGGAGCCCGCGTGCTGCTCGCGGCCCTCGGGTCACGGCTGGCGCAGGAGGCGCACCGCACCGCCGAATCCATCGCCACCGCCGACCTCACCAGCCCGCTCAGCGTCGTCAGCGAGCACATCGAAGTCGACGCGCAGACCCCGCCGCCGGGGCTGGCCGCGCTCCGGCCGACCCGCGCCTATCCGTACCGCGCAGACGGCCGCACCCACGCCGCCGTCACCCTGCTGCGCATCGGCGACCTCGCGATCGCCGGGCTGCAGGCCGAACTCGGCGTACGGACCGGGCTCGCGCTCAAGGCCGCCTCGACCGCGCCGGTGACCTGGGTCGCGACGATGGTCAACGGCGGGGCCAAGTACATGGCCGACCAGGACAGCTACGACCGGTGCACCTATGAGGCGATGAACTCGCGCTACGCCCGGGGCACCGCCGAGATCGTCGCCGCCAGACTCGGCGACCTGCTGAGCGACGCGGAGAGCTGACCGCGCCGCTCCGGCACGCATCACCTCAATAAACCCTCTTACCCATTCGCAGGCGGGACCGGGCACAGCGTCGTGCGCGCGAAACGTCCATCCCTCCATGCCCCAGGGAGACTCGAGTGAGCTTGCGAAACGAATCAACCCCCTCCGACACCTCCACGGAACGCGGCGCCGGGGTCCCCGGACCCGCCGTCGGCCGACGCGGCCTGCTCGGCGGCGCCGCCGGACTCGCGGCGGGCGCCGTGCTCTTCGACGCCCTCGCGCCGGGAACGGCCTCGGCCGCTGCTTCCTCCGCGCCCCGGTCGTCCACCGCGTCCGGCGGATCGGACCGGCCGTTGCGCACCGAGTCCGGCCTGGTCACCGGCATCCCGGCGGCCGTCGACGGCGTGACCGTCTACAAGGGCATCCCGTACGCCGCATCCACCGCCGGCCCGAACCGCTGGCGCGCTCCGCAGCCGGCCCCGTCCTGGTCCGGCGTGCGCGCTGCCGACACCTGGGGGCCGGCCTGCCCGCAGCCGGTCGACGGCATCCCGGCCGACCAGGTTCCGCCGCTCAGCGAGGACTGCCTGAACCTCAACATCTGGCGCGCGACGAAGTCCGACGAGCTCCGGCCGGTGTTCGTCTGGATCTACGGCGGCCGCAACTCCGCGATGTGGTCGGGCCAGCCGATCTACGACGGCTCGACTCTCGCGAGCAAGGGCGTCGTCGTGGTCACCTTCAACCACCGCGTCGGACCGTTCGGCGACCTCGCCTACCCCGAGCTGAGCGCCGAATCCGGCCACCACGCCTCGGGCAACTGGGGCGTGCTCGACAGCGTCGCAGCACTCGAATGGGTGCACCGCAACATCGCCGCGTTCGGCGGCGACCCGGACCGCGTCACCCTGGCGGGCTGGTCGCACGGCTCCTCGTTCACCAACATCCTGATGATCTCGCGACTGGCCCGCGGCCTGTTCCATCGCGCCCTGCTCTCGTCCGGCGTGCAGTACACGAAGGACCCCTCGCTCGGCCACGTCGCCGGCGGCTACTCCTCGCTGGCCGACGCCGAAGCCAACGGCACCGCGTTCGCCTCCCTGATGGGCGCCTCCTCCCTCGCCGAACTGCGGGCGTTCACCGCCGAAGAGATCGTCGCCAAGGTCTTCGCCGCGGACGCCCCGAGCGAGGGCACCAGCTTCGGCAACGTCCTCGACGGCTACGTGCTGCCGATGACCTACACCGAGGCCATGCAGCCCGGACACGAGATCGACGTGCCTGTCTTCACCGGCAACAGCAAGGACGAGAACGGCGCCTCGCCCACCCTCACCATGACCGTCGCCGACTACGAGAGCTTCGCCGCCACCACCTTCGGCGACCAGGCCGCCGCGTTCCTCGCGCTCTACCCCGCAACTACCGACGCCGAAGCCGCCGCGCAGTACTGCAGGTACTGCGACGACGAGGAGCGCGTCTCCACCTTCCTGTGGGGCACCCAGTTCCGGCTCGCGGCCCGCAACACCAGCCCGATCTACAACTACTGGTGGACCCAGGTCCCGCCCGGTACCGACACCAGCAACCCGATCACCCCCGGTCAGGACGCCGCGGAACTCGGCGCGTACCACGGCTCAGACCTCTACTACATCTTCGGAGGCCTCTCCGGCACCGACCGGCCCTGGACCGCCAGGGACTACGCCGTCGCCGACACGATGTCGTCCTACGTCGCGAACTTCGCCGCCACCGGCAACCCCAACGCCCCGGCCGGCCACTCCCGCTCCCTGCCGACCTGGCCCGAACTGCGGACCAACCGCCCGCTCTCCATGGAACTCGGTGTCGAATTCGACCCCGTCGGCGCCGCCGACAGCGCCGCGAAGTACGCGTTCCTGAAGCGGTACCTCGAGTCCCAGACAACTGCTTACTGAACATTCGCGTACTAGGCCTCGCCTAGAGGGCTGATAAGGGCGCGGCTCCTGTCGGAGCCGCGCCCTTCGCCGTTTCTCCGATCAGGTGCGGACGGCTGCGAACGTGATGCAGTCAGGGCTCGGGATCGAGACCGAGGCTCCGGTGTCGGTGACGGTGCCGACGGATTGGTCGACGCTGAAGACGTTGACGGTGTCGCTCACGAGGTTGGCGACGAGGAGCCAGCGGCCGCTGGAGTGCAAGGCGAAGCTCCACGGACTGGTGCCTCCGGGGGCGGTGCGTTGGATAAGGGTGAGAAGCCCGGTTGCCGGGTCCGCGGCGTAGACGAGCAGGGTGTTCTCGCCGCGGTTGGAGACGTAGACGAAGCGGCCGTCGCGGTTGATGGCGAGTTCGGCGGCGCTCTTGGTGCCGGTGAAGGCCGCACTGTCGGTGGACAGGTCTTGACGCAGGGTCAGAGTGGCCCCGGTCGGGTCCCAGGCGAGGGTCTGGATGTCGGCGGCGAGTTCGTTGACCAGGTAAGCGGTGTGGCCGCCGGGGTGGAACACGATGCGTCGGGGGCCCGATCCGGCGGCTGTGGCGTAGTAGCCGTCGCCGGGGACGCCGTCGGCCGAGAGTTCGTGCCTCTTCCGGTCGAAGCGGCGAATGAAGACGCGGTCGGCACCGAAGTCGGGAATGAGGACGTAGCGTCCGTCCGGGGAGACGACGGTGTCGTGCGCGTGCGGCCCGGTCTGGCGCGGGTTCGGGCCGGAGCCGGTGTCCTGGACGCTGGATGCGAGCGCGGCGAGCGTGCCGTCGCGCTCGATGGGGATCGCGGCGGCGAGGCCGGCCGCGAAGTTGGCGACGAGGAGCGTGTTCGAGGGCTGATCGACGGTGATGAAGGCGAGGCCGCCGCCCGCCGTGTTCGACGGGGCGGTGCCGACAGCTGCGCCGTGGGGTGTGAGCGCGCCGGTCGCGGCGTCGATCGTGTACGGAGTGACGCTTCCGGCGAGATCGGCGCCTGCGACGTAGAGGACGGGGAGGGTCGGATGCGTGGTCGTCCAGTTGGAAGTGATGTCGGCGACGGCGCCGACGGGGTCGAGCGTGCCGTGCGCCGGGTCGAACCAGGCGGCGAACACCTGCGTGCCCTGCCACGCTCCGACGTAGACGAGTTCGCGAGGCACGGTCTGCCCCGAGGCCGAGGTCCCGGCCGGCGATGCGGCCGCGGCGGCAGTCGGGAGGTTGGTCAGCAATGGGACTGCGGCCGCCGCGGCAGCGGATCGGAGCACTCGCCGCCGCGAGGTTCCGGGTGGAATGACGGTCATCGTGGGAAGAGCCCCTTTCAGGCCCGGCGGCCGCGCGCGGCCAGGCCGAGGTGCTTGAGTGCGAAGTTGTCGAGCCAGGTCAGCATGCTGTTGAGGATCAGCGTCAGGGCGACGAGCACGATCAGGCCGGCGAATTCGGAGGCCGCGTCGAGGTTCTCGGCGGCGGTGAACAGTTCGTGGCCCACGCCCTGGGAGCTGGCGATGAACTCGCCGCCGATGACGCCGAGGATGGCGAGCGGGCCGCCGGTCTTGAGCGCGGCGAAGAAGGGCGCGGCGAGGGTCGGGATCGTCACGTAGCTCAGCACGTGGTGCGGCCGGCCGCCCATCACCTGGACGATCTCGACGAGCTCGCGCTCGCGCAGCCGCAGACCGAGATAGATGTTGTAGAACACGACGAAGGACACGCCGGTGGTCGCGATGGCGATCTTCGACCACTCGCCGATGCCGAAGAACAGCAGGAACAGCGGTGCGAGCGCGATCTTCGGGATGCCGTTGACGGCCGCGACGAGCGGTTCGAGGACCTGGCCGGCGAGCCGGAAGGTGCCGAGCACGAGGCCCATCACGACGCCCAGCGCGACGCCGAGGGCGAAGCCGAGCACGATCTCCTCGGCGGTGGTTTGGATGTCGAGCCAGCCAGCGCTCGAGCCGAGGTAGTCGCGGAGCGCGGTGACGACCTCGGTCGGCCTGCTGATCGCGTAGTCGGGCACCAGCCTGCCGCTGGCGAGCTGCCAGAAGCCGATGACGGCCGCGATCGCCAGCACGCGCAGGCCGATGACCAGCACTCCCCTGCTTCGCAGCCGGGCCCGGACGCGGCCGGCCGGCGCCGGTGCTCCGATGCCGTTCGCTGCCTTCTCGGTCATGATCGCCATGGTGTGCGCTCCTTTCCGGGCGTCGCCGTCCGCATCAGGCGACGAATTGGTTGGTCCAGTTGTCACTGGTGATCTTCGCGCCGCTGGAGATGGCGCCCAGGCTGTCGAGGAACGCGAGCGTCTTGTTCCAGTCGCTCTGGCTCATCGAGGCGTCCGCCGGCCAGACGACCTGCCGCAGACTGCTGCCGAGCACGGCGTTCGGGGTGCCGGGCAGCGTGCTGGCTGCGACCTTGAGGACTGCGCCGTCGCCGGCGTGCGCGCTCATGTACGCGGTCGCCTGCTGGATGGCGGCGACGACCTTCTTGACGACGGCCGGGTCGCTCGACGCGTAGCTCTTCGTGACGGCGGTGAACAGGCCGTACCCCGCGTCCGCGGCGGACCAGGCCGGGACCTTCAGCGGATCGGCGACGACGACGCCGTCGCCGGAGTTCTGGATCTCCAGCGGGATCGGCTCTGAGGTGACGAACCAGTCGATCTGGCCGGTGTTCAGCGCGGTCTTGTCGGCGGAGGGGCTCGGCAGCTCGATCCAGTTCACCGTGCCCGGATCCACGCCGTAGGCCTTGAGGTAGATCCCGGCCTCAGCCTTCGTGTTGGAGGAGCTGTATCCGGCCGTCGAGCCGGCGAGCGCGGCGGCCACCGTCGCCGCCGGGCTCGAGGAGCTCAGGTTGTGCGCGGCGGCGAACTTCTTGCTGACCACCAGGCCGAGCGGATTTCCGCTGCCGATCACCGAGACGGCCTCGATCGGCAGCTGCTTGCTCACCGCGGAGACCATGTCCAGCGGGCTCGCCGTCAGGAACTGGACGGAGCCGGATTGAAGGGCCGCGATGCCGGTCGACGAGGTCAGGGTCACGTACTTGACCTTGATGCCCTGCTTGGCGAAATAGCCCTCGGCGTCGGCGAACTTGACCGGCACGTCGAAGATGTTGCCGCCGACGCCGATGGTCACGGTCGTGGTCCCGTCGGCGCTGGTGGTCGAGCCGGCCGCGCTGACGCAGCCGGCGAGTCCGGCCGTCGCCAGGACGAGAGCGGCGGTCAGGGCGAGGCCGCGGAAGCGGCGGCGCGGGTGCGGGGTGCTGGGGTGCGGGGTGAGGCCG
>NZ_JAGSOH010000269.1 GCF_018139625.1 Actinospica acidithermotolerans | reverse complement strand
GTGTGTGATGCTCAAGGGCGTGGATGACGCGATGCGCGAGCGGCTTTCGGGGCTGTGGGATGAGCACCGAAGTGCCCCGTTCCCACCGTCGGACCGCGGCCGCGACCTCGGGGGCGTGGACCTCGTCTTGCTGGATGCCAATGTCGCCGGCTGCGCGAGCTCGGCGCTTGCTGGGCCGCTGGATGCGAGACGCCGGAAGATCCTCGAGTTCAGCATCGGCCAGCTCGATGTAGTCCTTCCCTTGCTGACCGAGGAGAACAGCATGCTCTACTTCCGGCGGCTGCAACGACTCGCCGAGCTCGCCTGCACCTGATCTTCGACCGCTGGTCGGTGGCTCTTTCAGAATGGGAGGGCTCGCCCGTCCGGACCCCTTGGTCGTCGGGCTCTGATCCACCAGACTGGGCCGGTGGCCGAGCGTGTCAGGGTGCGTGAGATCGATGATGACGAGGGAAAGCGCCTGGTGCGGATCGTGCGCCGGGGCACCGGATCGGTGGTGACTTGGCGCCGGGCGCAGATGGTGCTGCTCTCGGCCCAGAACATGGGCGTCGTCGGCATCGCGAAGGTGGCGTTCACCAGCGAGGACCACGTCCGCGATGTGATCCACAACTTCAACTCCGACGGGTTCGACTCTCTCTACCCGCGCTACCGCGGCGGGCATCCGCCCAAGTTCACCCTCCCGCAGCGCCGGGAGATCAAGAAGATCGCCAAGACGAAGCCGGCCGAACACGGCCTGCCGTTCTCGACCTGGAGCCTGTCCAAGCTGGCGGAGTTCCTGGTCGCCGAGGGGGTGGTCGACGACATCAGCCACGAGGGCCTGCGCATCCTGCTCCGCGAGGAAGGCGTCACCTTTCAACGCCTGAAGACATGGAAGGGCTCGACCGACCCGGAGTTCGCGCAGAAGAAGGCCCGGATCGAGCGTCTGTATGCGATCGCCGACGGCGAAGCCGAACCGCGTGATGGCGAACCCGCGGTCGTGGTGTGCGTGGACGAGTTCGGGCCCCTGAATCTGCAACCGCGCCCGGGCCGAGCGTGGGCGGCGATCAGCGGGAACGCGAAGGAACCAGGGCGCGAGCCGCGCCCGCGTCTACGCGCGACCTACAACCGAACAGGTGGTGTACGCCACCTGTTCGCCGCCTACGACCTGGGCCGCGACCGGCTCTATGGACACGTCAGACTCCGAAAGACCCGTACCCGTTTCCTCGAGTTCTGCCGGTACGTGCGCAGCCTCTACCCGCGCGAGATACGCATGGCGATCATCTGCGACAACTTCTCCCCGCACCTGACCACCAAGCGCGACCAGCGGGTCGGAGCATGGGCGAGGGCGAACAACGTCGAAATCGCCTACACCCCGACCAACAGCTCCTGGCTCAACCGGATAGAAGCCCAGTTCACAGCCCTGCGCTACTTCGCCCTCGACGGCACCGACCACCGCACCCACCAAGAACAAGGCAGCATGATCCGCCGCTACATCGCCTGGAGGAACCGGAACGCCGAGAACCGCGAACTACGCCGCATCGTCGACCGGGCAAACGTAGCCTGACGCGGCA
>NZ_JAGSOH010000268.1 GCF_018139625.1 Actinospica acidithermotolerans | reverse complement strand
CTCGTGCAGCTCCAGGTGACCGATGCCGGGGGCTACGCCGCGAAGGCCGCCGCCGACCGGACCGCCGACGTCACCCTGTACGCCACCCGCGGCTCGATACTCGACGCGTCCGGCCAGCCGATCGCCGAGTCGGTGGACGCGGTGGACGTCATCGCCGACCCGCTGCTGATCTCCCAGCAGAAGCAGGACCCGGCCGTCTACGCCTCGAAGCTCGCCGCCTACCTCGGCAACCCGCCCGGCAGCGTGGACGTCGCCGCGCTGCGCGCGAAGCTGGCGAAGCCGGGCTCGCAGTACGCGGTGCTCGCCAAGCAGGTCACCCCGTCCGTGTGGAAGAAGATCAAGGCGCTCGGGCTGGTCGGCATCACCGGCAACCAGGACCCGAAGACCGTCTACCCGCAGGGCGCCGTCGCCGCGAACGTCGTCGGCCTGGTCAACGCGCAGGGCGAGGGCAGCTCCGGGATGGAGTCCGAGTACAACTCGCTGCTGTCCGGGACGAACGGGAAGATCTCCTACCAGGCCGCGTACGGCTACGAGATCCCGACCACCGGCATCAACGAGCAGGCCGCCGAGAACGGCACCTCGGTCGAGACGACCGTGGACAGCAAGATCCAGTACGCCGCCCAGCAGGCGATCGACGACGAGGTCGCGAAGACCAAGGCCGCCCTCGGCACGGTCGTCGTGATGGATCCGCGCAGCGGCGCGATCCTGGCGCTGGCCACCTCGCAGACCTACGACCCTAACAATCCGGGAACGGCCACCGCCGAGCAGCTGGGCGACGACGCGCTCTCCGACGTGTTCGAACCGGGCTCGGTCGCCAAGGTGATCACCATGTCCGCGGAGATCCAACAGGGCGTCACCAACCCGATGACCAAGGTGGTCGTGCCGCCGACGCTGAACACCGGCGACGGCTACGTGGTGCACGACGACACCGCGCACGGCACCGAGCACCTGACCCTCAACGGCATCCTCGCCGAATCCAGCAACATCGGCACCGACCTGACGTCGCTGCAACTCTCACCGAACAACATGGCCGAACGCAACGCCATACTGTACGACTATTTCTCCGCTTTCGGGCTGGGCCGGAAATCCGGTCTCGAGCTGCCCGGCGAATCGCCCGGCATCCTCGCCTCGGCCGCCGACTGGAATCATTCCCAGCAGTACACCGTCGCGTTCGGCCAGGGCCTGTCAGTGAACGCGATCCAGGCCACGAGTGTTTACGCGACGATTGCGAACGAGGGGGTCCGCGTCACTCCGACGCTGGTCAAGGGATATGTCGGCGCGGACGGCAGATACACGGCCGCGCCGGCCCCGGCGCGCACCCAGGTGGTGTCCGCCGCCACCGCGAAGCAGGTCTCCGAGATGATGGAATCCGTCGTCTCGGACGCCGGAACCGGCACGTCCGCGCAGATCCCGGGCTATCGGGTGGCCGGCAAGACCGGCACCGCGAACCGCTACGTGGCCAGCTGCGGCGGATACTGCGGATACACCGCCTCGTTCATCGGATACGCGCCCGCGGACAATCCGCAGTTGGTGATAGGGGTCTTCGTGGAAGGGCCGCAGGGCG
>NZ_JAGSOH010000267.1 GCF_018139625.1 Actinospica acidithermotolerans | reverse complement strand
AGCGGCTCTGGCCCGGCCGGCCCCACTACAGGGCGGCCCAGGCGAGATGCTCCTTAGAAAGGAGGTGATCCAGCCGCACCTTCCGGTACGGCTACCTTGTTACGACTTCGTCCCAATCGCCAGTCCCACCTTCGACCACTCCCTCCCTTACGGGTTGGGCCATGGGCTTCGGGTGTTACCGACTTTCGTGACGTGACGGGCGGTGTGTACAAGGCCCGGGAACGTATTCACCGCAGCGTTGCTGATCTGCGATTACTAGCGACTCCGACTTCACGGGGTCGAGTTGCAGACCCCGATCCGAACTGAGACCGGCTTTACGGGATTCGCTCCACCTCACGGTATCGCAGCCCTCTGTACCGGCCATTGTAGCATGCGTGCAGCCCAGGACATAAGGGGCATGATGATTTGACGTCATCCCCACCTTCCTCCGAGTTGACCCCGGCAGTCTCCCGCAAGTCCCCAGCCATCCGAAGATGCTGCTGGCAATACAGGACGAGGGTTGCGCTCGTTGCGGGACTTAACCCAACATCTCACGACACGAGCTGACGACAACCATGCACCACCTGTGCACGACCCCAAAGGACACCGTATCTCTACGGCTGCACCGTGCATGTCAAGCCCTGGTAAGGTTCTTCGCGTTGCATCGAATTAAGCCGCATGCTCCGCCGCTTGTGCGGGCCCCCGTCAATTCCTTTGAGTTTTAGCCTTGCGGCCGTACTCCCCAGGCGGGGCGCTTAATGCGTTAGCTCCGGCACGGAGACCGTGGAAACAGTCCCCACACCTAGCGCCCAACGTTTACGGCGTGGACTACCAGGGTATCTAATCCTGTTCGCTCCCCACGCTTTCGCTCCTCAGCGTCAGTAATGGCCCAGAGACCCGCCTTCGCCACCGGTGTTCCTCCTGATATCTGCGCATTCCACCGCTACACCAGGAATTCCAGTCTCCCCTGCCATACTCCAGCCTGCCCGTACCGGAAGCAGACCCACCGTTAAGCAGTGGGCTTTCACTTCCGACGCGACAGGCCGCCTACGAGCCCTTTACGCCCAATAAATCCGGACAACGCTCGCACCCTACGTATTACCGCGGCTGCTGGCACGTAGTTAGCCGGTGCTTCTTCTGCAGGTACACTCACTCACGCTTGGTCCCTGCTGAAAGAGGTTTACAACCCGAAGGCCGTCATCCCTCACGCGGCGTCGCTGCATCAGGCTTTCGCCCATTGTGCAATATTCCCCACTGCTGCCTCCCGCAGGAGTCTGGGCCGTGTCTCAGTCCCAGTGTGGCCGGTCGCCCTCTCAGGCCGGCTACCCGTCACCGCCTTGGTAGGCCATCACCCCACCAACAAGCTGATAGGCCGCGGGCCCATCCTCCACCGAAAAACTTTCCACCACCGGTCATGCGACCAGAAGTCATATCCAGTATTAGCCCCGGTTTCCCGGAGTTATCCCAGAGTGGAGGGCAGGTTGCCCACGTGTTACTCACCCGTTCGCCACTAATCCACCCCGAAGGGCTTCATCGTTCGACTTGCATGTGTTAAGCACGCCGCCAGCGTTCGTCCTGAGCCAGGATCAAACTCTCCAAAAAAGAATTCAAAACCTGGCTAA
>NZ_JAGSOH010000266.1 GCF_018139625.1 Actinospica acidithermotolerans | reverse complement strand
GGCTGGGAGATCACCGCGGGCGCGGACGGCTTCGGCTTGGCCGCCGGGACCGGCGGCGGCTCGCTGCCGGTGAGCGCGAAGGCGATCGCCGCCACGGCCGCCGCCACCACCGCGCTCGCGACGGTGGCCTGCTGCCGCGGCGAGGCGTGCCGCGCCTTCGCCAGGCCGCGCCCGATCACGCCGCCGGACTGCGCGGCGCCGCCGCCGGCGCCCGCCGCGCCGCCCGCGGTGGCCAGCACGATGCCGATCTTCGTCGCGGCCGCCGCGCCGAGGACCGCCGGGCCGATGACGACGTGGATGTTCCCGTTGACGTACTTGAGCATCGCGTACAGCCCGACGCAGTCCGAGCAGTGCCTCAGGTGGTGCCGCAGCCGCGCCGCCTCGCGCCCGCGCAGCTTCCCGCGCGTGAGCGTGCCGAGCCGTTCGGCGAACGGCCGGCACGCGTCGGAGCCGATCTCGGTGATGTGGGCCTGCAGATATGCCTGCTTGAGCCCCTCGCGCGCGCGGTAGGCGAGCGCCGCGACGGCCGCGGCGTCGATGCCGAGCTGCGGTGCGAGCTGCGTCGGGCCCTCCTCCTCGACCTCCGTCTGCCACAGCACCGTCTGCCAGCGCTCCGGCAGCGTCATGAACGCCTGCCCGGCCAGCGAGCGCTCCAGCGCGGCGATGACAGGGTCCTGCTCCGGCTCCGGCGGCGCGATGTCCACCAGGTCCGGCACCAGCAGCGTGCGCCGGTCGCCCTCCGCCCAGTCGCGTGCCACGTTGCGCATCGCGGTCAGCAGGTACGGCCGGAACGCCTCGGTGGGCCCGTTGCCGTTGCGGATCGCGTACAGCACGCGGGTGAAGGACTCGGCGCTGAGGTCCTCGGCCGCCGCCTCGGAGCGCGTCCAGTGCCGCGCGTGCCGCAGCGCCGACACGCGGTGCCGACGGTAGAGCGGATCGAAGGCTTCGAGGTCGCCGGCGCGTACCCTGTCGATCAGCTCCCTGTCCGGCGGATCCTGATCGGGACCTCCGGCATCGGTCTTCGCGTGCTGCTGGTCCATATGGCTGCGGGCGTCCCTACGACGTCGTGTGAGATCTCGATTACCGAGATGCCGTTATAACGCCACGCGTTCCCCCGGGACGCTGCCGCAGCCCTATTATCACCCGATCGGGTATTTCAGGGCCCTGTTTCTTGACAAAGGGAGCTTCGGGACTGCGCGTTGAACGCCTTGCGGAGCGCGGACAGCAGCAGCCCGGCGTCGGTGCGGCCGGTGTCCGGCGCGCCCGGCGGGACGAGCCACACCATCCGGGTGCACTCGCCGATCAGCGGCGGCAGCGCGACCACGTCGCCGTGCGAGGCGGTGCGCAGCCCGTGCCGCCGGCACCACCAGGCGAAGCCGCGCTCGGCGGCCAGGGTGCCGGGCGGCAGCAGGAAGCCGACGCGGTCCACCCGGGCGCGGGCGTCGGCGGCGACCGGGCCGATCGGGGCGCCGGAGCGCAGCATCAGGTCCAGGGCGTCGAGGCCTATCGCCATGCCGACGCTGACCAGGTCGAAGGAGGGGCCGGCGGGCACGGGCTGGACCCGCGCGGGGTCCCGGTAGGCGGCGCACAGCTCGTGGGCCAGCGGGTCGGGGGCGGGG
>NZ_JAGSOH010000265.1 GCF_018139625.1 Actinospica acidithermotolerans | reverse complement strand
GCCCCTGCCCGCCGCACCGGCCGCTCACCCGCAGTCCGCGGCAGCAGCCGAGCCCGAAAACCTCGACCCCGGTCCCGACCTGACCGAAGCCCAACTGGAAGCCGAACTGGGCCCCAGCAAGAGCTGAACCGCGCCGCTCACAAGACAGCCGGCCGATCAACCGCCGCCGCCGCGACCGCTGCACACCATCGACGCAGCGGTCCCGGACGACCTCGCCCGAACCGCGAACCACCAGTAAGCCGCCCAACCATCGCCGCGGGCAATGCGGCAAGCGGCCGATCGGGTCCGGTGTCCGTCGTACGTGCGGGTCTCGGTTACGCGTCGGCTTCGGCCTTGCTGAGGCGGCGGAGGTGGTCGAGGAGGACGGGGTCGAGGCGACCGGGGACGAGGCGCTCCTCGAGGTTCTCCACGCCGGCCCAGGTGGCGAGGACGCGGTCGAGCTCGGCGGTGGTGACGTCGCCGGCGATGTAGCCCTGGGCGCCGAGGAGGGACCTGACCTCTTCGGCGAGGGGGCCGGACAGGGGCATGAGGTCGGCCGGGTTGGGCTTGCCGAACAGCAGTTCGTGGATCGTCAGCAGGCGAGCGAGTTCGGGGATCGGGGTCGGGTGGTCGTCCACGCGCAGGTCCACGATCACGTCGTCGCCGCCGCCGTAACCGCCCTCGTCGCCGACGACGAACAGTGCCGCGCTCTGCCTGCCGCGCTTGTCGCCGCCCGCGCGGTCGCCGGCGGCGAGGGCTTCGAGCAGGCGGCGGGCGAGCGGCTCGCGGGGGTCGGAGCCCAGCCAGGCCTCTTCCATCAGGGCTATGACCCGGGAGCCCTCGAGGATGTTGCCCTGGATGGCGTAGCCGTCGCCCGCCACTCCCCCGGCCCAGTCGGTGCACTCCTTGCCGGTGTACGTGGCCGAGGTGCCGTGCGCGTCGACCACGCCGATCTGCCGCTGCTCGCGCTGACCGTCCAGCTTGGTGAGGGTGTCCACCATCTCCTGCGCGTTCGCACCGTTGGTCAGCAGCGCGAGGCCGTCCGACTTGTAGGCGGTGTTGGCCCACGCCTGGGTGGCGATGGCGCCGACCCCGGCGCGAGCGGCGGGGACGACGGAGCCCGCTGCGAGGAACTTGCTGGCGACCGCTACGCCGAACTCGGAGCGGTCGGCGTTGGCGGCGACGATCGAGAAGGTCATGGCGTCAGCTTTTCAGGCACGACGCCGGTTCGGATAGACACGGGGAGAATTCGCTACCGAGTGGCAATTGGGTGATCGTCCCAGGGACGCGACAGCCGCACAGGGCGATGGCGGAACGGCAACCGAGCAAGCACTGCCAGGGACATAACGGGTGCCTGGGGCGATCGCCGAGCGGCAACCGGGCGGCGAGCGCCAGAAGGCGACACGGCAGCCAACACAGGGCGATGGCCGAGCTGCAACCGAGCAAGCACTACCAGGGACATAACGGGTGCCTGGGGCGATCGCCGAACGGCAACCCGGCGGCGATCGTCGGCAGGGACGCGACAGCCGCACAGGGCGATGGCCGAGCGCGCAACCGGGCGGCGATCGCTGGTAGGCGGCGCGGCGGCTCCCTCGGGTTCAGGCCTCCAGGACGGGGAGTAGTTCGGGGAGGTGGCCGTCGTGTTCGCGGCCTACGGAGATGCGGTCGGCGGGGACGGGGCCGTAGGTGGTGGTGCGCTGGCG
>NZ_JAGSOH010000264.1 GCF_018139625.1 Actinospica acidithermotolerans | reverse complement strand
GCCGAGATGTCGCCCTCTGCCGCGCGCACGGCGTTGCGCACCAGTTCCAGCGTCGGCGCCGAATGTCCCTTCGCGGGCTGCTCGACGCGCTGCGGCGCCGGGCCGCGGAGCATGCCGAAGAGCGCGTCGACGTCGGACTGGTCGGCTTCCTCGCCGACCTCCGCCATCCGCGCGCGCAGGTCGCGGTAGGAGGCCAGCCGGTCGCGCAGGGCCTGGAAGCCGAAGGGCTTGACCAGGTAGTGCACCGCGCCCACCTGCATCGCCGCGCGGACGGTGGCCACGTCCCTGGCCGCCGTGATGATGATGAAGTCGGGGTGCTCGGGACGCTCGGCGATGGCGCGGACCAGGCCGATGCCGTCGCCGTCCGGAAGGTAGACGTCCATCAGCACCAGGTCGGGCCGCAATTCGTCCATCATGGCCATCGCCTGCTCGGCGCCGTGCGCCACGCCCGCGACCTCGAAGCCCTCGGTCCGCTCGACGAACGCGGCGTGGATCCTGGCCACCCGGAAGTCGTCGTCCACGACGAGGGTGCGGATCGCGCGAGCGATCTCTGGAGTCTCCTTCGCCTGAGTTTCCTCGAAAGACGTGCTCATGCCATCACCTTCGTAGTGCGCACTGACTGTGCCGGGCGTTCCACCGCGGCCGGAAGGGTCACCGTGAACACGGCGCCGGGGCCGGCGCTCACCTCGATGCGGCCGCCGAGCCGCTGCACCAGCCGGTGCACCAGGGCCAGGCCGAGGCCGCGGCGCAGCGTGCCGGAGCCCGGTTTCGTGGAGAATCCGTCGACGAAGATCGACTCGCGCGCGGTGTCCGGGATGCCGGGTCCGTTGTCGCCGACCTCGATCCGGATCGCGTCCTCGTCCTCGACCATCGAGACCGTCACCCGGCCCGGCTCCTCGGCGAGGCTGTACTTGCCGGCGACGGCGTCGAAGGCGTTGTCGATCAGGTTGCCCAGGATCGTCGTCACCGCCTGCGACTTCACCGGGACGTCGCCGAGCCATGAGTCCTCGGTCAGCACCAGGTCGATGCCGCGCTCGGCGGCGACCGCCGACTTGGCCAGGAACAGGCCGACGACCAGCGGGCTGGCGATCCGGGTGCGCAGCGACTCGGCGAGCCCGATCTCGGCGCTGCGCAGGTCGGTCAAAAAGCGCAGCGCCTCGTCCGTCTCGCCGAGCTCCAGCAGTCCGGCGACGGTGTGCAGGTGGTTCGCGAACTCGTGCTGCTGCGCGCGCAGTGCGTCCGTCAGGCCCTTGACGCTGTCGAGCTCGCGGAGCAGGCCGGAGAGCTCGGTGCGGTCCCGCAGGGTGACGACCGAGCCGTGCGGGCGGCCGGCGAGGATCACCGGCATCCGGTTCACGGCCAGGCAGTAGTCGTCCGTGAGCACGATCTCGTCCTTGCCGAGGATCGCGCCGCTGAGCACGTCGCGCAGCCGCCCGGGCGGCACGATGTCCTCGATCCAGCTGCCGATCCCGGTCGTGCCCAGGCGGAGCAGCCGCCGCGCCTCGTCGTTGACCATGGTGATCCGGCCCGCGCGGTCGAAGGCGATCATGCCCTCGCGGATGCCGTGCAGCACCGCCTCCCGCTCGTGCAGGAGCTTCGCGATCTCGTCCAGCTCCAGGCCGAACGTGCGCTTCTTGAGCCGGTGCGCGAGCAGCCAGGACGCGGCGGCGCCGATCAGCAGCGCGACGGCGAACCACTCGGCGTAGACCGGGAGCAC
>NZ_JAGSOH010000263.1 GCF_018139625.1 Actinospica acidithermotolerans | reverse complement strand
GGTCTCCGCGGGGACGGGGCGGTGGGCGGCCTCGGCGAGGGCGGAGGCCCAGGTGCGGGGGACGACGTCGACCAGCGCGTAGCCTCCGCCGCCGAGGAGGAGCCAGCGGCCGCCGGCGTGCTGGTGGGCCAGGTCGTGCAGGGCGGCGATGGCGGCCCGTTGGGCGTCCACGGACAGTTCGAGGTGGGCCAGCGGGTCGAGCTCGTGGCTGTCGCAGCCGAGCTGGGTGACCAGGATCTCGGGGGCGAACTGCTTGAGCAGCGGCGGCACCACCGCGTCGAAGGCGCGGAGCCAGCCCTCGTCGCCGGTGTAGGGCGGGAGCGCGACGTTGACGCTCATGCCTTCCGCGCCCTTGGCTCCGGTCTCGTCGGGCCTGCCGGTGCCCGGGAACAGCGAGACGGGCGTCTCGTGCAGGCTGATCGTCAGCACTCTGGGATCGTCGTAGAACGCGGCCTGCACGCCGTCGCCGTGGTGCACGTCGACGTCCACGTAGGCGACGCGTTCGGCGCCGAGTTCGAGCAGCCGGGCGATGGCGATCGCGGGGTCGTTGTAGACGCAGAAGCCCGACGCCCTGGCCCGCATCGCGTGGTGCAGGCCGCCGGCCATGTTGGCGGCATGCTCGGCCTCGCCGCTCCAGACCGCCTCGGCCGCGCGCACGCTGGCGCCGGCGATGAGGGCGGAGGCCTCGTGCAGGCCGGGGACGACGGGGTTGTCGGGGGACGCGAAGCCGTGCCTGCGCAGGAAGATCGGGTCCGCTTCGAGCGCGGCGCGGACGACCGCGATGTACGCGGGGTCGTGCACGCTCTCGAGCTGCTCGTCCGTCGCCGGGGTGACGGGGACGATCGCGACGCCGGGCGCCTCGAGCACGCCGAGTTCGCGGGCCAGGGCCATCGTCAGCTCGACGCGCACGGGGGCGAGCGGATGGTCGGGACCGAGGTCGTAGCTCAGCAGCGCCTCGTCCCACGGGACCAGCAGCCTCGCCGGTTCATTCGACCGGAGCACGTCGAAGCCTCCTCAGATAAGGGTTCTGGCTCTCCGCGGGGGCGACGAGCGTGACACCCTCGCCGCTCCGCACCCCGGATTCGTCGAACTCCACGTCGAGCCGGAACGATGCGATCTCGGGGCAGGCGTCGACCAGCGCGGCGACGCGGCGGAACAGGTCGGCGAGCGCGGGAGCGGGGTCGCCGGCGACGCGCGCCGCCACGCTCTCGGCAGTGCCCGCGTCGAGCGGCGCGAGCATGGTCACCGGCTGGCGCCAGAGGTCTGACAAGCCGAAGAGCACCGGGCCGAAGACCTTGTCCTGCCACGCCGTGATCGTCGCCTCGCGCGCGTCCAGGCCGAGGGACGCGGACCGGCCGTCGCCTACTCCGAGTGCGGCGAGCAGCTCCGCGTTCTCGGACGCGGACAGTTCGCGGCCTGCGCCGTCCTTGTCGAGGCCGGACTCGACGACGGCGCGGAGCGCGGTCAGGTCGATGTCCGGCGGGTACTCGATGCGCGTCGGGGACAGCTGCTTGACCCGTCCGGCGCGTCGCGCGGCGGTCAGCGCGTCGGCTGCCGCGGCGGCGTCGTTGTAGCACGGGAGCAGGTACTGCTGGTGGGCTCCGCAGCGGCGTACGGCCACTGATTCGGGCTGTCCGACGAGAACGGCGAGCACGGTGATTCCGGCCGGCACGGCCTCCATGACGGGGTCGAGGTCGGTGAGCTCGGGGGTCGCCGGGGCCAGGGCCAGGAA
>NZ_JAGSOH010000262.1 GCF_018139625.1 Actinospica acidithermotolerans | reverse complement strand
GCTACGGGGACCTGGGTGGCGCGGGCGCGGGCGAACTCGGCTACGTGGACGGTTTTCAGGGCGTCGGGGACGTTGGGGATGGCTTCGGCGGACTGCTGGGCGGTGGCGTCGGCGGGGACGCGGACACCTGGTGCGTAGATCATGGTCGGCGACGCCATCTGACGTTCCGGCAGCGGGACCTCGACGCGGGAGCGCTCGCGGATCTCGCGGTAGCGGACCTTGCGGCGGTGGCGGCCGATGAGCGTCAGGAGCAGCATGCCCAGGGCGCAGGCGGCGGCAAGGGCGACGACACCCTCGGCTACGTCCGTCGCGTCCTGCTTGAGCGAGGTCTGCTTCACGTTGGGCTGGGTGTTGATCGTGCCGTCGCCGGTCACGACGCTGGAACTGCCGGTGGGCAGGTAGTTCCAGCTGATCGACGAGTACGTGACGATGAGGGTCTCGGTCTTGCCCTGCACCGAGTCCGAGACGAAGCCTGCGTTGGTCAGGGCGTAGTCGGCGCGCTGGTAGCCCGGGCCGGCGCTCACGTCGAGCAGGGCGCAGGGGAAGCGGTCGCCCGAGCTCGCTGCCATGCCGAGATCGGTGGACTCGCTGTCCTCGGTGCGTGTGAGCGTGAGGGTGGACAGGTTCGAGGAGTCGACCGAGGTCGGGAGCATTGCGCTCGGACCGACCGCGGTCAGGTGCAGCCAGTTGGTGAAGCCAGGGTCCGTCGAGCCCGCGCTCACCTGCGGGAGTTGCAGGTCGGCGCCTGAGGACGGCGCGCGCGTGTCCGCAGTGCAGCCGGTGCTGGTGACCGGCGCCGCCGAGGTCGCCAGGACCTGCGGAGTGAAGGTGGACACGTACATCGACTGGGTCGCGGCCGCGGTCGACGAGTGCTTGGCCCGCGCGGTCGTCTTGTGCGCGGCGGCCGTGGTCTGGGCGGCCTGGGACGTCGTCTTCGCGGCGGTCGTCTTCGCGGCGACGGTCGTGTACGGGTTCGATATGCCCGGGAACGTCGGGTACGTGTGATGGATCTCCGGGAGCGCGACGGCCGCGGCAGCGGCTGGAGCCGTCGACGTGGCGCTCGCGGCCACGACCAGGGCGGCAGCCGCGGCGGAGCACGCGGCCAGCGTGGCTATCGGGGCGAGCAGACGCGGGGCTCGGCGGCGCCGGCGCGCGTCGTTGCGGTTGGAGCGCGACACGGGACGAGGACTCCGGATCGGATAAACGGGGCGGGCCTCGGAGCGCTATGGCACGGCGCCCGAGGACGTGCTTGGAAGCGGGACGTGGATTCTACGCGAGGCGGCGGAACGGCGGGGTTTCGGGGAGTGCATGCACCGCGGCGGCTCCTCAGGCAGACGCACCTCTGGTAGACGCCCGAAGTCGGCAGAACGTTGCGTCGTCGGCCGCGGATTTCGGTGAATGAGGCCGAACAGAGACCTGGAGGACGTCACAGAGACCCGGAGGACGTCAGGGTGCGTACGGAGAACTGTGGAGACAGAGGCGGAGAGAGGATGCGGCGGGCCGCGATCGAGGCCGCAGCGCGGCGGGTGGACGGACGGACGGACGGACGGAGAGAGTAGGCGGCAGGCCACGATCGACATCGCGGCGCAGCGGGCGGGCCCAGAGAGCACGCGGCGGGCCACGATCGGGGTCGCGGCGCAGCGGACGGGCGGACGGGCGGACGGAGAGAGGATGCGGCGGGACACGATCAAGGCCGCGGCGCAGCGGACGGGCGGACGGGCGGACGGGCGGCCCCAGAGAGTACGCGGCAGGCCACGATCGGGGT
>NZ_JAGSOH010000261.1 GCF_018139625.1 Actinospica acidithermotolerans | reverse complement strand
GAAGTCGGGGACGGGCTTAGAGACGAGGTGGGGCACGGCGTCGGCGGCTGCGGCTGCGGCTGCGGTGTCGACGCCGGCGGGTCGCCGGGCGCGACGGCCTGCGGCGCCGGGAGTGCCAAAGGTGCCGGACGTGCCGGAGGTGCCGGGCGTGCCGGTGCTGCCGGGAGTGCCGGGCATGCCAGAGGTGCCGGAGGTGCCGGGCATGCCAGAGGTGCCGGGCGCGCCGGTGCTGCCGGGAGTGCCGGGCATGCCAGAGGTGCCGGAGGTGCCGGGCATGCCAGAGGTGCCGGAGGTGCCGGGCATGCCAGAGGTGCCGGGCGCGCCGGTGCTGCCGGGAGTGCCGGGCATGCCAGAGGTGCCGGAGGTGCCGGGCATGCCAGAGGTGCCGGGCGCGCCGGTGCTGCCGGGAGTGCCGGGCATGCCAGAGATGCCGGAGGTGCCGGGCATGCCAGAGGTGCCGGGCGCGCCGGTGCTGCCGGGAGTGCCGGCGGAGGCGGCATCCCGGTATGCGTTGCGGGACGCCTCGCGGGACGTCCGGGTGCGCCAGCCGTCGAGCTGCCAGCGGACGCGCTGGGCCAGCGCCTGCGCGGACAGGACCGAGCCGAGCCCGTCGCCGTTGCGCCAGGTCCTGGCGCACTGGGCGCCGCTCTCCGCGACCAGCTCGATCCGTACGGAGGCGCAGGTCACGCCCGCAGCGGCGAGACCGTCGCGCCACTCGTCGGCGAGCGCCTTGGCGGCGAACAGGACCTGCTCGTCACGTTCGGCGGGCGGGTCGAACAGATGCAGGGCACTGAGATCCTCGCCGGGGCGGCGGGGCGCGGGCGGGCGCGGGTCAAGGCCGCGGGCCAGCCGGTGCGCCTGCACGCCGACGGGGCCGAAGCGGTTGGCCACGTCCGCGGCGGGCAGGGCGGCGAGGTCGCCGAGGGTGCGGACGCCGAGGCGCTCCAGGATCTCGCCGAGCTCCGGCCGGTCGAACACCCGCAGCGGATAGGGTGCGAGGAACGCGGCGGCTCCGCCGGGCGGCACGATCAGCGGCTCGTCGACCGGGCGCCGGGCGGCCAGGCCCGCCGCGAAGGCCCCGTCCGCGATGCCGACGCCGCAGCCGAGCGGGTCCGCCTCGTCCGCCGCGTCGTCCGCACCCGGTCCGGCGGCGGGGACGCCGACGTCGGCGACGGCCTCGCGGACCAGCAGCGCGAGCCGCGCTTCGCCGCCGTGGTACCGGGCCGGGCCCGCGGCGGCCAGCGCGATCAGGCCGGGGCGCACGACCTCGACCCCGGCCGCCACGTCCTCCACCGCCTGCACGACCGGTTCGAAGGTCCGCTCCTCGGCCGGCTCGTCGCGCGGGTAGGTGCGCAGGTCAGGACACAGCCGCTGCGCGTCGCGCACCCGCTGGCCACGGCGCACCCCGGCCGCCCGCGCCGCCGCCGAGCAGGCCAGCACCACGGCCCGGGCGCCCTGTCCGACCAGCACCGCGGCGGGCACGTCGGGCCCGGCGCCGACCGCGTGCACCGGCCAGTCCGGGCACCAGGCGACCAGGACCCGGGCGGGGGTGTTCGGGGTCTCGGACATGGCGCGCTCTGCCTGGACGGATGACGGTGACGGTAACGGATGGACGATGACGGATGACGGATGACGATGATGGTTGACGGATAAAGGTGACGGACGGCGGATGACGGGGCGGATTACGGTGACGGACGGCGGACGGCGGACGGCGGACGGCGGACGGCGGACGGCGGACGGCGGACGGCGGACGGCGGACGGCGGACGGCGGTGACAGGATCGCGGGGTTCGCTCGGTGGCGGTTGACGATTGACGGACGGCGGTGGCGGGGTCGCGGGGGTT
>NZ_JAGSOH010000260.1 GCF_018139625.1 Actinospica acidithermotolerans | reverse complement strand
CATCGCGACCTCGCTCGGGGGTGGGGGAGTGATCTAGAAGTGCAGCCCGCTGATGAAGCTGGCGACGGAGTCGGTGCTGTTCCTGATCGACGACGCGATCGAGGTGGAGGCGAGGTAGAAGCCGAACATCATGCACACGATCAGGTGCGAGACCTTCAGCCCGTCCTTGCGGAACAGGATGAAGACGATGACGCCGAGCAGGAGGACTCCGGAGACCGACAGAACCATGACAGCTCCTCAGTGGGACGCGAGGGACCGCGTTGGGGGGCGATGGGACGTTGTGCCCGCCATGTGGTTCCGGTGCGCCGTACTTCGATGGTCTGGCGTCGTGATGAAAATGGTTGGCACGTTCACCCGAGATTCTTTCGTGGTGGCCATGCCGCTAAAACCGTCAAACGGGTGTCTTTGGTGCGACCGTCACCCTCATGGCAGACGCCTGCCGTTCGGCCAGTCGAGAAGTTTCACCGGAAAGAGAGGCGTTCGGTCGACTATTCGGGTGAGGACCCGTCAACCCACGCGCCGCGCTGCATGACCGAGACCACCCGCAGGTCCTCGTCCAGCACGACGAGGTCGGCCTGCTTCCCAGTCTCCAGGCTGCCGACCCGGTCGGCGATCCCGAGCGCCCGCGCGGGGGTGAGCGAGGCGGAGACCGCGGCGTCGGCGAGCGGCACCCCGGCCAGCCGGACCGCGTTGCGCAGCGCGCTGTCCATGGTGAGCGTGGAGCCGGCCAGCGAGTCCCCGTCCGCCAGCCGCGCCTCGCCGTCGCGCACCTGCACGGTCAGCGCGCCGAGGCGGTACTCCCCGTCGCCCATGCCGGCCGCGACCATCGCGTCCGTGATCAGCGCGACGCGGTGCGCTCCGGCGGCCGCGAACATCAGGCTGACCACGGAGGGGTGCACGTGCAGTCCGTCGTTGACGACCTCGCAGAGCACCTGCTCCTGCTCGAGCAGCGCGGTCACCGGGCCGGGTTCGCGGTGGTGCACCGGGCGCATCGCGTTGAACACGTGCGTGCCGACCGGCGCCCCGAGTTCGATCGCCGCCCGCGTCTGCGCGTACGTCGCGTCGGTGTGCCCGATCGCCGCGATCACCTCGGACTCGGCGAGCAGCCGCACCGCGTCGAGGCCGCCGTCGAGCTCGGGCGCGATCGTCACCATGCGGACCGTGCCGTCGCCGGCGCGCAGCAGCCGGGAGACGTCCTCGCGGGCCGGAGCGCGCAGCAGGCCCGGATCGTGCGCTCCGCACCGGGCCTTGGAGATGAAGGGGCCCTCGAGGTGGATACCCGCGAGGATCCCGTCCTGGACCAGGCCGGACAGCTCGCCGATGTGGTGTTCTATCTCTGACATCGTGCCGCTGACGGTCGAGGCCATGATCGTGGTGGTCCCGTGCGCGAGGTGGAAGCGCGCCGCGACCAGAGCCTGCTCCGCGTCCCCCGCGGAGAACGCGGCCCCGCCGCCGCCGTGGACGTGCATGTCCACGAAGCCGGGCACGACGTGCCCCCCGGCCACGTCGTGCACCGCCGTCTCCGGCGAGACCACCGGCTCCGGCTGCCCCGCGGTCGCGGCCACGCCGGTGATCCGTCCGTCCTCGACGAGAAGCCATCCCGCGAGCACCCCGTCGGGCAGGACGAGGCGGGCGTTGCGCAGCAGCAGCGACGACATGAGCTTCTCTCCAAGGCCGGTAGTGGTATAGACCATAGCGGATCTCCGGCGGCCTTGTCTCGGACGGTCGAACACCTGGACGGACTATCCTGTCCCGAGTGCGCCCGTCCCGGGTTGCGCCCGCCGACGACCGAGGGGGGCTCCGTGCCGCAGCGAGACGCCGAGCCCGCGGCGCCCGCCGCCGGCGAGTCGGCCCCGCAGGTCTCTGCGATCCCCGCCGAGGTCCCCGTCCCCCGCGCC
>NZ_JAGSOH010000025.1 GCF_018139625.1 Actinospica acidithermotolerans | reverse complement strand
AGGGGTGGCGGTTCTGGTGGTGGCCGCGGTCGGGCTGGTGGACGGCGCGGCGGCGTCGGCCGCGTCGACCACGGTCGCCGGTAAGGCGGCAGCGGGTGTCACCTTGCCCGGTGAGCACAGCGGGGCTGCGGCTTCACCGGGACGGGGGGCCGGGAACCAGACGTCGTCGAGCGCGACCGGCTCGGCGCCGGGCGTTCAGAACAGCGCCAACAGTTCGTCCAACCAGATCGCGCAGGGGAATCCGGTGGCAGCGGCTTCGTCGGCGGCCGCCGCCTCGACTGCTGGTGCCACGGCGGCGGCGGGCGCGCATGCGGCGGGATCCGGCGCCACGGCCGCCGGTCGCACGTACGACGCGGTGGCCGGGCTCGGCTGCTCCGGGTCCTCGACCGCGACGTACAGCGACTCAGAGGGCTACTACACGAACGGCAACGCGGGCTGGCTGCGTCCCTCCGACGGCTTCGCGGGCGAGGGGTGCACCGGCGTGTACGACGCGGTTCCGATGTCGGGAACGGCCGGGCTCGCCAACTACGACAAGACCGGGTTCGCGCTGTACAAGTGGAACATAACCGGAACGTTCACGACGGCGACGTGCGCCTTCTCCGTCTACGTGCCGAACGACAGCTCGATCATGCACGTCGGCGGCAACCCCACGTACTACTACTTCTGGAATCAGGACTATTCGTTCGGCGAGAACATGACGCCGAGCGGGGACTTCTCGGTGCCGGAAATCAGTGACCGCGGGAAGTGGGTGACCGAGAGCTCGTTCACCACGACGACCGGGTATGTGACCTTGAAGCTGGTGAACTCGGGCGTCGACTACACGTCCTCGGGCGCGGCGGACTACGCGCACCACGCCGCGTCGGCCGTCAGGCTCACCTGCAGCTGACGCCTGGCGGCCGGCCCTTCTGGCCGGCTAGGCGTTCCCGGTGGTCCCCTCGCTCGGCGTCTCGTGCGGCTTGAGGCCGAGCGCGGGAATCAGCTCGTAGTTGATGACCCACTTCTCGAAGATCTTCTCACCGAAGATCAGCGTGAGGTCGCTCAGGCCGCCGCGCTGGAAGAAGCGGCCGCTGGAGAGCTGGTGCACGAGCGTCCGGGGCCCGCTGACCGTGCCGGCGCCGGTGAGGGTGCCGAGCGCGGACAGGCCGCCGACCTTCAGGGCTTCGAGGCCTGATACCTTCACGTGCTGCGAGCCGACGCCGAACACCGCGCCGGTGACGGTGTTCGAGACGAACGAGCCGAGCATGCCGACGCCCACCGTGGTGACGCCGAAGTCGTAGGCGGTGGAGCGCCAGCGCGGCGGGTTCTCGCGGCCCGCCCACTCGTTGTCCCAGAACTTGTCGTGGTTGTACGGGTTGCGGTTGAAGTCCTTGCCGCCGTCGACGTTCGCGAGCCCGTCCTTGACGCCCTTGAGGCCGGTGGTCTCGTGCAGGATGCTGCCGCCCGCCTTGATGCCGCTGCTGATCAGGCCGCCGACGAAGATCTTGCCCCAGTCGTCGGGGGAGAAGTTCCAGTTGTTCTCGGCGCCGGTGATGATGATGTTGGCGGCCACGTCGAAGAGGTAGTCCTGGCCGAAGTCGAGCAGCGCCTTCTGCGTGATCAGTTGCGCGGACGGCTTGAAGCTGCCGACGACGCCGTCGCCGACCACGTATTCGCGGCGGTTCGCCTCGCGCCACGACCGGTTGTAGCCGCGGAATTCGGTCATGGCGCCCTTGAACTCAATTTCGCGCCCGACGATGCTCCACCTGCCGAACGGCGAGCGTTCCCAGATGTGGCCGGACAGGGCGCGGTAGCGGATCAGGACACCGGCGTCCGTGGTCTCGCGCCACTGCTTCTGGAAGCTGTTGCTCTCGCGGAAGATGTTCGGGTTGTCCGGCGACGGCCTGCGCTCGCGGAAGACGCCGCCGTGGTCGTATTCCTTCCAGCGGGTCCCGGCGTCGTCCGAGAAGATCCGCACGCGCCCGTCGAAGGTCTGGCGCAGGACCGTGATGCTGCCGTCGGGGTTGATCCGCACATCGCGCCACGGCGCGTTCTTCAGGCCGACCGGCGCGTGGCCGACCCAGTTGCCGTCGCCGTGGTCGAACTGCCGTATCCCCGGGGGGTGGGCGGCGTCGTTGAGCACGTGGCCCTGCGCGTCGCGGAACGACGAACGCCAGTTGCCAGAGCCGAGATCCTTCTCCGCGGTCAGCGACGTGCCCTTGTCGAGCGCCCGGTACTCGCGCACGGGGTTCCACTGTCCGCCGACGCGGTGGAAGTCGGTGAACGAGTCGTCCCAGGAGCCGGTCCACCTGGTGTTGCGGGACGAGATCCGCACGCCGGTGTTCCCGGTGGCGTCGTGCCACTCCCAGTTGCCCTTGCGCGCGTCGCCGGTCGCCGTCACCAGCCCGCCGCCGGCGCCGACGCTCTCGTGGAACCGGTCGCCGCGCTCGATGATCTGGCCGAGGTTGTTGCGGACGATGTGCGGGAACGCCCGGTTCGGGGCCGGCATCGGCGTCGTCGGGTCGTAGGTCGGGCGGTGGTTGGGATCGAAGTACTCGATGACGTGTCCGTCGCCCGCGCTCATCCTGGTGATGGGCTGCGGTGCCGCGCCGTACGCGTTGTGCGGTGCGCCGCCGGGCGGTGCCCAGGGGTCGCGCACGTCGATCCAGTCGTGTCCGCTGAAGTACCGGAAGCCCGAGTCGGCGACCGTCTTGTCGGAGTTGACCAGCTTCCAGCCGAGCGCGCGGCCCGGCCCCGGGTGCCCCGCCGGGGTCTTGTCGCCCTCGATCGTCAGTGTCTTGCCGGTGTCGAGCTTGGTCGTGCCGCGGATGAAGTCGCCGCCGCGGCTGAAGTCGGCTGAGGAGCCGTCCGGCAGCACGACGCGCAGTCCGCGGGTCTCGACGCCGTTGACGGTCTCGGTCCACGTGAAGGCCTGGAAGCGGCTGTCGCCGAGCAGCCAGCCGCCGTGCGGGAAGTCGAGCGCGCCGAGCTTGCGGCCGAAGACGAAGCCGAAGGGCTTGTCGTACCAGGGCAGGTTGTCCGTGGTCTTCCACAGCCAGTGCGGCGGACGCTGCTCGGAGAGCCGGACCCATTCGAGGCTGTGGTTGGCGCCGGTCGAGCTCAGGCCGCCGGTGTCCTTGGCCTGCGGGGAGATCTCCTTGTACGTCCGGGCGGGCTGGAAGGCGCCGCCGATGTTCTCGACCCCGTATTCGCGGTAGTGCATCGCGACCGTCGACCAGTTGATCTTGCCGTATTGCTGCTGCGCGACCGTCCGCACGCCGCCGACGTCGATCGTGTCCTTCCAGCCCTCGCCGCTGAGGGTGTACGCGCGGTCGCCGGACATCGTCTCGTTGCCCGCTCCGTTGAAGCGGGACCAGCGCCAGCTGCCGTCCGGCTGCTTGACGGCGCGGATCACGCCGCCGTCGACGGCCTTGCGGAAGTCGCGGACCATGCCGCCGACGTTGCTGACGTCCCGGTAGATCACGGCGTCGGCTTCGGGGGAGAACCTGCGGACGCCGGAGTCGGTCCAGCCGCTGTGGAAGCCGCGTCCGTCGTCGTTGAACTGGTGCCAGTACCGCTTGCCGCTCGCGTCCCGGAAGAGCTCGAAGCTGGCGCCGCCGCCGAGGTTCTCCCGGATGTAGACCGGGCTACCGCTGCCCATCAGGTGCAGGTCGCCGGAGCCGGTCAGCCTCGCCTCGCCCGCGCCGTTGAACTCGGGCCGGGTCTCGCCCGGCCGGCCGCGCACGGGGGTCGTGATCGGGTTGCCGGCGCCGTCCACGTGCGTCCACGTCGCGTTGGGGTGCGCGCCCGGCCTGATCGTGTAGTCGACCTCGTAGTACGTCCCGTTCCAGGCAGCCTTGCGGTCCAGCACCGGGATGCGCTCCCCGGTCACCGCGCCGAAGCGGTCGAAGTTCTTGTAGGCGCCTGCCGCGGTCGGCCGCGTGCTGGTGATCCGGAAGCCGTCGCCGTGCGGGACGGCCGTCAGGTGCGGGATCGCGCCGCCCGCGTCGTGCACGGCGTAGGTCGGCGGCACAGCGTGATAGTCGGCGTGGATGACGAGCGCGGTGGTCGTGCCGGAGTTGCGCAGCGGCACGTGCTCCTGCACCAGGTGGTTGTTCGCGTCGTAGAAGCGCACTGCGTCGCCCGGGTTCTCGAGCCGATATGTGCCGCCCGCACCGGGCACGAACCGGTCCCACGCGTGATCGACGCCGTTCTCGACGGTGACCGCGGTGTTCGCCTGATGGGCGCCCTGAGCCGCGTGGTAGATCGTGACCGAGCTGTTCGGCGGCGTGTGAGGGCCGTCGATCGGGCGGCTCTCGGCCGCGAGGTTGTGCACGTTGTCGAACTGCTGCCAGATGCGCGCGTCCGCCGCGTCCGTGACGGTCAGCGTGCCGCCGGCGTTGGCGACGTGCACGTTCGTCACCACGCCGAGCGGATCGCGCAGCGTCCCGTCCATCGTGCCGAAGTCGAAGTCGACGTGGCCGATGTTCACGCCGGTCGGATCGTGCAGCGCGTGCACCTGCGAGACGTGGATTCCGTTCAGGTCGTAGCGCGCGATTTCGCCGGTCAGCGGGTCCGCCTGCTCCCAGCCGCCCGCATGCCGCGTGATCGCGTACACGGGAGCGCCGGGGCCGGTGCCGATGAGCCCGTAGGTCTGCGCGCCGTTGCGGTAGTCCGCGTGGATGCTGGGGCCGAGCGCGTTCCCGGCCGCGTCGTGCAGCGGCGTGGTCGTCTCCATAAGACGGAACGAGCGATCGTAGATGTCGACGACGCCGGTGGTCACGTCGGTGAAGGTGATCCCGCCGCCGTCCGCGGCCGCGGTCACGTTCCGGGTGACGCCGGCCTCGGTGATGGTTCCGGTGCCCGCGGAGTAGTCGACGGTCACCACGCGCGCCGGACCGGGCCCCGCGTCCACGTGGCCCTCGGCCGTGACGCGGCCCAGGCCGTCCATCTCCAGCCAGTGATCCGGATTCGTCGTGTCGGTGAAGCGGAGCGCGCCGGTCGGGCCGATCGCGGGCGTGAAGTGCTCGATCGTGCCGTCCGGCCGGGTGATCGAGTGCGTGTAGGCCGCGTGATCGAGGGTGTAGTCGCCGATGGCGCGTCCGCCCGGAACCCGGACCGGGAAGCCTTCGTGGGTGAGGCGACCGGACGCGTCGAAGCGCGTCCAGGCACCGGCCGCCGGACCGTCGATGCGCCACCCGCCGCCGGGCAGCGGAACGGGTGTTCCGGCATGTCCGTTGACGGCGTGCGCCGGGATGGCCGTGCGCAGGTCGGTGACGATCGTGCCGAGTGCCGTGCCGTCCGGACGCGTGAGGTCGAGTTGAGTCTCGATGTGTACGAAATCGCTGTTGTAGAGATCCCGGCTGCCCGTGACCACGTGCGTCAGCGTGAAATCGCCGCCCGGGTGGGCCTGGTGGAACCACGTCTGGCGCGCTCCGCCGATGCTGGTCGTGGCGCGGGTACCGTCCGCGCTGATCTCCATCTCGCCCGCGTACTCACCGGAGTGGTCGAGCAGCGAGACGTTCTGACTGTGCAGCACGCCGTTGGCGTTGAAGTGCTGCCAGTCGTGCGGCGACATCGGGCTGAAGATGCGCACGCCGCCGCTGCCCAGCGTCTGGAACTCGACCGGCATGGACGATCCGTCGGGGTGAATCAGGTCTCCGACATGGGTCGCGTGATCGAGCTGCGCGGTGCCGATGATGTTGTTGTGCGCGTCCCGCAGCGTGTACTCGACGACGGTGCTCCCGCGCATGCCGCCGAGCAGGCCGGGATTGTCCTTCAGCCACGCCTGGTCCTGGCCCGCTTGCCACTTCTGCCATTCGAGCGGGTCCGCCCCGAGCGAGTGCATGTTCGCCGCCGCCCGGTCGAGCCTGCCCACGGCGTCGGCGAGATCGGCGTGCGCCTGGAGCTCGGCCGGTGTCATGCCCTTCGAGGACTCGCCGACCTTGCTCGCGTAGAACTGGACGCGATCGGCGGCGTTGGCGACATCGATATGCGCGGCCTGATAGGACAGCCAGGCGTCCTGCACGATGGCCGGGCCCTGCTGCTCCGGCCGCAGCGGGATCGGCGTGGCATGGCCGTCGAGCAGACCCCGCGTGCCCGCGTCGGCCGGGTTGAAGGTGCCGGCGTCGAGGGCCTTCCCCTTGCCGAGACCAGGGTTTCCGGCCAGGTCCTTGCTCGGTGCGCCGGAGATCCCGGTGCTGTGGTCGAGCAGGTCGAGGGCCTTCTGCGGGTCGTGCGCGAGCGAGGTGGTGACCGCGGGCGCGAGCTTGGCGGTCACCGGCGTCACGCGGGCGGGCAGCTGCTGCGGCGCCGAGTGCAGCAGGTCGCCGATGGACGAGTCGAGCCCCGTCGTCGGCGTCACGTTCCTGAGCCCGGAACCGATGTTCGTCAGCTCCGGCAGGTTCGCCGTGGCCGAGGGTACCGTCGCCGGACGGATGCCCTCGGTGAACTTCACGATCGTCATGTTGCCGGTGTTGATGACGATCGCTTCGTGGTTGAACAGGTTCGTCAGCTCGGTCGGGTTCTTCAGCAGCACGGCGTCGTTGAGCTGGGTCACCGCGCTGCGGGACGGCGCGGACAGCTCCGCCGGGTTGATCGAGATGTGCGGCGTGAAGCCGTGCGCGGTGCTGCCGTGCAGGGTCCCGAGGTTGAGCACCGAGCCGGAGTCGACGTGCATGAAGTCCCCGGTGGCCACGTTCGTCAGCCCGGGCACCTTCGAGGACACGCCGAGCGCGCCGATGTCCGACACGCTGCCGATGCCGTGCAGGTCGTTCCCGCCGAAGGCGCCGGTCAGGTGCATGTCGCTGCCGATCGAGCTGAGCTTGATGAGGCCGGGCGCGCTGGTCTTCAGGCCCTGCAGCGCGACCCGGAAGTTGAGCAGCGGATCGGCGCTGAAGCCGAGGCCGCGCTCCAGGATGCCGAGCCGCAGCGCGCCGCCGAGCCCCACGGCGTCGATCTCGTGCGCGGTCACCGGCAGGAACAGCCGCAGCCACTTCGCGCCGCCGAGCTCCGTCGCGATGACCCTCGGGATCGACGTGATCCCGTCCAGGACGAGCCTGCCACCCGCGACGACGAATGCCGGGATCGCCTTGATGCCGTCGGCGATGAACAGCCCGCCGACCTTGGCCGCGTCCAGCGCGAGCGAGGGGACGGCGTACATGAACAGCTTCACGCCGCCGAACAGTTCGACCAGGTTGCCGAAGGATTTGATGCCGTCGCCGAGGAAGGTGATGGTCGCCTTGCCTATCCCCTTGAGACCGTTGAGCAGGCCCCTGAGGATGCCGATGACGTCCAGCGGCTCGGTGGTCGGGGCGAGGATGCCGAGGAAGGAGAGCAGGAACTGGCCGACCGAGATGTCCCCGTGGAAGAAGTCGACCGCGGCCTTGATGAAGAGCACGAAGTTCAGGCCGAACTCGATCAGCGCGAACACGCCGCCGAACAGCACCGCGGGGATCATCAGGAAGATCGCGAGCCAGCCGAGCGCCTCCCAGAACCGGTCCCAGAAGCTGTCCGGCCACACCACCAGCGACGCGGCGTTGTCCACGGCCGTGCCCGCGATGGACGCCGCGCCGCTCAGCGTGGACCCGGCGCCGGTCGCCGTGTTCGCCAGCGCGGCGATCTGCGCGGCGTCGGTGGTCTTGTTCAGGCCCTGCGCCTGGCTGAGCGCGTTGTCCGCGACCGACTGCTGCTCCTGCAGGATCGAGGCGTACGTGTTCACGGCGGTGGACGCCTCGGAGAACGACGTGGCGACGTTCTCCAGGAAGTTGTGCAGATCACTCGTGATGAGCCCGCTGAGCGCGGTCGCGGTCTGCCCGGCGAAGTTCTCGGTCTGGCTGGCCTGCCCGTAGATCGCGTCCAGGCCCTGTTTGATCACCCCCGCGGAGGCGTTGATCGCGTTCATGTACGACGCGACGGCGATCACGCTGTCGTAGTCGCCGGGGGTCGGATCGCCGCCGAGTCCGAGCGGGGACCAGTCGGTCGGTCTTGAGCTCACGTCGGGTGAAACGCAGCGGCGTGTTTCGGAGGTTCATCTGAACCCTGCGCGCACCCGGCTGCGTTTCACCCCACGACGACCGAGAAGGAAGGGCGGCCCGCGATGGCGGACCTGGTGATCAGCTACTCGCTGCTGTATGAGTGCTCGACCCAGCTCAAGAACCTCGAAACGCAGTTCGCGAACACGTCGATCTGGGACTCCGGGATCCCGACGCAGAGCGGGACCGTGGACGACTCGGTGTTCGGCGACGCCGGGCTCGGCGCCTCGGTGGACAACCTCTTCTCGCAGTGGGCCGCGCCCTTCGGCGAGGCGAAGTCCCGGATGGACCAGCTCTCCACGGCGTTCGCCCAACTGGCCCACGCCTGGTTCGACGTCGACGCGCAGGCGGCCTCCCAGGTCACGGCCGGCGAGGTGATGAGCGCGGCGAAGAACTACCCCGCCGAGTGGGCCGCGTACGAGGCGGCGCTGCAGCAGTACAACCAGAACCTCGCCGACCTGAAGAAGAACGGCGAGTCGACGACCACGTACACCCAGTACGTCCCGGACGGGCACGGCGGCTGGATCGCCGAGACGGTGCCGATGCCCGGGCCGCCGACCCCGCCCGGCGCCACCTCGACGACGCCGGCCTCGGGCAGCTACGGCCCCGGCACGACGACCGTGACGCAGAACCCGGACGGCTCGATCGCCTCGGAGACGACCACGGTGACCGGCCCGGACGGGCTGACCTACTCGGAGACCACCACCTTCGGCCCGAGCCAGGGCACGGACCCGAGCGGCAACCCGATCCAGGACACGACCAGCGTGGTGCACAACAGCGACGGTTCGTCGGACACCATCACGGTCACCGAGAACCCGAACGGCAACGCCACGATGACCGACGTCAACTCCGACGGCACGACCACGGACTACAGCCGCACCGGGTGGAACGGCACGTGGGTGGACACCACCCCGGCGAAGAACCCGGACAACTCGCCCGCCACGCAGAACCCGCGCGGGACCGGCGGCCACTCGCCGTATCTGGACTGACCTCGAACCACGTTTCCCAGGACCACGCGGACCCCGCAGACCTGACAGACCACGCATAAGGAGCGCCCGAAGATGCCCGACATCGCTATCGACTACAACCAGGTGCAGTCCGTCTCCGGCCAGCTGAACACGGCGGTGACCTCGACCATCGTGCCCGAGCTCAACACCCTGGCGAGCGCGGTCAACGGCCTGCTGCAGAGCTCCGGCGGCCTCTACCTGCAGGCGACCAGCCCGACGCTGGAGCAGGCCTACACCAAGTTCAACACCGACCTGAACAACGCGGTGCAGGGCATCACGTCCTTCGCGCAGCAGTTCACCCAGATCGCCGGTCAGCTGCACCAGATGGACACGCAGATGGCCTCCTCGATCAAGTCCGGCTCCTGATCGGTGCACAGCGCGGCCCCGGCGGAATCCATCCGCCGGGGCCGCGCCCTTTTCCGAGAGCGGGCTACCCGGCGCGCATCACGGTCAGCGGCACGGCGATCGCGACCGGAGAGCCGGAGCCCGACGGATCCGCGGTCAGCGCGACGCCCGGCTTGATCGGCCGGCGGGTGAGCGAGACCGGCAGCCGCACGCCCGCCAGGTCCCCCTCCATGATGCCCTGCGGGGCGAGCAGCAGGCCGCGCCGCCCGCGCCGCACCTCGCCGAGCCAGCCCATGCTGACCTGGTTCAGATGGTCCGCGGACCCGGCCACCGCGATGCCGCGGCCGGTCTCCTTGCCGGTGCGCACGATCGTGGTCAGGAACGCGTCGGCCGCGCACGAGAGCGGGATCATGTCCACGTCGTCCACGAGGACGACCGCGGGTCCGCCGAGCCGCCGTAGCGCGTCCTCCAGGTCGCCGGGCGCCGGGTTGGCCGAGGCGATGACCGCCGCGCGTTCGTGCCGGGCCAGGCCCGCCAGCGGCGAGGTGCGCGGCGTGACCGCCAGCACCGCCGTCCCGTGGGCCAGCAGCGAGACCGCGATCGAGAGCAGCGCGGTCGAGCGGCCGGAGCCGCCGGGCCCGGCCACGGTGAACGTGGTCCGCGTCGCGAAGTCCGCGCCGATCGGCTGCGACTCGTCGCCTCCGACGCCGATCAGCGCCCACAGCGGACGCCGCGCCGCCGTCGGGACCTGCGCGTACGCGTCGGCGAAGGTGACCGCGCCCGGCACCGTCCCGACCTTGAACGGGCGACGGCTGTCCGGCACCGCGGCGTCCCGCTTGGCGGCATGCTCGCCGATCGCCTTGAGCGCGCTCGCCTGCTCCTGGCCTGACAGGCCGGGCCCGAGCAGCGCGATCTGGGTTTCGGACGGACCCTCGCTGCGCCAGCCGCGCCCGGGGAAGAGCACCGTCGGCAGGTTGCCGAAGTCGATGCCGATCATCGTGTAGTCGCTGCGGTCGGCCATCCGGAGCATCAGCTTGTTGTCGTTGAGGGTCGCGATGCGGCCGGAGAGCAGCGCGCGCTCCGAGGTCGCCACGACGTGGATGCCGCTGGCCGCGCCCTCCCGCACGATACGCACGAGATCCTCGGTCAACCGGCCGTTGTCGTGGTCGTTCGTCGTCGTGAACAGCGACTCCCAGCCGTCGATGAAGAACATCAGGTGCGCCGGGCGGTCGGCCGGCGCCAGCATCGTGCGCAGCTCGGTGAGTGTCGCCGCGCCCTGGTCGGACAGCAGTTCCTGACGGCGGGTCAGCTCGGCCCCGATCCGGGTGACGAGGCGGTCGATCCGGTCCAGGTCGCCGCGTCGCGCGACGGCCCCGGTGTGCGGCAGTTCCTCCAGCGCGTTCAGGGCGCCGCCGGCCGCGTCGATCGCGTAGAGGTGCACGTCCGCGCAGCTGTGCTTGCGCGCGATGGCTCCGGCGAGCGTCCGCAGCACCTGGGAGCGGCCCGAGCGCGGCGCACCGAGGATGTATAGGTGGTGGAAGGTGCTGAAGTCCAGCGTGATCGCGCGCTGGAGCTGCTGCGCGGGCAGGTCTTCGACCGCGAAGGCGACCGGCGGCAGCACCGCGCCGGTCGGGTCGGTCCGCGCCGGTGCCGTGGGGAAGGAGGCGAGATCGTCGAGGGTCAGCACGGCCGGGAGCGGCGGCAGCCAGGGGCTCGGCTGGGCCTCGATGCCGAGCGATTCCGTGGCGTCCCTGATCGCGTCGACGAGGGCCGACAGGTCCGTCTCCTCGTCCTCGGGCACGACGGCGCGGGCCGTCTCGACCAGCGGCGCGTCGAGGCGTCGTCCCAGGCTCGTCCAGGGCAGCGGCAGCGCCCAGACCGCGTCGTCGTTCGCGTCCTGGTCCGCTTCGGCTTCGGCGCGGCCGCGCACGGCGCCCGCGTAGCCGGTCTGGAACGCGACGACCGTGCCGTGCGCGATCCTGGCCAGCGCGCGCCCCGGGGTGCCGGCCGAAATGGTGACCGCGTCGGTCGCGTCGATCACGTCGTGGCTCTCGGTCGCGTCCGTCACGCGGAGGGCGATGCGCAGGTTCGTGTTCGCCTTGATGTCGTGGTTGACGGCGCCCGCGGGCCGCTGCGTGGCGAGCACGAGGTGCAGGCCGAGCGAGCGGCCGCGCTGCGCGATTCCGACGAGACCGGGCACGAACTCGGGCACCTCGCGGACCAGCGTGGCGAACTCGTCGATCACCAGCAGCAGGCGGGGCAGCGGCGGCAGCTCCGGGTCGCGGGCGCGCATGGACCGGTACTGCGGCAGGTCCTTGGCGCTGGCGTCGGCCAGCACCCGCTCGCGGCGGCGCAGCTCCGCGCGCAGCGAGTCCAGGGCGCGGGTGACGAGGTGCTCGTCGAGGTCGGTGACCATGCCGAGGGTGTGCGGCAGCCGCACGCAGTCCCGGAACGCGCTGCCGCCCTTGTAGTCGACGAGCACGAACACGAGCTCGTCCGGGCGGTTGGCCACGGCCAGCGAGGCGACCAGCGATTGCAGCAGTTCTGACTTGCCCGAGCCGGTCGTGCCGCCGATCAGCGCGTGCGGTCCGTCCCTGACCAGGTCGAAGGCGGCCGGACCGTCGTATCCAGCGCCGAGCAGCGCCCGGGTGGAGGCCGGCTCCGCCTTCCAGCGGGCCGCGAGGGCGGCCGCGTCCGGCGGCTCGCAGCCGAGCAGGCCGAGCAGCGGGACCGAGTCGGGCAGGCCCGAGTCGTCCTCCACGGTGACGTCGCGGATCGGGGCGATCGCCCGGGCCACGGCCTCGCACCAGTCCGGCTCGACGAGATCCGGGCAGACGTCCGCGACCTCGGGCGTGTCCTTCTGCCGCACGGCGAGCCGGTCCGCGGCGCACTCGACCACCGCGGCGCACTCCTCGGGCAGCAGCCGCTCGGCGCGATCGACGCAGACCACGAAGACGCGCGCGGCGGGCCCCTCGGTGAGCACCTGGACCATGCCGGGAACCTCGCGCAGCCGCCGCGCGCCGTCGGCGATCACGATGATGTCCGCGTTGGTGGCGACGGCCGCGCTCAGGGCGGACCCCTTCGCCCGAGAACGGGCCTTGATCAGCGAGACGAGTTCGGAGACGCGGTTGGCGACGGTCTCCGGGTCGTTCCCCACGCACACCGCCGGGCCGCCCGGCGCGGACGGCCGGGCATGCGGCAGCCAGCGCAGCCAGTCCCACCGCACGGCCGCGGCGGAGTCGGTGAGCAGCATCAGGCGCAGATCGCGCGGACTGTGCAGCACGGAGCACTGGGCGACCAGCCAGCGCGCCAGGCCCTGCGCGGCGTCCTCGTCCCCGCACAGCCCGACGACGCCGAGGCGCGGCAGATCGAGGCCGAGCGGGGAGTTCGGCACCGGCCAGCGCACCGAGCGCTGCCCGTCCTCGCGCGCGATATCCTCCACCTCGACGATCGAGGGCTGCTCCACGGTCCCGACGCGCAGCGCGAGGTAGTCGGGGTGGGCGCGCCTGCGCTCCCACAGCCGTCCGCCGGGACCGAGCGCGGCGGCGGCCACAGCCGCCGGGTCCGGGCTCATCGTGCGGCGGATCTCGTGCTCGTCGCGCACGGCGTCGAGCGCCTGCGCGGTGATCCTCTCCCGCTTGGCCCGGTACTCCTTCATGTCGCGGCGGTACGTGCGGCGTCCGGTGCGCCGGTCGCTCCACCAGTTCGCGACGGCGAACACCGGGCTGAAGGCCGTGAACACCAGATAGAACGTGTTCTTGAAGAAGTACGCCATGCCGACGCCCATCAGCACCGGCGCGACCATCATCACCATCGGGAACGGCCGTCGCCCCGGCCGGACCGGCAGCACCGGCATCCGCAGCCTGGTCAGCGCGAGCGGCGGCACCAGCCGCGGCGGGCGGTTGAAGTCGACCGCGAAGCCGTCGCCCGAGGCGGACACCGCGGCGTCTGCCTGCGCGGCCTCGGTCAGCCGCAGCAGTTGCCTGCCGATGGGCAGATCGGCGCCGACCGGCCAGGGAATCTCCGGCTCGGCCCCGGCCGCATCGCGCCGCACGTCGCCCTCGGGGGCGAGCACCGCGATCGGGACGACGGGCGGGGTGCCGGACCTGCGGGATCGCCCGGACGACGCGGCGATCCAGCCTCGTCCGTCCGGCGTGATGGTGAGGGTGAACGGCTCCTCCGCCTCCGTCACCTGGATGACGTGCCCGGCGTCCGGGCCGACGGTGTAGGTGCCGGGACCGAGCAGCCAGGCGCCTCCCGCGTCCGGGCCGCCCACGACGCGCAGTTCCGCCACCGACCGGCGCGCGCCGACGACCCTGCGCACCGGCACGTCGTTCCACGGCTCCGTGCCGCCGAGGACGAGGGCCGTGCCGTCGACGATCCCGGCCCCGCGCAACGGGAGCTCGGCCGGGAGCAGCCGCCCCTCGACGCTGAGCAGGGGCGCTTCGAGGCTCGAGAAGCCGGATGTGCTCTCGGCGAGGGTTTCGGCGACGCGGCCGATCCGGCTGCCTCCGTGCACGCCGAGGACGAGCTCGGTCGGCTCGGATCCGGCACCGGTACCCGAGCCGCGTACCGTGACTCTGAGCTGTGCTGCTGACAAGGGTCTTACCTCAGCTGTCTGTGTCGTGGTCGGCGTCGCGGCTGCTGACGGAGAGCGCCAGCTCGTGGAGTCCTTCTTCGGGCGCTGCGGGCGGGGTCGATATCGGTTCCGTCGGTGCTACTACCGCCACCGCCGTGTTTACGTCCCGCAGCGGCCTTCCGTCGAACGGCAGGCCCAACTCCTCCACGGCGCCGAGCCCGTTCCGTCCGATCCGCACTGTCCAGCAGCCCGAATCAGGCTTCTGCTGGGTGACCTGAATCCCGTGCGTATCCCCGAGCGTCCCGATCCAGTCGGCGGCACCTGCCCCCGAGACCGCTATCGTCCCCGGGCAGTAGTCGAGGTCGACGACAAGCCATCCCTCGCCCTGCATCCCGAGCACCAGCAGCGCCGCGTCGGCCGGGTCCGCCGTCAGCTCGTCGGTCGGCGCGACCCACCGGTTCGCCGCCGTCGCCGTCCACGGAGCGCGCGGCTTTCCGGCGTCCGCCCCGGGCAGCAGCACCTCGACCTGACTCGCGCCGGCCAGCACCGCGTACGGCGCCGGGCTGTCCTCGCCTTCCGCCAGCGAGGCCAGCGCGACGGCGGCGAGCGTCGTCGCTTCCGTCGTGCCGAGCCCCGGTCGACCGGCCCGGAGCGCGCGCGGGGCCTTCGGCCGGCGTGCAGCGGCCGCCGCGCTCGCCGCGCGATCGGCCCGTCGCGCCCAGTCGTAGAGCGAGCCCACGGACCGCACGAGCGGGGCCGCGAAGACCAATAGCGCCAGGCCGAGCACGGCCAGCGGCCAGTACCGCGTGATCTGCGGGGAAAGGAAGCCGCTTGCCGTGACGAGATCGGGCGGCGGCGCCACGGCCGGGTGGAGCTCGGTCAGCATTCGTCGATTCCTGTTCTCAGCAGCGCTCCGCGCAGCGCGCGCGTCGCATGGTGTGTGCGGGACTTGACAGTGCCTGGCGGGATGCCGAGGTCGGCGGCGATCCGCGGTCCCGAATGGTCCAGGCAGTAGAAGCGGACGAGGATCTCCCGGTGCGCGTCGGTCAGTAGGCGCAGCGCCCGCGCGAGCACGACGGCGTCGAGCACCTGCTCGTCCACCGGCGCGGACGGATCGACGTGGTGCGGGGCGAGCTCCTCCTCGACCTCGCGCGGCCGGGCCGCCGCGCGCCGCCGCGTGTCCACGACCAGGTTGCGGGCGACTGTGAACAGCCACGCCCGCGGCGAGCCCGCGGCGCCCTGGTCGACCAGCGTCGGCGCCGCGAGCCACGCGCGCAGCAGGGTCTCCTGCACGATGTCCTCCGCTCGGTGCGGATCGTCCGGCACCAGCCTGCGCACGTAGCGCATCAGCGGCCCGCGGTGCTCGGCGTGCAGGTTGTGCCAGAACCCTGCGATACCCGGGTCCGCGATCTCGTCGGCCACTAGCAGGCTTCCGGCGCGGGCAGGTCCTCGGGCCGCAGCCGGACGAGGTCGGACTCGGTCGGATCCGCCAGCGCGGCGAGCCGCCGCGCGTGGTTCTCCGTCATCCGCTGGAACACCTGCCGCGCGGTACGGCCGTTGCCGAAGCCGCGCTCCCGGGGCAGCGAGCCGAACAGGGCCGCGAGCTGCGCGACCGTGTCCTCGTCGAGTTCGTAGGCGTGCGACGCGGCCTGGTGGGTGGCGATGGCCACGAGCTCCCCGACGCTGTAGTCCTCGAACATCAGAGTCCTGGTGAAGCGGGAGGCGAGTCCGGGGTTCGCCGCGACGAAGCGCCCCATCTCTCCCGGATAGCCGGCCACGATCACCACCGCGCGGTCCCGGTGGTCCTCCATCAGCTTGACCAGCGTGGCGATCGCCTCCTGGCCGAAGTCGTTGCCCGGCGAGGCCGGCGTGAGCGAGTACGCCTCGTCGATGAACAGCACCCCGCCGAGCGCCCGCTTGAACACCGCCTGCGTCTTCGGCCCGGTGTGCCCGACGTACTCGCCGACCAGGCTCGACCGGTCGGCCTCGACCAGGTGGCCCGACTCCAGCAGCCCGAGCGCGGCGAGGATCCGCCCGTAGAGCCGGGCCACGGTGGTCTTCCCGGTGCCCGGATTGCCCGCGAAGACGAGGTGCCTGCTCAGCGGCGGGGCGGGCAGGCCCGCGTCCTGCCGCCGTCTGACCAGCCGCATCACGTCGACGAGGGTCGCGATGTCCTGCTTGACGGAGGCGAGCCCGGTCAGCCCGTTCAGCTCGGCCAGCACCTCGTCGAGATCGGCCGCCGGCTCCGTCCGCGCATCCGCTCCGGCCTCGGCGGCTGGAGTTCCACCACTCACCGCGGCGGGCGTCCGGATACCCCGAGGCAGGCTGCTGACCGCCACGTTCTCCGTGCGGCAGTCCTCGAACACCCCGCGCGCGTCGTCGTGCGCCGCGTAGTCCTCGGCGCAGTCATGGACGGTCAGCCGCCGCAGGACCGGATCGGCGCCCGCACCGATACTCACCGCGGGGTAGGCCGTGTCCGATATCTCGCAGTCCGTGTACGTCCCGTGCGCTCCGTCCGCGATGTACAGCCCGTTCTTCCCGGCTCCGGCGATCGTCAGCGAGCTGATATCGGGGGCGGCCCCCGTCCACACCACGACGGCGCCGGCGCCGGCCTTCTCGACCCGGCAGCGGTCGAGTGACGCCTTGCCCGGAGTCTGGAGCAGGAAGCCCGCCGAACCGACCCCGAGCACCGCGCAGTCCGCGAACCGGACCCGCGACCTCCCGTCCGCGGTGACGCCCGTCAGTTTCGCGCCCTCGATCACGCAGCCGTACGCATCGACCTCGGCCTCGTCCGTCGTGCGCACCCCGTGCTCGTCGCCGCCCTCGATGCGTATTCCGGACAGCCTGGCGAACGACGCGCCGCCCAGGTGCACCGCACTGAACGAGGTCCGTCCGAACCGGCCGTCGGCCACGTCGGCCCGCGCGCGGTCGCCGCACAGCATCCCGTTGCCCCCGCTCCCGGACACCGTCAGGCCGCGGGCCACGAGCCTGGCCCGATCTCGCAGCACGAGCCCGCTCGCTCCCGCATCCGCGATCTCGATGTCTCGGAGGTCTGCGAAGCCGTCGTCAGTCAGCACGATCCCCGCACCCGAGACCCTCACGACGCGGCTGTCCCGGATCGCCAGGGCGGCCCGTCCCGCCCCGTGCACGGCGGCGGTCGCCGACCCTTCGAACGTGCAGGACTCGATGACGGCCGGTCCCGTGGCAAGGCAGCCGATGCGCCCACCCGTCACCGTCGCGTCCGTCAGCCGCGCCCCGATCCCCAGTCGCACGACCGTCTGCGCCGAATCAGTGCCCTGAATCCGCACCCCGGTGACGCTCGCGCCGGCGCCCAGCGTCACCGAGCCGATGACGCGGCCCGGCTCCTCGCCCTCCACGGCGAGAGCCACGCCGGCAGGCACCTCGACGTCCCCCGTGAACGACTGCCCGCCCGGCCACCCGACCGTGCTCCCGGCCTCCGCACCCCGCAGCCGGGCCGCCAGGACGCTCAGTGACATGCCCCGGGCATTGTCCCGACCTACCACCGCGCGCAGCGGCCCCGCTCGCATCAGTTCTCGACCCATCCTTCTTGAGGCAGCAGTACCGGGAGATCGTCGCGGAGCAGAATGTCCGCCGGGTGTCCAAAGCTGGAAGTTAGGTTAACTAAGTCGGCGGATCGGCGCTCGCTCGAGCCAGCCGCCGGCTGAACACCGCGAGCTACCTGCCAGCCGGTCGATCCGGTCCAGAACAAGGCCGCCCGGGGAGTCGTGCAACCTTTCTGCACCTCCATCTTGTTGAGCTCATGTCCGCCCACTTACGCTCGCGACTGGATCAAGAAGGGGGGCTCGCATGGCCGGGGCACAGCATGATGCGGAGTTCACCGAGTACGTCGCCGCCCGCACGGCGTGGCTGCGCCGTACCGCGTACCTGCTGTGCCAGGACTGGCACCGGGCCGACGATCTGACCCAGGCCGCGTTTCTGCGGCTCTACGTGCACTGGGAACGTGCGCTGAAGGTCGAGCACCTCGACGCCTACGTTCGCACGATCCTGGTCAACACCTTCCTCAATGAGCAGCGTTCGCCCTGGTGGAAACGGATCACGCTGACGCACGGCCGTGCGGGCGGCGAGGAGTTCCCCGTGCTCACCAATGCTCAAGCCCGCAGCCACCTCGGCGCCCGCTCCGAAACCGCGCCCGGATACGCCGCGGCCCCGCAGGACGCGTCCGAGGACTCGCTCGATCTGCTGGCCGCTCTCGCCGAACTGCCACCCCGGCAGCGTGCCGCCCTCGTCCTGCGCTACTACTGCGACCTCTCGATCACCGACACCGCGCACCTGCTCGGCTGCACCCCCGGCACCGTCAAGAGCCAGACCTCACGCGGGCTCGACGCGCTCCGCCGGGTCCTCGAGGTCCGCCCCACCGCCTGAAACCCGGGAATGGAAAGGAGAACCAAGCAGATGTCCCTGGACAGCGACAACCTGGCCGAGCGTTTCGCGCACGTCTTCGACGCGCCCGAGCCCGCAACCGACATTGACCCGCACAACCTGCTCGAGGCAGGCCGGCGCATCAAGAGACAGCGGCGCCGGACACGGCAGATCACCGGCTCCGCGGCCGGCCTCGTCTGCCTCCTCGCAGCAGGCGCGTTCGTCCTCACTGCGTCGCACCCCACCGGCCGTACCCCGGACACCACCACGTCCGAGGCCGGCGATCCGCTCACCATTCAGGCCGACTTCACCTGGCTGCCCGGCCCGACACGCTCGATCCAGTATTCGAGCGGTAGCCTCCGCGGCAGCGGCTACGTCGACCACACCTGGAGCGACGGCACGATCCCGGTCACCGAGGACCTGACCTGGAATACGACACCCGACCCGATCATCCGCAAGCTCAAAAGCGCCGGCACCGTCAACGGCCAGGCCGCCTATTACACGAGCGACGGCGCACTGTATTTCAAGTCCCCCGCCGGCCAGTGGGCCGAACTCACCGCCGCCGCCCTCCCGGGCGGCAACGCCGCCCCCGACTACGGCCACGTCCCCGTCGCGACCGAACTGGCGATCGCCCGCTCGGTCCGCTTCGCCCCGCGAGAGATCGCCCTGCCGATCCGGATCGATGACGCCGACGCCAAACCCTCCCGCGTCACCTTCTCTACTCAGGGCAACGACGCGTGGACCCTGCAACTGGCCTACACCGAGGGGCCGATCGACATCACGATCGACGTCAAGCCGGGGAAACCCTATCCGACGAACCTTGGAGTGGAGTTGAACTATTACGTCTCCACACACACGTTCAAAGACGCGGCTAAGGCATCGAACGGACTCGGAATCAACATCGAAATGGCCAGCTTGAAGCAATCCGCACCCGGCGACCCCACGGCCTACCTCTCGCGGATCACCTCACTCGGCCTCGACCCGGCAGACTGGACCACTCACCCCATCGGGAACTGACGCGGCTGGCGATATCGACATTAACGGCGGCGGAAGCGCCTTCTGGCGTACAGTCCGCCGCCCAGAAACAGGAGCGCGGCAGGCACGGCGACGTCGAGCACGGGAACACCGTGCCGTTGCGGTTGCGACGCCGCGGTGTCCTGCGTTCCGGTCAGAGTCGCCGCGCTGTCGCTGGGTGCGGCCGGATCACTCGGCATCGACATCGCCGACGCCGACCGTGAGTTCTTCGCGTCGGCGCTCGGACTCGGACTCGGACTCGATGCGGCGGTGCCGGTGCGCGACGGCGTTGGGGGAGTGGTGGCCGCGGAGGTACGCACCGCCTCGTGCGTCGGGGCGGAGGTCGTGGTCTTGTACGTGCTCGGCGACGGCTTGGGCTGGGTCCAGCCCTGCGCGTATTGGCTGTACTCGAAGTTCATGCCGAGTTCGTTCATGGAGCACGGGTCGGCGCTGTACGCCAGGTCGTACTGGTATTCGCCGGACGGACTGGCGGTGGTGAACTCGGTGCGGATGTCGAGTGTGTGTGCGGCCTTCGGCGCGAAGGTGGCACCGAAGTACTGCACCTGGCTCTGCCAGTCGACGGCCGAGGCCATCCACGTCAGCCCGAACGCGTGCCAGGCGCCGCCGTCCACCCGCCAGGAAAGCGCCGGTGCGCCGGTCCCGCCGTGAACACCAGGTGGCGGAAGCAGAGCCAGGATGAAGCTCGCGTTCGAGAGCACCGCGGCCGTGGTGTTCGTCAGGCGAGTACTGTCGACGATCGCCGCACCCGCCTTCACGGACGTGGGCGTACCGCTCACGTTCGCGGCAGACAGATTGCCATCGGAGCACGACGGCGAGACCGTTGCACCGTAGGCGTATCCGGCCGGGACGCCGAGCGCGGCCAGTAGAGCGACGGTGCAGCACAGGACACGCCTGACCATGAGAGCCCCCGATGTCAATGGATAGCGGACGCATTCTGGCACACCTGGGCCCGCGCGGATATACGACTTTCAGTCGATCATGAACCAGCCGCGTACCTGCGCCTCGTGGTCGACGTAGCGCTCGCCGGAGACGTCGACGACGACCTTGTCGATGGTGCCGCCGGTGAACTCGAACGGCCCCTGGTAATCGGGGGTGACGGACGACGCGCTGTCGCGGCCGACGCAGATTCCGTCTCCGACGACACAGAAGTAGCCGGGTTGGGTCGTGATCTGCCCGGTACCGACATGCCGGTCATCGATATAGAGGTTCACGGTGCCGGTGGTTCCGGGCATCGCAGGGTCGGAGCTTCGTCCGTCGGCGGTGAAGTCGACCGTGATGACGTGCCGGCCCGGCGTGACCTCCTGATCCGCGCGCACGGTCTGGAGGTGCGTGCCCACCCAGTTGAACGCGTAGTGCGGCCGGCGGTCCTTGACGTAGAGACTGTGGCCTCCCGCGAGGCCGCCATGGGCATACAGGACGCCATGCACATCGGGGGAGTCGATATCGACCCCGGCGGCGATCGTGTACGAACGCCCGCTGATCACGACTCCCGACTGTTCGGGCACCGGGGAGCAGTCGGGGTAGTAGACGTATCGGTCTCGCGGCGGCGTGCCGTGCGGGCGTTCCGCGAGCGTCTGTTCGAGGGCCGTGCGATCGTCTAGAGGCAGGCCGTGGTAGACGCCTGCGTAGTAGTACCACAGGCTCTTGAGGGTCTCGAGGCGGGCCGGCTCCTGCGCTGCGATGTCGTGGACCTGCGCGCGGTCGGCCGCCAGGTTGTAGAGCTCCCACTGATCGTGCTCGAAGTTCCTCCAGCCGCTCAGCGGCGGGTGAACCGTGCAGGCCAGCCATCCCTCGTGGTAGATCGAGCGCTGACCGAGCATCGAGTAGAACTGGGTGTCCTTGCCCGGTGCGGCCGGATCGGCGAGGGAGGCCGCGAAGCTCACTCCCTCGATCGGGTTCTGCGGATACCCCTTGAGCGTCGCGGGCGGTTCGATCTCCAGAAGCTCGTAAAGGGTGGGCACGATGTCGACGGCGTGGATGTACGGATGGCGTACCTCTCCGCGAGCCTTGATCTTGGACGGCCAGGCGACCAGGCACATGTCGGCGACGCCGCCCTCATAGCCGGCCCAGCGCTTCCAATAAGGGAACGGAGTATCGAACGCCCACGCCCAGCCGGTGTTGTAGTGGTTGTAGGACGCCGGGCTGCCCAGCTCGTCGATGTGCTGCAAGGACAGCTCGGCCGGAGTCGGCAGGCCGTTGAAGAAGCGCCACTCGTTGAACGTGCCGTCGGGTCCACCCTCACCGCTGCCTCCGTTGTCGGAGACGGCCACGATGATCGTGTTGTCCAGTTCGCCGATCGACTCCAGGAAGTCGATCACCCGGCCGAGCTGGTCGTCGCTGTAGGAGACGTAGCCGGCGAAGACTTCGGCCATCCGGATGAAGAGCCGCTGCTCGTCAGCGCTGAGCGAGTCCCAGGGGCGGACGGTGTCGAGGCTCGGCCACGGCTGCCCGTCCGGCCCGGTCGCCGCCGGCTCGCCGTGCGGGTTGATCGGGGACAGCTCGGTCTGCTCAGGCAGCAGGCCGAGTTCCTTCTGCCTGCGCAGGATACCGGGCCTGATGGCCTCGTAGCCCTGGTCGAAGACGCCTTTGTACCGATCGGCCCATTCCTTGAAGACGTGGTGGGGCGCATGGGCCGCGTCCAGCGCGAAGTACATGAAGAAGGGCTTGTCTGGCTCTACCGACTTCGCGTCGCGGATGAACCGGATGGCCTGGTCGGAGAAATCCCGCGCGATGTGGTAGCCGTCCTCGGGCCTTCCCGGAGCGTCGATCGAGTGGTTGTCGTGGATGAGGTCGGGATACCAGCAGCTCGACTCGCCGCCGAGGAACCCGTAGAAGCGCTCGAAGCCGCGTCCCAGCGGCCAGCGTCCCTTGTAGGAGGCCATGCTGGTCTCCTCACCCGGAGTCAGGTGCCACTTCCCGACGCAGTACGTGTTGTAGCCGTGCTCGAGCAGCACCTCCGAGATGAACCCGTTCTCGAACGGGATGCGCGTGGAGATCCCCGGGAAGCCGGCACTGAACTCGGCGATCGTCGCCATGCCGTTGGAGGTCGCGTTCCGGCCGGTCAACAGCGATGCCCGGCTCGGCGAACACAGTGCGGTGGTGTGGAAGTTCGAATAGCTCACCCCGAGGTTCGCGATCCGCGTCATCGTCGGCGTCTCGACCGGGCCGCCGAAGCAGTCCATCGTGCCGTAGCCCACGTCGTCCCAGGCGATCAGCAGCACGTTCGGCGCGTGTTCGCGAGCTTTCGGGGCCAGGAAGGGCTGCCAGTCCGGCCGCGAGTCTCGGATATCGAGTGCGATCTTCCCCTTGAACGATCCCACCACAGCCAACTCCGCTTTCTCCCTCGTCGCGTCCGCCGGCAGACGGGGGCGCGGTCGGCGATGACCTCGACGGCGAACTCGGCGGCACCGATCGGTTGCCGGGGCCGACCGGCCTGGCCCGGAGCCCGGCACGAAGTCGCCCGTATCTCAGCCTGCGGCAGTCGGCTGCCCGTCGCCACCGCTCGTCCGCTCCTTCGCTCGAATGCAGTAGGCAGGGGAGAGGCGGCCGGGCCACGGGTGGGAGAACCGACTCTGCCGGCCGCCGGCCTGGATAACTCCCGGCCGTATGACGAGGTGTCACCGCACTGCAGCCGACCTTGGGCCGCTCGGGTCATGCAGGCGCGGCGACGCACTCGTGCGGAGCACACCGGGGGCGGGATGACGCGGTGTCGGCTTACGTTCGAAGTGCCGAGATCATGTACGGGAGTAGCCCGCGAGCGGGCCTGATGGGAGGTCGGGATGCGCAAGTGGGGCGCGCGGGGCGAGGCGAGCGGCGGCGAGGACGGGCAGCGGCGTGGGACGTCGTCCCGTAGACGGGTGCTGTGCGCGCTCGGCGGCTGGACGCTTGTGGCCGGGGGCGCGATAGCCCTGGAGGAGACCGTGCTTCCGGGTGCTTCTTCCCTGGAGGAGACCGCGCTACCGAGTGCTTCTCGTGCCGCCGCGTCACCGCCGATGATCGCCGCGCGCAACGCCGTGACCGCGTCCGGGGCGCACTCGCCCGCCGGCGGATCTGCGCGACCGGCTGGAGCGGGCGCGGCCCCGCTTGCGCTTGGGGACCGGCGCGTACCGGTCCCGCCGCCGGGCGCGGAGATACGCAGCGCCCCGGTCTGGTACGTCGACGGACGCGGGTCGAAGGCGATCGCGCTGACCCTGGATGACGGCCCGGACCCGGTCTACACCCCGCAGGCACTTGACCTGCTCGCCGCCCATGGGATCACCGCGACGTTCAACATGGTCGGCCGTCAGGTCGCCCAGCATCTGTCGCTGGTGCGCGAGGTCGCCGCGGCCGGGCATGCGATCACCAACCACACGTGGGACCACAGCGACCCGCGGCGGCTGACCTACGCCCAGACCTGTGCGCAGATCGACCGGTGCAACCAGGTCCTGGCCGACGCGGGGCAGCACCCGCGCATCTTCCGCGCCCCCTACGGCAACTGGACCCGAAGCGTGTACCGGGCGTGTGCCGCCTACGGCCTCACGCCGGTGGCCTGGTCGGTCGATCCGCGCGACTGGGCACGCCCCGGCGTTGGGGCGATCGTGACGAACGTGCTGACCCACACCCGAAGCCGCGACATCATCCTCGAGCACGACGGAGGCGGGAACCGCGCGCAGACCATCGCCGCGATGCGCATCTTTCATCCCCGCGCTACTCGAACGCGGATATCAGTTCGTGGCGATGTGAGACGGGCGTGTTCACCGACGTAAGACGGGCCTGTCCACCGGGGCAGTAACGGAGCGTCGTTCCGGGGGCGCGTGGCCCGGCGTGAGCGCTCCTGGCGTACGCCGAGCATCCGTCCGCGCGCTCGCTTCGGCTCAGCCACCGAGCGGCCCGGTGCCTCCGGCTCTGCCGTGGGTTTCGTCGTAGTCGAAGCCGAGTTCGCCGGCGACGGCGACGACTCCGTCCGTGCGGGCGACGACGCCGCTGATCAGCCCGGCCTGTCCGCGGGTCGGAACCCGGCCGTGTAGGTGGACCACGCCGTCCTCGACCCGCACGCGCACGGCCGCCGGGTCGATCCAGAACATGCCACGTATGACGTCCTCGGCGACCTCGCGGCGGATCTCCTCATCGGAGCGCGCGAACACCTTCAGCACGTCCTTCCGGCTGACCACGCCCTCCAACCGCCCATCCGGATCCGTCACGACGAGACGCTTGACGTGCTGCTTCAGCATGCTCCGGGCGGCTTCTGGAATCTCCTTGCGAAGAACTCCCCTTCACGCTCCCCGAGAACCCCAGAGCGCGCAAAGGTCTTTAGTCCCGCCCGAACCTGGCCGCAGGACCCGTCCGAGCGCGCCCGCGCCGCGCCGATCATTGATCCCAGAGGAGGTTATCCGCGATGACCAACCTGGCAGACCTCATCAGAAACCGCCGTTCCGAGCGGGGCGGCTACGATCCGGACCGTCGACCCCCGGACGCCGACATCCGCGCGATCCTCGAGGCGTCCCAGTGGGCCCCGACCGCGCACAACATGCAGAACTTCGAGGTGATCGTCCTCGACGATCCGGCGGTGCTGGCCGAGATCGGCCGGGTGCCCGGCGGCGTCTCGGCCGAGTTCATCCGGGAGAACTACGCCCAGCTCTCCTTCAGCGAGGACGAACTGATCGCCAAGGGCACGGGTCTGCCGGCGACGATGTTCCCCCCTGAGTGGCGGCAGCCGGAGACCCCGTCCGATGATCAGCCCGCGGCGGACCTCATCGAGCACGGCTTCCTCGACCAGACCATGCGCTCTTGCCCGCTCGTGCTGATCGTCGTCTACGACACCCGCAAGCGGGCACCCGCCTCCGAGGGAGACGTCCTCGGGTTGATCAGCCTGGGCTGCGTACTGGAGAACATGTGGCTGACCGCCACCTCGCGCGGTATCGGCCTGCAGGTGATGAGCGTGTTCAGCGACACCGGCATCGAGACGCGCTTGCACGAGATCCTCACGATCCCCGACCACATGAAGATCGCCTACGCCTGCCGCCTCGGCTACCCCGCCACGCAACCCGCCCGCTACCTGCGCGTGCGCCGTCCGCTCGAGCACTTCGTACACCGCAACACTTACACGCGCCACCTCGCCCCCACGCGCTGAGCCCGTCCCCCGCAGCTTACGATGGAGTGCTCTGCGAATACACCCGGACCTGCTGGCTCGTCAGCTAAGCCTGGTCTTCGATGGAGCCAGCGCCCGCGCCGGGATCCAGGCTGACAGCCTCACCGTGCACCGTTGAGTTGAGCGCGCAGCCCTGGAGGTCCCCGGGCTATCCGACCGTGGTCTTGGCGCCATCCCCGGCCGTGGCGGGGAGGGCGTTGTCGATCAGGACGGCGGCGATGGCGGCGGCGGTGGGGAAGGATTCGGTGTTGAGGACTCGGGTGCGGGCCGCGGCGCCGTCGAGGAGCAGCGCGAGTTGTTCGCCGAGTTGCTCGGGGTTGGCGGCCCCGGCTTCGCGGGCGGTATCGGCCAGGCGCGCGGCGATGGCGTTCTTGTAGTCGCGTGCGTAGCGGGACGCGGGGTGTTCGGGGTCGTGGAGTTCGACGGCCGCCGCGATGTAGGGGCACATGGGCGTGAGCTCCCCTGTGCCTGACGCGGGCAGCTCGAACGCGGCGAGCAGCCGTTCGCGCGGGCTGAGGTCGGTGTTGTCGAACACCGCTGGCATGACGTCCGGATCGAACTGGCGCAGGTATTCGGCGACGAGCTCGTCCTTGCCGGCGAAGTGCTGGTAGGCCGTGCGCTTCGAGACCTGGGCCGCCGCGCACAGCTCGTCCATGCCGGTGCGGTTGATGCCCTGGTCGCGGAACAGCTGCCGGCACGCGCCGAGGATGCGTTCGCGCGCGCCCCGGCCGCGGCGCAGGCCTTGGGGACCCTTCTCCAGCTCCGTCATGCCCGCAGTCTAGCCCAGACTGGTACCGATCGGTGTACATAGCTTGCACGCGGGCGCACCCTCCGCTACGTTAAGCACACGGCTCGGTGTACATAACGCCGAAGCCGTTCCGGACGCCCGTCTGAACACTGGAGTGATCGTGGGGGCTCGACCGGCATGGCGCTGGCCGGCGCCCGGCTGTTCGTCGAGGAGGGAGCGCACGTCTTCATCCAAGGCCGACGGCAGCAAGCGCTCGACGAGGCCGTCAAGCTGATCGGCCGGAACGTGACCGCCGTGCAGGGGGACGCGTCCGACCTCAAGGGCGCGATCGACGTGCTGTGGGCGAGCGCCGGGATAGGCGAGCAGGCCAGGCTCGGCGAGATCACCGAGGCCCAGTTCGAGGCCACCTTCTCGCTCAACGCGCGCGGGACGCTGTTCACGGTGCAGAAGGCGCTGCCGCTGCTCAACGACGGTGCCTCGATCTTCATGACCGGTTCGAGCGCCTCGCGCAAGGGCTATCCCGGCTGGAGCGTGTACGCCGGGAGCAAGGCCGTGCAGCAGGCCTGGGCCCGGGTGTGGCTCAACGAGCTCAAGGACCGCCGCATCCGCGTCAACGTCCTGACCCCTGGCCAGGTCGCCACGGCCAAGCAGGAAGAACTCTTCGACGAGGCGACCAAGAAGGCCTTCGAATCCCTGATCCCCCGCGGCCAGATGGGCCGCCCCGAAGAGATCGCAACCGTCGCCCTGTTCCTCGCCTCCGACGACTCCAGCTACGTCAACGGCATGGAACTGGTCACCGACGGCGGCACCACCGTCATCTGATAGGGAAGCGCCCCGACGGCCGGCTTAGGTATGTCGGGGGAGCCGTTCTATCGCGGCGTCGCCTGGTCGTGGATGTGGGCGATCACGGTGTCGAGGGCGGCTTCCAGGGCGCCGGTGGTGTGCTGAGCCTGGGCGAGCAGGAGTCCGCCCTGGACGGCGGCCAGGAGCGCTAGGGCGAGCCGGTCGGTGTCGGTTTCCGGTCGCAGGGTGCCGTTGCCGACCATGCCGAGCAGGCCTTCGCGGATCGCCGCGGCCCACGCGGTGAAACTCGCGGCCAGGGCAGTGCGGGCCTGCGGGTTGTGGTCGGACAGTTCGCTGGACAGGCTGCCGAGTGGGCAGCCGCCGGTGCCGCCATGCTCCCGGGCGGCGTCGATGACGACGTCGCGCCATGCGTTCAGGGCGTTGAGGCTGTCGAGCTTGGCGAGCAGCGGGGTCTGGTTCGCGAGGATCGCTTGGGTCTGGAAGGCGATGACGGCCCGGGTCAGGTCGTCCTTGTCGGCGAAGTAGTGGTAGATCTGCGACGAGCTGACCCCGGCGGCGTCGCGCAGTGCCGGGGTGCTCGTGCCGGCCGCTCCGTGCCGGTACATCAGATCCGCGGCTGCGGCGACGATCCGGTCGCGGGTCGCGCGGCCCTTGCTGGTGCTCGGCGCGTCCTTCCGCGCCGTCTGCGTCGACATCGGTTCACCCCCAGAAGTGGATTTGACGATCCAATCTTAGCGGCCGTAGATTGGATAGCACAATCCAATCCGTGCGTGGCGAGCGGTCGCGGCCGACTGCGGAGTGCGGACTGCGGACTGCGGACTGCGGACTGCGGACTGCGGACTGCGGGGCGCTTCCTCCGCGTCGGCCTGGCCTCACCTGAGGACGTGCGCCGCCCGGCGGCCGAATACGGCACTACCGACGAAGGAGAACATCGTGATTCTGGTCACCGGCGCGTCCGGGAAGGTCGGCTCCGAAGCCGCCCGGTTGCTCGGCGCGCAGCACCAGCCCACCAGGGCGCTGGTCCGCGATCCGTCCCGCGCGCCCCGCGCCGACATCGAGATCGTCACCGGGGACTTCGAGGTCCCGGACACGCTGGATGCGGCCATGCGCGGGATCGAGACCGTCATCCTGGTCAGCCCCGCCGTACCCGCGCAGGAGATTGCGGTCATCGCCAGCGCCGCACGGCGAGGCGTACGGCACATCGTCAAAGTCACCAGCAAGGCGTCGGCCGATTCTCCTGTTGATCGCCGCCGCGGCCAGGCGCAGATCGAGGCGTACCTGGAAACCTCAGGGATTTCCTATACGCTGCTGCGCGCGAACGCCTACATGCAAAACCTCCTCGCCCTGGCCCCGACGATCAAACAAACGGGCGGGTTCGTGATGTCCGCCGGCGACGGCCAGGTCGGCATGATCGACGCTCGTGACGTCGCCGCCACCGCCGCGACGGTGGCCACCTCGCCCGAGGCGCACGCCGGCCGAGCGTACTGGCTAACAGGGCCAGAGCTGATCACCTACGACGACGTCGCCAAGGAGCTTTCGGACGCGCTCGGACACTCGGTCGGCTACCGCCGAACCACGCCCGCCGAGCACCTGGCGGCGATGATCCGGGCGGGCGTTCCCGAACCGGTCGCGACCTCCAACGCCCAGGCTTTCGGGCTGATCGCCGAGGGCGACGCGGCGTGGCTCTCCGACGAGGTCGCAGCCATCACCGGCACGCCGCCGCGCCCGCTGCGCACCTTCATCGCCGACCACATCGCGGCATTCACCTGAAGTTCGAGCCATCGCAGTTCGTCGATCGGGCGCGCAAGACTCGCGCGCCGCCTGCCTGGTCGTGGACAGGGGAGACGTAGTCGGGGCGACGGCTCGGTGGTAACTTCGAGCCGTCCGGTCCCGTTCCCGGCGTTTGTCAGCCCCGGTCGCCCGCCATGGCCGCGATCAGGCTCGCGGGGCGGATGTCCGTCCAGTTCGTCTCCACGTACTCGAGGCAGCTCGCCCGGTCGGCCGCCCCGAACGCCGTACGCCAGCCGTCCGGTACGTCGATCGAGGCCGGCCACAGAGAGTGCTGATTCTCCTCGTTGACCAATACGAGATAGTGCGCGGATTCGTCCTCGAACGGATTGGTAAGCATTTTTCATCCTTCGACAGATGGCCGTGTTGAAGACGACGTTAGGCGAGATGCATTCCTCGGGCGTCTTCGCGGCGTCGCCGCGGCGTCTCGTGGCTGTGACGAGGCATCGCGTCGGCCGCATTCGTCTGACACACTTGCGTCGACCCGTACCGGATATGCGGAGGAGAGCCATGTCAGGGATTTCCGATACCGACGCTGAAAGCCGGGACGAAACGCTGTCCGCGCTATTCGCGAGACAAGTGCGCGAACGGCCCGACGACCCGGCCGTCGTGTTCGGCGAGACCCGTCTCAGCTATGCAGGACTCGACGGCCGCGTGCGGTTGCTCGCCCGGCGGCTCGTGGAGCGCGGCGTGCGGCCGGGCGCGCGGGTGGCGGTCATGCTGCCGCGCAGCGAGATGCTCGTCATCGCGCTGCTCGCCGTCGTCCGGGCCGGAGCCGCGTTCGTCCCGATCGACCCCGGATATCCGGCCGCCCGCATCGCCTTCATGCTGGAAGACGCCGAGCCGGCCTGCGTCCTGACGACGCGTGAGCACGCCGGAACCTCCTTCGGGGCGCCGCGGCTGCTGGTCGAGGACGAACTCGCCGCGCCCGGCACCGCGCCGGTGACCGGCGAAGCAGGGCCCTTAGACGGGCCTCTCGGCGCGGCGTACGTCATCTTCACCTCGGGTTCCACCGGCCGGCCGAAGGGCGTGGCGGTCTCGCATCGCGCGATCGTCCGGCATCTGCGGTGGATGCAGGAGCAGTTCCGCCTGCTGCCGGGCGAGCGCGTCCTGCAGAAGACGCCCGCCGGATTCGACGTGTCGGTCTGGGAGTTCTTCTGGCCGCTCATCGTCGGCGCCACGCTCGTCGTCGCCGATCCCGACGCCCACCGCGATCCGGCGCTGCTCGCCGACCTCATCCGCACCCACCGCATCTCGGTGATGCACTTCGTGCCGTCGATGCTGCGTCAGTTCCTCGGCGATCCAGCGGCGGCCGAGGCCGCACGCGCCTCACTGCGGCTCGTGATCACCAGCGGGGAGGAGCTGCCCAGGGACCTCAGCGGCCGTTTCCTCGAGACCGTGGGCTGCGAGCTGTTCAACCTCTACGGTCCGACCGAGGCCGCGATCGACGTCACCTTCCACCGCTGCGACCCGGCCGACGGCGCGCGCGTGCCGATCGGAACGCCCGTGGCGGAGACCCGGATGTACGTCCTCGACGCTGAACTGACGCCGGTAGCCGAGGGCGAGACCGGAGAACTGTACATAGCGGGCGTGCAGCTCGCCGACTACTACCTCAACCGGCGCGGGCTGACCGCCGAGCGCTTCGTGGCCTGTCCGTTCGAGCCGGGCGGCGCGCGCATGTACCGCACGGGCGACCTGGGCCGGCTCGACGATCGCGGCCGGATCGAGTTCCTCGGCCGCGCCGACTCGCAGCTGAAGGTGTTTGGGGTGCGGGTCGAACCGGGCGAGATCGAGTCCGTATTCACCGCGCACCCCGCCGTCGACCAGGCGGTGGTGGTGCTGAGCAAGGCCATCGGCCCGCAACCCGAGCTGCTCGCCTTCGTCACTCTGAATGCCGCCGACGCCGCCGCCACCGAGACCCTGGCGCGGGACCTGCGTCTGCACGCCGTCAAGACGCTCCCGCCGATGCTCGTCCCGTACGGCCCGATCGTACTGCCCGCCTTCCCGCTGACCGTGAATGGCAAGATCGATCGCAGTGCCCTTACCACGCGCCCCCTCACGCCGGAGCCGCGCACCGAGGTCCGCCTGCTCGCGCGCCAGATCGAGGGCGAGCTCGCGGCGCCGGTCTGAGGATACGCCGCAGCTCAGGCGGGATTCCGCGGCTCAGTCTGGAAAATGGGCGTAGCCGGCGCTAAGAACATACGTAGGTCGCCCTGTTGTCCGCGCACCCCGGCACGGCGGAGTATCGGTGCAGCGAACGGAGCCGCGTCGGGCTCCGCGGACGGCACACCGGAGGCGAACTGATGACTGGCATGCGCGTGTGGCGCCCGGGTGCCGCGTCGTGATCGAGACCTCCGCCGGCCCGTCCGACCGGGCCGAGACGCACGCCTGGTGGCTGCGCGCCCTGTCTCCGGCCGAAGCCCGGGATGCCGCCGGCACTCCGGAGTGGGCCGCCTTCGCCGCGGCCGCCGTGGCGAAGGCACCGGTTGCCGTCCGGCCGCCCGAGGGCGAACTTCCCGGCACGAGCGGCTTCGCGGCGATCCTCGCGCCGTTCGCCGACCTGGCCGCCGAACGCGTTCGAGCCGCCGCGGCCGCGCTGGACGGCGAGGTCGACCTGACCGCGATCCTCGACGAGTTCGCGCAGCGGCTCGCGGCGGTGCTCGGCCGGCTGGCCGCGCGGACGCTGGTGCTGGAATTAAACGTCGCCCGGGTGACCGGCCGGTTGGCGGGGGACAGCCCGACCGATCGGTTCCGCGCTTTCGTCGGGCACGCGGCCTCGCACGACGGACTGGCTTCGCTGCTCGGCGAGTACGCGGTGCTGGGCCGGATTCTGGCCCAGGCCGGTCTGCACGCCGCCGAGGCGCTGGCCGAGGTGCTGCACCGGTTGTCCGCCGACCGCCCGTCGCTGGTCGCCACGCTGTTCTCGGGCCGCGATCCGGGCCCGCTGGTCGAGGTGCGCACGTCAGTCGGGGACGGGCACCGGCGCGGCCGGTCTGTCGCACTGCTGCGCTTCGCCGACGGCTCCCGGCTCGTCTACAAGCCGCGTTCCCTTGCCGCGCACGGGCATTTCAACGACCTCCTCGCCTGGTTCAACGCGCGTACCGCCGGCCCGGCGCTGCGGGCGGCGGCGGTCGTCGAAGGAGACGGGTACGGGTGGGCCGAGTTCGTACCGCACCGTCCGTGCCGAGGTAGAAGCGAATTCGAGCGCTTCTACGAGCGCCAAGGCGCGCTGCTGGCGTTGATGTACGCCCTCGACGGCACCGATATGCATTTCGAGAACGTGATCGCCTGCGGCGACGAGCCGGTCCTGGTGGACCTCGAGACGCTCTTCCACCCGCCCGCGCCCTCCCTCGCCGCGCAGACCGCTCCGGATCCGGCCTGGCGGGCGCTGGAGTCCTCCGTGGACCGCGTCGGGCTGCTGCCGCGGCTGCTGCTCGGCGAGGAGAACGCGCTCGATCTGTCCGGCCTCGGCGGCGACGCGGGTCAGCACTGGCCGGTCGACTCGGTGTCCTGGGCGGACGCGGGCACGGACGAGATGCGCCTTATTCGCGGGACGCACGCGTTCGAGCCCTCGCTCAACCGGCCGTACCTGGCCGCCGGCGACGGCGCGGCCGAACCGGCCGACTTCACCGAGGCGCTCGTCGCCGGCTTCCGCGCCGCCTACGACACCGTCGTCGCCGGGCGCGACGAACTGGTCGGGCCGCGCGGCCTGCTGCACCGTTTCGCACGGGACGAGGTCCGGGTCGTGCTGCGGGCCACGCACGTGTACGCGACGCTGCTCGAGGAGTCGACGCACCCTGATGTGCTCAGGACGGCCGCGGACCGGGACGGAATCCTCGAGTCGCTGCGGGAGAATCCGCTCGGCGGTCCGCGCGGCGCGCTGCTGGAAGACTGCGAGCAGGCGGATCTGCGGATCGGGGACGTGCCGCTGTTCACCGCGTGTCCCGGGGCCGTGGATCTGTGCGGCGCCGCCGGAACGCGAATTCCGGGTGCACTGGCGCAAACGGGCCTCGATCGGGTTCAGGACAAGATCGCGGCGATGGGCGTCGCGGACCGGCACGATCAGGAGTGGGTCATCCGCGCGTCGCTGGCCGCGCGCTGCGGCACCCGGCCCGCGGCCGCGCCCGCCGTCCGGGCCGCCGCCGCGATCGCCGCGGCCACGGCGCCCGACCCGGAGACCCTGCTCACCACCGCCCGGGCCCTCGGCGATCAGCTGATCGCCAGTGCATTCAGCGACGGCGAGCGCACCAACTGGGTCGGGCTCGAACCGGTCGGCGCCGGGCACTGGCGCGTGCGTGCGATGGGCGCGGACCTGGCGCACGGCTGCTGCGGTCCGGCGCTGTTCCTCGCGCAGCTCGCTGCACTGACCGGCTCCGAACGCTACGCGCGGATCGCCCGGCTGGCGCTGGCCCCGGTGCCCTCCGTCCTCGAAGCCCTCGCCGGGCAGCCCGAGGACCTCGCCGTCGTCGGCTCCGGCGCCTTCGCCGGCCTGGGCGGCATCGCCTACGCGCTGGCGCAGGTGGCCGCCGCGTTGCAGGACGCTGAGATCGGCGGCTGGGTCGAGCGCGCGGTGCTGCTCACCGCCGCGGCGGCCGAGGCGGAGGACGAAGTCGGGGTCGGCGACGGGACCGCGGGAGGGCTCGCGGCGCTGCTGGCCGTGCATCAGGGCACCGGCTCGCCCGCGGCGTGGGACGGGGCGCGGGCCTGCGCCGCGCGCCTGCTCGGCCGACCGGTTCCGGCGGAACCTGGCTTCATCCGCGGCGCGGCGGGCGTCGGCTGGGCACTGTCGAAATTCGCCGCGGCGGCCGGGGATCCGGCCGTGCAGAACGCGGCGTCCGCCATGCTGCGCGCCGCGGACGCCGCCGGCTCGGACTCCTCGTGGTGCGAGGGCCTGGCCGGGTACGCGTCGGCGCTCGCCGCCGCAGATGGGTCGGGGCTCGCCGCGCAGGCGGCGGCCGCGCTGCGGGCTCTCGCGCTGGCCGGCCCGCTGCCCGACGACAGCCTGTGCCACGGGGAACTGGGCGCGGTGCATGCGCTCAGCCGCGCCGCCGACCCCGAACTGCGCGCCGCGGCCGCCGAGCGGGCGGCGGCGCTGGCCGAGGCCCTGGCCGTGCGGCCGCCGCGCTGCGGGACGCCCGCGGGCATGCCCACCCCCGGCCTGCTCGCCGGCCTGGCCGGAATCGGCCACGGCCTGCTGCGCATCGGCTTTCCCGACCGCATACCCTCGGCGCTCCTCGTGGAGCCGCCGATTCCCATCCGGCGCCCTTCGCAGGCGTCGTATACCCGGTGATCAAGGAGGAGACGGACATGAACCTGACAGACATCGATGTTGACGCCGACGAGACGGTGAAGGCGTGGAAGGCGCCCGGCGCGGGTCGCGGCGGCCCGGCCGGCCACCCGGCGGGGCAGATCCGGCTGAGCGCTCCCCGGCGCCTGGGCCGCCGGGCCGAGCTGCTGGCCGGCCCCGAGCGCGGCCGCAACGAGGACACCGTCATCCCCACCATCACGACGGTCACCGCGGGCCTGCAGTCCGCCTGACCCATCGCCTCGGCACGCCCCCTGATCCGCCGGCCCGGCCCGGTGAATCAGGGGGCGCACGCGCGAAATTCCCACTGTTCGCTGAAAGGCCACTCCCGTACTGGACGTCCGAGCCGGTAGGTTCGTGACCGTCCATTCACCGTGAGCCACGGCCGAGGGGGAACCTGCGTGCGCACCTCATCGCCGATCATCGTCGGGCGCGATCCCGAGCTGGGCCTGCTCGCCGGCGCGCTCGACGCGCTGCCGGCCCGCGGCAGCGCGGTGTTCCTGCTGGGCGAGGCCGGAATCGGCAAGTCGCGCCTGGCCGGCGAGGTCGGCGCGCGGGCCCTGGCCGGCGGCGTGCCGCTGCTGCGCGGCCGCGGCAGCCCCACCGGCGCGGTCAGCCCCCTGCGACCGCTCGTCGAGGCGCTGGCCTCGCGCTTCCGGGTGCACGGCCCGCTCGTCGACCACGAACTCGAGCCGTACCGGCCCACGCTGGCCCGGCTGGTCCCCGAGTGGCGCCCGCAGAGCGGCGGCGCGGCCTACCCCGGAACGCTCGTCGAACTCGCCGAAGCCCTGCTGCGGCTGCTGGCCGTCCTCGGCCGGGACGCCGGCTGCGTCCTGGTACTCGAGGATCTGCACGACGCGGACCCGGAGACGCTGACCGTGGTCGACTACCTCGTCGACAATCTCGCGGACCTGCCGATCGCGCTCGTCGGCACGCTGCGCCCGAGGCCCGGCCCCGCGCTCGAGCTGGCGCGTGCCGCCGAGCGCCGCCGCGCGGCCGAACTCGCGCCGCTGCGGCCGCTCGACGCGGAGGAGGTCCACGGCATGGCGGCCGCCTGTCTGGACGTCAAGAAGGGCGACGTGCCGCAGGCGGTCCTGGCCCGGCTCGTCGGCGGCGTCGACGGCAACCCCTACCTGATCGAGGAACTGCTCAGCGACATGGTCGGCACCGGCGCGCTCGAGCAGGTCGGCGGCCGGTGGCGGATCGCGGACAATCTGGACGCGAAGATCCCGGCTTCGGTGCTGGAGAGCCACCGGCAGCGCCTCGTCCGGCTCGACCCGCCGGTGCACGACCTGCTGCTGGTCGCCGCCCTGCTCGGGCCCCGCTTCTCGGTGACCACCGTGCAGTTCGCCACCGGCCACGAGGACCGCGGCCTGTTCGCCTGCCTGCGGGCCGCCGCCGAGGCCGATTTCATCCGGCCCGACGGCGCCAATCCCGACCAGTACGTCTTCCGGCACGCGCTGACCGCCGAGGCGCTGGTCGCCGCGACCCCGCCGGCCGAGCGCGCCGTGGTCGCGCGCGGTGCCGCGGCCGCGGTGCGCCGGGCCGATCCGGAGCTGTCCGACGAGCGGTGCCAGCAGGTCGCCGCGCTGCTGCTGGCGGCCGACGACACGGCGGGCGCGGCCCTGCTGTACGCCGAGGCCGGACGCCGCGCCACCGCCGCGGGCGCCGCCTCGGCCGTGGCCCTGCTCGAACGCGCGCACGCGCTCGCCGCCGAGACCGACCGGCCCGCGGTCGTCGAGGCGCTCGTCCACGCCCTCGCGGACGCCGGTGAGCTGGACCGCGCCCTCGCGCTTCTCGACACGCTGCCGCCCGCCGCGGCCGCGGCCCTCGGCACCGATCGGCTGGTGGCGCTGCGCACCCGGCTGGCCTGGACCGCCGTGGACGCGGAGCGGCCGGCCGAGATCGTCACGCAGCTCGCCGCGGCCCGCGAACTGCTGGGCGACGGCGGCCGCCCGGAGCAGAACGCCGCGCTCGCCATCGCCGAGGGATATCTCGCGCTGTTCCCCGGGCAGCGCGGCGGCGCCGAGGACGCCGAGCGCCTCGCCCGCGCGGCTGTCCGGATCGCCGAGGCGGTTCCGCTGCCTGAGGTCGCCTGCCAGGCCTGGCAGCTGCTAGCGCTGCTCGCCCGGGCCCGGGGCTTCGTGGAGGCCGATGACTGCCTGAACCGGATGCTGGCGGTCGCCGAGGCGCACGCGCTGCCGAAGTGGCGGGTGGAGGCCCTGCTGAGCCTCGGCGGGGACGCGTGGATGCGCACCGGGGGCACCACGGGGCTCGACGAGGCGTGGCGCGCGGCCTGCGAACTGAGCGCCATCATTCCGATGCAGACCGCTGACTGCCTGCTGGCGATGAACGCGGCACTGCGGGGCGAGCAGGAGGCGGCGCGGGAGATCATCGGCCGCAGCCTCGAAGCGACGGTGCGGCTGCGCAACCTCTCCGCGCACCGGTATCTGCTGCTGGTGTCCGCGATCCTCGGGGCGCACCGGGGCAGCCGGCGGGAGATGGAACGGGACCTGCAGACCTTCCGCCGGGCGGGCGGCGAGAACTCGCCGCTGATGCCGAACGTGCACGGCCTGTGCCGCGCGATGTGCGCGCTGCTGGAGGAGGACCGCGACCAGGCGAGCGCGGAGCTGAACGCGGCCCTGGACTGGGAGGACCGGCACCCGAACCTGTTCTACCTGACCGGCCGCTGCGGCCTGCGGCCGCTGCTGGAGATCCTGGCCGGCCGCGCCGGCCGGGCCGAGTACGAGGCGGCGCTCGCCGCCCCGGCGGCCGCGCTGCGCTGGAACCGCCAGTTCCTGCAGTTGGCCGACGCGGTGCTGCTGGGCCGCGAGGGCCGGCCGGAGCAGGCGCAGGCGGCGCTCGCCCGGGCCCAGCAGGACGCCGAGATCTTTCCGACGCCGCGTCACCTCGGTCTGCGCCTGGTCGCCCCGGCCGCTCTCGAGGACGGGTGGGGCGATCCGATCGGGTGGCTGCGCACCGCCGAGGAGTTCTTCCACGCCGCCGAGATCGCCCCCGTGGCCGGCGCCTGCAGGGCACTGCTGCGGCAGGCCGGCGCGAGCGTCGCCCAGCACCGCGACCGGCGCGAGCAGATACCGGCGCAACTGCGGGCGCTGAGCGTCACCGTGCGCGAATACGAGGTTCTCGGCCTGATCGCCGAGCGACTCGGCAACCAGGACATCGCCCGGCGGCTGTCCATCTCGCCGCGCACCGTGGAGAAGCATGTGGCGAATCTGCTGGCGAAGATCGGGCGGCCGGACCGGGAGAGCCTGCGCGAGGTCGCCGCCGAACTCGGCCCCTCCTGACCTGGCCATAGCCGCTTACTGAACCGTTAATCAACCGGTTCTGCACCGCGTCGGCCCAGTATGGAGCGCCGACGAAAAAAGAAAGGCGTGAAGCGACGATGTCTCAGATTCTCGCTCTCCAGCAGCTCGAGGCCGACCTGGAACCCCACCCCTTCCCCTGCTTCAGCATCTACGCCAGTTCGCTGACCGGCACGGCGCTGTAAACAGCTAACACTAAGGAGAGCACACCATGCGAGAAATCATCATCCTGCCCTGGCCGACGTCCCGTAAGAAGAAGGCCTGACACGACACTGCCGGGTGTGTGAACGTGGGGATTCCCGCGTTCACACACCCGGCAGTGTTTTGCGACGGTGAAGGAGGAATCCCATGCACTTCCGCACAGTCGGTCCAGGGCACAGCAGTGCGCTCCGCGATCTGGCCGCAGAGGAGGATCTGCTCGACTACGACTCCGGCCTGGTTGCGCTGGATGGAAACGGCGTCGTCACCGAGGCGATCCTGTGGCAGGACAGCAGCCATCCCATCACCGACCAGCGCGGCCGTCTGCTAGCCGCGTTGCACGGATCACCGCCTGAATCCGAGAACGCGCAAGCCCTGCGCGCGCTGGTGGAAGCAGCGTGCGCGGACCTGCCGGACGAGATCACCCAGCTGCGAGCCGACATCTCGGCGCACGAGCAGGCGGGTGTACTCGGCGGGCTTCTCGCGCAGGCGGGGTTCGAGGAGCACAACCTCGTCGTACGCAAACTCGTCACGCAGCAGACGCACTCGCCGGCCGAACTGCCTCCCGGCGCCGTCTTCCGGATGCTCGACCGAGACAACGAAGCAGAGTTCGCATTCGCGCTCGGGTGCATCCGGGCCTCGATCGGCCAAGGACTGGCGACCGAGCCGGTCGGCGAGGCCGAGGACGGCCGAATCGCCGAATACACCGAAGCGTGGCTGGACGGCATCGATGGCGAGGTCTTGAGGTCCTACGTCATCGAGTACGAACGCGAACTCGTGGCGCACGCCCTGGTGTCGATGACGCCCGCGGAGCGTGGCGCCGAAAGCGAGGCGATGATCGTCGACGTCCTGGTCCCGGACGCCCGGCAGAAGGGGCACGGCTGGTCACGTCTGCTCACCGCCCGGATCGAGCATCTGGTCGCTCAAGAAGGCGTGCGTTCGCTGGCCGCGACCGTCGCCGCGCTCCGCGGTGTTCGTCCGCAGGCACTGCTCGACAATCTCCAGCGCGCGGGCTGGTGGGTGGATACGGTCACCGTGCTCAAGCGGTGTTGAAATCGCGAGACGGCCCGGCGACGGTGCGGAGACGCGCTACAGACGTGCGAAGAATGGCCGGTGCCTATCGTCGTTTCCAGTAAACGGCGTATTCGCACCGGATCGCAGGAGTGAGCTCATGGCGTGTTCCGACAGCTCGTCTGATACGGCGGTTCTGGACTGGCAGCTGGTTCCCGGCAAGCCGGCCACGACCGAGGTGATCGGATTGAGCGGGATCGCAGAAGCCGCGCAATGGTTGTCGGCCGCATTGCCCTCGCTGCGCAATGCTCTGCACGAGCACGGCGCGCTCTATCTCCGGGGTCTGCCGATTACCACGACCGAGGATTTCGCCGTAGTGCGCGACATCCTCATCTCGCAGTCGACGCCCTATCGGGAAAAGGCCACCCCGCGCAGTGACCTCGGCAACGGGGTCTTCTCCTCGACCGACATGCCGGCGTCGCATCCCATCATGCTGCACAACGAGAACAGCTACACACTGACCTTTCCCGGCCTGCTGCTGTTCGGCTGCCTCGTCGCGCCCGAGGAGGGCGGGGCCACGCCGGTCGCCGACTGCCGTAAGGTGCTCGCCGCGCTTCCGCCGCGGCTGGTGGACAAGATCCGCGCGGCCGGCTGGCTGCTGACCCGGAACTTCTCCGACTACATCTCCACCGACTGGTGGACCGCGTTCGCCTCCGCCGATCCGTCGGCCCCGGCCCCTGACCCGGCCCCGGCCGCGGGCGCGGGCGTGGGCGAGGACCCGCGGAGCGCGGAGCGGGGCCCGGACGGCCGGGACAACCAGATGCGCCACTGGGTCGAGAGCTACTGCGCGGAGAACCTGATCGCCTACACGTGGCTCGCGGACGGCAACCTGCGCACCAGCCAGCTGCGGCCCGGCATCGTCAGCCATCCGTCCACCGGCGAGGAGGTCTGGTTCAACCACCTCGCCTTCTGGAACGAGTGGGCGCTGGACGACGAGCTGCGCGAGACGCTGATCGACGAGTTCGGCCCGGACGGCTTCCCGTTCAACACCGCCGCGGGCGACGGCGAGGCGCTGACCCGCGAGGATCTGGCCGCGATCCGTGCGGCCTACGACGCGGCCACCGTCCGCGAGGCCTGGCGGCCGGGCGATCTGCTCGTCGTCGACAACGTGATGACCGCCCACGGCCGCGACCCGTTCCGCGGCGCGCGCCGGATCGTGGTCGCGATGGGCGAGCCGGTCGAGCTGGCGCAGTGCAAGCCGACCGTCGAGCCGGCGGCCGTGTTCGCCCGCTGATCCGGCGCGGTCACGGGGCTTCAGGCACACACAACGATTCACACCTTCAAGGAGTGCCGGCTCATGCCCGATTCCGATCGGAAACCAACCGACGTGCTGCGGCGCTTCGCCGCCGCGGTCCACGCAGACCCGGACCGCGTCGCGGTGCGCGGAGGTGACCGGGCCCTGACGTTCGCCGACCTCGACGCCGCCTCCGCCGGACTGGCCGCGGCGCTGGTCGCGCGGGGCATCGGCCGGGGCGAGCGGGTGGGTGTCAGCCTGGCGCGCGGCGCGCGGCTCGTCGTGGCGCTGCTGGCCGTCTGGCGGGCCGGCGCGGCTTACGTGCCGCTCGACCCAAGCCATCCCCGCGAGCGGCTCGAGTTCATGGCCGAGGACGCCGGTATCCGGGCCCTGATAGCGACGGAGGGCTCCGGCTTCCGGCCGGCCGACGTCGAGTGCCTCGACGCGGACAAGACACCCGCCGCGCACGAGCGCGTCGGCCTGCCCGGCGACTCGCTCTCGCCCCTCGACCTTGCGTACGTCATGTTCACCTCGGGATCGACCGGGCGGCCGAAGGCGGTCGCGGTGACCCGGGGCGGCGTCGCCTCTCTGCTCAGCGCCCTTGAGGAGTTCGGCGCGTACGAGCGAGAGCCGCGGGTCGTCGCGTGGAACGCCAGCGCCGCCTTCGACGCTTCCGTCCAGCAGTGGGCCAGGGTATGCCGCGGGGACACCATCGTCGTTCTGGACGAGGAGGACCGCAAGGATCCCGAGCGCCTCAAGGCCCTGATCGACCGGTGGTCCGTGACGGACCTCGACCTCACACCCTCGCACTGGCAGCTGCTGCGTTCGACGCTGCTCTCGCGGCGCCCCGAGGGCGCGCCGCTGCGGCTGTTCATGGGCGGTGAGCCGGTGTCCGAGCACACCTGGCAGGAGATCACCGCCGCGCGCGACGCGGTGGAGGGCCTGAACCTGTACGGGCCCACCGAATGCACCGTGGACAGCACCGCCGCGTGGATCGCGGGAGGCTCGCCGACGATCGGCGGCGCGCTGCCGCGGGGCGACGTGTTCGTGCTCGACGAAACCCTGTGCGCCGTCCCGGCGGGCACTGCGGGGGAGCTCTACATCGGCGGCTCCCGAGTGGCGCTGGGCTACCTGAACCGGCCGGGCCTGACCGCCGGCCGCTTCGTCGCCAACCCCTTCGGTGAACCCGGCTCACGCCTGTACCGCACCGGAGACGTGGTGCGCGCCGCCGCTGACGGCACACTCGAGTTCCTCGGCCGCAGCGACCGGCAGGTCAAGTTCCGCGGTTACCGGATCGAGCTCGGCGAGATCGAGGGCGTGCTCACCGGCCACCCCGAGGTGCTCGGCGCCGTCGCGCTGATCCGCAGCGAAGAGGTCTCCGGTGAACGGCTGGCGGCGTACTGCGTGCCCGCCGAAGGCATGGCGCCGACCGCCGAGGCCCTGCGCGAGCACGCGGCCGCGTCGCTGCCCGACTTCATGGTGCCGACCGACTTCGCCGTGATCGAGCAGCTGCCGCTCACCGTCAACGGCAAGCTCGACGTCGCCGCCCTGATCGCGGCGGCGCGGCCTTCGCAGGGCCCGGACACGCAGGCCGGGACCCTGCCGGAGAGCGCGTCGGAGAGGCTGCTCGCCGAGGTGTGGTCCGAGGTCCTGGGCCGTCCCTCGCTGAGTGTGGACGACGACTTCTTCGCCCTCGGCGGACACTCGCTGCTCGCCCTGCGGGCCGTGGGACGGCTCAAACGGCAGCTCGGCGTGAGCATCGCGGTCAAGGACGTCTACCGGTATCCCCGGCTCGGCGACCTGGCCGGCTACGTCGAGGAGCTCGGGCAGGCCGGCGCCGCCCCGGTCGAGGCGGCGACGGCATGACGACGATGGTCAAGGACACGGTCGTGGTGCGGCCCAAGCGCGTCGAGAACGCCACCCGCACCCTCGTCTGCCTCGGTTTCTGCGGCGGCGGACCCGGCTCCTACCTGCCCTGGGCGCAGATCATGCCGCCCGGCACCGAGCTGGCCGCGATCTGCTACCCGGGCCGGGACGGACGCTTCCTCGAGGACTGCGCCCGGGACTGGGACGAGCTCGTCGAGGACGCGCTCGCGGCGGTCCGCTCCGCGGCCGACCGGCCGTACGTGCTCTTCGGCCACAGCATGGGCGGCTGGACGGCCTTCGACGTCGCGGTCCGCATCGAGGAAGCGGGCGGCCCCGCCCCTGAAGCGCTCGTCATCTCCTCCGCCAACGCGCCGAGCCGCGGTCTGACGCCGCAGGACATGTTCCCTTCGCGGCGGGACACCGACGAGCAGCTCATGCACTGGATGCGCACCTTCGGTCTGCTGCCCGCGCACGTGCTGGCAGAACCCGACCTGCAGGACATGGCCATCGAGCTCATGCGCGCCGACATCACCGTCCGGGACACCTTCCGCTACCGGGACGGCGCCGTCGTGAACGTGCCGCTCCAGGTGCTGACGGGCGCCGACGACGAGGTGATCGAGCCGGACACGGCGCAGCAGTGGCAGAGGCTCGCCGGCGGCGGATTCCGGCACGACCGGCTGCCCGGCGGCCACTTCTACACACCCGAGATCTGGGCCGAACTGCCGAAGCGCATCGCAGCGCTGCGCCCGGCGGAACTTCTGGAGACGCGATGACCCCCGAGATCGACGCGCTGTTCGCCCGCGTCAAGCAGAAGCACGGCGCCGACTCGATCCGTCGCGTGGAGGAGATGACCGCCGCCGGCCGGTCAGACCGCCACCCCGCCCAGAAGGGCGCCAAGTGGATTCTCCCCGGCATCTCCCGCAAGCCGTGGCACGACCCGTATGAGTACGCCGAGATCGGCTCGATCGCCAAGGCCTTCGAGGCCGAGTACGGGGCCATCAAGAGCGAACTGCGGTCCGCCTGGGCCGTGGACCGGGACGCGTTCTCCGACTACCGGCACTACCTCTCGACCCAGCGCGACTGGCAGGCCCTCTACCTGTACCGGAACGCCGGCCTGGTCGAGGAGTCCGCCGAGACCGCCCGCACCGCGTTCTCGGTGCTGCGGGATCACGTCGTGCAGACCGGGGCCATCTGCCCGCTGCTGGAGAGCCACTTCTCGGTGCTCCTGCCGGGCGCGCGCATCAAGCCGCACTGCGACCTGTGGAACTTCAGCATCAACCTCCACTTCGCGATCGACGTACCCGAGGGCTGCGGCATCAGCGTCGCCGGCGAGGCAAGGCGATGGGAAGAGGGGCGGTGCCTGCTGTTCGACTACTCCTTCGAACACGAGGCGTGGAACGCCGGCACTGCGCCGCGCACCTGCCTCCTCGTCGACCTCTGGCATCCGGAGACCACCGAGGCGGAGCGCGAGGCGCTGGTCGGACTCATCACGGAGATACGCCGATTCGTAGGAGAGAGCTGATGCACCCCCTGTCTTTCGCCCAGCGTCGTCTGTGGTTCTCGGCTCAGTTGGAGGACGGTGGTGTTTCGTACAACGTGCCGCGGGTGGTGTGTTTGTCGGGTGTGTTGGATGTGGGGGCGTTGGAGTGTGCGGTTCGTGATGTGGTGGGGCGTCATGAGAGTTTGCGTACGGTGTTTCCTTCGGTGGAGGGGGAGCCGTGGCAGCGGGTGCTTTCGGTGGGTGAGGCGGGGGTGGTCTTCGAGGTTTTCGATGTGGCTGCGGGTGAGTTGGATGGGTTGTTGGCTGGGGCGGTGGTGCGGCCGTTTGATTTGTCGGTGGAGATTCCGGTTCGGGTTTCGTTGTTCCGGACGGGTGTGGATGAGCATGTTCTGTTGTTGTTGATGCATCATATTGCGAGTGATGGCTGGTCGGTGGGGCCGTTGTCGCGTGATTTGGCGGCGGCTTATGCGGCGCGGGTTTCGGGGTCGGTGCCGGTGTGGGATGCGTTGCCGGTGCAGTATGTGGATTATGCGGTGTGGCAGCGGGAGTTGTTGGGGGATGAGGGTGATCCGGGGAGTTTGATCGCTCGTCAGTTGGGTTTTTGGCGGGAGCGTCTTGAGGGTGTTCCGGTGGAGTTGCGGTTGCCGGTGGACCGGCCGCGGACGGCTGCCGGGGGTGTGCGGGGCGGGGTGTTCGAGTTCGAGTTGTCGGCGGATCTGCACGGGCGGTTGCGGGCTTTGGCGCGTTCGTGCCGGGTGACGATGTTCATGGTGGTGCATGCGGCGGTGGTGGCGTTGTTGACGCGGCTGGGTGCGGGGACTGATGTGCCGGTGGGTGCGGTGATCGCCGGGCGTAACGAGGCGGCGTTGGAGGATCTGGTCGGGTTCTTCGTCAATACGCTGGTGTTGCGGACCGATACCTCGGGTGACCCGTCGTTCCGTGAGCTTCTGGAGCGGGTGCGTGCGGTGGATCTGGATGCGTACGCGCATCAGGACGTGCCGTTCGAGCGCCTGGTCGAGGAGCTCAACCCGGCCCGCTCGGCCACCCGCCACCCCCTGTTCCAGGTCCTCGTCACGGTGAACCAGCAGGAGACGCCCGCCGCCCTGCCCGGGATCGAGACGACCTGGACGAACCGCGATCTCGAGGTCGCCAAGTTCGATCTCGCCCTCACGCTGAGCGAGACGCACGGAGCCGGCCAGGAACCGGCGGGTCTCAAGGGCGTCGTCACGTACTCGCGAGACCTCTTTGACGCGGAGACCGTCGCGGCGATCGCGGACCGTCTCGGCGCGCTGCTCGAGGCCGTGGCCGCAGACCCGGAGCTCACGATCGCCGAGCTTCCGCAGCGGGCCGCCCTCGGCGGCGAGCAGGTTGATCTTGCCGGGATCGAGGCGGCGCTCGGTTCCCACCCGGGCGTCGAGTGCGCGATAGTGCTGGCGGCGCCGGCCGCGTCGGACGACGCCGCGCCGGTGCTGGCCGCTTACCTCACACCGTCCATCGGAGCAGAGCTCGACAAGGACGCGCTGCGCGCCTGGTGCGAGCGGAGGCTTCCTGCCGCGGAGTACATACCCTCGCGGTTCATCCTGCGCGCGCCGGACGCGACGCAACGAGAGCAGGCCGCCCCCGGCGGTGATCCGCGCACCCCGCAGGAGGAGATCCTCTGCGCGCTGTTCGCGGAGGTCCTGGACGTTCCATCCGTGGGCGTGCACGACAACTTCTTCGCCCTCGGCGGCCATTCGCTGCTGGCCACCCGCCTGCTGGCCCGGATCCGCGCGGCCCTGTCCGCCGAGATCGGGATCAGGGAGCTGTTCAGCGCCCCCACGGTCGCGGCTCTCGCGCAGCGGCTTCGCGCCGGCGACGAGCCCCGGGCGGCGCTCGTGCGCCGACCGCGCGCGGAGCAGCCCCCGCTCTCTTCCGCCCAACGCCGCCTCTGGTTCCTGACCCAGATGCAGGACGGTGGTGTTTCGTACAACGTGCCGCGGGTGGTGTGTTTGTCGGGTGTGTTGGATGTGGGGGCGTTGGAGTGTGCGGTTCGTGATGTGGTGGGGCGTCATGAGAGTTTGCGTACGGTGTTTCCTTCGGTGGAGGGGGAGCCGTGGCAGCGGGTGCTTTCGGTGGGTGAGGCGGGGGTGGTCTTCGAGGTTTTCGATGTGGCTGCGGGTGAGTTGGATGGGTTGTTGGCTGGGGCGGTGGTGCGGCCGTTTGATTTGTCGGTGGAGATTCCGGTTCGGGTTTCGTTGTTCCGGACGGGTGTGGATGAGCATGTTCTGTTGTTGTTGATGCATCATATTGCGAGTGATGGCTGGTCGGTGGGGCCGTTGTCGCGTGATTTGGCGGCGGCTTATGCGGCGCGGGTTTCGGGGTCGGTGCCGGTGTGGGATGCGTTGCCGGTGCAGTATGTGGATTATGCGGTGTGGCAGCGGGAGTTGTTGGGGGATGAGGGTGATCCGGGGAGTTTGATCGCTCGTCAGTTGGGTTTTTGGCGGGAGCGTCTTGAGGGTGTTCCGGTGGAGTTGCGGTTGCCGGTGGACCGGCCGCGGACGGCTGCCGGGGGTGTGCGGGGCGGGGTGTTCGAGTTCGAGTTGTCGGCGGATCTGCACGGGCGGTTGCGGGCTTTGGCGCGTTCGTGCCGGGTGACGATGTTCATGGTGGTGCATGCGGCGGTGGCGGCGTTGTTGACGCGGCTGGGTGCGGGGACTGATGTGCCGGTGGGTGCGGTGATCGCCGGGCGTAACGAGGCGGCGTTGGAGGATCTGGTCGGGTTCTTCGTCAATACGTTGGTGTTGCGGACCGATACCTCGGGTGACCCGTCGTTCCGTGAGCTTCTGGAGCGGGTGCGTGCGGTGGATCTGGATGCGTACGCGCATCAGGACGTGCCGTTCGAGCGCCTGGTCGAAGAGCTCAACCCGGCCCGCTCGGCCACCCGCCACCCCCTGTTCCAAGTCCTCGTCACCGTCGAGCAGAGCGACGGCGACGGCCTCGAACTCGCGGGCCTGCGAGCGGAGCCGCGTCCGATCCACAAGGGACAGGTCAAGTTCGACCTCGACTTCGGCCTGGTCGAGCGGCGCACCGCGGACGGCGCCCCGGCCGGAATCAGCGCCGACATCCAGTACGCCTCCGATCTGTTCGACGCCTCCACGGTCTCCGAGATCGCCGACCGCCTCGTGCTCCTGCTGGAAGCCGTCGCCGACGACCCCGAGCGTGCAATCGGACAGCTCGACCTTCTCGGCGCCGACGAGCGCGACCTGCTGCTGCACGGTCGCCATGGCAAGCCGATCCTGTACCCGGACGACCTCGGCGTACACCAGGTCTTCGAGCGCCGGGCGGCGAGCACGCCGCAGGCCGTGGCCCTCGTCTGCGGCGATGCCACAGTCAGCTACGGCGAGGTCAACGCCGCCGCCAACCGGCTCGCACGTCAGCTCGTCGCGCGCGGAGCAGGGGCCGGAAAGCTGGTGGCCGTCTGCCTCGAACGCGGCCCAGAGCTCATCAGCACGCTGATCGCGGTACTGAAGTCGGGCGCGGCGTACGTCCCGCTCGACCCGGACTATCCGGCGCAGCGCCTGGCGTTCATGCTGGCCGATTCCCAGGCGGATCTCCTCGTCACCACGGCTTCGCTGGCCGGCCGGCTGGACGGCGTCGACGCGGATCGCCGGATTCTGCTCGACGCCGAGCGCGCGAAGCTGGCCGCACTCGACGACTCGGACCTCGAGCCGCAGGCGGGACCGGACGACCTGGCCTACGTCATCTACACCTCGGGATCGACCGGCACACCGAAGGGCGTGCTGATCGAACGGCGCGCGATGAGCAACCGGCTCCAGGAGATGAGGCGGCAGTACGGGCTCACCGAGCGAGACAGGACCCTGCAATATGCCTCGGTCTGCTTCGACGCGGCGGCCGAGCAGATCTTCCCCACCCTGATGAGCGGCGGCCGGCTGGTGCTGCGCGACGAGGAGAAGTGGACGCCCGCCGAGATCGTCCGGGAGGTCAACCGCAGCGGCGTCACCGTCGCCGAGCTCACCCCGTCGCTGTGGCAGCAGCTCGTCCCGCGCCTCGAGTCCGGCGAGCGGCTGCACGACGGGTTCCGCCTGATGATCCTCGGCGGCGAGGCGGTCCCAGCCGCCCTCGCGGCCCGCTGGTTCAAGCACAGCCGGGTGCCGCTGCACAACACCTACGGACCCACCGAGACCACGATCACCGCGACCTCGTTCGTGCTCACGGCCGAGCAGCAGACCGTTCCGATCGGCCGGCCGCTCGCGAACACCGAGGTCTACGTCGTGGACGAGTTCGGCGGGCTGGCGCCCGACGGGGCCGCCGGGGAGCTGTGGATCGGCGGAGTGGGCCTGGCCCGAGGCTACCTCGACCGGCCCGAGCTGACCGAGCAGAAGTTCGTCGCGCACCCCTTCCGGTCCGCGCGGCCCGGCGCCCGGCTCTACCGCACCGGCGACCTGGTGCGCTGGCTGCCGGACGGGAACCTGGAGTTCCTCGGGCGGATCGACGACCAGGTCAAGATCCGCGGATTCCGGATCGAGCTGGGCGAGATCGAGTCCGTGCTCGCGGCGCACGAGCAGGTCTCGGCCGTGCACCTGCAGGTGCGCGAGAGCGCGCAGGACGCGGCCGACCGGCGGCTGGTCGCCTATCTCACGTCCGCCACGCCCGGCACCGGGCCGGAGACCCGCGAGCTGCGGGACTGGTGCGCGACGCGGCTGCCCGAGTACATGGTCCCCGCGCACTTCGTCCTGCTCGACGAGATGCCGCTCACCCCGAACGGCAAGATCGACCGCGCGGCGCTTCCCGCGCCCGAGGAGCCGGCCGGCCCCGACCGGGTCGACGATGCGCCCGCCACCGAGTTCGAGACCGCGCTCGCCGAGATCTGGACCGACGTGCTGCGGGTCGACCGGGTCGGCATGCACGAGGACTTCTTCGAGCTGGGCGGCCACTCGCTGCTCGCCATGCAGCTCGTCAACCGGATCAGCCTGCTGACCGGACTCGAGCTGAGCGTGCGCGACTTCTTCGCCAGACCCACGCTCGACGCCCTCGCGCCGTACCTCCTCGAACTGTTCGCGGCGGATGACGACGCCCAGACCTGCTGAGCCCGCTACGGGAAGGAAGAGAGACGCCGATGGACCGGGAAGGTGCCGGAAAGCGCCTGTTCGAGCGGATGGCCGCGCGGGCAGGCGGCGGTGAGTTGTCCTCGATCCCGCGTCGCGCCGGAGCAGCAGGCGCGGGTGCGGAGCTGTCGTTCGGGCAGCAGCGTTTGTGGTTTTTGGATCAGCTGGCGCCGGGTGGATCCGAGTATGTGATGTCGTACGCGGTTCGGGTGCGTGGCGGCTTGGATGTGCGGGCTCTGAGTGCGGCTCTATCCACACTCGTAGCCCGGCACGAGGTCCTGCGGTCCCGATTCGTGCTCGGCGCGGACGGCGAGCCGGTTCAGCTCGTCGACGAGAGCCCCGGCCTGCAAGTCTCTCTGGTCGACGTGGACGGGGTCGATGAGGCACGACTCGTGGTCGAGCGTGAGGTGCGTCGTGGGTTCGATCTGAGTGCGGGCGGTCTGTTCCGGGCCGGTGTGGTGCGGGTTTCTCCCGTCGAGCACGTTCTGTGGTTGTCGATGCATCACATCGTGGCCGACGGCTGGTCGATCGGTGTGCTGTGCCGCGAGTTGGGTGCGCTGTATTCGGGTGACGCGCCCGACCTGCCCGAGCTGCCGATTCAGTACTCGGACTTCGCAGCATGGCAGCGGGAGAGGCTCTCGGGCACGCTTCTCGAAGGACGGCTCGGCTACTGGCGCGAGCAGCTCGCGGGCCTTGAATCCTTGGAGCTGCCGCTTGACCGGGCACGTCCGCCGGTTCGGTCACATGCGGGCGGCGTCGTCGACTTCACCGTTTCGGCGGCTGCGGTGCGCCGACTGCGCGGCGTAAGCAGGGACCGTGGTGCGTCGCTGTTCATGACGGCGTTGGCCGCGTGGGTGGTGGTGTTGGCGCGGTGGAGTGGTCAGGATGACGTGGCGGTGGGTACGCCGATCGCCGGGCGTGATCGGGCCGAGCTTGAAGGGCTGATCGGGTTCTTCGTCAATACGCTGGTTCTGCGGGTGGATGCGACGGGTGATCCCGGGTTCGGGGAGCTGGTCGATCGGGTGCGGGAGGTGGTGCTGGGGGCGTTTGCCCATCAGGACCTGCCGTTCGAGCGGCTGGTCGAGGAGCTCGCCCCGGAACGCGAACTAGGCCGCAACCCGCTGTTCCAGGTCGGGTTCACCCTCGACAACGCCGGCACCGGCGAGCAATGGACACTGCCCGGCCTGGAGGTAAGCGACTTCGAGATCGAGCGCACCGTCGCGAAGTTCGACGCCTTCTGCGGATTCGCCGAGCAGGCCGACGGAAGCCTGCGCGGCGAGTTGACCTACTCCGCGGAGCTGTTCGACAGGGCGTCGATCGAGCGGATGGCCGGCCATCTAGTGCAGGTGCTGGAGGGCGTGGCCGCCGAACCCAAGGTCGGGATCGGCGAGGTCGGGATGCTGACTGAGGCCGAGCGGCGTCAGATCCTGAACGAATTCAACGACACGGCGGCGCCGTTCCCGGACGGCACGACCATCCATCGCATGGTCGAAGCCCGGGCCGCGCGCACCCCGGAAGCCGTCGCGGTGGTGCACGGCGACGACGAGCTGACATACGGCGAGCTGAACGCGCAGGCGAACCGGCTCGCGCGGCTACTGGTCGCGCGCGGCGTGGGGCCGGACACGCTCGTCGCCGTCGGCATGGAGCGCGGCCTTGATCTGATCGCGGCCCTGCTCGGGGTGCTCAAGGTCGGCGGCGCGTACGTGCCGGTGGACCCCGAATACCCGGCCGGGCGTCTCGAGTTCATGGTGCGCGACGCCCAGGCCCCGGTCTTGCTGACGCAGAGCCGTTACGCGGCCCTGTTCGCCGGGATCACCGACGTCGAGCAGGTTCTGATCGACGGCGACCGCGATCGGATCTCCGAGTACGAAGACACGGATCTCGGCGAGCGCTCCGGGCCGCGGGATCTCGCGTACGTCATCTACACCTCGGGATCGACCGGCACCCCCAAGGGCGTCGCGGTCGAGCACCGCTCCGTGTGCAACCTCGTGGGCACCGGCTCCTTCGGCGACATGACCGAGCGGGACACCTTCGCTCAATGCATGAACTTCGCATTCGACGTCTTCGCTCTCGAATGCTGGTCCGCCCTGACCGCCGGCGGCAGGCTCGCGATCATCGACAAGAGCACCGTGATCGAGACCCCGGCGTTGCGCGCCGCGCTGCGCAGGCACGGCGCAACCATGATCGTTCTCAATGCCGGCCTGTTCAACCAGCACGTCCTCGAATGCCCCGACGTGTTCGCCGGGCTCCGCGAGGGCATGTTCGGCGGCGAGTCCGTCGACGGTTCGGTGGCGCAGGCGCTGGTCAGCGGCCCGTACTCGCCCGACCGGGTGATCAACGTCTACGGCCCGACCGAGGCCACGGTCGGCGTGACCTACTTCGACGTGGACGGCTCGCACCTCGGCCGCCGGGCCCAGCCGATCGGCCGTCCGGTCCCGAACGCGCAGGCGCTGGTGGTGGACCGGTACGGCGCGCTGGTGCCGATCGGGGTTCCCGGCGAGCTCTGGCTCGGCGGAGTGGGCGTGGCCCGCGGCTACTGGCGGCGTCCGGAGCTGAGCGCCGAGCGCTTCGTGCGCAACCCGTTCGCGGCTTCCGGCGACTCCCCGGAGCACGTCTACCGGACCGGCGACCTGGTGCGCTGGCTGCCCGACGGCAATCTGGAGTTCCTCGGCCGGGTCGACCACCAGGTGAAGATCAGGGGGCTGCGGATCGAGCTCGGCGAGATCGAGACCGTGCTGAGCGCGGACCCCGAGATCACGACCGCGATCGTGATCGTGCGCGAGGACACGCCGGGGGACAAGCGCCTGGTCGCCTACTGCGTCCCGGCCGACGCGGCGAGCGTCCACGGAGGCATCGACGTCGCGGCCGTGCGCGAGCGCGCCGGACTCAAGCTGCCGGCCCACATGGTCCCTCAGTGGTTCGTCGCCCTCGACACGATCCCGCGAAGCCCCAACGGAAAGATCGACCACAAGGCGCTCGCCCGGCCGGAGGAGACCGACCGCGTCGGCGCCGTCAGTACGTACGTCGCGCCGCGCACCGAACTCGAGACCACTGTCGCCGATGTCTGGGCCGAACTGCTGCGCGTCGGGCAGGTCGGTGCCCTGGACGACTTCTTCGAGCTCGGCGGCCACTCGCTGCTCGCCATGAAGGTCATCAACCGGCTACGGACGCTCGCCGGGCTGCACATCGAGCTCAAGGAGTTCTTCGCCGCCCCGACCGTAGAGGCCGTCGCGGCCCGGCTTCGCCCGTACACCGGCGCCACCACTCCCATCATCCGCCGCGACCATCCCGCCGACGCGGGTGCGGGGCTGTCGTTCGGGCAGCAGCGTTTGTGGTTCTTGGACCAGTTGGCTCCGGGTGGTTCCGAGTATGTGATGTCGTACGCGGTTCGGTTGCGTGGCGGCTTGGATGAGCGAGCTCTGATTACGGCTTTGTCGGGGCTCGTCGCCCGGCATGAGGTGTTGCGGTCGCGATTCGCGGTCGGTGCGGACGGGGACCCGGTTCAGCTGGTCGATGCCGACTGCGGGATCGAGATCGCTGTCGCCGAGGCGGACGACCTTGATGAGGCGCGGTCCGTCGTCGAGCGTGAGGCGGGTCGCGGGTTCGATCTGAGTGCGGGTGGCTTGTTCCGCGCCGGCGTGGTCCGGGTGTCTCCCGTGGACCATATTCTGTGGTTGTCGATGCACCACATCGTGGCCGACGGCTGGTCGGTGGGCGTGCTCGGCCGTGAGCTGGGTGCGCTGTACGCGGCGGCGTTGTCGGGTGATGCGCCCGACCTGCCCGAGCTGCCGATTCAGTACTCGGACTTCGCGGCCTGGCAGCGGGACTGGCTGTCCGGCGGCGTTCTTGAGCGGCAGCTCGGGTATTGGCGCGAGCGTCTGGCCGGTCTCGATGTGCTGGAGCTCCCGGTGGATCGGCCGCGCTCGGCGGCCGGCTCGGGCGCGGGCCGGACCGTGGACCTGCGGATCTCGGCGGACGCGGTGCGCCGACTGCGCGGGGTGGGCTCGGATCGTGGTGCGTCGCTGTTCATGACGGCGTTGGCCGCGTGGGTGGTGGTGTTGGCGCGGTGGAGTGGTCAGGATGACGTGGCGGTGGGTACGCCGATCGCCGGGCGTGATCGGGCCGAGCTCGAAGGGCTGATCGGGTTCTTCGTCAACACGTTGGTTTTGCGGGTGGATGCGACGGGTGATCCCGAGTTCGGGGAGCTGGTCGATCGGGTGCGGGAGGTGGTGCTGGGGGCGTTCGCCCATCAGGACCTGCCGTTCGAGCGGCTGGTCGAGGAGCTCGCCCCCGAGCGGGAACTAGGCCGCAATCCGCTGTTCCAGGTCGGCTTCGTCCTCGACAACGCCGGCACCGGCGAGCAGTGGAGCCTGCCCGGGCTCGAGACGACGCCCTTCGCTACGGAAGGCGTGCAGGCCAAGGTCGATCTCCTCTGCTCGCTGGCTCTCGATGCCGACGGCGGTCTGCGCGGACAGCTCACGTACGCACCCGAACTGTTTGACGCCGCGACGATCGAGCGGATGGCCGGCCACCTGGCGCGGGTGCTGGAGGACGTCGCTGCCGATTCCGAGGCACGGCTCGGCTCGGTCGGAATGCTGACGGAGAACGAGCGGCGTCAGATCCTCGAAGACTTCAACGACACGGTGACGCCGTTCCCCGACAACACCACTCTGCACCAGCTCGTCGAGCAGCATGCCGCGCGCGCCCCCGAGGCCGTGGCCGTCGTGCACAATGACGGCGCGTTGACGTATGGCGAGCTGAACGCGCGGGCGAACCGGCTCGCGCGCCACCTGGTCACGCGCGGAGTCGGCTCGAACACGCTCGTGGCCGTCGGCCTGGAGCGCGGCATCGACCTGATCGTGGCCGTGCTCGGCGTCCTCAAGGCGGGCGGCGCGTACGTTCCGCTGGATGCCGAATACCCGGCCGAGCGCCTCGAGTTCATGGTGCGCGACGCCCAGGCCCCGGTGCTGCTGACGCAGAACCGGCACAGCGACCTGTTCGCCGGGATCACAGACGTCGAGCAGGTTCTGATCGACGGCGACTTCGCGCAGCACGAGGACTCGGACCTCGGACTACGTTCGGGCCCTGACGATCTGGCCTACGTCATCTACACGTCGGGATCGACCGGCACCCCCAAGGGCGTCGCGGTCGAGCACCGCTCCCTGTGCAGCCTCGTCAGCACGGGATCGATCGTGCGGGTGACCGCGGAGGACACCTTCGCGCAGTGCTGCAGCTTCTCGTTCGACGCCTTCGCCCTTGAAGTCTGGACCACGCTCACCGCGGGCGCGACCCTCGCCGTCCTGGACAAGGACACGATCCTGAGCCCGGTGGACCTGCGCGCCGCGATCCGCGCCCGCGGAATCACGGCCATCGGCCTGACGGCGGCGCTGTTCAACCAGCAGCTCACGGAATGCCCGGATCTGTTCTCCGGCGTGCGGGAAGTGCTGTACGGCGCCGAGGCCGTGGACCGCGCGGTGGCGGACGCGCTGGTGGCCGGCCCGTTCGCCCCGGGCCGGGTGACCAACGTCTACGGCCCGACCGAGTGCACGGTCGCCGCCACCGGCTTCCGCCTCGACCTGTCGCACACGGACCGCCGCGCGCAGCCGATCGGCCGCCCGATCGCGAACACGCAGGCGCTGGTGGTGGACCGGTTCGGCGCGCTGGCCCCGGTGGGCGTGGCCGGCGAGTTGTGGCTCGGCGGAGTGGGCGTCGCCCGCGGCTATTGGCGGCGCCCGGAGCTGACCGCTGAGCGCTTCGTCCGCAACCCGTACTCGACCGACGCGGCAGCCCGCGTGTACCGCACCGGCGACCTGGTGCGCTGGCTGCCGGACGGGAATCTCGAGTTCCTGGGCCGGATCGACGACCAGGTGAAGATCCGCGGCCTGCGGATCGAGCTCGGCGAGATCGAGAACGTGCTCGGCGCGGATCCCGAGATCCGCGCGGCGGTCGTGATCGTGCGCGAGGACACGCCGGGGGACAAGCGCCTGGTCGCCTACTGCGTTCCCGCCGATCCGGCCGCGGCCATCGACCCGGCCGCGGTACGCGAGCGGGCCGCCCGCAGCCTGCCGAAGCACATGGTCCCGCCGTGGCTCGTCACCCTGGACGCGATCCCGTTGACGCCCAACGGAAAAACCGACCGCAAGGCGCTGCCCGCCCCGGACGAGTCGTCAGCGCGCCCGGCCTACGCGGCCCCGCGCGATGAACTCGAGATCGCGCTCGCCACCGTGTGGGCCGAAGTCCTGGAGATCGAGCGGGTCGGCATCGACGACGACTTCTTCGAGCTCGGCGGCCACTCGCTCCAGCTCGTGCGCGTCGTCAACCGGTTGAGCCAGGCCGGGATCACGACGAGCGCGCGGCAGATGCTGCAGTACAAGACCATCGGGCTCCTCGCGGACGAGATCCGCGGCGGCGGCACGGATTGCGCGGGCGACGCCGCGCGGCTGACCGTCGAACTGGCACGTCCGGCGGCCACACCCGACGCCAAGACGGTCTTCCTCGTGCACGCAGGGGGCGGCAGCGTGCACTGGTACCTGAATCTCGCCCGGGAGATCGGCACGCGGTTGCGCGTGATCGGCATCCAGGCCGCAGGGCTCGACGGAATGCAGGCGCCCCTCGACGACATGGGCTCCATCGCCGCGCGGTACTGGGACGAGATCCGCGCCGTCCAGCCGGAGGGCCCGTGCCTGCTGCTGGGCTGGTCGTACGGCGCGCTCGTCGTGCACGAGATGGCGCGGCAGCGGCCAGCGCAGGTAGAGCACGCGTTTCTGCTCGAACCGCCGATGACCGGGCGCACCGGCCGGGTCGGCGAGCAGCTGCGCGCGTACGCGCAGGGCTATCGGGAGGCCGCCGAACTGTGGCTGCGCGGCCAGTCCGAGCAGCGCGAGGAGCGCCGGGCGACCGAGCAGCGGCTGCGGATCGCCGCCAAGGGGCTCGAGGTCGCGCAGGACAAGGTCGCCCTCGACGAATGGCTGCCCTACGAGGCGCTCGGCAAGCTCTACGTCGCCGCGATGAACCACGGCGTCCGTCCCCCCGAATCTCCGGTCCCCGCCACGCTGTTCACCAGCGCCGACGTCCGCGACGCGGTCGAGGGTTCGACCTACAGCGACGGCGACCACGCGCAGTACCTCGATTACTGGCGCGAGGCCTGCGCGGGCGAGCCGCGCACTGTCGACCTGCCCGGACGCCACATGGGCATGCTCGCCGACGCGGCCGCCCTCGACCTGGTCGTGCGGGAGATCGCGGCGCACGCCTCCGAACCGGTATTAGAATATGGAGATTGACATGGTGGATGACGAGGCGCTGCTGCGCGAGTTGTTCTCCGAAGTCCTCGGTTTCGGCGGGGTGGGCGCGGACGACAGCTTCGTCGCCCTCCGCGGAAACTCGCTCTCCGCGATGCGGCTGCTCGCCCGGATCCGCGACGCGCTCGGCGTCGAGCTCGGCATCAGGGACCTGTTCAACGCGCCGACGCCCGCCGGGCTCGCCGAACGGCTGCGCGCCGGCGAACCGGGCCCGCGCGACGCTCCCGTGCCGGTGGCCGACCGGACCGGTCCGATACCGCTGTCCTTCGCGCAGCGGCGGCTGTGGTTCATCGACCAGTTCGAGGGTCCGCGCAGCACCTACAACATCAGCGTCACGGTGAGCCTGTCCGGCAGCGTCGATGAGCAGTCGCTGCGCGCGGCGCTCGGCGACGTGGTCAGGCGGCATGAGAGCCTGCGGACCCTGATCCGGCAGGACGAGGGCGAGCCGGTCCAGTTGATCCTGCCCGCGGACGAGGCGCCCCTCGTCGTCGAGGTCGAACACGACGTGCGCCGGGAGGATTTCGACGAGCGGATCGCCGCGGCGTTCGCGCACGTCTTCGACCTGGCCGCGGAGCTGCCGATCCGGGCGTGGCTGTTCTCCCGGAGCGCTACGGAGCACGTCTGCGTCCTGGTCGTGCACCACGTGGCCGCCGACGGCTGGTCCATCGGCCCGCTGCTGCGCGATCTCGGCCGCGCCTACTCCGCGCGGCTGGCGGGCCACGGTCCCGACTGGAGCCCGCTGCCGGTGCAGTACGCCGACTACACCCTCTGGCAGAAGGCGCGGCTCGGCGCGGAGAACGACCCCACCAGCCTGCTGCACGGCCAGCTGGCCTACTGGCGCGATCAGCTCGCCGGGCTGCCTGCGGAGCTGGCGCTGCCCAGGGACCGGCCGCGGCCGGCCGCCGCCACGCACGCGGGCGCAGTCCGCCGCTTCCAGGTGCCGGCCGACCTGCACGCGAGGCTGGCCGCGATCGCGCAGGAGAACGACGCGACGGTGTTCATGGTGTTCCAGGCCGCGCTCGCGGTCCTGCTGACCCGGCTGAGCGGGCAGTACGACATCCCGGTCGGCACGGCCGTGGCGGGCCGCACCCACGAGGCCCTCGACCAGCTCGTCGGCTTCTTCGCCACGACCCTCGTGCTGCGCACCGACACCTCGGGCAATCCGTCCTTCCGCGAACTGCTGCAGCGCGTGCGGACGGTGGACCTCGACGCTTTCGCCCACCAAGACGTCCCCTTCGAACGGCTGGTCGCGCTGCTCAACCCGCCGCGTTCGGCAGCCCGGCACCCGCTGTTCCAGACCATGCTCGTCGCGGAGGTCGGTGAGCGGGCGGGCCTCGAATTCGCGGGCGCGGACGCGCGGCTCGACGCGAGCGCCACGGCCGCCGCGACGACCGCCAAGTTCGACCTGAGCCTGCGGATCGCCGAAAGCCTCGCCGCGGGCGGCGGCCCGGCGGGCGTCGCCGGGGAGTGGACGTACGCCGTCGACCTCTTCGAAGCCGCCACGATCGACTCCATCGCCGAACGCTTCCTCGCCCTCCTGGAGGGTTTCGCGGCGGATCCGAACCTGCCCATCGATCCCTCCGGGGTGCGCGACCAGGCGACCGCGCACATCCAGGACCCCGACGAGTACCATCGCGTCGTCGAGGTCTGGAACAGCACCGGGCGACCGGCCCCGACCAGCAGCCTGACCGAGCTGTTCTCCGCGCGGGCCGAGCTGGTCCCCGATGCGGTGGCGGTGTCCTGCGGAGCCGACGAACTGACGTTCCGCCAGCTGGAGCACCGCTCGGATCGTCTGGCCGGACTGCTCGCGGCCCGCGGTGTCGGCCCGGAGTCGCTGGTCGGGGTATGCCTGCCGCGCAGCCCCGATCTGGTCGTGTCCTTCCTCGCCGCGCTCAAGGCCGGCGGAGCATACCTGCCACTGGACCCCGACTATCCGGCCGAGCGCCTCGCGACCACGCTCGCCGATGCGCGCCCGCTGTGCGTGATCGCGACCCGCGACACGGCCGGGAGGCTGCCCGAGGGCGCCGCAGTCCTCCTGCTCGACGACGGCGAGGCCGAGCAGCCTCTCGGGCCGCCCCCTCGGATTTCGCAGCATCCGGATACGCCTGCCTACGTGATCTACACCTCCGGCTCGACCGGGAGGCCGAAGGGCGTCGTCGTGACCCGACGCGGCCTGTCGAACTACCTCGACTGGGCTATGGAGCTGCTCCCGCACGGCGCCAGGCACGGGGCGCTCGTCGCCACTTCGCTGACCTTTGACCTCGCCGTCACGGCTCTCTATCCGGCGCTGCTGCAGGGCGGCGACGTGCGCCTGGCCGCGCTGGACGAAGCGCGCGACCCGCAGCAGCTCGCGGCCCGGATGGCGCCCGGGGACGGGGTGAGCGTCGTGAAGATGACGCCCTCCCACCTGGAGGAACTGCTCACCGGCGCGGCGGCGCAGGAGCGCGGGATCTCCTTCGGCGCGGCCGTGCTCGGCGGCGAGACCCTGCGCCCGCGGGTGCTCGAGGCCCTGAGAACGGCGGCGGATCGCGGATCGCGGATCATCAACCACTACGGTCCGACCGAGACCACCGTCGGCTGCCTGGTGCACGACGCCACCGATTGGGACGACCCGGCCGCCGCCTCGGTGCCCGTCGGCCGTCCGGTCGCCAACATGCGCGCCTACGTGCTCGACGAGCGGCTGCGCCCGCTGCGCCCGGGTGCCGTCGGCGAGCTGTACCTGGCCGGCGCCCAGGTCGCCCGCGGCTATCTGGGGCGTCCCGGGCAGACCGCGGAGCGCTTCCTCGCCTGCCCGTTCGGCGGCGTGCCCGGAGACCGGATGTACCGCACCGGCGACCTGGTCCGCTGGGGCGCCGACGGGCTGATCGAATTCGTGGGCCGCGCGGACGACCAGGTCAAGATCCGCGGCTTCCGGGTGGAACCGGCGGAGGCCGAGGCGGCGCTCGCCGGCTGCCCCGGCGTGGCGCGGGCCGTCGTGCTGGTCCGCACGGACCGGCCCGGCGATCCGCGGCTGGTCGGCTACGCGGTCCCGGCCGGCTCCGCGACGCTCGACGAGACGCGGCTGCGCACCCGGCTGGCCGAGCTGCTCCCGGCCCATCTCGTGCCGTCCGCGCTGGTGGTGCTGCCCGCGCTGCCGCTCACCCCCAACGGCAAGGTGGACCGCAGGGCACTGCCGTGCCCGGAGCACCGCCCGGCGGGCGCCGCGCGGCCGCCCGGCAGCCCCGAGGAGGCGGCGCTCTGCGGCCTGTTCGCCGACATCCTCGGACTCGAGTCCGTGGCGCCGGACGAGGGCTTCTTCGACCTCGGCGGGCATTCCCTGCTCGCGACCCGGCTGGTGAGCCGGGTGCGGCAGGTGATGAACGCCGAAATCGATATCAGGGACCTGTTCGACGCTCCGACGGCCGCGGGCCTGGCGACCCGGCTGCGGGCGCCCGCGAAAACGCGCGCCGTACTGCGCCCGGTCGCCCGCTGACGGCGCGAGACGGGCCGGAGATGCAAGGGCGACGGCCGAGGAATGACGCCTGAGTAGCTTTCTATTCGAGACCGGGGATTCCGTCTCGGATCCCATGTCAACAGAAGGGTTTTCCACCGCCATGGAATACAACGACGCCGTCGAGCTGGTGACCCGGCTCGTGTGCGGATTCCGGAATGTCGATCCCGCACAGCTCGCCGAGACCGACGATCTCGCCGAGACGCTCGGATTCGACTCGCTCGACGCGGCCGAGCTGGTGGCCGCCATCCACAAGGAGACCGGCCGGGAGTTCGCCGCCGCCTCCCCGCAGGACCTGAGCACCGTGCGGATCATCGCCACCCGCCTCGTCGGTCAGGAGGTCGCGGCGTGATCATCGACGTGGGGGACAGGACCTTCGACGAGCTGGACCCGGTCTGGCTGCTCAACCAGTACCGCGCGGCCGAGGTCGACGGCGCCGGGGCCATCATGCGGATGAGCCGGCTCGCCGACGAGCACCGGCTGCGGGTCGACCTCGCCAAGCACCTGCGGGACGAATCCGTGCACGCCTGGCTGTGGACCAAGGCGCTCAACGACATCGACGGGGAGATCGTCGAGGTCGACGAGCCCTACCAGAAGCGCCTGGCCTTCCACTTCGGCCTGCCGCGCACGCTGGACGACCTGCTCGCGCTGACCTGGGTCTCCGAGTCGCGCGGCGTCGAGCAGTACACGCAGCACATGGACATCAAGGACATCCCGGTCTCGATCCGGCAGATCCTGCGCGCCATCCTCAAGGACGAGACCTGGCACGTCTCGTACATCCGGGAGGAGCTCGAGCGCCGGATGCGCACCGACGACGCCCTGCGCGCGACCCTCGACCGGGCGCTGGCCGCGGACGCCATGGCCGTCGCCGACATCGGCTTCGCCGGCGCTGCGTCCCTCGACGACCGGCAGCTGAAGACCGTGAACGCATGATCGGCGTCACCGCGGGAGCGGCCGAGCGGGCGCTCGCGCCGGCCGGCCCGGCGCGGGGCCCGGTGGATCTGACGGGGCCCCGCGCCCGCGTCCCGGGCAGGTCCCTGGAGGAGGTCGTCCGACCGTTCGAGGAGGCCGGACGCGGCATCACCTTCCTCGACGGGCGCGACCGGCGCACCCTCACGTACCGCGAGCTGGCCGGACGGGCCGCCGCCGTCGCGCAGCGCCTCGGCGAGTTCGGCGTGCGCCCCGGCGACCGGGTGGCCGCGAACGCGGGCAACGACCTCGACACCGTCGCACTGCTGATGGGCGTGTGGTTCGCGGGAGCCGCGTTCGTCTCGCTGCCCAAGCCGTCCCGCCGCGACGCCGGACGCTTCGCCCGCGACTTCGGGCAGCTGCTCAAGGCCTGCGACTGCGCCTTCGCGGTGACCGAGGACACCGAATCCGAACTCGCGGCGTTCGGGGGTCTCAAGGTCATTCCGGCCGCCGCCCTGCGTGGGCTCGAGCCGCTGACCCGCGGCGTGCCGGATGCGCTTATCGGCGACACGGCCCTGATCCAGTTCACCTCGGGCAGCGTGTCGATGCCGAAGGGCGTGGCGATCGGCAGTTCCACGCTCGCCGGGCACATCGACATGCTCAGGCGGCACTACCAGCTGGAGCCCGACCACGACCGGATCGTGTCCTGGCTTCCGCTCTACCACGACATGGGCCTGATAGCGGCCTTCCTGCAGGCCCTCATCGCCCGCGTCGATCTCGTCCTGATGCCGCCGACCTCGTTCGCGTACGGCCCGGCGACATGGCTCAACACCCTCGCGGCAGAACGCGGTACCTTCACCGCGGCGCCCGACTTCGCCTACCGGATGGCGGCGACCGTGCCCTACGACTCAGGGCTCGACCTCTCCGGCGTCCGCGTCTCGCTGTGCGGCGGCGAGCGTGTCAATCCGCGTACGATGCGCGACTTCCAGACGGCGACCGAGCCGCTGGGGCTGCTGCCGGGAGCGCTGATACCCAGCTACGGGCTCGCCGAGAACGTCGTCGGCGTCTCCAGCCCGACACACGGCCTCGGCCCGCGGGTCGGCCCGGGAGGCCACGTCCCGCTCGGCGCCCCGATGCCCGGAGTCGCCGTGCGCGCGCCCGAGGGTCCGGTGCCGGGTCCGGTGCTGATCCGCGGCGCGTACCTGTTCGACGGCTATCACACGATCGACGGCTTCATCCCCGCGGCGCGCGGCGGCTGGCACGACACCGGAGACGACGGATTCATCCACGACGGCGAACTGCACGTCGTCGGGCGCCGCGCCGAGGTCGCCTCCATCGCCGGGCGCAACGTCTTCGCCGAGGACATCGAGGCGGTCGTCCGGGACACCGCGGGCGCCGCGGTCGGAGCCTGCGCCGCGTTCCGGCTGCACTCCGACGACCAGCGCTTCGGCCTGATGGTCGAGGTGCCGCCCAGCACGGCGCGCGCGGGGGACGGGATCGGCGAACTGGGCTCCGGCATCCGGGCCGCGGTCCGCGACGCCCTCGGCGTGCGCGTCGCGACCGTCCAGGTCGTGCGGGTCGGCACCATCCCGCGCACCACCTCGGGCAAGGTGCAGCGCGCCCACTGCCGCCAGCTGCACGCCGAGGGCACGCTCGGCCGCCGGCTGCTCGCCGCCATCGACTGAGCGCCTCAGACGGCCACGGGAAGGGAGATTTCCGAAAGTGCAGACCGAGCAGAAGTTCATCTGGCTCGACGGCGACCTGGTCGCCTGGGACGACGCCACCGTCCACATCACCACACACGCCCTCCACTACGGCATCGGGTTCTTCGAGGGAATCCGCGCCCACGGGACGAAGCAGGGTCCCGCCCTGTTCCGGCTCGGCGACCACCTGCGGCGGCTGCGCAACTCCGCCGCCGTCTACGGCATGGAGCTGCCCTTCGCGCTCGACGAGCTGGCGCGGGCCTGCCGCGCCGTCGTCTCGGCCAACGGACTGACCGACTGCTACCTGCGTCCGCTCGTCTTCCTCGGCGAGGGCCCCAACCCGCTCGCGGCGCCGCTGCGCTGCGCGATCACGGCCAGTGCCAACGGCCCGCTGGTCGGCGCGGCCAAGGCCATCGGTGCCAGAGCCCAGATATCCTCCTTCCAGCGATTCGGAGCCAACGCGCTGCCGCCCGCCGCCAAGGCCAGCGGGCAGTATCTCAACTCCGTCATCGGCCAGAGCGCGGCGCTGCGCGCCGGCTACGACGACGCCCTGTTCCTCAACGAGAACGGCCTGGTCGCGGACGGCTGGGCGCACAACATCTTCACCGTGTACGACGGCGTGCTGTCCGTGCCGCCGCAGTGGACCGGCGGGCTGCCCGGCATCACCCGCGACAGCGTCATGACACTCGCCGCCGAGGACGGGATCACCGTCGCCGAGCGCCCGCTCGTACGCTCGGACCTGTACCTCGCCGAAGAGGTCTTCCTGACCGGGACCGCCGCCGGGGTCAAGCCGGTCGGGTCGATCGACGGGCGGCCGATGACCGCGGGCGCCCCCGGACCGGTGACCGCACGGATCGCCCGCCTCTACGCCGACGCCGTGACCGGGGAGTCCGGCGCCCATCCCGATTGGCTGGACTACGTCTGATGACTGATCTGACCCCGCCCGACGCGACGCTCGCCGCGTACCGGGACCAGGTGCGCGAGGCGATGAAGGCCTTCGACGCCGAGGACTTCGCCGCCTGGGAGGCCGACCGGCACATTCCGCGTTCCGCCCTCACCCTGCTCGCCGGCCGCGGCCTGTTCCGGGCGCGCTGGGCCGACGGAGCCTACCTCGGCATCGGGCGCATGACGACGCTGATCGAGGAACTCTTCCGGTACGACTCGGGGCTCGCCATCGCGGCGATGGGCCAGAGCGAGATCTTCATCGGCGCGCTCGCCCGGCACGGATCCTCCGGGGCCCATGCGGCCCTGCTGGAGGACGCGCTCGCCGGGCGGGCAGTGGGCTGCTTCGCCGCCACCGAACCGCAGGGCGGGGCACAGCTCGCCGGCATCCGCACCCGTGCGACGGCCGAGGACGACGGCTGGCACCTGCGCGGCACGAAGCGCTACATCTCGAACATCGGCAGAGCCACCCACGCGGTGCTGCTCGCGCGCACCGACAAGGCCGAGAACGCCGCCGACCTCTCGCTGTTCATCGTCCCGCTGAACACCGCGGGCGTCACGGTGGACGGGTTCTTCGACGCCGCGGGCGTGCAGTCCTGCGACGTGGGCCAGCTCAGCGTGGACGCGCATCTGCCGGCCGACGCCCTGCTCGGAAGCCCCGGCCTGGGCCTGCTCTACGCCTCGCACCTGCTCCAGTTCGAGCGCCTGGCCATCTGCGCCCTGCTGCTCGCCGGAGGCGAATCGGCACTCGAGCTCGCGGCCGGACACGCCCGCGGCCGGCATACCGACGGCGGCCGAGTCATCGACAAGCAGGTGATCCGCCATCACCTCGCGACGGCGCGGGCGGACCTGTGGAACCTGCAGAGCAGGTTCGCCGAGATCCTCGCCTTCGCCCGGCGCGAACAGGCGCTGCCGCCGCACCAGATCTCCGCCCTCAAGCTGAGCGCGGGCAAGCGGGTGCTGGAGATCATCGACCTGTCGATGCAGATATTCGGGGCCCGCGGCAACACCACGGCCTACCCGCTGGAGAAGCTCTGGCGCGACTGCCGGATCGCCCGCGTCGGCGGCGGCACCGACGAGGTGCTCTCCGACATGGTCGCCTCGTTCGTCGACCGACCCGACCGCCGGGTGGAGCAGTACCTCGCCGAAGCCCGCGACCTCGACGTGCCGCTGCCCTCGGTCGCCCGCGGGCACCGCGCCACCGCGCTGGTCCGATGAAGGCGGCCGACATGTCGCAGACCATCGAGCAACAGCAGCCGACCGAAGAGCGCGCTCCCGCGCCGGAAGCGAAACAGCCTTCGCTCTGGCGCAGCCGCGACTACCTGGGCCTGTGGACCGGTGACGCGATCTCCGCACTCGGCACCAGCATGTCGACGATCGCCTACCCGCTGCTGGTGCTCTTCTCCTCCGGCTCGGTCGCCCACGCCGGCGTGATCACCGCGGCCGCCATGATCGGATCCCTGCTGACGACGCTCTGGGGCGGAGTGCTCGCCGACCGGGTCTCGCGCAAGGCTCTGCTCATCCTCAGCCCGCTGATCGAGGCGGCCGCGGTCGGCGCCGTCGCGCTCCTCGTGCTGCACGGCCGCACGAGCATCGCCGTCCTCGCGGTCGCGGCCTGCGTCGGCGGGCTGGCCGGCGGCGTGCACACCGCCGCACGCAACCCGGCCCTGCGCCGCATCGTGCCCAAGGAGCAGATGGCCGTCGCCTCCAGCCAGGTGCAGGGCCGGGACATGGCCGCCCAGTTCTTCGGCAGTCCCCTCGGCGGCCTGCTGTTCTCCGCCGCGCGATGGCTGCCGTTCGGCGTCGACTCGGTCACGTTCCTCTTCTCCGCGCTGGGCGCCACCCTGATCCGCCGCCCCCTCGGCCCCGACCGAACGACCGAGGAGTCACGGAGCCGCAGCATGCTCGCGGACCTCCGGGAGGGCCTCGGCTACGTGAAGGGCGTGCCGTTCCTCAGGTTCGTCGCACTGTGGACCCCCGCGATCAACATGGCGGCCGGCGCGTACTTCCTGCTCTTCATCGCGGTGCTGAAATACCGCGGCGCCGGCCCCGCCGCCATCGGCCTGGTCAACTCCATCGCGCTGCTCGGCGGCGTGACCGGCGCGGTGCTCGGCCCGATGATCCTGCGCCGGATCCAGGCCAGGCGGGTCCTGATGACCGCCTGCTGGATCTTCACCGGCGCGGCCGCGCTCACCGGAGTCCTCCCGACGCCCGCCGAGATCGGCGGATCGGTGTTCCTGGTGATGCTCGCGGTGGTCCCGGTCAACGCCCTGTTCGCCGCGTACCAGGTCAGGCTCGTCCCCGACAAGTACAACGGCAGGGCCTCGGCGGTGGTCGGCTTCGGCGCCCAGGCGCTGCAGTGGATCGGCCCGCTCGTCGCCGGAGCCCTGGCCGACGCCCTCGGCGCCCCCGCCGCACTCCTGATCGTGGCCGCCGCACTGGTCCCGCTCGCGGTGGCGCCACACCTGAGCTCCTCGCTCGCCCTGCTCGAGCGCCCCGTCGAGGAGGTCGCGGAACACCGCCCGTGACCGTGCTCGAACAAAGAAGTGCGGCCTGCCGGAATCCCGGCAGGCCGCACTCGTGGTTCACGCCGCCCGGGTACGGCTCGGCCACAGCATCCGGGGGATGGCCGCGCTCGGATCCACCCCGAGCTCTTCGCGCAGCAGCACGCGGTACTGGTGGAACCGGCGGTGCGCGTCGGCGATCTCGTCGGCCTGCAGGCAGGACTTGACCGCGATACGCCGCGGCCCCTCGCGCAGCGGATCGGCCTGGGCCGCGGCGTCCGCGAGCTCCAGGACCAGGGCGTGCTTCCCCTGGCCGAGAAAGCTCTCGGCCAGCGCCTCGAGCGTCTGGATGCGCCGAAGCTCCCACTTCTCCTGGTAGGGCTGCAGCCAGTCGAGGTCCCAGCCGAACAGCAGCGGATAGCGCAGCAGGTCCCACAACCCGAGGAAGTCGTCGTGGCTCCCGGCCATGCCGCGGCGCCCGGCCGTCGGCACCGCCCACCGCGCTGCGAGCCGGTAGTCCACGTGCACGTCCTCGCGCAGCGCGATCGAGGCGTTGGAGACCTGCAGCAGTTCTCCGTCTGTGGCCTGGTTGAGCCGCCAGAGCGTCTGGCGCAGCCGGGCGGTCGCCCGGGGCGCGGGCACATCCGGCCACAGCCGGCAGGCCAGGTCCTCGCGGTGCAGCGGCCCCTCGGTCAGGGCCAGCGCGGCGATCAGCTTCTGCTGCCTGTCGCCGAGGTCGATCACTTCGAACTGCCGGCGGCAGATGAACCCCGGCAGCAACGACACGTGCAATGGACTGGTCCCGGCTCTCGCCATGGTCGTCTCCGTATCTCCGTGATGCTCCTGAGGTGCGGCCTGCCGGGGTCCGGCAGGCCGCGGCCTGGCGCCGTCCGCTACAGCGCGTAGGTGGTGCGCAGGATGCTGCTATAGGCGCTGGGGCACCAGACGACCTCGTCTCCGTCGTCAACCGAGAGCTCCTGAAGTGCGAGAATCTGGTTCATCGTCGAGTACTTCCTTTCTCTTCTCATCGGGTTGCGGACTCAGGCGAAGAGGTCTGCGCCTGGGCCGTCGAGGATCCGGCAGACCGCCAGGAGCACGCCTGCGGAGCCGCTGGAGAGGTCGGCGCTGAACCGGAGTGCGCCGGTGCCGAGGAAACGGACGCCTTCGCCGTGCGGGACCGCGTACTTCAGCAGTCCCGTCGCGACCTTGACGGCGCGCTCGCGGTCGGTCGACCGGCCGGTCAGTTCGGCATGATCGGTCAGGAAGTGGGCCAGCCCGGCCAGTCCGGCGTAGAGCCCGGACTCCGTGGCGCACAGCTTGTCGGCATCGGCGACGATGCGCGGCAGGGCGGCGGCGAACCGCTCGTCCTGCACGCCATCGGTGTGGACGTAGCGAGTCAGAACGGTTCCGACACCCGCCGAGCCGATGGCGTAGTACGGCATGGCTCTGCGGACCGCGGCGTTGTCCGGGAACGACAACGCGCCGTCCGGCAGCTCCATCGCCCGGTCCAGTTCCTCGTGCAGCAGCCGGCTCCCTGCCGCCAGGTAGCGGACCTCCCCGGATTCTTCGAAGAGCCGGTGCAGGAAGAGGGCGAGCCCGGAGCGGCCGTGAAAGAGCCCGCGGGCGTCCTGGGGGCCGAGCAACGGTCGCGGCTCTGCGGTCTCTGCGATGAAGTCGCCGGCCGCGGCCGCCCGGTCGAGGCAGCGCCCGTCGCCGGTCCGGCGGTACAGGTCGAGCCACATCAGCCCGACCCCGGCCCGGCCCCCGGCGAGGGTGGCGCAGGAGGCGGTGAGCGGGTGGTTCTCCGCCAGCAGGGCGAGGTCGTTCGCCTCGTCCAGGTGGCCGAGCTGAGCCAGTACCCTCGCAATCCCCGCCACGCCCACGTCGAGCCCCGGCGGCAGTTCCCCGCGCAGGTCGAGACCGTCTTGGCGGAGGCGTTTGCGCACCGCGTCCGGAACCGCGACCCGGGCGCTCAGCAGAGCGTGGACGACCCCGGCCGTCCCGTACCCGACGCACACCGTGTTGGTGGCGAAGGCGGCCGGCGGCGGCGGGAAGACCCAGTCCGCCCGGTCGCAGTCGGCCATCGCGAGCAGCCCCGCCGCCAGCCGGTCGGCGAGCCGGGCCAGGCAGCCGACGGGGTCGGCGTCCACCTCGTCAGGTGTCGGCGTGGTCGGTTCGCGGTCCGGGCCGGTCGGGTAGAAGGCCGTGGCGCGGGCCCAGAGATCCGCGGGCGGGGCCGTGACGGCGGTCAGGTCCCGCCGGAGCAGTGCGAGGTTGTCCGGCGCGCGCTCGGCGACGGCGTGCGCGTTGGCGAACATGGCCAGGGCCAGTGCACCGAGCGCGAAACGGTCGGCCAGCAGCGGGTCGGAGCCCTCGGCGAGCAGCGCGGCCGACGGCACGAAGCCCGGAGTCCCACCGGCCACGGCGGGCTCGTCGAGCGGGGTGGCCATCTCGAAGTCGACGAGCCGGGCGCCGGTGCCCGGCGTGACGATGACGTTCGACGGACTGAGATCCCCGAACCGGTATCCGAGGGCGTGCAGGCGACCGAGTGTGTCGTCGAGGCCTGCCAGGATGCGGCGGCAGTCGGCGAAGTAGGATTCCGAGTCACGCTGCGCCCAGTCGGCCCGGATGAGCGGGGTGTTCTGTCCGACCCAGGTCCGCAGTGGTACGCCCGCGACGAACTCCGTGGCGAGGAATTCGTGCTCCCATTCGCTGAAGTACTCCAGCGGCTCCGGGCACAGCCCCGGCGCGGCCTGGTGCAGGCGGGTCAGGGTCGCGTGCTCGGCGCGCAGTCTCTCCTGCGCGCTGAGGCCATCGGGCGTGTAGCCGTTGTGGGCCCTGGCCTCCTTCAGGAAGACGGCTCTCCCGCTGCGGACGTCACGCGCCTGATAGGCGCCGCCGGCGTTGCTGGTCTGCAGTACCCTGACGACCTCGTAGTTCCCCATGACGATCGAACCCTGATGGGCCGCGGGCTCCTCGTCGACAAAGGGATCGGTGATCCCCGGGGGCAGTAAGAACGCCGGCGTGCGCAGGTCCACGATGTCGCGCCCGGCGCCGTCCCGGACCAGCAGCTCCTGCTTTCCGTCGGGCAGCAGCCTGCTGCGGCCGCGGAAAGCCCCGTACCTGTACTGGACCGTACGCGAGTTTCGATAGCGCCGATCGGTGAGAACGTACGCCCCTTCTTCGCCGTCCAGGGCCTCGGCCAGCCGGTTGAGCAGGCGCCGTGCGGTCTCGGTGTCGGGCGGGTAGAGGGCGCAGAACTTGCCGGCTTGGGGCCGCGGCGCGTGCTTGTGGTGGAGGAAGAGGTAGAAGCGCCGGGTGGCGACGTGTTTGAAGGGCACGTTCGCGGCGAAGCAGGCTTCGGCCACCGTGTCGAGCACCGGTTGGATCCGGCTGATCTGTGCCGATACGTGGATCTTCCAGCCTTGATCGACCTCGGGAAGCCCGGGGCGGGACCAGAAGGCCCAGATGTCGCGATCGCTCCGACACCAGCCCTCCGGCACGGCTCCGGGGCTCAGTCGCGGCCCAGGGGCGCGCACCGTGCAGAACGGGGCGTAGTACTCGCCGTCGGCGAGCGCTGTTTCAAGGACGTCGAACAAGGGGGCCTCCTGCGTGGACGGTGCGCGCGGACCAGGCCGGGACAGGCGCCGCCTTCGAACGGGCGGCCAGCTCGCGGGCGTAGAGATAGGTGATGTAAGGCAGCGAATACGTTGCGCCGTCGGGCGAGATCAGGGCGCCCTCCTCAAGCATCGATTCGAGCTCGACGCAGGCTCGGTCCGGTGCAACGCCCGCGACCGCCGTGACATCGCGGAGGGTGAAGCGCGTCGGGGGCACCGTCGGGGGCACCGTTTCCGCCAGATCTCGCACAATCGCCCGGTGCGACGGGCGCAGGCAGCACCACTCGCGGGCTGCGCGAGCGCGCACCCGGACGTCGCCGACTTCCAGGTGATCCAACGCCGTCTCGGGGGACGAGAGGCGTGCTGCGTACTCAACCAGCTCGAGGTGCGGGAGCACGGCGAGCTTGAGCGCTGCGGCGCGGATCGTCAGCGGGAGCATTCCGCACAGGACGACGAGGCGTTCGGCCGCGGCGGGGTCGGACCGCACCCGGCTGGAACCCGCGACTCCGGCAAGCAGGGCGAGTGCTTTGTCGGCGGACAGCGGTGCAAGCTGCATCCGGCAGGTCGGCGTGAGCCCCGCCAGTTGGCTGCACGCGGTGACGATGGCCGAACTGCGACCGCCCGGCAGCAGCGTGCGCACGGTCTCCTCGTCGGAAGCGTCGTCGAGGACGAGCAGAATGCGGCGGGTGGCAGCCCACAGGCGCCATCGAGCCGCTTCCCGCTCGGGATTGACCGAGGCCGGCTCGGGCCTGCCCGTGTACGACAGAAGTTCCGCGACGACCGGCATCAGGGGCCTGGGGGAGCCGTCGGGTTCTCGGAGCCGAACGAAGATCCGTCCGTCCGGGAACGCGCGATCCAGCCCATGGGCAGCGCGCAACGCGAGGGCGGTCTTTCCGACACCGGCCTCTCCCACCAGCAGGCACGTGCCGCCATCGACCGCCGCGACCTCCGTCAGCTCGGCCAGAGCAGCCGTCCGCCCGACGAAGCCGGCGTTCTGCGGCGGCAGATCCACGGCCGACGCCAGGCGCCGAACACGCACCCGGGTGTCTCCGCCCTCATCCGCCAGGATGGCGCGGTAGACCGATTCCGCCACCGGGCTAGGTGAAAGGCCCAACTCGCGGGCCAGGAGCTTGCGTGCCTCGTCGTACTCGGCGAGCGCTTCGGCGCGGCGCCCCGAGCGGTACAGCGCCGTCATCCGGGCGACCTGCAACCGCTCCCGCAGCGGATGCCGCCCGAGCAGCTCGCCGGCCGCCTCGGCGACCTCGTCGGCCAGGCCCGCCTCCAGCGCGACGTCGGCCCAGTCCTCGCATAAGGCCGTGTAACGCACGTCGAGCCGTTCGGCCTCCGCCCGAACGGAATCCGAGGCGGCCAGCTCGCCCAACGGCGGTCCGTCCCACAACCGCCGCGCCCGACCCAGGATCCGCGCCGCCCGCTCGACGGCCCCGCGATCGGCCGCCTCGCGCCCGGCCCGGGCCAGCGCCGACAATCGCAAGAGGTCCAGCTCGTCCTCGGACACGAGCAGCTGATAGCCGCCGGACCGCAGCAGCAGCCGTTCCCCGGCCCCGGCCTCCTGCAGAATCCGGCGGATCCCGAGGACATACGCCTGCAGGTTCTTGCGCGCCGTCCGCGGCGGCTGCTGCCCCCAAACCGCCTCGGTCAGCGCTTCGACCGAGACCGCGCTGCCGCTGCGGCACAGCAGCATCGCGAGCACCAGCCGCTGCTTCAGCGGCCCGAGCGCCACCTCGCGCCCACCCACCCAGCCCCGGAGCGGCCCCAGCACGCGGAAGCGCAGCGTCGTCGATGTCGATGTCGATGTCGATGTCGATGTCGTGGTCGTCGTTGACGGCGACGGCGACGGCGACGGCAGCGACGGCGGCGAAAACCCCACAGCGTTCGGCGCGGATCGCAGCATGCCCAACTCCACCCGGTCGTCTCTGACCGGCGACCAGACGGTAGCGGGCCACCATCAATCCTGCTGGCAACCCCGACAGCGGTCATCGGTGCCCACCACCCCTGTCTCTTATAC
>NZ_JAGSOH010000259.1 GCF_018139625.1 Actinospica acidithermotolerans | reverse complement strand
TTTGTCGCCGATCAGGACCATGACGCCTTCGACCAGGATGATTGGCGCTACCTGCACGCCATCCTCGCCGCCTACATCGCGGACGTGCTCATCCGCAAGTACGGCGCGCGCTGGCGGCTGCGCCACGGCCCTGACAGAGGGCTGCGTCACCATCTCCCCGCTGGCGACCACCGGCGACTTCCCGGTGAACTCCTCGATCAACCTCGCGCAGTCGCAGACCTGGACGCGCATGAAGCAGCGCAACGACAACGCCGGCCAGATCATCATCGGCGTCAAGGCCGACCAGCCCGGCCTCGGCTACTTCGACGCGGGCAAGAACACATACACCGGCTTCGACATCCTGATCGCGCAACTGGTGGCGGCCGGACTCGGCTTCTCCACCTCGCAGATCCAGTTCTCCCCCGTCGCGTCGCAGGACCGCGAGACGGAACTGGAGAACGGCACCGTCGACCTGGTCGTCGCCTCCTACTCGTACAACGCCACCCGCGCCAAGCTGGTCAGCTTCGCCGGCCCGTACCTCACCACGCCCGAGGCGCTGCTCGTCACCAAGAGCAACACGGCCATCACCGGCGTGTCGTCGATCACCGGCAGCACCCGCGTCTGCGAGGTGAGCAACTCGAGCCAGGTCGGCGACGTGCAACTGCAGCAGCCGGTGGTGAAGAACACCTACGGCGAGTGCGTCTCCGCGCTCAAGAGCGGCCAGGCGGACGTCATCTACACCGACTACGCCCTCCTGCTCGGCTACGCCGCCCAGGACCCGGCCGACCTGAAGGTCATCAACACCGGCCAGGGCACCCAGTACTACGGCATCGGCCTCCCGCTCGGTGACTCGCTGCTCCAGCAGACCATCGACGGCCTGCTCACCACGGCGATCTCGAACGGCACCTGGCGCGCCATCTTCAACTCGACCCTGGCACCCGAGGAGCTGAAGGCCGACCCCCCGAAGGTCGGCACCTGGCCGACGACGTCCTGAGGACGTACGCCCTGAAGACGTCCTGAGGCTCGGTAGGCGGCGGCAGCTTAGGAGGCCCGCGCCGGGCTCAGTCCTCGGAAGCCCCCACCGGGTCAGTCCAAGCACCGCCGGACTCACGCCCCGGACTCATTCCTCGGCGGCCCCCCACCGGACTCGCTCCCCGGAGGCCACCGCCGGACTCCGTCCCCGGAGGCCCCGCCGGGCTCAGTCCAGGCCGCCGGAGACTCACGCCCCGGAGGCCGCCGCCGGACTCATTCCTCGGCGGCCCTCACCGGACTCACTCCCCGGAGGTCACCGCCGGACTCCGTCCTCGGAGGCCCCGCCGGGCTCAGTCCAGGCCGCCGGAGACTCACGCCCCGGAGGCCGCCGCCGGACTCATTCCTCGGCGGCCCCCACCGGACTCACTCCCCGGAGGCCACCGCCGGACTCCGTCCTCGGAGGCCTCGCCGGACTCACTCCTCAGGAAACGCGAGGTCGTCCGGATCAAAAGACCCGTCGCCTCCGCAGCCCTCTCCGTCCGCCTCCTCCGCCCGGGCCTGCGCATGGGCCAACGCCTCGCGGACGGCTCGCCCCACGACATCGCCCCCGTACCCCTTGCGCGCCAGGAACCCGGCCAGCCGCCGTGCCTGCACCTCGCGCGGCAACCCGTTCATCCGCGCCTGCCGCTCCCTGGCCAGCCGGAACGCCGTCCGCTCCTCCTGCTCGGAGTCGATCGCGGACACCGCCTCCTGCACGACCTCGTCCGGCACCGACCGCCGCCGCAGCTCGAACGCGATAGCCCGACTGCCGAGCCCCTTGTACTCGTGCCGTGACCGCGTGAACGCCTCCGCATAGGCCGCGTCGTCCACCAGCCCGAGCTCCGTGAACCGCTCGAGCACCGCCTCGGCGACGTCCTCCGGTACTTCCTTCCGCGCCAGCATGTCCGCGAGCTGCCCCCTGGTCCGCATAGAGCGCCCCAAGGAGTCCAACACCAGCCCCCGCGCATACGCCTCCGGAT
>NZ_JAGSOH010000258.1 GCF_018139625.1 Actinospica acidithermotolerans | reverse complement strand
CCCCCGGCCAGGGCACCCGCAGCGTAAAACGCACCCCCGGCCGTCAGCCACGTGTTCACTCCCCGAGCACGGCCCCACCCGCCGCAAAAAGCAATCAGGGCCGGTAACCAAGTTCGGATTACCGGCCCTGATCCGACCCTGATCTTCACTCTGTCTGTCTGTAGACCCGCAGCAGGAAGCGGCTCGCGCCCTGGCAGCAGTAGCGGACCAAGTCGGCGCTCCAGGTACGGCCACCAAACCCACAGAGCGAGACCCCTCGTGCTCCCCCATCCCGTGGGAATGGTCCGAGAGTGCCCCGACGAGCCTGTGCTGTCAGCTTAGGAAGCAGCGGGCGGCTCTCGCCCTTCCGTCCTCGGGGAGTGAGCTCGCCGCGGACCTTGTTCGGCTTCAGCGGCAGCAGGACCTCGCCCAGCTCCCGCTCGATGAGCTCGAGGCCGCCGGGGCGACGGAAACGCGATATCGGAGTCGGGCAAGGACACCTGGGCCAACGATACTCAAGGCTGTTGATCGATCCTCGTAGGTGGAGCCCAGGTGGCCTGCGGCAACATCCCGGTCACGCTCGTCGTCGAGTAGCCATATCAGGGCTCGGGTTTCCACGGCCGGGGCCGGATGGCCCGGCCGTCTGAGTGCCGATGCGGGTGGGGACCCCATGAGGATTCTCATCAAGCACTCGTACGAATGTGTCCGATCACAAAAGGTCAACTGGTCAGGTCTAGGCCATCCGATGTTCGCCCGGCTCCGCGATAAAGAGGCGTTGCGCTTCCTACTCATCGGTAAGGAAACCTCACCTCATGAATCTTCGCACCCTTTGCCGCTCTGCAGCGGTGGCCGTGCTCGCCGGCGGTCTCGTCGCGGGCCTCGTCTCGCCCGCCAGCGCTGCCTCCGCGCCGAGCTTCGCGCAGTGGCAGTCGGACGTGACGGCTGTGACCACGCCCGCCATGGCCTACATCCAGCAGCGCATCAACGAGGCCTCTTCGACGTCGAACCTGGCGATCGTGCTGGACATCGACAACACCTCGACGGAGAACTACTACCACCCAAGCTACCCGAGCCCGGCCACCCCGCAGGTGCTCGCGATCGCCCAGTACGCGACGTCCAAGGGCGTGAAGCTCTTCTTCATCACCGCGCGCCCCGACGTGATCGACGAGATCACCGAGTACAACCTCACGCACGACGGCTATCACATCGACGGCCTCTACAGCCGCAACCCGATTCAGCTGTTCGAGTCGATCAACACCTTCAAGACCGCCGAGCGCAAGAAACTCGAGGCCGACGGCTACGACATCATCGCCAACATCGGCAACAACACGGTCGACATCGAGGGTGGCTACGCCGACTCAACGTGGGAGCTCCCGAACTACAACGGGCTGCTCGACTAGACAGTACGTATGTGTGCCGGGTTCGTAGGGCCGGGGCCACGCTCGCGAGTTGTCTGGGTTGCCGGCGAATGGACTCCGGTCGGTAGTGCCCACATTTGTGGGAGGCCCCGGTGATTTCTGAGCGTACGAGCGTTGGGATAAACGTGGACGCCCGCAGCGTGGTGGCATGTGCGATCGACGCGGTGACCGGGGAACTGCTCCAGCGTCGGCTCTGTCCGGATCCGGTGAGGTACTCGGCTGGATCGGGCAGTTGCCGGGACCGGTCGCGGTGATGTACGAGGCAGGCCCCACCGGATTCGGGCTGGCCAGGGTCCTGCGGGCGCGGGGCCTGTGGTGCGCACACCTACAACTACCATCAATGCTTCATATGCGACGCGGGTCCCCAGTCCGATTCGGACTGGGGACCCGCGTTTCTACATTGTGGACCTGAGGGGATTTGAACCCCTGACCCCCTCGATGCGAACGAGGTGCGCTACCGGGCTGCGCCACAGGCCCATCCTGCTCAGCTGCCGCCGGCGGGACCGGCTGCAACGTGGACGAGGTTATCACAGGGGCGGGGCGCGGCTGAAACCGATTGTTCGGGGGCGGCTCAGCCGTTGGCGGCGCGGGGCAGGTCGCCCTGGTCGGGG
>NZ_JAGSOH010000257.1 GCF_018139625.1 Actinospica acidithermotolerans | reverse complement strand
GTCCCCGCCGATATCGATTTCCCATCGGGCCCCCGCTTTGGCTAATATGGGCGAGCCCGCCCGGGAGCAGCAAGGAACCGAAGGTTCCGCCCACTGTGACCGGGGGGACCACCCGCTCCGGTGTAGTAAGATCGAGGCCGAAGCAGGCGAGAACTGAATGCAAGGGGCCATAGCTCAGCTGGTAGAGCATTTGTCTGGCAGACAAAAGGTCAGGGGTTCAAGTCCCCTTGGCTCCACAGTAGATCAGGGCCGGTAATCCATTGAGATTACCGGCCCTATTCGTCCGTTCTGACACCAACGACTGCCACCTACGGCTATGCATTCCCAGGCTGCCGATCGTCGCGCGCAGCTTCGTACGCGCCTCTGAATGCAACTCGTCGCTACGCTCTGGTTGGCGCACATCATGTCTGTCAGGAACGGTGCGCTTCCATGATCGCTACTTGGGGAGGCGATGCGATATGGAAGGTCCCGGACCAAAGAAGGTCACGTGGGATGACGCGATGCAGCAGGCTCTTGCGTGGCTGAGGAAGATGGAGGCGGACTCGCAGCTGAAGTGGCCCAACAGCGCCATCATGCCAGTGCGCGCTGACGCTGAGGCCGCTCAGGCGTGGATCGCTTTTGCGGCTGAGCTGTCCAATCACGGTCGTCGTGGGCCCTCGGACGCACCCGGATCGCACTGAGCGCTGGCGACTACGAATCCCCAAGGTCCTGGCCGAGCATCGCGTCCATATGGATTGCGCCGAAGCCTTGTCGTGATCTGCCTTTGGCATTGGATCACGTGTGGATTTGTGCCTGGATTCCTTGGATGCAGGCGGCCATGTCGCGGTTCCGCGGCGGCGACGAGGGGTCGCGTTCTGGTGCGCGACGGCGGGGACCGGTCCCGGGCGGGGCGGGCTTTACTGGCTGGCAGGCTGTTCGTGCTGTCAGAAGGAGGGTCACTGCTGTGGACGTGTCAGACATCAATCGCAGGGTTCGTGGTGAGGTCGAGAAGCCGGGCCTGGTCCTGCGGGTTCTTGAGCCGGAGTTCCCCGTGTCGCCGACTCGTGAAAACTGACCCCCTAGCGTCTTGTGAATGTTGACCCCCCTGACGCTAGGGAGGTGCTGAAAGTGGAGGACTGGGCCGAGATCCGCCGCCTACACAAGGCGGAGGGTGTGCCCATCAAGGAGATCGCCCGCAGGCTCGGGGTGGCGAGGAACACGGTGCGGGCCGCGTTGGCCTCTGACCGGCCGCCGAAGTACGAGCGGGCCGCGCGGGGCTCGGTGGCGGATGCGTTCGAGCCGCAGATGCGGGCGTTGCTCGTGGAGTGGCCGCGGATGCCGGCGCCGGTGGTGGCCGAGCGGATCGGCTGGCCGTACTCGATGACACCGCTGAAGGTGCGCCTGGCGAAGATCCGCCCGGAGTACCTCGGGTCGACCCGGTCGACCGGACCGTCTACGAGCCCGGCCAGATCGCCCAGCGCGACCTGTGGTTCCCGGCGCCGAGGATCCCGGTGGGTCCGGGGCAGGAGCGGGTGCTGCCGGTGTTGGTGATGACGCTCGGCTCCTCCCGGTACCTGTCCGCGGTGATGATCCCGTCGCGGCAGGGAGGGGACATCCTGGCCGGGACACGAGTAACCTGCCCTTCGGGCGCTGGGGAGAGACCTTCTCGGACGACGTAGTCGCAGCCGCGATGATCGATCGTCTGGTGCACCACGCCGAGGTCCTCACCCTGACCGGCGACTCATACCGCACCCGCCAGCGGCGCGAACTACTGGCCAAGGACAACCGCGCCGCCAACGGCTAATCACCGTCGATACGCAGCTGAAGATCCGAGTCCGCCGAGCACCGGCGCGCCAACTGCTCGATCCGGTCAAACAGCTCTCCCGAGAAACGAGCCTTCTCCCGCTGCCGCAACCCGGACAACTCCGTCACGAACTGGTCCATCTCCGCACTCGAGAGCATCAGCGAGCCGTAGGGGTCGATGCGCTCGAGCATCGGCAGACCGCAGCCGCCACACAACTCGGCGAAGAGATCGCTCGAATCTAGTACGACCTCGAGATGCTCCTGCCGCCACCGGCTCGGATTGCTACCCGAACGGTGCAAACGGATCAACGAGACGTCGGCTCCCACAAGACGAACAGTGTGCACCACCACCCCGACTCTGCGCTTCCGGGCCCGGGGACCATAACGAACACGACAACGAAGGCGGATTCAATCGGTCGTCGCAACACCTCGATTCTGGAGGTGTGCGGTGGGTCGTGAGGCGAAGGACGTGCCGGAGGGGCGAGCTGGTGGTCGGCGGCAGTGGGCGGCGGATCGGGCGTTGCGGGC
>NZ_JAGSOH010000256.1 GCF_018139625.1 Actinospica acidithermotolerans | reverse complement strand
CTGTTCACCCCCACCGGCCCTCGGCGCGCCCTCGGGCAGAGTCGCAGACCGCTCCGGCGGACGGCCCGTCACCGCCGTCCGCGCGCCCCTCGGCAGAGTTGGATACCGCTCCGGCTTACGGCCCGTCACCGCCGTCCGCCGCGATTTTCCGACGCGTCCGCCGGGGATTGCGCCCGCCGACCCCGTTGCGGGCAGCGCCTTTAAAAGAAATTTGCCGAGCCGGATACGGGGTGTCATCGGCCGGTACCCTCACGCGCAGTCCCAGCTCACTGACACCTGAGTGAGCGCTCGCTCATCCGGGCCCTGCGACACCCCGGCCGAGCGGGGGAGACAAGCGCCCCCGCGATTCGCTACTGTTCCAGTCGTTCGAGATCCCATGTTCTGATCATCGTGCCGCATTCGTTCTAGGTGGAGGCGTCAGTGGCCGTGCGCGCAGGGAGCGGAGCGGACCGGTCCGCGCGGGCGGGTATCGGCCGTCTCGACTCCATGCCTTTGCGCCGAAAGCTCGACATCCTCGTCGCGACTCCACTTCTGATCATTCTTCTGTTGATCGCACCCACCTCCTTCGGATATGTGCGGGCGGCGGCGCAGTGGAACACCGCGGCGTCCGAGATGAGTCAGGCCGAGCAGGTCAGTGAGTTGATCAACGCGCTGGAGATCGAGCAGACCGTCGCGGTCGGCCTCCAGGGCACCTCCAGCCTCCCCAGCCACCCGGCGCAGGACTCGGTCCAGCTGCTCAAGACGTACGCCGCGAGCACCGACCTGACGCTCGCCACCGTCCGCCGCAGCCTCAAGCCCGCCACCTCCTCCGCGCTCGGCCAGGCCGTCGCCGAGGCCGTCTGGGAGACGCAGGGCGTCAGCGGCGCCCGCGCCACCGCGATGCAGCCCGCCGCCGACAAGAGCGCCGCCGTCGAGACCGGCTACGGCACCGCGATCCAAGAGCTCTACAACGCCCTCGACATGGACGCCCTCGCCGAGAACGGCGGCACCGCGGCCTTCGACATGGACGAGCTCGGCTCCCTCTACGACGCCGACATGCGCGAGCACAACCGCGAGATCGACCTGCTGGCCCTGACCAACCAGGCCGACCTCGACGCCACCGAGGGCGGCGCCGCGCTCGACTGGCCCGACCTGAGCGCGGTCGAGCGCGACTACGGCGTCAGCCAGAACGAGGCCGAGCGCTTCGAGGGCATCGCCACCTCCGTCGACACCAACCGCTTCCAGCTCGCCGTCGACTCGATCGCGCAGTCCTACCTCGACTCCGAGCAGCAGAACGTCGAGGAGGAGCTCTCCAGCCGGGACCCGGCCACCGCCGTGGACCAGGTGCTGACGGCCGATCAGCTCGGCATGCAGAACCTCGTGGGCCTCAGCAGCTCCACGGGCCTGCTGCAGGCCGCCGTCCAGTCGACCCAGAGCCGCGACACGATGGAGCAGCAGGTCTCCGCCGACGTCATCGCCTCCGCGAAGCACCAGGCGAAGATCCAGTCGGCCTACGGCCTCGCGCTCGTCGCCGGCGCAGTCCTCGTGCTGATCATGCTGGTCGTGCTCGAATACCGGGTCCGCCGCTCCGTGGTCAACCCGATGCTCGCGCTCACCCGCGCCGCCACCAAGATCTCCGACGTCACCCGCGCCGACCTCGAACGCGTCGCCGACGAGGACGACACCGGCGACCCGCAGGCCGTCCCGGTCTTCGAGAAGGTGCCCGTCGTCACCAGCGACGAGATCGGCAAGCTCGCCGAGGCCTTCAACCGCGTCCAGGACAGCGCCGTGCGCGTCCTCGAACGGCAGATGGCCGTCCGCCGCAACACCGCCGAGATGTTCGGCAACGTCGGCCGCCGCATCCACAACCTGACCGGCCGCCAGCTCTCCCTGATCGACGCCGCCGAGCGCGAGGAGACCGACCCCTCGGTCCTCGAGCGCCTCTACCGCATCGACCACATCGCCGTCCGCCTCCAGCGCGGCGCCGACAGCCTGATGCTGCTGTCCGGAGAGACCGAGCCCGTACTCAGCGAGGACCCGCTGCGCCTGACCGACGTGGTCCGCAGCGCCGTGGGCCGCGTCGAGGGCTACCAGCGTGTGGTCCTGGCCGCCGAGGGCGACGTCACCGTCGCCCCCGCCGCCGTCGGCGACCTGACCCTGATCGTCGCCGAGCTCGTCGAGAACGCGGTCTCCTTCTCGCCGCAGACCTCCTCGGTCGACATCTCCGTCCGCCCCACGGCCCAAGGCGCGTACATCGAGATCGTCGACCACGGCGTCGGCATGACCACCGCGCGCCTGGCCGAGGAGAACGCCCGCCTCGTGCGCCGGGAACGCCTCGACCTGGCACCGACCAAGGTCCTCGGCCTCTTCGTGGTCGGCCGCCTCGCCCGCAGGTCCGGCATCGCAGTCCGCCTGACCGCCACCGCGGGCGGCGGCGTGACGGTCAGACTCGACATCGGCCCCGGCCTCCTCTTCGAC
>NZ_JAGSOH010000255.1 GCF_018139625.1 Actinospica acidithermotolerans | reverse complement strand
GCCCGAGCCCCAGAACCCGACCGAGCCGCCGACCTCAGTCTGAGGCGCCGCAGACGTTCGTCCGGCGGGCAGTCGACCTCCGTCCGGCGGGCCGCTGGCGCTCGTCCGCCGGTAGGCCGACTCCCGTCCGCCGGCCGGCCGACCTCCGTTTGGCGGGCGCCGTACCCACCCGCACGGTCCGCGACTGTCAGCCCAACCCCTTAGGCTTATCCGCCATGGGAAAAGCTGATCTCGACGGGTTGCTGGACGCCGCGGTGGGCGCGGTGGGCGGTGCACCGCGCCCCGGTCAGCAGCAGATGGCCAAGGCGGTCGCCGAGTCGCTGAGCCACGGCGACCCGCTGCTCGTCGAGGCCGGCACCGGCACGGGCAAGTCCCTCGCCTACCTCGTCCCCGCGATCGCGCACGCCCTGGCGCGCAAGGAGCGCCGCGTCATCGTGGCCACCGCGACGCTCGCCCTGCAGCGGCAGCTCGTGGCCCACGACCTGCCGCTGATCAGCGAGGCGCTGGCCCCGCAGCTCGACCGCGCCCCCGAGTTCGCGCTGCTCAAGGGCCGCAACAACTACGTCTGCCTGAACAAGATCAACTCGGGCGGCGAGGAGGAGGCCGAGCAGGACGGCCTGTTCAACCCGAAGGAGCTGTCGGACATGGGCCGCCAGGTCCTGCGCGTGCGCGAGTGGGCCGAGGAGTCCGAGACCGGCGACCGCGACGACCTCGCCCCCGGCGTGTCCGACCGCATCTGGAGCACGGTCTCCGTCAGCTCCCGCGAATGCCTCGGGGCGGGCAAGTGCCCCTTCGGCCAGGACTGCTTCGCCGAGCTCGCCCGCGAACGAGCCCGCTCCGCCGACCTCGTCGTCACCAACCACGCGCTGCTCGCCATCGACACCTTCGACGGCGACGTCAAGGTGCTGCCGGAGCACGACGCCGTCATCATCGACGAGGCCCACGAGCTCGTCTCCCGGGCCACCGGCGCCGACTCCGGCGAGCTCACCGCGGGCCTGGCCGACCGCGCCGCCCGCCGCTGCCACCGCCACATCGACGAGCTGGCGGCCCAGAAGCTGGACCTCGCCGCCGCCGAATTCGGCGCGGAACTCGACGAGGTGGAGCCCGGCCGCCTCAACGACCTGCCGGAACCCCTGGCCGCCGCACTCTCGATGCTCCGCGACGCGGCCCGCGACGCCGTCTCCGCCCTGGGCAAGAGCCGCAACAGGGAAACGGGCGACGAGGGAGCACGGCGGCAGGCGCAGGCCGGCGTCGAGCAGCTCTTCGAGATCACCGACCGGATCCTGCAGCACTCCGAGTACGACGTCGTCTGGCTGGACCGCTCCGAGCGCATGACCGCGCTCAGGATCGCCCCGCTCTCGGTCGCCCAGCAGCTCCGCCGCCGCCTCTTCGCCCGCACCCCGGCCATCCTCACCTCGGCCACGCTGAAGATCGGCGGCAGCTTCGACTCCGTCGCCGGCACCCTGGGCCTCTACCCCTCCGAGCGCGCCGACCGCTTCGAAGGCGAACGCCCCGACCGCACGGCGATGATCGAGGCGCAATCCGCGGGCGGCAACGGCGACGATGGCGGCGGCATCGACGGCGGCGCGTCCGACGACCCGTCAGATGCCGGCGCAGCAGAGGCGGACGAGACCAAGGACCACCCCATCCCCTGGCAGGCCCTGGACGTGGGCTCCCCCTTCGACTACCCGAAGCAGGGAATCCTCTACACCGCCAAGCACCTCGCCGCCCCCGGCCGCGAACTCGGCGAGGAGCAGTTCGCCGAGATCGCCGAGCTCATCGCCGCGGCGGGCGGCCGCACCCTGGGCCTGTTCTCCTCCATGCGCGCGGCGGACGCGGCGGCCACCGAGATGCGCCACCGCCTCGACTACCTCGGCTACCCGATCCTGCTCCAAGGCGAGGACTCGCTGCCCCAGCTCATCCAGCGCTTCAGCCAGGACCCGCGCGCCTGCCTGTTCGGCACGCTCTCGCTCTGGCAGGGCGTCAACGTCCCCGGCCCGTCCTGCCAGCTGGTGATCATCGACCGCATCCCGTTCCCTCGCCCCGACGACCCCCTGGCCAACGCCCGCCAAGAGGCCGTCGCCAAGTCCGGCGGCAACGGCTTCATGGCCGTAGCCGCCTCCCACGCAGCCCTCCTGCTGGCCCAGGGCGCGGGCCGCCTCATCCGCGCCCAGAACGACCGCGGCGTAGTCGCCATCCTCGACTCCCGCATCGCCACCGCCCGCTACGCCACCTTCCTGCGCGCCGGCCTGCCCGCCTTCTGGCCGACCAGCGACCCCCAGACCGCCTACGCCGCCCTCCGCCGCCTCGACGAGGCAGCGAAGGAGCTGGAGAAGGAGAAGTAGGTCGAGGTGAGGTAGGCGGTCTGCCCGCGGTTCGTATTCTGCCCGGCTTCCGCGGACCCTGCGATGTCGGCGACGTTCGGGTTCTGCTATTTTCGAACGCGTTCAATTAATGCTCGTGGACCCTGGGGAGGGGACGCCATGGCAACGAACGATCCGCCCGACGCCGCGACGGAAC
>NZ_JAGSOH010000254.1 GCF_018139625.1 Actinospica acidithermotolerans | reverse complement strand
CATCTCAGGCGCGACCGGCGGCGGTGGGTATGGCTCGTAGCCCATTGATGACCCTTCGCAGGACGTCGACGTCGGTGTTGATGGCGGCCCGCGGCTCGTGCACCGTGAGGAACCGCCCGGCCCGCAGATCCCCCGCCAGCACCCGGACCACGTTCAGATGCAAGCCAAGTCGCACCGCGAGCTCGGCGAGGGACTGCGGCACGCCGCAGGCCTCGACGATAGCGCGCCGCTCGAAGGCCAGCGCTCCAAGCTGCCGCAGCCCCTCCGTGGTGGCGACCACCTGCGTCTCCATCGGCAGTTCCGCACCGGGGGCCACGACCCGACCCTCGGTGAGCAGGAACGGCCTCACCACACCCGGCTGGGTCCCCCGACCCGCCGGTCGCTTCTCCCCCGTGTCCCGGCTCACGTCGTCACTCCGGCGGCGGTCACCGTGTTCTTCAGCTCCATGATCAGCTGCGGGTTGAGAACCGCGCCGACCCGGTTGCCGAACAGGGTCATCTCGTACGCTACGTTGCCCAGCTTGGCGTCCTTCGCGGTGACCACGCCGAGGACGCAGCCGCTGCCAATCGAGGAGACGAGCAGGTGACCGTCCTCCATGTCAATGATCACCTTGCGTAGCGGCCCGAGGCCGTAGTGCCCGGCTGCGCCGGCGGCCAGGCTCGTCAGGCCGGAGACGATCGCGGCGAGGCGCTCGGAGGAGGCGCGGTCCTCGGGCCGGGACACCGCTATGAGCAGGCCGTCCGAGGAGACCGCGATCGCGTCTGCGACGCCCGCGGTGTCGGTCGCGAACCGCGAGACGAGCCAGGTGAACTCGGCCGCGGCGGTACGCAGGTCCTGGGTGCTGGCTTCGGGCGACTGGCTGGGGCTCATCACGGCCTTATTCCTTCCGGTTCGTCACTTGCACGGACGATCGGGAGATCCTGCGCGGATGCGCGCAGGGCCTCCTCGACTCCGGCCTCGAATTCCTCCACGGCCGCACGCGCGGCCTCGGCGTCGAGTAGCTGGGCGTCCGCCAGCGCGGCGGGCACCTGGGGGGTGGACTCCCGCACAGCGGAACGGTTCCGGGTACGCCGCGGCAGCGGGCTCGGCTCGGTCGCGCCGACAGGTTCCTGGGCTCCGCGCGCCGCGAACTCCGATGCGGTGTCCGCTTCGGGCGCGGTGCGGCGGCGTGGCACCAGCGGCGGCGCCGAGGCCTCCGCGGGGTTGTGCTCCGTCTGACCGCCGGCCTGCGCGCCCTGCCCGCGCGTCGCCGCGGGAGACGAGGCAGCTGCGGCCCGGATTCGGCGAGCTAGGTCGGCCGAGGTGGGCGGGAGAACGGACGGTGCGGGGGCGGCGGTGTCTCCGTCGGCATCCGCGCTGTTGAGGTACGTGCCGTTGACGGATTCTCCGTGGGCGTACGTGCCGGAGGTCTGTTCACCGCTGGCGTACGTGCCGTTGACGGACTCTCCCTGGGCGTACGCACCGGAGGTCTGTTCACCGGGGGCGGGCGCGCCCTTAACGGACTCTCCCCGGGCGTACACACCGGAGGTGTGTTCATCGGTGGCGTATGTGCCGTTGACAGACTCTCCGTGGGCGTACGTGCCGGAGGTGTGTTCACCGGGGGCGGGCGCGCCGTTGACGGGCTCTCCGGTGGCGTACGTGCTGCTAACGGTGGTGGGTGCGCCGTTTACGCTTGTGCCGTTGAGGTTCCACGGCGTGTTGTTCGGCGTCGACGTCGGTGTTGGCGTAGACGTCGGTTTCGGGGACGCAGTCGAGGCCGGGGCGGCCGGGTCCGCGTAGCCGGTGGTACCGGCGGATCCGGGGTCGTAGGACTTTGCTATGCCGTGGGAGCCGTTGACGTGCCACGGGGTGGAGTCCGTCGATTGTGCGGAGACGGGGGATCCGGTCCCTGCGTCGGCGGCGTGCCAGAGGGTGGGCTCGGCTTCGGGGATGGGTGTCGAATCGAAGCCGAAGCCGTGTGCCAACTGTCCGGCTGATTCGCGGGACGGCGACGTGGTCGCGGACGATGGAGCGGATGACGCGGCGGGCGACGTCGCTGTCGACTCGGGTGAGTCGGAGGGCTGGAGCTGGGACGTCGCTGTCTCGGGTGACGTGATCTGTGCACCGGCTGAGGTGACCGGGGCGGCCGGAGCGGCTGGGAATGCTGACTCGGACGAGGGCGACTGCGGCGACGGCGACTGTGCCTGCCGAGTTTGCGACAGCGGCGAATCCAGCGACAGCGATAGGGGAGTCTGCGCCTGATGAGTCTGCGACAGCGGCGAACCCGGCGACTGCGATAGCTGAGTCGAAGTCGGCGCCTGTGCCTGTGTCTGAGGTTGTGCTTGCGCCTGCGCCTGCGCCTGCGGAGTCTGCGACTGCGGCGCCCCCGCCGCTGCCGACGACTCCGGCGACTCCGCCGACCCCGACGACTGCAGCAGCTGCGGCGTCTGTCCCTGCGACGTCTGTCCCTGCGACGTCGGCGTTTCGGGCTGCTGGTCGGGCTGCTGCTCGGGCTTGGCGGCGGAGCGGCGGCGGATGGGGAGGGG
>NZ_JAGSOH010000253.1 GCF_018139625.1 Actinospica acidithermotolerans | reverse complement strand
CGTCCACCCCGACCGTCCCCAACACCGAGCTCACCGAGCCTCCCCTCGACGACGAGCAGATCGACGTCTGCATGATCGGCTGGAAGTACGGCGGCCACGGCCGCGGCACCCGCGAGACCCCGAAGCCGCGGGCGAGGGCCGGGGCGTAGATCTGGGGGTCCGGCCGGCGGGTTCCGGCCGGCGAGTTCCGGCCGGCGAGTTCCGGCCGACGGGTTCCGGCCGGCGAGTTCCGGCCGACGGGGTCGCGCCGGGCTGCCCAGCTGGCCACCTGACCACCTGACCACCTGACCAGCCTGAACTGGGCGTTCACCCGCCCTTCACAAGTGATTGGCCAGTCCCGCCCCGCGACTGCTACTGTTTTCCACGTCCCGGGCGATTAGCTCAGCGGGAGAGCGCTTCGTTCACACCGAAGAGGTCACTGGTTCGATCCCAGTATCGCCCACGCATGGAAGCCCCTCGGCACTCAGATGAGTGCCGAGGGGCTTCGTCGTTCGGCTGAATAACGTCCATGTCATCAGGCTGCTTCGCAGCGAGGTGAATGTTCCCCGATGCAGCACCAGCCTCAGAACCAGCCGAACCAGTCCCCCTTGCTTCTTTTCCCTTGCTCGGCCGCCGGATTACGTCGTGAGTTCAGCCCGGCGCGACCACCAGCTTTCGGCGGCGGTCATCGCGCTCTCGGCCTCGTGGACGCCGTGTCCCACGAGCCCTGCGGTGGCGGCCCAGTGCAGGGGTATTAGGGCTAGAGCCCCGGGGAGCCATCGGTGCTCGTCGCGAGTGAGCGGCTCCGGAGCTGTGCTTTCGTAGGCGTCGAGCAGTCGTCGCGGCTCGAGCGATTCGCCGTCGTGTGAGGCGTGGTGCAGGCTGGCCGCGATGTCGTACAGCCGCTCCCTGACCCTCGCGAAATCCAGGTCGAAGGTAACCCATGAGCCGTCGGGCAGTTCGCCCGCGTTGCCCAATTTGTAGTCCCCGTGAATCGGAGCGCAGGGCAGCTCGACCTCCTTCCGGAGCGTGGAGAGCTCGCCGGTCAGTTGGCGCATCCGCTGCACGACCGGCTCGCTGCGGGGTCCGAGCCTGCCGCGCGTGAAGCCGATCGAGTAGCGGACCTGACCGAGGGTTCTGTGGTCGTCGAGGGGTTCGGGCAAGCTGGGCTCCCAGACTGCTCTGAGCGCCGCGTGAAGGCGTCCGAGCTCCTCGAAGAGGCGGAGGTACGAGGCCTCGTCCGCCCGTGGCTGCACGTGATCGATGAATTCCTCGATCTCGGCCCAACGATCTCCGACCCTCAGCACGTCGCGGCCGGAACTCGGAATCGGCCGAGCGACGCGGGCTTGCGTCCGCTGCAGCCGCTCCCGCAGCCGCCGCAGTCCCGCGACCCGCCCGCGGCGGACCCAGGGCCGGTGAACCCGAAGGACGACCGGCGGCTCAGCGTCTATCCGCAGGTTGAGATTGAACTCACCGCCGATGTCTGTCCACCCGGCCCCGCGCGCGACGCGCGTGATCAGGGCCGAGACAGCCCGTTCATCCGGGCTGGCTCTAGGTCCGAACCAGCGCGGCAGGGAAGGAGCAGAGCTCGAAGCCTCGATCCCGGTCACGGCGACGGCCCTCCAGCGCATCGGACGATTGCTCCGCCAGCGAACCCATCCTCCTCGACGCGACTCGATCGTGCCACGCATTTGCCATCTTGCCGGAGAACACCGACGGAGCTTTGGCGTTGCAGAAGCAGCAGTTCGCCTTGCCGCCCGCTGGTCGTCACGGCGCCGGGCAGCAGACGTGCCCTTCGTTGTGCCGCCTCGGACGTACTTGTCCCGCCGTGGACAGACGGCTGATATATGGCGCGCTTACGGACGGCCGAGGGTGGTCAAGTCGGCTGGTGCGGGGGCAACGGAGCGGCCTGCGGCGTGCTCGTGCAGTTCGTCGCAGCAGTTCGGGCAGGTCGTAGCCAGGGAAGCTAACCTGAAGCAGGCGAAGCTGGAACAGCGACTCGAGGTGTGGATGGCGCGTAGCGACATCCACAGGCTTGATCTTGACGTCCCAGGCGTCTGGCGCCGCCCAATGGGTCATCCGGACATAGAAGGCGTCTCGGGGCCCGGCGTTGGCCACAGCCGCGAGGAACGCGAGGCCGCTGTCGATCGGGAAGTCGATGAGCATCCACCCGCGCCGTGAATCAACGTAGCGGGACATGTGGGGCAGGGTCTCGATCCAGCTTTCGTTGCTCTCACCGAGGTCTTGGCAGCAGGTGAAGGTCTCGAGCCCGCAGCGCCAGATCGCTTCGATCACCGGCGCGAGCAGCTCGTCGATCTCGGCGCGCCGATCGCCTACCTCAACTGCAACGGTGGGGTGGGTGCCCTGGGTCGATGTCACCGGGTGAGCTTAGCGGTGTCGTAAGCTTGTCGGCCGCTCGGTTTCCATGCCTCCGGTCCTTCCAGGGCGGAATATCAGTAGTCGAAGAGGATGCCGCCAGCCATCCCCTCCACCGAGGCACAGCACGATCTTCCCGCAGGCAGCCGACGCGACTGGGGACCGCTGGGAC
>NZ_JAGSOH010000252.1 GCF_018139625.1 Actinospica acidithermotolerans | reverse complement strand
TGTCGGCGACTAGTGAAAACTGACCCCCAGGCAACGGTTGAAAGTTGACCCCCTTGCTTAGCCTGGAGGGTGCTGAACGTGGAAGATTGGGCCGAGATCCGGCGGCTGTCCCGCGCGGAGGGTATGACGATCAAGGGGATCGCCCGGGCCCTGGGGATCTCGAAGAACACGGTTCGCCGTGCACTGGCCTCGGTCGAGCCGCCGAAGTACGTGCGGGCGCCGACCGGCTCGGCGGTGGATGCGTTCGTCCCGCGGATCAAGGAGTGTCTCAAAGCAGATCCGTGGATGCCGGCCACGGTGATCGCCGAACGGGTCGGCTGGGATCGTTCGATCACGGTGTTCCGGGCCCGGGTGCGCGAGATACGCCCGGAGTTCAAGCCGGCCGACCCGGCTTCGCGCACGACGTACGAGCCGGGTGAGGTCATGCAGTGTGACCTGTGGTTCCCGCCTGCGAAGATCCCGCTCGGAGCCGGACACGCCGGCAGCCCGCCGGTGCTCACGATGGTTTCGGGCTACTCCCGGTATCTGATGGCCCGGATGATCCCCTCGCGGCATGCCGAGGACTTGATCGCAGGGCACTGGGAGCTGCTGGCCGAGCTCGGTGCGGTCGCCCGCACGCTGGTGTGGGACAACGAGGGCGCGGTCGGGCGGTGGGTGTCTGGCAAGCCGGTGCTGGCTGGTGAGTTCCAGGCCTTCCGCGGCAGCCTCGGGGTCACGATCTTCCAAGCCCGCCCCCGTGATCCAGAAACGAAGGGGCTGGTGGAGCGAGCCAACGGCTACCTGGAGACGAGCTTCATGCCGGGACGCTCCTTCACCTCGCCGCACGACTTCAACCGGCAACTGTCCGCCTGGCTGATCAGGGCGAACTCCCGGCACCACCGGCGCATCGAGTGCCGGCCGATCGACCGGCTGGGCGCGGACCGGGCCGCGATGGTGGCGCTGCCACCGGTCGCCCCGGCGCTCGGCTGGCACCGCACGCTGCGGCTGCCGCGCGACCACTACGTGCGGGTCGATACCTGCGACTACTCCGTCGACCCGGCCGCCATCGGCCGGCGTATCCAGGTGCGCGCCAACCTGCACGAGGTGACCGCGACGATGGACGGCACGCTCGTGGCCCGCCACCCGCGCTCCTGGGCCCCGCACCAGACGATCACCGACGCCGACCACGCCGCGGCAGCCGCCTTGATGCGCCGCGCCCACCTGCGCCCGGTGCGCGAGCCCGACCCGGACGAGGTCGAAGTGCGCGACCTCTCACGCTACGACGCAATGTTCGGCCTGGTCGAGACCGACGCCCCGGCCGCCTGACCCCTCCTGCCCGGCTTTGTCCGCACCCGTGGATCCGGCCCCCTGCTGCGCCCTGCCCGGAAACCGACACCGACACCGACACCGACAAGGAGGCTGGCATGCCTACACGCAGCATGCTTTTCGCACGGCTGCGCATCAGCGACCCGGACGCCGCACTTGAGTACATCGGCGATCCGCGCTACGGCGGGCCGCGCCTGACCATCGGCGATCCCGCCGACGCCGTCGCACTCGACCTGCCCGGCGACGGCCGTCAGGCCGCGGTGTTCCTGCGCCGCCTCGCGCACGCAGCCGAATATGCCGCCCGCCAGGCCGAGACCCATCCCGCCCTGACCGATCAAGGAGCCTGACATGCCCGCCCGCACCATCGAGAAACCCGCACCCACCGGCCGCGACACCAGAGGCGAGATCGCCTACCTCTCCCGGGCTCTGAAGACCCCGGCGATCGCCGAGGCCGCCGAACGCCTGGCCGAACGCGCCCGCACCGAGAACTGGACCCACGAGGAATACCTCGCCGCCTGCATGCAACGCGAAAACGCCACCCGCTCCGCCTCCGGAGCCGAGATCCGGATCAAGGCCGCGCGGTTCCCCGCGAGAAAGACCCTCGAGGAATTCGACTACGATCACCAGCGCTCGATCAGACGCGAGGCGATCGCGCACCTGGGCACCCTGGACTTCATCGCCGCCAAGGACAACGCCGTCTTCCTCGGGCCGCCCGGCACCGGCAAGACGCACCTGGCGATCGGCCTTGGCATGCGCGCCTGCCAGGCCGGACACCGGGTCGCCTTCGCCACCGCAGCCGACTGGGTCACCCGCCTCGCCGCCGCCCACCAACACGGCGTATTGGCGGCAGAACTCGTCAAACTCTCCCGCTACCCACTTTTGATCATTGACGAGGTCGGCTACCTCCCGTTCGACCCCGACGCCGCCAACCTGTTCTTCCAACTGGTCTCGTCGAGGTACGAGCGGGCCAGCATGATCATCACGAGCAACATGCCGTTCGGCCGCTGGGGAGAGGTGTTCAGCGACGACGTCATTGCCGCCGCAATGATCGACCGACTCGTCCACCACGCCGAGGTCCACGCCCTCAAGGGCGATAGCTACCGCACCAGAAACCGCGACCTCGGCCGGGCCACCCCCGCCTCAGCCGGCCACCAGCAGTAACGAACATTCACACGAGGGGGTCAAGATTCGACCGGCGCCAGGGGGTCAGTTTTCAGCCGCCGTTGACA
>NZ_JAGSOH010000251.1 GCF_018139625.1 Actinospica acidithermotolerans | reverse complement strand
TCCCCCGCGTCTCCCGCCGCTTCGCCGGCGCCGGCGCGGCCGCCGCCGGCGAAGCGGCGGGAGACGCGGGGGACGTCGTCGGCTGCGGTGCGTGAGGCTGGGCCTGGACCGGAGGCGCGTACTGCTGCGGAGGCTGCTGCGCCGGTTGCTGGACGGGCGCGGCGGACCGTTGCGCCTGCTGGCCGCCGCCCGAGTAGCCGCCGCCGTGCCCGGCGGAGGGATCGAGCAGCACCTCGACCCGCCACTCGCCGCCGTAGACCTGCCCGAGCACCTGCCGCAGCGTGTCCTCGTGCTTCGAGCCGGGGAAGTTCTGCCGCAGCGTCGGGATCTTGAAGCCGAGTTGGATCACGCGCCCCTCGACGCCGACCACGTGCGCGTTGTCCGCCGAGATCATGGTCCACGCCACACGGCTGACCGCGCGGACCCGGTCCAGCACCTCTTCCCAGCGCGCACGGATCATCCCCACGTCGTACGCCGCGCCGGACGGAATGCCCGACGGGGCGCCCTGGCTCTGCTGCTGCGCCGGCGGGGCCTGAACGGGCTGCGGCGCGGGCACGTTCCGCCACGGCGGCGGCGCGAGCGCGGGGCCGGACGGCGCCGACGGCGCTGACGTGACGGGCGGACCCGACGGCGCTGACGTGACGGGCGGACCGGACGGCGCGTCAGCCGCGTACGCCGCCGTCGCAGGAGCCTGCGCCGACTGCTCGGCCGGCACCGCGACACCGGGCCCGGGAGCCGCCGAGGCCGGCGGCCCGAGGCGCTCGAGCCGCTCCAGCCGGGCCGCCAGCGAACGGGCCGACTCCTCGCCGCCGGGCAGCAGGATGCGCGCGAAGACCAGTTCAAGCAGCAGGCGCGGCGCGGTGGCCCCGCGCATCTCGGTCAGGCCGGTGTTCGCCAGGTCGGCCGCGCGGGAGAGCTCGGCCGGGCCGAAGGCCGCCGCCTGCTCGCTCATCCGGGCCAGCCGGTCCGGCGGGGCCGAGATCAGGCCCTTCGTCGCCGCGTCGGGCACCGCGTTGAGGATGACGAGGTCGCGCAGCCGCTCCAGCAGGTCCCCGAGGAACCTGCGCGGGTCGTGGCCGCCCTCGACCACCCGGTCCACGATCTCGAAGGCCGCGCCGCCGGACTGCGCCGCCAGCGCCGAGACCGCCTCGTCGAGCAGCGCGGCGTCCGTGTAGCCGAGCAGCGCCGCGGCGTTCTGGTACGAGACCCCGTTCTCGTCCGCGCCCGCGAGCAGCTGGTCCATCACCGACAGCGAGTCGCGCACCGACCCGGCGCCCGCGCGCACCACCAGCGGCAGCACCTCGGGCTCGACCTTGATGCCCTCCTGCGTGCACAGGAGCTCCAGGTAGTCCCGGAGCGTCCCCGGCGGCACGAGGCGGAAGGGATAGTGGTGCGTACGCGAGCGGATGGTCCCGATGACCTTCTCCGGCTCGGTGGTCGCGAAGATGAACTTGAGGTGCGGCGGGGGCTCCTCGACCACCTTGAGCAGCGCGTTGAACCCGGCCGAGCTCACCATGTGGGCCTCGTCCAGGATGTAGATCTTGTACCGCGACTCCACCGGCGCGAAGAACGCCCGCTCCCGCAGATCCCGCGCGTCGTCCACGCCCCCGTGCGAGGCCGCGTCGATCTCGATCACGTCGATGGACCCGGCCGCCCCGCGCGCCAGCCCCACGCACGACTTGCACGTCCCGCACGGCGTCGGCGTCGGCCCCTGCTCGCAGTTCAGGCAGCGCGCCAGGATCCGCGCACTGGTCGTCTTCCCGCACCCGCGCGGCCCGCTGAACAGGTACGCGTGGTTCACCCGCTGATTGCGCAGTGCCTGCTGCAAGGGCCCGGTCACGTGCTCCTGCCCGATGACCTCCTCGAAGGTCTCGGGACGATACCGGCGATACAGCGCTAGCGACACGACCCGAGCCTAGCCGCTCCCACCGACAGTCAGGTACACCCCGCGACGTCGGGTGATAAGCCGGTCTCGACACGGCGGCGGAAGCCCTCGAATGCCCTTCAGGGCAGCGAAAGACCCCTCGCGCACCCGCCAGAGCCTGCCTACCCTTGCTGCATTCCTGCCCTGGGGGGGTTCGGTGGGGTGACGCCACACGAGGGGTCCGCCAGACAGCATAGCCGAGAAAGCGGGTGGCGGAGCACCCCCCGCCGTCGGGTAAGCTTTCCCACGGAGGATTCGCCTAGTGGCCTAGGGCGCACGCTTGGAAAGCGTGTTGGGGGCAACCCCTCACGAGTTCAAATCTCGTATCCTCCGCGCAGAGCAACCCCCGACCAGCGGAAACGCTGCTCGGGGGTTGTCTTGTTTCCACACTACGTGGCCGTTCCGGCTCTTCAGTGGCAGTTTCAGTCGCAGTCTGCCCGATTTCGTGCTCCTCGGGCGTGTCCCCAGTCGAGGTCACACTGCTTTCGGAGGCGCTGGGTTAGCTGTTCTGTCCTGTGAGGTTGGGTACGCGGCTGGCGGGTGGTTGGCCTTTGAGCGCGGTGTGTGCTCGGTGATGGTTGTAGATGTGCAGCCAGGGGTCAAGCGCGGCGCGTCGTTCGGATTCTGAGGC
>NZ_JAGSOH010000250.1 GCF_018139625.1 Actinospica acidithermotolerans | reverse complement strand
ACCTGGGATCGCCCAGACGCCCTGCTCACCGTCCCCGCCACCACGACCGCGACCACGACCGCCACCACGACCTGGGATCGCCCGGACGCCCTGCTCACCGTCCCCGCCACCGCTTCCCGCCCCGGGCTCACCGCCCGGTTCAGCGGCGACCACCACCTCCTGATCGAAGCGGGCCCCGCCCGCCTGGACCTCACCGTCCGCGCCCGCATCCACCTCCTCCACCGCGAGCTCACCGCGCGCGGCCTGCTCGCGCCGTCCGCCGGCGTGCCGGAGAACGTCGAGGGCGTCAGATCCCTGCTCCTCGGCTTCGACCCGTCCCGCATCGACCCCCACCGCCTCGCCGAGCAGATCGGCGACGCGTGGCTGGCGACGCCCGATCCCGCGGGCGTCGAGCTTCCGGTGCGCGAGGTGACCATGCCGATCTGCTTCGACGACCCCGACGCGCACGAGGCGATGCGCCGCTACCAGCGCGGCGTGCGGCCGGACGCGCCGTGGTGCCCGGACAACGTCGAGTTCATCCGCCGCGTCAACGGCCTCGGCTCACGCGACGAGGTCTTCGAGATCGTGCAGAAGGCGACGTACCTGGTCATCGGCCTCGGCGACGTCTACCTCGGCGCTCCGGTCGCCGTGCCGCTCGATCCGGCCCACCGCCTGGTGACCACGAAGTACGACCCGCCGCGCACCTGGACCCCGGAAAACGCGGTTGGCATCGGCGGCGCGTACCTGTGCGTCTACGGGATGGAGGGCCCCGGCGGCTACCAACTCGTCGGCCGCACGGTCCCCGTCTGGCGCAAGCCGCCGCCCGACAGCACGCAGTCCGCGCCCGCCGACCCGTGGCTGCTGCGCACCTTCGACCTGCTGCGCTTCGAGCCGGTCGGCCACGACGAGCTGATGGAACTTCGCGCCGGCATCGCAGACGGCAGCGTCGGCCTGCACATGCGCCCGACCACCCTCGACCTCGGCGCACTGCCCGGCCCGGAGACCCCGCTGCCCGCGGAGACGGTCGATTTCACCCGCCGCCGCGAAGCCGCCTTCGCCGCCGAACGCGCCCGCTGGGCCGAAGCCGCGGCCGCAAAGACCGACAGGAGCCCGAAATCATGACCAGGAGTCCGGAATGCGGCCGCAAAGACCGACAGGAGTCCGAAATCATGACCAGGAGTAGGAGTCCGGAATGCGGCCGCAAAGACCGACAGGAGCCCGAAATCATGACCAGGAGTCCGGAATCATGACGCCCGAGCCCGCCGCCGCCCCGGAGTGGATCCGCCGCTTCACCGACGAGGAATCCGCCCGCATCGTCGCCACCGAACTGGGTTCCGAGGATGGTGTGGACGGCGGCCCGCTGTCCGGCGTCCGCTTCGCCGCCAAGGACAACATCGACATCGCCGGAATCCCGTCCACCGCCGCGTTCCCGGTACGCGCCGGCCAGCCCGCCGAATCCTCCGCCTTCGCGGTACGACAACTGGTCCGAGCGGGTGCCGTTCCGGTCGGCAAGACGAACCTCGACCAGTTCGCGACCGGACTTGTCGGCACGCGTAGCCCCTTCGGCGCCTGCCACGCGGTAGGCCATCCGCAGTACGTGTCCGGCGGCAGTAGCTCAGGCAGCGCAGTGGCCGTCGCCACCGGACAAGTCGATCTCGCGCTCGGCACCGACACCGCGGGCTCCGGCCGGGTACCCGCGGCCTTCAACGACATCGTCGGCCTGAAGCCCACCCGCGGACTCATCTCCACCTCCGGCGTACTGCCCGCCTGCCGGTCCCTGGACTGCGTCAGCATCTTCACCCGCACGGTCCACGAAGCCCGCGCCGCCTTCACCGCGCTCGCGACCTTCGACCCCACTGACCCCTACGCACGCCCGATGCCCGCACACCGCCCGCACCTGGCCGCCGTGCCGCGCGTCATCGCAATCCCTGCCCGCGACGTCGCCCTCGACCTAGAGCCCGAACACCGAACCGCTTGGAACGCAGCACTCGACCACGCGCGCGAGATCGCCGAATACGTCGTCGAAATCGACATCGAGCCGTTCCTCGCCGCCGCCCGCCTGCTCTACCAGGGCCCCTGGCTCGCTGAGCGCTGGAACGCCATCGCCTCCATCCTCGGCACGGACGGCCTCGACCACCCCGACCTGGACCCGGCCGTACGCCGCGTACTCAGCGGCGCCGGCGCCATCACCGGCGCCGACACATTCGCAGGCTTCGACGAGCTGGCCCGCCTACGTCGCCTCACCGAGCCCACCTGGGACGTAGCCGACGCGCTTCTGCTCCCGGTCACGCCATGCCACCCGACGCTGGCCCAGGTCGCAGCCGACCCCGTGGGCGTCAACTCCCGTCTCGGCACGTACACGAACTTCGTTAACCTGCTCGACCTGTGCGCCATCTCGGTCCCCGCCGGACGCCGCACTGACGGCCTCCCGTTCGCAGTCCAGCTGATCGCCCCCGCCTTCGCCGACGATCGCCTCCTGGACCTGGCCGCCACGTGGACCGGCGAAAAAGCCGAGGAACCCGCCGACCAGACCGCCCTGCGCCCCGGCTGGTCCCAACTGGCCGTAGTCGGCGCCCACCTATCCGGCCTCCCGCTCAACGGCCAGCTCCGCGAACTCGGCGCCACGCTCTCCCGCCGCACCCGCACAGCCCCCGCC
>NZ_JAGSOH010000024.1 GCF_018139625.1 Actinospica acidithermotolerans | reverse complement strand
CAGCCCCACCCCGCCCATCACTCCTCCGCCGCGCTGCCCGCCTTGTCGCGCAGCGCGGCGAGGCCGCCAGGGCCTACCGGGCGGCGGCGCTGGTCGGCTCCGGCGGCTAAGCGCGGGGAGAGCCGCTTGACCTCCTTGGCGCCGCGGAAGGCGATGGCCGCGGGCAGGACGCCGCGGGGCAGCCACTGCATGCCGCGGACCCAGGCCTGGCCGTAGACGTGCGCCGACCTGCGCACGATTCCCTGCGTCAGGCGCTCGACGGCGGCTTCCAGTTCGCCGGTCTTGTTCGCCGGCCACGGCAGCCGGGAGCGCATCTCGGCGAGCACGGTGTCCTTGTCCGCGCCGCGGACCATGTCGGTGTCGGTCCACGAGAGGTAGGCGACGCCGATGTCCACGCCGTCGGGGCGCACTTCGCTGCGCAGGCTGTGCGCGAACGCCTCCACGCCCGACTTGCTGGTGCAGTAGGCGGCCATCAGCGGGGTCGGCGTGAGCGCGGCGAGTGATGCCACCTGAAGGAGGTAGCCGCGGGAGCGGGTGAGCGCGGGGAGCATCGCGCGGGCGGTGGCGATGGAGCCGAGCAGGTTGACCTCGATGACGCGGTCGAAGGTCGCGGGGTCGCTGTCGGCGAAGGGTCCGCCGATGGCGATGCCGGCGTTGGCCACGACGATGTCGATGGCGCCGAAGTGGTCGCTGACCTCGGTCGCGACCTCGGCCATCCGGGCCTTGTCGGTGACGTCGGCCTCCCAGACCGCGGCACCGGCGTTGGCCGCGGCGTGCTCGCGGCAGATCTTCGCGGCCTGTTCGAGCTCGTACGGTTCCAGGCCGACGAGGGCGACGTTGGCGCCTCGGCGGACGAGGCTTAGGGCCAGCGAGGCGCCGATGCCGCGGGCGGCGCCGGTCACGACGGCGGTCTTGCCCGCGAGTGGCGCGCGGGCGGCGGGGTTACTCATGGTCGGGTCCCTTCGCGGCTTCGGCGACTTCGCCGGCGGTCACCATGGCGTGCACGCGCTGTCTGATCACCGAGCTGACGACGTCGGGGGCTTCCATCGGTGTCATGTGGCCGAGGCCGGTGAGCGTCGTCATGCCCGCAAACCTCGGCAGCGCGTCGGCGATGGCCTGGGCGTGCGCGGCGGCGGGGGTCAGCCGGTCGCTGGTGCCGAAGACCACCGACGTCGGCACGTCCAGCTTGCCGATGTGCGTGGTCACGTCGAGTTCGCTGAGCACCCGGCCCCATCCGGCGCGCGGCTTAGGCTTGCAGGCCGCGATGATCCGCGCATTCGCCTTCTGCAACTGCCGGCTCGACTTCGGGCCGAGCGCCGTGTGCTTCATCGCGCTGCGGGAGATCGGCGTGATCGGGCCGATCGGCAGCGTGCTGGTGAGCAGGAAGCGGTGCGCGGCGCGGTTGGCCTTCGGCAGGCGCTTGAGGCCGGGGACGACGCTGGACGAGCCGGGCAGGTTCGCGAAGCCGGTCGAGCAGAGGACCACTCCCCCAGCGCGGCCGAGGATCGCGGCGTCGTCGGCGGCGGCCATGATCGTCATGCCGCCCATGCTGTGGCCAGCCAGGACGGCCTGCTCGCCGTCGCCGAGGGTGGCGTCGAGCACGGCCCGCAGGTCCTCGACGAGGATCGGGACGCTGTACGCGCCGGTGCCGGGGATCTCGCTCTCGCCGTGGCCGCGCTGGTCGTAGGCGACGACGCGTAGGGCCGGCGTGCCCGAGCGCAAGGCCTCGATGACCGGGGCCCAGAAGGATATCCGGCAGGTCCAACCGTGGATCAGCACGACGGTCGGCGCGCCGGCCGGGCCGTGCACCTCGACGTTGATCTGGGTGCCGTCCGCGGAGGGGACCCGCAGCCGGGTCTCCGGCACCGGCGGGTTCGCAAAGGGATCGCTGCTGGTCACGCTTGCTCCGCTCCGTTCGTGGCCATGGCCATGGTGGGTGTGGTTGCGGGGGTGGCGGGCGCCGGGAGCCGGACGTACTCACGCACGTCGACGCGGCGGGTCTTGCGGCGGAACCGGATCGTCGAGCCCGGCCACAGCGTCGGGTTGCGGCCGGCCTCATCGAGGTACCAGCTCTTGCAGCCGCCGGTGTTCCAGACCGTCGGGCCCATCCGGCGCTCGACGTCCTCGCACCACGCCTGCTGGGCACGCTCGTCGGTGTCGAGGGCCGCCGCGCCGGACTTCTCCAGGGTCTTGATGAAGTCGACGATGTACGCGAGCTGCGACTCGATGATGTGCACCATCGAGTTGTGGCCGAGCCCGGTGTTCGGTCCGATCACGAAGCAGAGGTTGGGGAATCCGGCCACGGTCGTGCCGCGCAGGGCCCGCATGTCGCCGCCCCAGACCTCCTCCAGCGTGCGTCCGCCGACGCCCCGGACCTGCTTGGCGATCGGCATGTCGACCGTGTGGAACCCGGTGGCGAACACGATGGCGTCCACCTCGTGCCGCGTCCCGTCCGACGCGATGGCGGTGCTGCCCTCGATGCTCGCCAGACCGGAGGCGACGACCTCGGAGTTGGGCTGCGCGAGCGCCGGATAGTAGTCGTTCGAGAGCAGGACGCGCTTGCAGCCCATGACGTAGTCCGGCGTGAGCTTGGCGCGCAGCGCGCGGTCTTTGACCGCCTTGTTCAGGTGCGCGCGGGCCAGGCGCGACGCGGCCTTCATCAGCGCGGGATGCTTGACGAAGCCCCCGACGGTGGCCTCACGGCTGGCGTAGATGCCGAGGCGGGCGATCCGCTGCGTCGGCGGCACGTGCGCGTACAGCCATTTCTCGGCGGCGGTGATCTTCCGGTCGCGGCGCGGCATGACCCAGGCGGGCGTGCGCTGGAACAGGACGAGCTTCGCAGCCTTCTTCTGCAACTGCGGCACGATCTGGATCGCGGAGGCGCCGGTCCCGACGACGGCGATGCGCTGGCCGGCCAGGTCGGTCCCGTGGTCCCACCGCGCCGAGTGGAAGATCGCGCCGGGGAAGGTGTCGAGGCCGGGGATGTCAGGCATCGAGGGGTCGGAGAGCGGGCCGGCCGCCGAGATCACCACGTCGGCGAGCAGCTCGCCGCGCGTCGTGCTGACCAGCCACTCCGCCTGGTCGGCCCGCCAGAGCGCGCCGGTGACAGCGGTGTCGAAGTGCAGCCGGGAGCGCAGGCCGGGCCGGTCGGCGACATCCTCCAGGTAGGCGCGGATCTCCGGCTGGCCGGAGAAGCTGCGCGACCAGCGCGGGTTCGGCGCGAAGGAGAAGGAGTACAGGTGGGACGGCACGTCGCAGGCGCAGCCGGGGTACGTGTTGTCGCGCCAGGTGCCGCCGACGGACCCGGCCCGCTCCAGGATCACGAAGTCGCGCACGCCCGCCTCCAGCAGCTTGATCCCGGCGCCGAGGCCGCCGAAGCCGGAGCCGATCACGGCCACCCGCACGTGCCCGGGCAGCTCGGGCTCGCCGCTCGACGCGGGCGGCTCGCCCGCGGTGAACCAGGACGCGAAGGGCGGCGTGGAGTAGCCCTCGACGCGGTAGCGGCCCCAGGGATCGGGATCGCCGACGTCGGCCGCGGCCGAGCCCTGCGGCGTGGTCAGCGTGCCGCGCTGCCGCCCGGACGCGAGCACCTCGTCCAGCGCCGGGTCGGCGGCGATCCGCCCGTACCAGTGGTACCGGCCGTCGATGGGCTGGAAGTAGCCGCGCAGCTCGACGCGCACGTCGAAGCCCCGCTCACCCACCTCGAGCCGCGCAGTGCCCTGGTAACCGTCTTCATCGTCGAAGTCCGCCACGAGGCCTGTCCCTTCCTTAGGAGTCCCCTGACACCAGCTTCAAGGAGGGCGCGGAGCGCGGTCCCTCCGGCGCTTCGCCCTCCGGACGTCCGGCGAAGCGCGACCTGCCGAGTTCGAGCTCTTGGTCGAGGACGCCGGCCGGGAGCACGCCCGCCAGCGCCGCGTAGATCAACTGGGTGGTGTACTCGATCGCGTGCACGCGGCTCATCGAGCGGCGCTGCAGCCACCACTCGACGGTGGCCTGGACGAGCCCGGTGATGCCGTACGCCCAGGGTTCGGCAGCGCCGGAGTCGAGCCCGTAGGCGCGCAGGTAGTCGCCGAACAGCGCGGTCAGCGCGGAGGCGATCACCTCCTTGTTGCGCTGGTACGGGTCGTTCTCGGCGGGGATCTCGCCCGCGGTGTGCCGCACGATCAGCCAGTACAGGTTCGGCAGCTCGTCGATCACCTCGAAGTACGCGGTGATCGTGCCGCGGATCCGGGCGAGCGCGGGCAGGTCGGCGCCGATGGCCGGCAGCAGCCGCTCGAGCAGCACGCTCGAGCCGAACTCGCCCAGCGCCGTGACCAGCGCGGTCTTGTCCTCGAAGTACCGGTAGAGCACCGGTTTGGTGACCCCGGCCTCGGCCGCCACCGCCTCCATCGTCACGTCCGGGCCCTGCGCGGCCAGCACCCGCAGCGCGGCCGCGACGAACTCCTCGCGGCGCTGCTCCCGGTGCGCGCTCCAGCGGTCCCGGCGCGCGTCGCCGCCGTCCGCCTTCGGGCCCTTGACAGATGCGTTCACGGTGAGCACGCTACCAGAAGTAACTGTTACTTCAAGTCATAGCTTCACGGGAGGCGTCGATGACGACGAAGACGGCGGGCGAGGCGGGCACCCCGGCGCCCGACCTGGAGCGCAAGGCGGAGCGCCTGCTGCGCTCCACGGCGGCGCGCGCCTACGACCCCGACCTGGACATCGACTGGAGCGCCCCGCTGGTCGAGGACGCCCCGTTCATCAAGCCTGAGCGCAGTTCGCTCTACGGCACCGAGATCTGGGACCGGCTGACCGAGCAGGAGCGGCTGACCCTGCTGCGGCACGAGGGGGCCAGCGTGATGAGCGTGGGCCTCTGGTTCGAGGAGATCCTCATCCGGATGCTGGCGAAGATCGCCTACGAGGGCGATCCGACCAGCCAGCGGGTCCAGTACGCGTTCGCCGAGATCGCCGAGGAGTGCCGGCACTCGACGATGTTCGCCCGGACCATCCAGAAGATGGGCGTCCCGGCGTACGGCGTGAACCGGCACGTGCACCGGCTCGGCCGGGTGCTGCCCTTCCTCGCCCGCGGCGAGGTGATCTGGGCCGCGACGCTGCTCGGCGAGGAGATCCCGGACCGGCTTCAGCGCGAGATGGTCGAGGACCCGCGGCTGCAGCCGCTGATGCGGATGGTCAACCGGATCCACATCATGGAGGAGGCCCGGCACATCGGCTTCGCGCGCGAGGAGCTGGCCAGGGAGGCCGCGAACGCGCCGGGCTGGGTACGGCCGATCCGCCGGCTGCTGATCGCGCACATCGCGTTCATCGTCAGCAGGAGCCTGATCAATCCGGAGGTCTACCGCTCCATCGGGCTCGACCCGAAGCAGACCAGGAAGATCGCGCTGCGCAACCCGCACCACCAGGCCACGCTGCGCTGGGCCGCGGAGAAGGTCGTGGCCGCGCTCGACGAGCACCGGCTGATCGGCCGGCCCGGACACGCCTGGTGGAAGGCGTCGTTCCTGATCAAGTGACGCTTCGAGTACTGTGCGCGCATGACGCTGTCCGACTACCTGAGCCTCGGCCTCTCGATCGTCGCGCTCGTATTCTCGATCGCCACGTTCGCCTACAACGCCTACGAGCAGTATCTGAAGGCCGCGAAGCTCCAGCTGGTGCTGGGCAGCGAGCTGAAGTTCGGCTTCCTCGACGGCAGGTCGACGCTCGGCTTCTGGGTGCCGGTGGCGCTGGCGAACCAGGGCGCGGTGGACGCCGTCGTGCTGCGGATCGAGGGCGAGCTGACCCGCTCGGGCGGCGCGCCCACCCCGGTCCAGTGGTACACAGTCGGCGACTACGACGGCGCGAACGACCAGTTCGTGCCGAAGGGCTGGACCGACACCCTCATCGTGCCGAGCAGGAAGGCGACGACGACGTGGATCGGCCTGCACACCACGGTCGACGTCGCGCGGCCGGTCGCAAGCGGCGTCTACGCGCTCAACCTGCGCGTGTTCGCGCCGGTCAACGCCAGGCGCCGGGCCCAGCGCGTGGGCAGGGACGGCAAGGCGCTGCCGGCGACGAGCTGGTCCGGCCAGCTGACGCTGGACGCGCAGGCGACGCCGGAGGTGCCCAAGCGCGCCGCGGACGAGGCCGGGCTGAACCTGAGCGGCGCGCAGTCGGTGCACCTCACGGGGGCCACCCCACGGAGCGTCACCGCACTGGTCCCGGGGCTCAAGAGCATCGTCGGCTAGACACGGTTAGGGCGGGCACGGCCTGTGGGCCGGCCGACATACCCGCTGGTCCCGAGGCTCAAAAGCATCGTCGGCTAGACACGGCCAGGCCGGGCACGGCCCGCGGGCCGGGCGACGTCGCCGGGGAGAGAGTGCCGGGGGCGACGGTGACTGGGCGTGCAGGCCAGCGTCGGACGGCCCGGGCTGCGATCCGGCCGGCCGAGCCGGGAGCGGCCTGGCACGGACGCGCCGCGCCGGGAGCGGCCTGGCACGGACCCGCCGCGCCGGGAGCGGCCTGGAGCGAATCCGCCGAGCCGGGAGCGGCCTGGAGCGAATCCGCCGAGCCGCGGCGTCCGGGTTCAGGGATCCGGCAGCCGCTTGACCGCGAGCAGTGCGAGGTCGTCGGTCAGCCGCGGCCCCGCGTGCTCGTGCACGGCGCGCAGTACGTGGTCGAGCAGCGGGTCAGGCTCCTGGTACTCGGCCCAGATCGGGCTGGCCGGGTCGAGCCGGAAGAAGCTGCCGCGCTTGTCCCGCGCCTCGGTGGTGCCGTCCGTGTAGAGCAGCATCATGTCTCCGGGCACGAAGTCGGCCTTGTAGACCTGCGGCGGATCGCCCGCGAGGTCGAACAGGCCGAGCGGCGGGCTGGTCTCGGGCGGGTCCAGCGCGGTGACCGCGCCCTGGTGGATGCGCAGCGGGGCCGGGTGGCCGCAGTTGACCAGTTCGGCCTGGGCGCTGCCCGGCGGGATCGAGACCAGCACCGCCGTGACGAACTCCTCGGTGTCCGATTGCGGCCGGCGGGCCAGTGCCTGGTGCATCCGCAGCGCGATCGCGCCGAGCTCGCCCTCCTGGTGGGCGGCCTCGCGGAAGATGCCGAGCACGTCGGCGGCGGCCTCGACGGCGGGCAGGCCCTTGCCGCGCACGTCGCCGATGATCAGCCGGTCGCCGAACGGCGTGGTCATCACCTCGTACAGGTCCCCCCCGATCCGCGCCTCCGCGGCCGCCGCCGCGTACCGGACGGCCGAGCGCACCGAGACCAGGTCGGTCGGCAGCGCCCGGAGCAGCACCTGCTGCGCCACCTCGGCGACCGTGCGCACGTCGGTGAGCATGCGCTGCTGGCGCTGCGTGTAGCGCACCACGGCCCAGGCCATCAGCGTGACGGTGACCACGGAGAACTCGGTCCCGATGATCACCACCTGCGGGATGCCGTCGGCGTAGAGCGAGAGCAGCAGCGAGATGATCACGCACAGCAGGCCGATGAGCAGCGGCCGGAGCTGGCGCAGCGGGGTGACCGGGACGCCGAGCGCGGGCGGCACGGAGAGCGTGGCCGCGAAGCTGATGTCCTTCGGCGTCGCGAGATCGGCGATGACCGCGGCGACGATCAGGACGTACGGCATCGCGCGCACGAGCCGGCCGGATCGGCCGGGTGGCGGAGTGTCAGATGCGAACTGGCTGCTCATCCCACAGGAAACGGTATGCGGATCTTGAGGTGGCCGCAACGGGCCCGGGCGCTCGGGCCGAAGCGGGCCCTTTCGAGGTGACTTACCGGTAAGTAATATCCACTCACCAGGACGTACGGTCGATCGGAGTTCTCATGGCCGAGCTCACAGCTTACGCCGAATCGCGGCGCCGCGTCTCGTCCCGCGGCCTGCGACTCGCCGTGTTCGAGAACGCGGCCGACGGTCCGTGCCTGCTGTTCGTGCACGGATACCCGGATACCCACGACGTCTGGGACGCGGTCCGTGAGCGGCTGGCCGGGCGCTTCCACACCGCGCGGTACGACGTACGCGGAGCCGGGGCCTCGGACGCACCGCGCGGCACGCGGGACTACGGGCTCGATCAGCTGGCCGACGATCTGTTCGCCGTGGCCGACGCCGTGAGCCCGGACCGGCCGGTCCACGTCGTGGCGCACGACTGGGGCTCCATCCAGGCCTGGCACGCGGCGACCGATCCGCGCGCGGAACGCCGCATCGCCTCGTTCACCACGATCTCGGGGCCCTGCCTCGACCACACGGCCTTCTGGTTCCGCGACCGCCTCCGCCGGCCCACGCCCCGCCACCTCGCGCAGTACCTGACGCAGGCGACGAAGTCCTGGTACATCTACGCGTTCCACATCCCGTTCGCCGCGCCGCTGCTCTGGCGGTACTGGCTCGCCCGCCACTGGGGCGACCTGCTCCGGAAGGCCGAGGGCATCGAGCCGAGCCCGGGGCATCCGCAGGCGACGCTCGAGGCCGACGCCGTGCGCGGGATCAACCTCTACCGCGCGAACATGATCAGGAGGCTGGCGCAGCCGGAGTTCCGCTTCGCGAAGATTCCGGTTCTGATCATCAGTCCTTTGCACGATAGGTTCGTCAGCCCGGCGCTCGCCGAGGGGCTTGAGCGGTGGGCGCCGGACCTGCGGCGCGAGACCCTCGAATGCGGCCACTGGGGTGCGCTCACCCGCCGGGCGGCCGAGGTCGCGGGCATGATCGAGCGGTTCGTGAGCGAGATCGAGGCCGAGGAGCCCGCCTAGAACCGGCACAGGGACCAGGAGCCCGCAGAGAACCGGCACAGGGACCCGGTCCGCCCACTGGACCGGGTCCCTGCGTTCCCCTCCGCGGGTTCACCCCGCCCTCGTGGAAGCTCAGCCGTTAGCGCACAGCAGCGGGCGGAAGCTCAGCGTCGGGGAACCGTTGCTCAGGATGCTGTTGCTGTCGCCGAGGTGCAGGTTCAGGTACCAGGTGCCCTCGGCCGGCGGCTGGTTGACGCCGCTGAGCGTGCGCGTCTCGTCGACGACGTTGCCGTGCTCGTCAGCCTGGTAGTCCATCAGCATATAGAGCACAGAGCCCTGCGACCGGCAGCTGCCCTGGTGGATGTGCGCGGCGTGCATGCCCGGGGTCAGGCCGCTGGCGTTGACGGTGACGGACAGCGTCTTCGCGGTCGGGTCGTAGACGACGGTCGCGTTGCCGCTGAGCTGGCCCTGCGCCGTGCCGTTCACGTCGACGTCCACGGCGTGCAGTTCGTACGTCCCGTAGCCGTCCGACAGGTGCCCGGTCTGCGCGATCGGTTCGCGGGCCAGCGCGTTGTCGTTCGCATCGCTGCCGGTCAGGCCGAGCCGGAGGACGAACCGGTCGCCCGAGGAGACCTCGCCGGCGGGCGAGTCCGAGGTCAGGGTCGTGTTCGCGTCCCCGGTCCCGTCCGCGGTGAAGGAGCCGAGGCGGACGGCGCTCGCGCCGTCGGCGGTGTCGATCTCGACCGTGTGCGCGGAGCCGGGGGTCAGGCCGGTGGCGACGACGTGCGCCGCGATCGTGCCGTCGGAGTCGCGGCTGATCGTCACGGTGCCCGTGGGCATCGGGTTCAGCGACAGGTGCTCGACGATCTTCTTGGTGCTGGCCGGCGTGGCCAGCATCCCGTCGGTGTTGCCCTGCGCGTCGGTGTAGAAGCCGACCAGGTCGCCGTTGTCGTTCACGCCGTTGACGGTGGTCGCGCCGACGCCGTTCGGGTCGTCCACGGTGTGGAACGAGCCAGCGCGGGTCCAGGTGAAGCCGTGCGTCTGCGCACTGTTGCCGCTGCCGGTCTGGTAGACGCCGACGACCTCGCCGTGGTCGTTGACGCCGAGGGCCTGGGTCATCGTGGCACCGGGGTAGGCGAGCACGGTCTGCCGGCCGCCGTCGGTGAGCAGGAAGCCGTCCTGCGCGCCGCTCGCGGCGGTGAAGAACCCCGCGATGTCGCCGTTGTTGTCGATGCCCGCGGCGGTGACGCTCGCAGCCCCCTGTCCCGAGACCGTGACCGTGCGGAAGTGGTGGCTATGGATGCTGTAGATGTAGCCGTGGTTCGCACCGGCGGCGTCAGTGTAGAAGCCCACTGCGTCGCCGTCGTCGTTGATGCCGAGTAGCTGGTTGACCGCCGGCGAAGCGTTGTTCGACGTCGGATACGCGACGCTGTGGTAGCTGCCGTCGATCCGGTAGAAACCGGTGTTGCCGTTCGTGTTGTCGGCGTTGTTGGTCGCGGACCAGAATCCGACCGTCACGTCGGCGTCGTTCACGCCGGTGACCTGCGTCTGCACGGAACCGGGAAAGTTCTCGTTCACGAAGTCGGACAGTTCGTGGTCGCTGACTCGGTAGCCCTTGTTCGGGTGGCCGGCGGCGCCGGAGCCGAAGTAGCCGGCGATGATCCCGTTCCGGTTGATGCCGAGCAGCTGGTTGAAGGTCGGGTCGGCCGGGTCGTCGACCGTGGTGTACGTGTAGCCGACCGGCTGCGTGGAGGCCGCCGCGCTCGCAGTGGTGCCGTTCTGCCGCCCCTGCGCGTTCGCCTGGTTGACGACTGAGGCGGTGTAGGCGTGCGCGCCGCATCCGGCGACGGTGCCGGCGGCGATGGCCGCCGCGGCACCGATGACAAGCTTCTTCATGGTCCCTCCCCAGGTCCCTGATGAGCTTCGAGAAAATCGGACTGGTTTCCGACATCGATACTGCTCGGCGGGAGGGCGGGCGGCGATCATGCAGGCATGCGGGTAGGCGGGGGGTGCACGCATCCCCCGCGCGGGGATGCGTGCACCCTTCCGGTCGACGGGATGCGTGTGCTGTTATCGGGATTCCAGGAGCGTGAGCACCGCGGCGACCCGGCGGTCGAGCTCCGCGGCGTCGCCCAGGCCCAGCTTGGAGAACAGGGAGTTGATATGCTTCTGAACGGCCCGCTCGGTGAGCACCAGGGCCTTGGCGATCGCCGCGTTGCTCTTGCCCTGGGCCATCTGCTCGAGCACGTCGCGCTCGCGCGGGGTGAGTCCGGCCAGCGGCGAGCCCTCGGCCCGCTCGGTGCGGGTGACCAGCGCCTCCACGAGCTGCGGGTCCAGCGCCGAGCCGCCGGAGGCGACCTGGCGCAGCGAGCGCTCCAGCTCGGAGAGGTCGCCGATCCGCTCCTTGAGCAGGTACCCGGCGCCCGCCGCCCCGCCGCGCAGGAACTCGTACGCGTACTGCGGATCGGCGAACTGGGTCAGCAGGATGACGCCGGTGCCCGGGTGCTCGGCACGGATCCGGGCGGCGGCCCGCAGCCCCTCGGTGCCGTGGTCCGGCGGCATCCGGATGTCGGTGATCACCACGTCGGGCCGGTGCTCCTCGACGGCCGCGAGCAGCTCGTCCAGGTCGGCCACGGCGGCGAGGAGCTCGACGTCGTCCAGCGCGTCGAGCAGCGCCGAGGTGCCGGCGCGCAGCAGGTAGTTGTCCTCGGCCAGAACGACCCGGATCGGCACGACCACCCCTCCCCTGGAGCGCGCGGATGACCCGGCCACCCACGCTGATCGCACTGTACCCGCTGGTTCGGCGGGGAACCCAGGCGGTGGTCTCGCTCGGGTTCGTGCTCGCCGTCTACGAGGGCCTGGTGGCCGGTGAGCTGCACTTCTGGCCGGATGCGCCGGACTCCTGGATCCTGCCGGTGTGGGTGCTCGCGGCCACGGCGTCAGGGCTCGGACTCGGTCCGCTGCGCCGGCTCGTCACGCGGCTGCTCGGGCAGGCGTGGCCGGCCGCCGGCGCCGATCCGTACGCGGCGCTGTCCGAGACCGTGGCCGGGGTCCGGTGGGCGGCGCCTTCGGAGGACGCGCTCGGGCGCCTCGCGGATATCGCCGTCCGGGCGACCTCGGCGAGGGCGGCGCGGGTCGTCGGCGTCGAGGAGACGCTGCCGGTGTCGGTGTCCGCCGACTTCTTCCCGATCACGGCCGACGGCAGGGCGCTGGGACACCTCGTCCTCGAACCGTCGCGGCGCGGGCTGAGCGCGTCCGACCGGCGGCTGGCCGCGTCGTTGGCCGACGCGGCGGGAACGGTGCTGCGCAACTGCGAACTCACCGCTGAACTGGCCGAGCAGCTTCGTCTGCGGGAGGCGCAGGCGGTCGAACTGAACCGGTCACGGCGGCGTGTCGCGGCGGCGCGGGACGAGGCACGGAACCGGCTCGGCACCCAGATCCAGGACTCCGTCGGCAGCGCCCTGGCCACCTGCCGCGATCGCGCCCTCGCCCTGCCGGACGCGGAGGACTGGGGGCCGGGGCTCGCCGAGCTGACGGAGCTGGTCGATGCGGCGGTCCAGGACTTCCGGCGGATCGTGCACGGCGTCTATCCGGCGACGCTGACCGATCACGGACTGCGCGCGGCGCTCGGCAACCTCGTCGCGGATCTTCCAGGGACCGCGAAGTTCAGCGGGCCCGAGCTGCCGCGGTTCGAGGCGCGGTACGAGGTCGGCGTCTATTTCTGCGTCGCGGCTCTGCTCGATCCGGTCACCGAGGACATCGACGTTCACGTCGATGCCATCGACGGCGACGATCTCCGGATCCGGCTGAGCGGCGCGGAAGTGGACTGGGACCCCGGCACGCTGGAGGCGATCCGCGATCGGGTCGCCGCCCTCGACGGCCGCCTGCGGCTCGGCGGTGCGCATCTCGCCGAGCTCACGGTGCCGATGCGGACGGCGGTGGCGGTCTGATGGCCCGCGTCTTCAATCGGACACTGATATACGCGCTGCTGGTGGCGGCGATCGGCGCGGCGTACGTCTTCGGCGTGGCGAGGGCGGACGCAGCTTTCGGCCTCGACTCGGACTGGCTCGCGCCGCCGCAGGTCGCGGCCGCCGGGCTGGTCGCGGTGCTGTTCGACCCGGGTAGGCGGCGGCTCGAATCGTGGGCCGACCGGCTCGTCTACGGCCGCCGGATCTCCGCGAGCTCGGCGATCGCGCAGATCACGGCCCTCGGCCAGGGTGCCGACGGCGAGCAGGCGCTGCGGGAGCTGGCTCGGATCGCCGCGGTCGGCCTCGGAACCGGGAGCGCGGCGGTCCGGCTCGACCTGGAAGGCGGCGGCCACGCGCGTTACGCCTGGCCCGAGCGCGAAGTGGCGGGCCCTGTCCACGACGTCGCGATCGGCTATCAGGGCACGGTCGTCGGCGCGCTGGAACTGCCCGCCGAGCCGGGACACGCGCCGGCGCCGCGTCGAAAGGGGCTGATCGAGAGCCTGACGCAAAGCGCGGGCGTGATCCTGCACAACGCGAGCCTCACCATCGAGCTCGAACATCGGATCGCCGACGTGCAGCGGCGGACCGCCGAGATCCGCGCCGCGCGCTGGCGGATCGTCGCGGCTCAGGACAGTGAACGGCGGGAGCTGGAGCGTGACCTGCACGATGGCGCGCAGCCCGGGCTGACGGCCGTGCGCCTCGGGCTCGGGCTGGTCACGCACCTCGCGAAGGCCGGAAAGACCGACGCCGCGCGGCGCGCACTCGACAACCTCGTCACGCAGATCGACAACGCGTCGGCCGGGCTGCATCAGACGCTGCGCGGACTCGATCCGGAGGTGCTGCGGCGGTCCGGGCTCGCGGCCGCGGTGCACGAGCTCGCCGAGGAACTCGGGGTCGATGGGCACACCGAGGTGGCCGACGCGACGGACGGCCTCAGGTTCCGCGCGGAACTGGAGGCCGCGGCCTACTTCTGCTGCGCGGAAGCGATACAGAACGCTGCGAAGCACTCCCCCGGCGCCGCGCTGCACATCCTGCTTGAACACGGATCCGGCCAGCTCCGCTTCGAGGTACGCGACGAGGGTCCCGGCTTCGTCGCGGACGACCAGGCGCACGAGCGCGAGGGCAGCGGGCTGCGGAACATGGCGGACCGCGCGGAGGCCGTGGGCGGCGCGCTGACCGTCGAGTCCTCGGCACGCGGCACGGTCGTGTCCGGCTGGGTGCCGCTGGCGCTCACGTGAGCGATCGGCGAGACTGAGGCGGAAGATCGCCGACGCCGCCGACCGAGGGAGCCGATCCGTGCCGAGTCACCTGACCGCCGCCGCGCAGGCCGCACCGACCACGCCCGCGCTCGTCGTGGACGTCGACACCCTGGACCGGAACATCGGGCGGATGGCCGAGGCGGCGCGCGCGGGCGGATTCGCGCTGCGCCCGCACGCGAAGACGCACAAGTGCCCGCAGATCGCGGAGAAGCAGCTCACTGCGGGAGCAGTCGGACTGACGGTGGCGACGATCGGGGAGGCCGAGGTGTTCGCGGCGGGCCGGGTCACCGATCTGTTCATCGCCTATCCGCTCTGGCTCGACGAAGGCAAGCAGCGGCGGCTGGCCAAGCTGGCGGCCGGGGCGCGCGTGCAGGTCGGCGTCGACTCGATCGAGAGCGCGCGGCGGATCGTCGGTACCGGCGCAAGCGTGCTCATCGAGATCGACAGCGGGCATCACCGGACCGGCGTGCAGCCGACAGACGCCGGCGCCCTCGCGCGTGAGGCGGCCGAGCTCGGGCTGACCGTGGACGGCGTGTTCACGTTCCCCGGCCACGGCATGGCGCACGCCGAGGACGTGACGCCGACCGAGGTCCGGATGCGGGCCGCGCGCGATCAGGAGGCTGCGTTAGTCGCCGCCGCGGCGTCGCTTCGGGGCGCCGGGATCGAGCCGGTGATCGTCAGCGGCGGCTCGACGCCGACCGCGGCGCTGCGTGAGGACGGCCAGATCAACGAGCTGCGGCCCGGCGTCTACGTGTTCAACGACGCGATGCAGGTCGCGCTCGGCTCCTGCGGCGTGGAGGATGTGGCGCTGGCCGCCGCGGGGACCGTGGTGAGCGTCCCGGCGGCGGACCGCTTCGTACTCGACTCCGGGAGCAAGGTGCTCGGGGCGGACCCGAACGCCTGGTCGCCGGGCTACGGGCTGGTGCCCGAGTATCCGGGCTCGAAGGTCGTCCAGCTGTCCGAGCATCACGCTGTCGTGCAGCTCCCCGAGCGCGTGACCGCGCCGCGCCTCGGGGATCGGGTCGCGATCGTCCCGAACCACGTGTGCAACGCGGTCAACCTCGCGGCCGAACTGGTCGTCGTACAGCAGGGCACGCACATGGACAGCTGGCCGGTAGCCGCTCGCGGCGCGAACGCCTAAAGCGGCGTGACGTAGGCGCCGGAGATGCCGCCGTCCACGACGAACGTGGAGGCGGTGATGAAGGACGCGTCGTCGCTGCCGAGGAACGCGACGGCCGCCGCGATCTCCTCCGGCTCGGCGAAGCGGCCGGCGGGGATGTGCACCAGGCGGCGCGCCGCTCGCTCCGGGTCCTTGGCGAAGAGCTCCTGCAGCAGCGGCGTGTTCACGGGCCCCGGGCACAGCGCGTTGACCCGGATGCCCTCGCGCGCGAACTGGACGCCGAGCTCGCGGCTCATCGCGAGCACCGCGCCCTTCGAGGCTGTGTACGAGATCTGTGAGGTGGCGGCGCCCATCAGCGCGACGAAAGAGGCCGTGTTCACGATCGAGCTCTTGCGGCCTGACTCGGCGTACTGCTTCTGCATGTGCGGGATGGCCGCCTTGCAGCACAGGTAGACGCTGGTCAGGTTGACCTCCTGCACCTTGCGCCAGGCCTCGATGCCGGTGTCCAGGATCGAGTCGTCGTCCGGGGGCGAGATGCCGGCGTTGTTGAAGGCCAGGTCGAGAGAGCCGAAGCGGTCCACGGTCGTCTGGAACAGCGCCTCGACCTGCTCGCGGTTCGTCACATCGGTCTGCACGAAAAGGCCGCCGACCTCCTTGGCCGCCTTCGTTCCCGCCGACTCGTCGAGGTCCGCGATGACGACGTTCGCCCCTTCCGAGGCGAGCCGGCGCGCCGTGGCCAGGCCGATGCCGCTGGCGCCGCCGGTGACGACGGCCGCCTTCCCGGCGTAACGCTCCACCATGAGGTTCTCTCTTTCGGTCAGTGTGCGATGAAGACGTTCTTGGTCTCGGTGAACGCGTCGAGCGCGTCCGGGCCGAGCTCGCGGCCGAGGCCGGACTCCTTGTAGCCGCCGAACGGGGTCCAGTAGCGGACCGAGGAGTTGGAGTTGACCGAGAGGTTCCCGGCGCGCACGGCGCGGACCGTCCGCAGCGCGCAGCCGATGTCCCGCGTCCAGACGGAGCCGGACAGGCCGTAGCTCGTGGCGTTGGCGAGCTCGATCGCGTCGGCCTCGTCCTCGAAGGGCATCACGGCGACGACCGGCCCGAAGATCTCCTCCGCTGCGATCCGAGACGCGCGGTGGACGGGCGCGAGCACGGTCGGCGGGTACCAGAAGCCGGGACCGTCGGGCGCGTCGCCGCGGAAGGCGATCGGCGCGTCGGCGGGCACGTACGAGCGCACCCGCTCGCGCTGCGCGGCGGAGATGAGCGGACCCATGTCCGTGCTCTCCTGTGTCGGGTCGCCGACTCGGATGGCCTTCACGGCCGGCTCCAGCAGCTCCAGGAACCGGTCGTAGACGGTGCGCTGCACCAGGATCCGGCTCCGTGCGCAGCAGTCCTGGCCGGCGTTGTCGAACACGGCTCCGGGGGCGGCGGCCGCGGCCTGCTCGAGGTCGGCGTCGGCGAAGACGATGTTCGCGCTCTTGCCGCCGAGCTCCAGCGTCACCGGGATGATCCGGCTGGCCGCCTTCGCGGCGATCTCGCGGCCGACGCGCGTGGAGCCGGTGAAGACGATCTTCGCCACGCCGCGGTGCTCGACGAGCCGGGAGCCCGCGAGCGGTCCGGTGCCGGGCAGCACCTGGAAGACGTCCGGCGCGATCCCCGCCTCGAGCGCGAGCTCGGCCAGCCGCAGCGCGGTCAGCGGCGTGTTCTCTGCGGGCTTGAGGATCACCGTGTTCCCGGCGGCGAGCGCGGGCGCGACACCCCACGCGGCGATCGGCATCGGGAAGTTCCACGGCGCGATCACCCCGACGACGCCGACCGGTTCCTTGAACGTGATGTCGATGCCGCCGGGCACCGGGATCTGATGCCCGGTCAGCCGTTCAGGGGCACCCGCGTAGTACTCGAACAGGTCACGCGCGTTACCCGCCTCCCAGCGCGCTGAGCCGATCGGGTGACCTGAGTTCGCGACCTCCAGCTGCGCGAGTGCCTCGATCTCCTCGTCGATGCGTCGCGCGAATCGGCGCAGCAGCCGGGCACGGTCGCCCGGAGCCACATCGCGCCACGCCGGAAACGCCGCGTTCGCGCGGGCGACCGCCTCGTCCACGTCGTCCACCGACGCCATGGGAATCTCGGCGATCGGCTGCTCGGTGGCCGGGTTGAGCACCGTGTAGGTGGGCTCGCTCATCGGTCTGCGGCTCTCTTCTCGCTCTGTTCGACGAGAGCCGCGAACAGACGCAGCTCACGATCCTGCTCCGGGTGCCACTGCACGCCCACCGCGAAGGTCTTGCCGGGCACGGCCACCGCCTCGATCGTGCCGTCGGGCGCGCGGCCGGTCACGGCCAGGCCCTCGCCGAGTCGGCCGATCGCCTGGTGGTGGTAGCAGGACACGGTGACGCTCCAGCCGAGGACAGAGCCGGGGAGCATGTCCTGGTCCAGGCCGACCTCCGTGCCCTTGAAGACGGCGATGCCCGCCTTGTGGCCCTCGATGTGCTGGACGAGCGAACCGCCGTGCAGCACGTTGAGCAGCTGCGCGCCGCGGCAGACGCCGAGGACCGGGATGTCGCGGTCCAGCGCGGCGGCGAGCAGGGCGAGCTCCCACGCGTCACGCTGCACCCTCGGCTCGTCCGTGAACGCGTGCGGCACCTCCTGGTAGCGCGCGGGATCGACGTCCGGTCCGCCGGTGACGACCAGGCCGTCGAGCTCCGCGACGATCTGCCCGGCGGCGCTCGTGTCGTCGATCGGCGGCAGCAGCAGCGGAAGGCCGCCCGCCTGCGCGACGCAGTCCACGTACGTGGCCGGAACGACCGCTGCGGCCTGCTTCCAGACTCCCCACGACGTCAGCTCGCGGTACGTGCTGATGCCGATCCTCGGTCGCATGCTCACAGGCGCTCGAACCCTCTGCGTCGCTCCCAGTCCGTCACGGCCGCCTCGAACGCGTTGATCTCTATCCGCGCCGCGTTGAGGTAGTGCGCGACGACGTCCTCGCCGAAGGCCGACTTGGCCAGGTCGCTGGCCGCGAACAGGTCGGCCGCGTCACGGAGGTTGCCCGGCACCTGGGCACGGTCGGCGCCGTACGCGTTGCCGTGGAACTCGGGCTCCAGCGGGAGCTCTCGGTCGATGCCGTCGAGCCCCGCGGCGATCATCCCGGCGACGGCCAGGTACGGGTTCACATCGCCGCCCGGCACGCGGTTCTCCACGCGCAGGCCGCGGCCGTGGCCGACGACGCGCATCGAGCAGGTGCGGTTGTCGCGGCCCCAGGCGACGGTCGTCGGCGCGAAGCTTCCGCGGGCGTAGCGCTTGTAGGAGTTGATGTTCGGCGCGTAGAGCAGCGTCAGGTCCCTGGCGTGGGCCAGCTGGCCGGCCAGGAAGTGCTCCATGACCTTGGAGAAACCGTGCTCGCCGTCTCCCGCCAGCACGGCCGCGTCGTCCGCGGCGGAGCGAAGGCTCAGGTGGATGTGGCAGGAGTTGCCCTCGCGCTCGTCGTACTTCGCCATGAAGGTGAGGCTGCGGCCCTGCTGCGCGGCGATGTTCTTGGCGCCGGTCTTGTAGATCGAGTGGTTGTCGCAGGTCGTCAACGCGTCGGCGTAGCGGAAGGCGATCTCGTGCTGGCCGGGGTTGCACTCGCCCTTCGCCGACTCGACGTAGAGGCCGGCGCCCGTCATCCCGTTGCGTATCGCGCGCAGCAGCGGCTCGATGCGCGCGGTGCCGAGCATCGAGTAGTCGACGTTGTACTGATTGGCCGAGGTCAGGCCGTCGTAGTTGCGCTCCCACGCCTGCTCGTAGGTGTCGTTGAAGACGATGAACTCCAGCTCGGTGCCCGCGTACGCGACGAGCCCGCGCTCGGCGAGCCGGTCGAGCTGGCGGCGCAGCAACTGGCGCGGGGACGCGGGAACGGGCTCGCCGCTCTCCCAGAGCACGTCGGCCAGGACGCCGGCCGTGCCCGGCTGCCAGGGGATCATCCGCAAGGTGCTGAGATCCGGCTTGAGCACGAAGTCGCCGTAGCCGGTCTCCCAGGAGGACAGCTCGTACCCGGCGACCGTGTTCATGTCGACGTCGACGGCGAGCAGGTAGCTGCACGCCTCGGTCTCCTGCGGGACGACCACGTCGAGGAAGTACTCGGCCGACATCCGCTTGCCCTGCAAGCGACCCTGCATGTCGGTGAGCGAGACCTCGACGGTGTCCACGGCGCCCTCCGCGACCAGCGCGCGCAGGCGGTCGAGGGTGAGCATGCCGGGACGCCTGCCGGTTGTGCCGTCGATGCCGGGTCTGCCGGTTGTGCCGTCGATGCTGTTCATGCACCCGCCTCCGAGGCAGCGATAAGCTTTTGGACGGAGATTCGTCCATTGGGCGGTGAAAGTCAAGAGCCCGTCCGAGGGGCGGAAACCCGCCGCCCGCTTCGGCTCGGGACGGGTGTCTCAGCCTGCGAGGAAGCCGCGCAGCAGCACGGCGGTGCCCTCGAGGTGCTCGGCCATGGCGCGGCGTGCTGTCTCGGCGTCGCCTTCGAGGACTGCGGCGCCGATGCGGCGGTGCTGCTCGCAGGAGTGCCGGAGGTTGGCCTCCAGCATGGGGATGGCGTCGAGCAGGTCGTTGACGCGCAGCCGGGCCTCGGCGACCGCCCCGGCCAGCTGCGTGGAGCCGGACAGCTCGGCGAGCGCCAGGTGGTAGCGCGTGTCGGCGATCCGGTAGTCGGCGGACTCGGCCTGCTCGGCCGCGTCCATCCGCTGTATCAGCAGCCTGCGTTCCGCGGCGCCGAGCCGCCGGCGCGCCGCGGCCTCGGCGGCGCCGGTCTCGACGACGTGCCGGAAGGTGAGCGCGTCCTCGAGGCCGCCGGGCAGGTCGCCGAGCAGCTCCGGCAGCCGCTCCGGCGGCGGCGGTCCCGGGCGCCGCAGCACCCTGGTGCCGCCGGAGCGGCCCCGGGTGCTGGCGACGATGCCCTCGGCGGCGAGCGCGTGGATCGCCTCGCGCAGCGTGTCCCGGCTGACCCGGAGCTGCGCGGCGAGCTCGCGCTCCGGCGGCAGCCGCTCGCCCGGGCGGATCGCGCCGAGCTTCACCGAGCGCAGGATCCGCTCGACGGTCTCCTCGAACGCGTTGCCGGTGCGCACGGCCTGGAAGGCCGGAAAGCCCGAGGCCGCCACGGGAGTGGCCGCCGTCGCCTCGTCCACCGCGCCGCCTCTCCCGCCCGATCCGTGTTCCACCGCTGCCGGGTCATTGTGCGCGCGGCGGCGGCGGCGCGTCTAGGCCGGGCCTAGAGGTGGATTCGCCGCCGCCGCGCGCTCTCCCCCGGCGGGTCAGCCGGTGACGCTGGCCGCGCCCGTCTCGATGTGGCCGGTGAAGCGGCGGGACCAGGACGAGTCGCTGCTCACGGTGATCGTGAAGTCGTACCAGCCGTTGCAGTACGCGACCTGGTTCCAGTAGTCCGACACGCTCGCGCCCGCCGCCACCGAGTACGTCCACGGGCCGTCGGAGCGGTAGTGGTTCGACGTGACCGTGAAGGTGACCGAGGAGGTGCCGGTGTTCGTCATCGTCAGCCAGAGCGACTGCTCGTTCAGGTTCGGCGAGACGGCATAGTGGCTGGTGACCTCCGTGTACTTGCCGGCGGTCGTCGCGTTGCCCTGGAAGCGGCGCAGGAAGCGGTTCGGCCCGGTCATCGTCAGGTCGTACGCGCCCGCGCCGTACCCGGTGCCGATGTTGAAGAAGTCGGTGACGACGCCGTCGCCCGCGCTCGCCGAGTACGCCGGGACCGTGTACTGCCACGGTCCGCCGCTGCGGTCCGCGTTCGCGTACACGGCGAAGGTGGCCGCGCTGGTGGCCTGCGCGCCCTCGTTGGCCATCTTCAGCCAGAGCAGGATCTTGCCGTTGGCGTCGTACTCGATCGAGGAGACGTAGCCGTCCGGCTGGTACGGCAGCGCCCGCGCCGAGCGGGTGCCGGACTCCTGCGTCGGCATCGCGTTCGTGTCGGCGGACGGGTTGAGTTCGATGTTGCACAGCGACTGGCTGATCGTCGAGGTCGTCGCGGGCAGCGTGGTCGGCAGGCCATAGACCGGGTTGGCGAAGTCGAACGCGCCGGTCAGGTCGCCGCAGATCTCGCGCCGCCACGCGGAGATGTTCGAGCACAGTGCGGGCGTGCCGAGCGCCGTGGTCCACGTCTCCATGAAGCGGATGACGGAGGTGTGGTCGTACGTCTGCGAATCGACCCAGCCGCCGCGCGTCCACGGCGAGGCGATGACCATCGGTACCCGGTACCCGAGGCCGATCGCAGTGCCGCTCTGAATGAACTCGCCCGCGGTCCCGGCCGGCGGCACCGGCGGCGGCACGTGGTCGAAGAACCCGTCGTTCTCGTCGTAGTTGAGGAACAGCACCGTGGAGTCGAACACGTCCGAGTTCGCAGACAGCGCCGTGAGCACCTCGTTCACGAACTGCGCGCCGTCCTCCGGCGGAGCGTCCGGGTGCTCGGAGCACTGCTGGTTCGCCACGATCCAGGACACCTGCGGCAGCGTCCCGGCGACCACGTCCGCCTTGATCGCGGCCGCGATGTCCAGCGGCGTGGATCCGGACGCCGTCGACACCGAGGCCATACCCCGCTCGTACAGCGGCGAACTGGTCGCCGCGTTCGCGAACTGCTTGAAGTAGGCGAGACCGTTGTCACCGAAGTTGTCACTGGCGACCTGGTACACCTTCCAGGACACCCCCGCGTCCTGCAGCGCCTCGGCGTACGTCTGCCAGCTCAGCCCCGACTCGGATCCGCCGTCGTACGCGGGACCGCCAGCGGTCCCGTTCGGGTCGATCATCCCGGACCACAGATACGTCCGGTTCGGCCCGGTCGCGCTGAGAATCGAGCAGTGGTACGCGTCGCAGACCGTGTAGGCGTCGGCGAGCGCGTAGTGGAACGGGATGTCCGAGCGGGTCAGATATCCCATCGTCCGGGACGAGCCCTTGGCCGAGATCCAGTCGTCCATCTTGCCGCCGTCCCACGCCTCGTGCTGCGTAGACCAGCCGTGGTCGAGCGATCCGTCGCACTGAGCCAGCGTCTCGGCGCTCGCGACGGCGTTCCCCGAGCCGTTGCTGAGGTTCCACGGGTACTGCCGCGAGGACCCGTTCGGCTGGTCGAAGACGCTGTAGCCGCCGGGCAGCAGGATCGTCGCGCGGTCGCCGAACCCGCGCACGCCCTGCAGCGTGCCGAAGTAGTGGTCGAAGGAGCGGTTCTCCTGCATCAGGATCACCACGTGCTTCACGTCGGTGATCGTGCCGGTGCTGGCCGCCGAAGCGCGCGCGGCGCGCAGCGGAACGACACCGAGCGCCGCGCCGGTGCCGACGGCGGCGGCGGAGCCAATGAGGGTGCGACGGGATATCGGAGACATGCCGAGAAACCTGCCGCGAACGCCGCCACTTGTCCAGACAAGATGCGTGTCCTGGCGGTGAAACGCCAATGAACTCTCCGAAGAACACCGAGATCAGCGACGCGTACACATCAGTGTCCTCATGCTCTGACCTGCACCGTCAGCGCTCCCAACCTCAAGCCGGCGGCCGGTCGTCGGCTGCCCCGTCGGGCGGTGGCGGCGACTCCCGCCGAGTAGGCGCATGCGCACCGCGCGACGGATGCGATGCGGGCGCCGCGAACTTCGGCTGCTGCCGCGCGGGTCTCGCCGGCGCAGGCGTGGCGGGGTTCGCGTTCGGATTCGGATTCGGATACGGATACGGATACGGATACGGATTCGGACTCGGATTCGGATTCGAGGGCTGCGACGAGTCGGGATCGGCGGTCGCCGGACCGGGTTCCCACGGCTGCGCGGAGGCTGGTGCCGGGTCCGCGTACTGCGCGGTGATCGGATTCTCAGGCGTATGAGTCGGCCCGGCGACATGTGGGGGCATCGCGTTCGCGGTGGTCGGCGGGCCTGGAACCGAGACATACGCGGTGATGGGATTCGTCGGAGCGAGAGCGGCGGCATCCGGAAACGAGGCGGGGGCGGCGATGACGGGATTCGTCGGAACGAGAGCGGCGGCATCCGGAAACGAGGTGCGGGCGGCGGCGACGGGATTCGTCGGAGCGAGAGCGGCGGGATCCGGAATCTGGGCGCAGGTGGCGGTGATCGGGTCTGCGGGCTGGGGGTGAGGGAAATGCTGCGGCGGGGAATGGGGCGGAATTCCGGATTGCGGAACGGTTGCTGACTGCGAATCCGAAAGCGAGGGCGACGGCAACTGCGACGGCAACGGCGATTGCGGGGTTTGCAATTGCATATGTTGCGGCTGTGATCGGACGAGCGCTGCAGGCGGCGGCTTCGGGTGCACCTGGGCGGAGACCGCCGGGATGACCGTGGTCGCGGCGTCCGCGTCTGCGGGCACAGCGGCCTGCACCGTGGCCGGCGGCGTCGGAGCGGCCTGGCCAGGTAGAGCGTTCGGAGTGTTCGGGGTTTCCCCTGCCGGGCCGATGCGGTCGAGCACGGCGTAGAGCACCTCGACCGGCACCTGCGGGTCTAGGGCGCGCTCGAGCATTTCGTCGAGTTCGGTGGGGTTGAGAGCGTCGAGATTCTCAGCGTCCATGCCGATACCAACGGTGGCCGACGGTATTGGGTCACCCGTATTCACCCGAGCGGAGCGGGTCACGGGACCGACTGATCAGCTCACTGCACCGAGTGCCTGCCGGGCGATCTCGATTTCCTCGTCCGTGGGCACGACGAGGACGGCCACCTCCGCGCCGTCCGGGGAGATGAACCGCTCGCCGCGATCCGCGGTGGACTCGTTGCGCGCGTCGTCGACGGCGATGCCGAGGCGCTCGAGGCCTGCGAGGCTCTGCGACCTGGTGCGCGGATCGTTCTCGCCGACACCGGCGGTGAACACGACAGCGTCGACGCGCCCGAGCACGGCGTAGTAGGCGCCGATGTACTTCCGGAGCCGGTGGCGGTACACGTCGAGCGCCAGGCGCGCGGCCGGATCCCCGGCGTCCGCCTTCTTGTTCACGTCGCGCAGGTCGTTGCTACCCGCCAGGCCGAGCAGCCCGCTCGACCGGTTGAGTTCGCGCTCGACGGCCGCGGAATCCAGCCCTGCGACGCGCTGGAGGTACGCCGGGATCGCCGGGTCGATGTCGCCGCTGCGGGTGCCCATGACGAGCCCTTCGAGCGGCGTGAGCCCCATCGACGTCTCGACGCTCCTGCCGCCCGCGACCGCGCTCACACTCGCGCCGTTGCCGAGGTGCAGCACGATGACGTTCGTTTCGGCGACCGGCCGGCCGAGGATCGCAGCGGCACGGCGCGAGACGTACTCGTGCGACGTACCGTGGAAGCCATATCTGCGCACGGCGTATCGCTCGCGCCACTCGCTCGGCACCGCGTACGTGTACGCGGCTTCCGGGAGTGTCTGGTGGAACGCCGTGTCGAAGACGGCGACCTGAGGCACGTCCGGGAACGCGCGCCGGGCACCCTCGATGCCGGTGATGTTCGCCGGGTTGTGCAGCGGCGCCAGCGGGATCATCTCCGTGACCTTCGCCAGGACGGCGTCGTCGATCACCGTCGCCTGAATGAACTCGGAGCCGCCGTGCACGACGCGGTGCCCGACCGCCTTCAGCTCGATCTTCGCGAGATCGGGTCCGGCGTCGCGGAACGCGCCGAGCACGGCCGCGAGCGCCTGCTCGTGGTCGGCGAAGGTGTCGGAGACCTCGTACGGCTGCGGGTCGTCCGGCTGCTTGTGCGTGAGCGTGCCCGCGCCCTCGCCGCCGATCCGGTCGACGATCCCGGTCGCGAGGCGGGCGCCGGGCTCCCGGGCGCCTTCGCCCGCCGGCTCGAGTTCGAGCAACTGGTACTTGATCGACGAGGAACCCACGTTGAGCACGAGCACGGCCTGCTTCATGCGGCCATTGTCCAGCACTCGTCTCTCGGGATCCGGCAGGGCTGCCTAAGCCGACTATTCATCCGACTTGTGGCGGTCGGCCAGGTGCCAGTTGTTCGCGGGGTGGGGCATGCCGCTCACCAGCTGCTTCAGCCGGTCCTCGAGACCGACCCTGGACGCCCTGCGGACCGATTTCTCGTACTTCTTCGATCCGGGCGCGTAGAAGCGGCTGAACCACGGGGACCCGGGCTTGGCCAGCCGCATCGCCGCGTAGATCCCGAGCGGCAGCACCAGCACGCCGGCCGGCCCCAGGAAGAGCCTGCCCTTGTACACGGCCACGATGACGAAGGCGAGCGTCAGGAACAGGTACGCGAAGTAGAGCCACAGGCTCTCGCCCTCGGTCCGCTCGAACGGGTTGGACACGATCATGGCGAGGGTGGCGAGCCCGGACACCGCGACGACGGCGTCGACCGATTTCCGGCCCTCCTCCTCCCAGTAGACGTCGGTCAGGTGCAGCCAGAGCGCGTACTCGTCCAGCGTCAGCGCGGCGCCGGCCGCGAAGATGCAGGCCAGCACGGTTCGCACAGCCCCGTGCGGCGCGATGATGAACTCCACCGGGCCGGTCACCAGCATGATCACGATGCCCGGCACGAGGTGGTGCACGTGCACGGCGCCCACCTGCACGTTCCCGAACGGCCCGATGCCCTTCCTGATCATCCGCACGACGAGCCGGGTCAGCGCGAACGTGCCCACGAAGCTGCACAGCATCGCGAACTGCACGGTGCGGCTGGCGCTGTCGTCGATGTGCACGGTCACGTCGACCGAGTTCGCGGCGACGCGGCCCACCATCTCGTGCAGCACGTGCAGGTGCAGGGGGCCGGTCGCCGAGCCGGTCGGGCTAGCCGCGGCGCCGGCCGAGGGCAGCGATCCGGGGACGATCTCACGCGATGTCACTCCACCAGTCTGCCTCCCAAATCGGTCCAGACCGTCATGGAACGGCCGTGTCGAGGTGCGCACAAGCCCTGCGCGCGGCTAAGTTCCTGTTCCATGCGCCCCGGGATCCGCGTCGCGGCCGAGGGGCCGCTCGACTGGTCGATCGTCTCCGGGCTCACGCCGCTCGCCCTGACGCTGCTGGGGCTGGGCGCCCTGCTCGTGCTGCTGTACGGGCGCGATGAGCGGTGGTGGCGGCGCTGGGTTCCGGCGATCCTGCTCGGGACCTTCCTCCTCTCGGTGGGCATCGGGCTGTTCGTAGACCGCGTCTGGCGACCGTTCCCGGACGACCTGCCGACGGACGTGGTCGCCTGGATCGGCGTGGTGCTCGGCGCGGTCGTGCTCGGAGCCGTGCAGGCGATCCGGCGCAAGGGTTGGCGGCCGCGGCTGGCCGCGGGGGTCGCGGTGCTGATCGCAGTGGTCTTCGGGCTCAACGGGATCAATCGCGTCTACGACCAGTTCCCGACGCTGCGGGACGCGCTCAGGTCCCTGACCACGCAGGCGACGCCGCTCAAGGACGTGGTCGGCAGCAAGCCGCTCGTCGTCGCGCCGGCCGGCAGTTACCTGTCCGAGGTCTGGCAGGCTCCGGCGGGCATGCCGTCAGGTGGCACGCTCACCTCCGCCGCGATCCCGGGCACGCGCTCGGGCTTCCACGCCCGCGACGCGTGGATCTATCTGCCACCCGCCTACGAGGCCACGCCGCGGCCCCGCCTGCCCGTCCTGCTGCTGCTCGCCGGGCAGCCGGGCTCGCCGAGCGACTGGGTGGACGGCGGCGACATCGTGAACATGATGAACGCCTACGCCGCCCGGCATCACGGCCTCGCCCCGATCGTGGTCATGGCGGACGCCACCGGCTCCGAGTTCGGCAACCCGATGTGCATGGACTCGCGGCTCGGCAAGGCCGAGACCTACCTCACCGAGGACGTACCCGCCTGGATCGAGAAGACGTTTCAGGTGGACACCGATCCAGCGCAGTGGGCCGTCGCAGGCCTTTCCTACGGCGGAACCTGCGCGCTGCAATTCGCGGTGAACAAGCCGGGCGTGTTCCATACCTTCATCTCCATCTCGGGTCAGGACCAGCCGACGCTCGGCTCCCTGCAGGAGAGCATCGGCAAGGCTTTCGGCGGCGACACCGCCGCGTTTCTCGCTGTTGACCCTCTTACGATCATGAAGACGAAGAAGTTCCCGGAATTGCACGGAATGGTCGTTTCGGGCTCGGACGACGGCACGTACCGGCCGCAGCAGCAGCGCGTCTACGCGGCATGCAAGGGTGCCGCGATGCAGGTCGCATACGAGGAACTGCCCGGCGGCCACGGTTGGCAGGTATGGCGGCCAGGGCTGGAGAAGAACCTCGATTGGCTGAGCCGGCAGCTGATGCTCACGCCATAGCCGGATCAGATCCTTCGGCTTTTCAGCTCATCAGTTTCCGGCTGAGGCGGACCATCTGGGCGGCGTTCGTGTGGGGGAGGTACGCGCGGCCGATCGCGTTGCCGATCGCGGGGAGCGCGGCCGGGTCCGGGTAGCACATGTACAGCGGGAGATACCGCGGCTGGAACTTCGCCTTGAAGGCGAGCAGCGAGCGGAAGCCGTAGACGGGTTCCAGGGTCCTCCCTACGATGTCGAGCACGCGCTGAAGCGGGGCGGGCGAGGGCTGCTCGCGGTCGATCCGGGCCAGCGGCGCGCCGGAGAGGCTGAGGAATCGGGCACCCTCTTCCTGGAAGCCGAGTGCCGCCGAGGCGATCAGGAACTCCATCACGCCGCGGAATCCGTCTGACGAGCGGCGCATGAAGTCGAGCGTCCAGCCGACCGTCTCGCCGTCCTGGTAGACAGGCAGCCAACTCGTCACGCCGTGCAGCCGGTCCTGCTCGTCGAGCGCTACGAGGCATCGCACGCGCGGGTCCTGCAGTTCGCTGAGGCCGCCGAGGGTGAATCCCATCTCCGGCAGGCCCTTGTCCGCGACCCACTCCTCGGACAGCTCCCTGATGTGCTGCTGCACGGCGAGCGGCGCGGTTGGGAAGGTGAACCACTGCGCGGTGATGCCCTCCTTCGCCGCCTTGTTGAGGGCCGTGCGCACGTCCTGCCACTTCTTTCCGCTGAACTTAAGCTCGGGCAGGTCGAGCACCGTGTCCTCGGCGACCTGCACCGCGCTCCAGCCCAGCCCCTGGACGAGGTGCGAGCGCGTCTCCCCGGTGACGCTGTAGAAGCACGGGCTCCAGCCCTGGCTGTCGCAATAGCGCGCGAAGCCCTCCGCCGCCGCCGCTCGCGCATCCGGCTTGCCGAAGGGATCGCCGGTGGTCAGGGCTATGCCGCCGATCACGCGATACGCCACGGCGGCCGTGCCGTCCGGGCTGATCCAGTAGTCGTTGCCGGGCCACGTCGTCATGTAGGACAGCGGCGATCCGCCGTACTCGCGCAGCAGCCGGTCGGCCTGGCTCTTTTCTCCCGCGCCGCGGCTCGCCGTGCGGCGGAAGGTCAGCAGGAGGCCGCCGAGGGCTATCGACCAGAAGACCGGCCCGACGGCAATGTAGAGCACCTTGGCGATGCCGCCTTCGGGGATGACGGCCGCCGTGTTCTCGTTGACGAGCGTCAGCCACGTCGGCGAGAAGAGCCGCTTCGGGTAGTCCGCGAGCAGGGCGCTGACGGTCGCGTCCGGTGACCACTCGCCGCGTACGCGGTAGGCCCAGTTGACGTAGATCGTGCCGACGACGAGGAACGCGGCGACGAGCGTGCCGAGCAGCTTGAGGGCTGTCCAGCGCGGGGCGCGGAGGGCGAAGTGGCGGCGCGTGAGCAGCAGGACGATCACGACGCCGACCGGAATGCACATGATCAGGCCGGTGTAGATCTTGATCGCGGTCGGCACGCCCGCCTCGTCCGGCTGGGCCTCGGTCAGGCCGACGAGCATCTGCGCATATCGGACCGTCACGATGCCCAGCACGACCTCGCACACGAGGGCCGAGACCCACGCCATCCGCCGTCCGCGCCAGAGGCCGTAGGCGATGACGCCGAGAACGAGGACGGGGACGAAGAGCACGAGGATCGCGGGCGTGCCGGCGAGGACGTGCTCGGCCTCGCTGGCCCGGCAGGCGACGGGGTCGTAGTAGTCGGACGTCCTGGTGCAGTAGTCGTGGATGTCGTCCTGGGTCGGCGCCTCGTCGATGAAGAGGTTCACCAGGATCGCCATTGGGCCGTAAGGGTTATTCGTAATCCACGCGATCAGCGGACCGAGCGCCGAGGTGAGCGCGAACACCGCCACCAGGACGCGCGTCTCCGCGTGCGAACTCGCCAGGCGCAGTCGGCGCGGCCGGATCCGGGGCTGGAGCAGCGCGAAGCCGACGCCGACGCCGACGAGCGCGGCGAACGCGCGGGAGATGTCGATCACGCCGCCGTCGTAGAACAGGAACAGCATCGTGCCGATGACGAGGAGCAGCCGGGTGCGGCGGCGCCAGAGCGTCGTCATGCGCGCGCTGAGCGCCAGGCCGAGCCCGACGACGCCGACGGACGCGCCGACCGCCGTGTTGTACTGCGCGCCGACCGTGCTCTGCAGCCAGAGGTCGCCGGCGCTGGACCCTGCCTCGATCGCACCGATCGCGAGCGCCGCGCCGCCGATCTGGCACAGCGCCAGCAGGGCGACCGTGCGCCACGTGCCGAGCCTCCGCTCCGCCGGTACGACGAAGAGGAGGAGCAGGGCCGTGTTCGCCAGATAGGCCCACACGTTCTGGCACCAGAAGGAGTACGTGACGAGCGTCCAGACGCGGCCGGAGGATATCGCCGTCGTGTCGAGCCCGACGTGGCTCATGAGTTCGTCGCTCGGCCCGTAGGCCAGGCTGTGGGTCGCGAGCGCGAGAATCCACAGAGCCGCGACGAGCACGAGCGTGAGCGGCGCCCCGCGGACGACCCTCGCGAGGGTGAGGCCTGTGCGGACCCAGCGCCGCGCCAGGTTCTCGGGGACCGAGCGGCGGGGCGGCTTCGTCTCCTCCGAGGTTGCGCTGGCGGTGGGCGTCGCGGCCATCGGGTGGGCCTCAGTTCGTGCTCGTATCCGTCATGTGGGCATACACGATCGTATTGTCCTTGTAGGTTCCTCTGGCGTAATCGAAGTCACCACCGCAGGTGATCAGGCGCAATGCGGCATAGGGCACGCTCCCGTAGACGCGGCTGGTGGGAAACGCGCTCTTGGGAGCCTGCTGGACCGAGTCGACCGTGAATGTCGCGACGACATGGTCCGAACGGGTGACGTGGATCTGCTCGCCCGGCTGGACCTGGCCGAGATTGTAGAACGCGCCGCGGAAGCCCTTGGTCTCCCGCGAGTCCACGTGCGCGTCGATGATGGACGGCCCGGCCTGGCCGGGGCTCGGGCTCCCGTCGTACCAGGCCGCCTTCTGCGCCTGGTCCAACGGCGGCGCCCCGACGCTGCCGTCCGCCTGGAGGCCGACCTTCACGAGCACGGCGTGGATGTCCACGTCCGGAATGTCGATCCGCACCGGCTGCGATCCCCCGAGCGGCGCAGCGAACACCGATCCCGGGGCCGGCGCCGGCGGCAGGTACGCGGACGCGGCCGGGCTCGGCGGCCCCTGCGCCGGCTGCTGCGAATGCGCGATCTTCAGCGCGCCGAGCGCGACGACCCCGAGTGCCACCCACCCGAGAACCCGTCTGAGCGCCACGGCGTCGCTCTACCCGCGCGCGTCAGAGGGCAGGCTCCTCCGTTCGCGTGATCTCCTCCGTTCGCGTGGTCTCGGCGTCGCGGGCGCGGGACCAGCGCCAGAGGATCTCCAGCACGACGGCCGCCACCGCCGCGACCGCGAAGGAGAGGACCGTCTGCTGCCAGGCGCCGAACTGGAGCTGGAAGAAATGGCGGCCGAGCGGCAGCGCCGTGACGAGGATGAACAGCGCGGCCATCGTGCCGACCAGTACGGCCTTCCACCACACGTACGGCCGGGCGACCAGCAGGAGGACCGCGAGGCTCGCCGTGAACAGCGTGATCATCGCCGAGGTCTGCTCGGTCGGCAGCGACGCCCCGGGGGCCAGCCGTGCGAGGTAATAGGACACGAACGCGGCCACGCCGTTGACCAGCCCCGCCGGGATGGCGAAGCGCAGGACGCGCTTGACGAAGCCGGTGCGGGCGCGCGCGAGGTTCGGGGCGAGGGCGAGGAAGAAGGACGGGATCCCGATCGTGAGCGCGCCGATGAGGGTGGAGTGGCGCGGCAGGAACGGGTACGGCAGCCGGCCGATGCCGGTGAGCACGACGAGCAGGAACGACTCGAAGGACTTCACCAGGAACAGGTTCGAGACGCGCTCGATGTTCCCGACCACCCGCCTGCCCTCGGCGACGACGCTGGGCAGCGTGGCGAAGCGCTCGTCGAGCAGCACGATCTGGGCGACGGCCCTGGCCGCGCCGGAGCCGGCGCCCATCGCGATGCCGATGTCCGCGTTCTTCAGCGCGAGCACGTCGTTCACGCCGTCGCCGGTCATCGCGACCGTGCGGCCGCGGCCTTGCAGGGCGAGGACCATCTGCTGCTTCTGACGCGGCGTCACGCGGCCGAAGACCGAGTTGTCCGCGATCTCCGCGGCGAAATCGTCGGCGAAGCCGGGCGTCAGACCGCCCGCGTCGACCGGGTGCTCCGCGCCGGGCAGTCCGAGGGTCTGGGCGACGGCGCCGACCGAGACGGCGTTGTCCCCGGAGATGACCTTGAGGTGCACCTTCTGCCGCTCGAAGTACGCGAGTGTCGGCGCTGCGTCGTCGCGGATCCGCTGCTCCAGCGTGATCAGGGCGATGGGGCGCGGGTCCATGTCGGCGGTCGAGTTCGCGCCCTCGGCCGACAGCTCCTTCGGCGAGTTCGCCAGCAGCAGAACGCGCAGTCCGCCGGCGCCGACCCGCTCGGCCCGCTCGGCGGCGTACGTGCCTGCGCCGAGGATGTCCGGCGCGCCGATCAGCCACGTGCCGCGGCCGTCCGCGAAGGTCGCGCCGCTCCACTTCCGCGCCGAGGAGAAGGCGGCCACGGTCTGCGCCGACCAGCTTGCCACGGGCGCGGGGCACGCCTCGATGATCGCCAGCATGGTCGCGTTCGGCCGCTCCTCGAGCGCGCCGAGGGCGCCGAGGACCTCGCGGACCTGCGCTTCGGTGGCCTCCGCGGCCAGCGGCTCGATGCCGGCGAGCCGCATGCCGCCTTCGGTGAGCGTGCCGGTCTTGTCGAGGCACACGGTGTCGACGCGGGCCAGGCCCTCGATCGCGGGCAGCTCCTGCACCAGGCAGTTGCGCCGGCCGAGCCGCACCACGCCGACCGCGAAGGCCACGGACGTGAGCAGCACGAGCCCTTCCGGCACCATCGGCACGATCCCGGCGACGGTCCGGCTGATGCCGTTGCGCAGGCCGCCCGCGATGGCCGTCTGCACGATGATCTGCAGGATCCCGGCGGGCACCAGCAGATACGTCAGATACTTGATGATCTGCGCGATGCCGTCGCGCAGCTCGGAGCGCACGAGCGTGAACTCCTGGGCCTCGGCGGCGAGCTGCGCGGCGTGCGCGTCGGCGCCGACTCGCTCCGCGCGCATCGCGCCCTGCCCGGCGACGACGAACGAGCCGGACAGCGCCTCGTCGCCGACGTCCTTGCGGACCGGATCGGACTCGCCGGTGAGCAGCGATTCGTCCACCTCGAGGGCGGTGGACTCCAGGACGGCGCCGTCGACCGGGATCTTCTCGCCCGGGCCCAGGAGGATGACGTCGTCGAGGACGATGTCACCCGTCCGGACCTGCACCTCGGCGCCGTCGCGGCGCACCCGCGGCCGGGCCTCGCCGACGATGGCGAGCGAGTCGAGCGTGCGCTTGGCCCGCCACTCCTGCACGATGCCGATCAGCGAGTTGAAGATGATCACGAACCCGAACAGGGCGTCCTGGATCGGCCCGACGATCAGCATGATCACGAACAGCGAGCCGATGAGCCCGTTGAACCAGGTGAGGACGTTCGCCCGGACGATCGCGCCGAGCGAGCGGCTGGAGCGGGTCGGCACGCGGTTGGTCCGGCCGGCCGCGACGCGCTCGGCGACCTGGGCCCCGGTCAGGCCGGACTGCACGAGCGTCACCGGCTGCGGTCCGGCAGTCGGCGGCGGGAGAGCACCCAGCCGGTCAGCAGCACGGCCGCGATCACCGGGATCGCCGCGACGGTCCACCGGCCGGTGGCCCCGCCCTGCGCGCCCATGTCGACCACGATCGCGAGCAGGAACAGGACCGTGGCCGCGTTGACCCAGGGCCAGCCCCGGAGCCGGAACCCCGGCCGGACCGGCCCGCCGGGACCCGCTGCGCGGGTGCGGCGGACGAACAGGAGGTGGCAGAGCATGACCATGATCCAGGTGGTGGCGACGCCGAGGGCCGCGAAGTTGACCACGATGTCGAAGGCCTGGCCGGGGAGCCAGGCGTTCAGCCCGACGCCGAACGTGGCGAACGCGCAGGTGAAAAGGATACCGCCGTAGGGCACGTGCCGCGCGTTCATCAGCCCGGTGAAGCGCGGCGCCGAGCCGGCGGCGGCCATGGAGCGCAGCACCCGGCCCGTGCTGTAGAAGCCGGAGTTGAGGCTCGACATCGCGGCCGTGAGCACGACGAGGTTCATGACGCCGCCGATGCCGGGCACGCCGATCTTCGACAGCACCGTGACGAACGGGCTCTCCGAGGCGGAGTACCGGTTCCACGGCAGCAGCAGGGCGAGCATCAGCACGCTGCAGACGTAGAACAGGGCGATCCGCCAGGTCACCGAGCGCACGGCGCGCGGGACGACCTTCGCGGGGTCCTTCGTCTCGCCGGCGGTGATGCCGACCATCTCGACGCCCGCGTACGCGAACACGACGCTCTGCAGGACGGTGAAGACCGGGAGCACGCCGAGCGGGAAGAAGCCGCCGTTCTCGCGGATCAGGCTGATCCCGGGCGTGCGGCCGGCCACCTCGTGGCCGGTGCCGAGCAGCCAAACGCCGACGACCAGGAATGACGCGATCGCCGTCACCTTGATGAGCGCGAACCAGAATTCGATTTCCCCGAAAAGACGCACGGATACAAGGTTGATTGTCAATACCACGATCAGCGCGCAGAGCGCGAGCAGCCACTGCGGGACGGACCGGAAAGCGGCCCAGTAGTGCATGTAGAGCGCGACGGCGGTGCTGTCGGCCATGCCGGTCGTGGACCAGTTGAGCACGTACATCCAGCCCGCGATGTACGCACCGGGCTCGCCCATGAACTCTCGCGCGTAGCTGACGAAGGACCCTGAGGACGGCCGGTGCAGCGTCAGCTCGCCGAGCGCGCGCACGACGAAGTAGGCGAACACCCCGGCGACCGCGTACGAGAGCGCCAGCGCGGGCCCGGCGACCAGCAGTTTCCCGCCCGCGCCGAGCAGCAGGCCGGTGCCGATCGCGCCGCCGATGGCGATCATGCCGACGTGCCGCGGCGCCAGGCTCTTCGCGTAACCCTCGTCGCCCGCGTCCGCGACGGCCTGCGTCGGCGGGCCCAGGGTCGGGGTGGACAGATCCAGGTACTCGTCGGCCATGGTCCCCGAGGGTAGGCGGCGGCGCCGCCCGGATCGAGCCGCCATGCCGGGGAGGCGCCCGAACGGGATTGCATCAGCAATGTGCATCGGCCCGTGCGGCGGTCAATTGCACGGAATGCCGGTACCCGCGCGGATACGGCCGGTAAGTACGACCTCTTGTATCTTTCTCCGGCCCTCCGGTACGGTACTGCCCGTTATCCGTGACCGGTCGGCTACAGCCGGGCACCGGAACACCTCGTCGCCCCCTCCCTCCACCCACCTGCGCGAGGGGCCGCTGACACACAGTACGGAGCAGATGTGAGCTCGTCCCCCGCCTTCGACTGGGACCCCGCGGGCCCCGACCGGGTGCTCGCCGTCGCCCGCGGGGACGTCGCGGCGCTGCGCGTGGGCGCCGCCCGCGAGGCCCTGGCCGACACCCGGACGGCCGGGAACCACGACGCCCGCGCGTTCCGCACGCTGGTGCTGGCCGCGACCGCGGCGGGCAGCAACGTGGCGGAGAACTGGGCCAAGCAGGAGCCGGAGAACCCGGACGCGCTGCTGCTCTACGCAAGGGTCGCGGCGCACCGGGCGCTGACCGCGCGCCGGGACCGCGAGGCGCTCGAGGCGATCGCCGCGAAGGCCTGCACGGCCGCGCACCGGGCGTGGCCGGCCGATCCGACGCCCTTCGTCATCGAGCTGACGCTGCACCGGCTGCGCGGGGCCGGGCAGGGCGGCGTCCCGGCCCGGCCGCCGGGCACGGGCGGCGACCCGGCCTGGGCGCTGTGGCGGGAGGTCGAGGCGCGCCATCCGGGCAACCGGGAGGCGGGCCAGCGGCTGCTCGCGCTGTGCTACCCGCGGCACGGCGGCAGCGCCGAGCTGACGTCCGACACCGCCGCGTACCTCGCCTCGGTCGGGCCGCCGTACGGCATCAACCAGCTGCTGCCGCTGTTCGCCGACCTGGAGCAGGACCACGGCTCCGGGCCCGTCGAACCGGATCCGCAGCGGGTCGCGAAGATCCACCAGCTGCTCGGGCACCTGACCGCTCGCGGCCCGGTGGAGCCGCAGGCCGAGCAGCGCCGGCGCACCCTGCTGGAGATGCTCGATCTGGAGCTGCGCGGCGAGAAGGCCGTCGACCCGGTGGCCGAGGAGCTCAGCCGCGCCTGGTTCGGCCCGAACGCGACCGACGGCCCGCCGGCCTCGGCCACCGTCTCCGATCTCAGCGTGCTGGCGGAGGCGCTGCACCGGGGCGGGCGGTTCGGGCCGGCCTGGCGGGTCTTCCAGCACGTGCACCCGTACGCCAGCCCCTTCCCCTGGTCCCGGCACGGACCGCCGGAGAAGGTGCTCTCCCGCGTCTACCGCGACTGCCGCCGCGGCTGACCCGCACCGCGCGCCGCCGCACCGGCGCCGCATCCTCATCCACTTGACCGGAGGACCCTCCCCATGACCACCACGGACGTAGCCGCACAGGTCGCCGAAGACGAGGCGACCCTCAACCAACTCGGCTACCAGCGGGAACTGGCCCGCGGCTTCAAGACCTTCGACAATTTCGCGATCTCCGCCACCATCATCAACGTGCTCGCTGGCGTGTTCTCGGCGTTCGGCTTCGGCATGCTGGCCGGCGGTCCGCGCATCCTGATATTCGGCTGGATCGCCGTCTCGGTGCTCGTGCTCGCGGTCGGCGCGGCGATGGCCGAGATAGCCTCCGCCTACCCCACCTCCGGCGCCCTCTACTACGCCTCGGCGCGGCTGGCCAAGCGGAACAAGGCCGCCTGGTCCTGGTACACGGGCTGGCTCAACTTCGCCGGGCAGATCGGCGGCACGGCGGCCACCGACTTCGCCGCCGCGACCTTCCTGCAGGCCTGGATCAGCATGCAGTGGCCGAGCTACACGGCGACGCTGCACAACACGGTGCTGATCGCCGCGGGCCTGCTCGTGCTGCACGGCCTGCTCAACACCTTCGCCGTGCGCACGGTCGGCATGATCAACCGGATCTCCGTGTGGTGGCTGCTCGGCGGCGTCGTCGTCATCGCGGTCTCACTCGCCTTCGCGCCCTCGCATCACGAGCCGCTGAACTACGCGGGCGCGTTCGTCAACAACACCGGCTTCTCGAACGGCCTGTACGGGGGCCTGCTCGGCCTGCTCGTGACCTCGTGGACGTACACCGGCTTCGACGGCTCCTTCCACATGAGCGAGGAGACGCAGGGCGCCGCGACGAGCGCGCCGAAGGGCATCACCCAGTCGATCCGCTTCTCGGCCGTCTTCGGGCTCGTGCTCGTGCTCTCCCTCGTCTACGCGAGCCAGAACTGGTCCAAGGAGTCCTCGGCGAGCGTGCCGCCGGCGCAGGTCCTCGTGGACGCGGTCGGCCTGACCGGCGCGAAGCTGCTGCTGCTGTTCCCGGTGGTCGCGCTGCTGTTCTGCGGCCTGGCGAACATGACCTCGAACTCGCGGCAGATCTGGGCGTTCAGCCGGGACGGCGCGATCCCCGGCAGCGGCCTGTGGCACCGGCTCTCGGCGCGCACCCACACCCCGGTAGCGGCGGTCTGGCTGGCGGCGGGCTGCTCGATCGTGCTGACGCTCCCGGGCTGGTGGAACAGCGCCGCGTTCACCGCGGTCGTCTCAGTCAACGTCGTCGGCCTGTTCACCGCGTACGGCATCCCGATCCTGCTGCGGCTGCGGCTCGGCGGCGGGTTCGAGGCCGGACCGTGGAACCTGGGCGCGAAGGGGCGGCCGATCGCGCTGCTGGCCGTCGTCTGGATCGGGGTCAGCAATATCCTGTTCATGCTGCCGCAGTACAGCCCGATCACGCACGACAACTTCAACTACGCGCCGATCGCGCTGGCCGTCGTGCTCGCGGTGGCCACGGTCTGGTGGTTCGTCAGCGCCCGGCGCACCTTCCACGGCCCGCGCAACACGATCACCCCCGAGCAGGCCGTCATCGACCCCGATCTGATGTGAGCCGCGTGAGCGGCCTGGCACCGACCAAGCGAACGAGAGAACGACTGAACATGGGCTTCGAGATCGGTCCGGCGCGTCCGGGCGAATGGGACCAGGTCGTGCTGTGGGCGGCCAAGGAGGGCTGGAACCCCGGCCGGCACGACTCCGAGCACTTCCTGATGCAGGACCCCCGCGGGTTCCTGCTCGGTAGGCTGGACGGCAAGGTCGTCTCCGCGATCAGCGTGGTCAACTACTCCCCCGACTACGCTTTCCTCGGCTACTACCTGGTCCGCCCGGACCGGCGCGGGCAGGGGTTCGGCATCGCGACCTGGAAGGCCGGCATGCAGCACGCCGGTTCCCGCACGATCGGCCTCGACGGCGTCCCCGACCAGCAGGACAACTACCGCACGCAGGGCTTCCTGCCCGCCTACACGACCGTCCGCTACCGGGGCAGGCCGAACCTGGAGCACAAGGCGGAGGACGTCGAGGGGGTCGTCCCGGTCGGACCCGAGCACCTCGACCTGCTCGCCGCCCTCGACGCCGCGGGGCACCCGGCCGACCGGCACCCCTTCGCCTCGCGCTGGGCCGCCGACCCGCGGCACGTCACCCGCGCCCGGTTCCGCGACGGTCTGCTGACCGGCTACGGGGTGCTTCGCCCGGCCAACGAGGGCGTGCGCATCGGCCCGCTGCTGGCCACCACCCCGCGCGACGCCGCCGCCGTCCTCGCCTCGCTGCTGCGCGAGGCGGGGGACGCGACGGTCGCGATCGACATCCCCGAGCCGCACCACGTGGCCCGCAACCTCGCCGAGCTGCACGGACTGACTCCGTCCTCGCGCACCGCCCGGATGTACACCGGGCCCATCAGGTCCCTGCAGCAGTCGCTGGTCTACGGGGTGATGTCGCTGGAACTGGGGTAAGCCCGCGCCTGGACAGTCATCGCCCTCGGACTCCACCGCGGTCCGAGGGGCGATCGGGCAGGCACCCGTCCAGGCTGACCGGTCGGGTCGGTCAGTCGGGTCGGTCAGTCGGGCTGGATGTCCCCGTCGCCCGCGGCTTCCAGCATGTGGCCCTCGTCCGCGCCGCTGACCAGCTGCGGCCGGTCCTCCAGCTTCGCGGACTCGTTGAGCGCGTGCAGGTACTGCGCGACCGCGGCGACCGCGACGGCGCCCTGTCCGACGGCCGAGCCGATGCGCTTGACCGATCCCGCGCGCACGTCGCCGGCGGCGAAGACGCCGGGTACCGAGGTCTCCGACAGGTACGGCGGACGCGGGGCGTGCCAAGGCTCGGGCAGCAGCTCGGGACGGCGGCCGATCTCGTTGTCGGTGAGGATGAAGCCGAGCTCGTCCACCGCGACGACGCCCTGCACCCACTCGGAGGACGGAACCGTGCCGAACATGATGTAGAGGCCGGTGGCGGGGATGATCTCGGTCTCGCCGGTGGCGCTCTCCAGCAGCACGACCTTCTCGAGCCGGCCGTAGCCGCGCACCTCCCCGATCTCGGTGTCCACCCGGACCCTGATGTTCGGGCGCTGCAGGATCTGGTCGGCGAGGGTCTCGGACATGCCGCCCGCGCGCAGCTCGTCCTCGCGCACGACGAGGGTCACGGTCCGGGCGTGCTCGGCGAACTGGAGCGCGGCGTGGCCCGCCGGGTTGCCGGAGCCGACCAGGACCACGTCCTCGCCCGCGGACTGCCGGGCCTCGGTCTCCGAGCTGCCGTAGTAGACGCCTGCGTTGTGCAGCTCCTCCACCCCGGGGGCGTCGAGCTGCCGCCAGGTCATGCCGGTCGCGACCAGCACGCTGCGGCCGACCAGGGAGTTGCCGTTGTCCAGCGTGACCATGTGCGAGCCGTCGCCCGGGACCAGCCCGGTGGCGACCTTCGCCGAGCACCACTCGACGCCGAGGCGGCGGGCCTGGGCGAGCGCGCGGTGCGCGAAGTCGGCGCCGCTCAGCCCCGCCGGGAAGCCGAGGTGGTTCTCCACCTTCGTGCTCATGCTGGCCTGGCCGCCGGGGCAGTCGTCCTCGATGACGACGACGCTCAGGCCCTCGCAGGCCCCGTAGACGGCCGCCGCGAGGCCCGCGGGTCCGCCGCCGACGACGATCAGGTCGTAGGACTGCCGGGTCGCCTCCTGGGTCAGGCCCAGCGCGCCCGCGAGCTCGGCGATGGAGGGGTCGTACAGGGTCCGGCCGTCCTCCAGCAGCACCACGGTCGGCGCCGGGTTCGGCAGGTTGAGGTCCTTGGCCATCGCCTGCGCCTCGGGGTCCTCGCCGAGGTCCATCCAGGTGAACGGGACCAGGCTCCGGGTCAGGTAGTCCTTGACGGTGTAGCTGGCCGCGGCGAAGCGGTGGCCGAGGACGGTGACCCCCATCTCGGCGGCCGAGTGCTCGCCGAACCACTCGCCGAGCAGGTCGTCGACGATCGGCAGGATGCGCACCTCGATCGGATGCGCCGGCAGCACGGCGTACCGGTCGGTCTGCGCCAGGCTGATGGCCTGCAGCGCGGAGTCGGCCTGGTCCATCGTGGTCAGCAGCAGCCGCTTGGTCGCGGGCGAGGAGCGCCGGATGTGGCTGAACAGCTCCACCCCGGTGCCGTCGGCGAGCCGATGCGCGCAGACGGCGAGGGCCACCGCGCGGCCCTCGATGTGCAGGTGGGCGAGGACCTCCGAGGCCTCGCGCAGGCCGCCGGCGCCGAAGACGCGGCAGGCCTGGCCGAGGTGGCGGCGCAGGCCCTCCACCGTCGCGTCGCGCTCGATGGGGTCGGAGTCGACCACCAGAATGGAGGACTGGGGACCGTTGCCAGCCGTCATCGCGCTGCCTCTCTCGTCGTGGGTCCGGGCAAGTCCCAATGTAAGGAAAGGTACGGATATCCGCGCGGTGATCCGACCGTTCGGGCCAACGGGGCCCGGGCCGGCGGCACCCGGCCCGCCGGCGGCCGCACGCGCCGCGATGCCCCGAACTGGCTACTGCGCTGCGCGCGCGGGCCCGTCCCGTCGGATGCTCGATGTATGGATCTCTCGACTAGCGGGCCCTGGCGTCGCCGGCTCGCACTCGCCGCCGCAGCATCCGGCCTGTGCGCCGCCCTCGCGAGCTGCACGACCACCACCCCGCCCACATCCGGCAGCACCGCGAGCAACGCCCCGAACACCGCGGGGAACTGGAGCGGCGCCCAGAAGAACGCGGGCGAGATCGCGCTGGCGGGCTCGCCGATCAACAACACGCCGGCGGAGGCGGCCTGCGTGGTGCGGTTCGCCGCGGCCACCGAGTCCTGGCAGGACTTCCTCGCCGCCGTCACGATGATCCAGCAGAGCGGCGCCCCGATCGGCGTCGTGGGCGGCCCGCTCTCGCAGGCCGCGGCCAAGTGCGCGGCCGGCCCCGTGACCGTCGTGCGGGTGACTTCCTGAGGCAGGCCGCCGCCATCGCCCGGCCGGCCACGGGACCCGTCGAAGACGCGGGCTCAGCGCGCGTGCACGCTGACGAAGTCCCGGTCGGAGGGCGAGAAGTAGCGGTCCGCGGGCGGGTTGAAGTCCCAGAGCTTGGTGGCGGTGAGGTTCTGCGGATTCCGCAGGCCGTCATAGGTCATGAACGACGTCCAGTCCGGGTTGATGTCGAGCTCCATCCCGTAGACCGCGCCGGCCGCCTTGAGCAGCTTGGCGAGCGTGTAGACGGAGAGCTCGGTGCCGCCGACGTACACGATGTCGCCCTTCGCGGTGACGCCTACGCCCGAACGGGCGATGTAGTACCAGCCGCGGATCGTGTACCCCCAATCGGCTCCGGAGCCGTCGTACTCGCCGACGGTGACGTTGCCGTCGTCCACCAGCAGGTTGAGGTTCTCGCGCACGGCGGCCACGTCCGGGGTCATCGACAGGTCGCGGCCCCAGGCGCCGATCTTGAGGGTGCCGTCCTTGTAGAAGACCTCGGCGGCCTTGCCGTCCACGAGCGGCACGGCGGTGCGTCCGTCCTCGTAGAAGCCGCCCATCGCGTCGTCCGGGCTGACCTTGAAGCCGCCGTTCCAGGTCGCGACGAGGCGGTCGCGCATGGACGGGCTGATGTAGTCGGGCTCGGCCCAGGTGCCGCCGGGCTGGTCGTAGCCGGGATTGAGGGTGAACGAGAGCGCGTGCTGGTTGAGCCAGGCCACGTACGCCAGGTTGGAGGTGTGCTCGGCGTCCGGGCGCAGCGCGGCGGTCTCGACGATCGGGTTGCCGAGCGGGCCGATCACGGCCGGGGAGAAGACGCCCTCGCCGGGGACGGACCCGGAGGCGAACGGCGTGATGTTCGCCGGCGAGTCGGCGGGCGCGAGCTTGAGGTTCTCCCGCGTGCCCGAGGTGTCCTGGTTCTTCGACTTGAGCTGCGCGAGCTGACCGGAGTTCAGCTTCCCGCCGGTGGCCGGAGCGGTGTAGGTCTCGTTCTCCAGCCAGGTCACCAGCATGCCCATGTGGTGATCGCGCGCCCATTCGGCCACCCGGGCGGCGAACGGGTCGGTCCCCGGCGCGGTGAGGTACGGCGGAAGGGTGACGCCGACGTAGCCGACGACCAGCACGAAGACGGCGAGCAGGCCGCGCAGCACGTACCTGCGCCGCCGTTTGCGCCGAGCCTTCTTCGGATCCTGCGGTTTCTCGCCGTCCGGCCGCCGCTCCGCGGTCTGGGCCTCGGCCTCGTTCTCGACCTCGGCGACGGACGCATCGGGCTCAGGTACCGGGTTCATCAGCTTGATTCCTCGCGCAGTGGATCGGGCGCGACCGGCCCCCTGACCGGCCATCATATCTGGCATTTACGACGATACACGGATGTATAGGTATGAATAGCTGTAGAACGGATGTCTTTGCGCCGATCCGGTGAGCTTCGCGGCGCTGACGGAGCGTCATGCGGCGGGTCGGCGGGCCCGCGCGCAGAGTGCTGGGAAGGGAGAGCCGGACCCCGCCGCCGTACGGAGGATGATGACGCGTATGCCTCGCAGAACCCACGTGTTCCTCGCCGCGGCGGCCACGGCGGCGGCCCTGCTCGCCGCCGGATGCGGAACATCCGCGGCCGAGGGCGGCACGGCCGGAAGCCGGCAGGTCAAGGCGGTGCAGGCGAAGCCGACGCCGGCCGCCCCGCACAGCGCGGCGCCCTCCCCCACCGCGAGCGCGACCGCCGCCGCGACCGTCGACCCGGGCACGCTGCCGCAGACGAACGTGCTGCCCGGCGACCGCGACGCGCAGTTCCAGGTCGGCGCGTACTCGCTCTGGCAGGCGATCGTCCAGGACAAGCCGCAGCTCGCTCACGCGTTCTTCTTCCCGCTCACCGCCTACCGGCAGGTCAAGGCGATCTGGGACATCGACGCCGACTATCAGAACCGGCTGATCGCCTGGTACGACCTGGACATCCAGGCCGCTCACGACCACCTCGGCCCGGCCGCCGACGCCCGCTTCGTGAGCATGGACGTGCCCGAGTCGAACGCCGAATGGATCGAGCCGGGCGTCGAGTACAACAAGGGCTCGTACTACCGCGTCTACGGCACCAGGCTGAACTACGAGGTCAACGGGCACGCGGAGTCGATCGGGGTCTTCTCGCTGATCTCCTGGCGCGGCGAGTGGTACGTCGTGCACCTCGGTCCGAGCACGCGCGCGGCCATGCAGGGCATCGTCTATGACCCCTCGAACTAAGCGGCGGCTTCAAGCTAGCGTCGGATCAGGCCGCGGCGTCTGACGTGCGCGCTCGCAAGGCGCAGGAGCGGGCGCATACTCGTCGTCTGCAACCGTCCTCGCAACGCCGCGAGCGTGCGTGGCAGGCGCCGCGAACCCGGCGATAGGCTGAAGACGCGGGTTAGCGCAGCGCGGCGGCCCAGTCGCGGAAGGCCTCGGCGTACTGCGCGGTCGTCGGCGCGGCCTCACGCGGCTCGCTCTCGAGCCAGCCGAGAGCCGCGGTCCCAAGGCCCGACGTGCGCGCGGCAGCGTCCAGGAAGTCGTCGGGGTCCTGCGGCCACGGGAAGTACGGGTGCGCGATCACCAGAGCGGTGCAGCCGTGCACGGTGGCCAGCGCGCGCAACGCGATCTGCTGCGGGTCGCCGCGCAGCACCCCCGCGGCGACGCACGGTTCGACGGCCTCGGTGAGGTACCGCAGGCAAGCCATCGCAGCCTCCTGCTGCGGCCCGGGCTCGCCGGGGCGCGGCGCCCCCATCATCAGCAGCCGGTATTGCACCGGATGCTGCAGACCGAACCGCATGTATGCCACGGCGCCGTGCCGTAGCCCCTGGAAAGGGTCGTCGGCCGCCGCCTCGATCGCCTCGCGCACGACGGCGCCGAGCGTCTCCCACACGCGCATGCAGACGGCGGCGATCAGGGCGCTCTTGTCGGCGAAGTGCCGGTAGACGGCCGGGGTGCTCACACCCGTGCGCGTCGCGACCGCGCGCAGAGTCAGCGCGGACTCGTCCCCGGCCTCGTCGAGCAGCGTCTGCGCCGCGAGCAGGATCTCCTCGCGCAGCAGCTGCCCTTCGCCGGGGCGCGCCCGCGTGCGCGCCCGCACCGCGCGCTCAGTACCGCTCATCCCGCCATGTTGACACGCGCCAGGTTCACACTGTCAACTTGACGTCGTCAACCTCGCAGCAGCAGACGTATACGACGACGCCTCCGGAGGACCGCCGTGACCGCCCAGCAGGAACCCGCCCAGCCGCCGTCGCAGCTCACCGGCCTGCGCCTGTTCGAGCTCTACCGCGACGGCGCGATGGACCCGACCGGCCTCGCCTCGCTGCTGGACATCCGGTGCCCCGAGGTCGAGGACGGCCGGATCGTGTTCACCTGCAAGACCCGCCCCGACTTCGCCAACCCCCTCGGCCAGCTGCACGGCGGCATCGCGGCCACCCTGCTCGACTCGGCGATGGGCTGCGCCGTGCACACGACGCTGCCCGCCAACCAGGCCTACACCTCGCTGGACATCTCGGTCCGCTACATCAGACCCGGCTACATCGACGGCGGCGAACTGCGCGCCGAGGGCAAGGTCGTCCACCGCGGCCGCAAGGTCCGCACGGCGGAGGCGACGCTCACCGACGAGTCCGGCAAGCTCATCGCCACCGCCACCTCCTCGCTGATGGTCCTCCTGCTGAGCTGATGGTCCTCCCGCTGAACGGCTGAGCAGAGCCCACGCCCGCAGGACATTCACCTCGGCCCAGTTGGCTAAGCAGACCAAACGCCGGCAGGTTATTCACCCCGACTCGGACGGCTGAGCAGACCACAGGCCCGCAAAGCATTCACCCGAGTCAGTCGGCTGAGCAGACCACGCGCCGGCAGGTTATTCACCCCGACGCGGACGGCTGAGCAGCGCCCACGGCCGCCGAGCACTCAACCCGAGTCAGTCGGCTGAGCAGACCACGCGGCCGCAGGTCATTCACCCCGGCTCAGTCCAGATCCGGGCCCTGGTTCCGCAGGTCCTCCACGCGGGTCATCGCCTCGCGCAGTTCGCCGAGCCAGCCGTCCGCGTGCTGGCCGACCAGCCGCACCGCCCAGGCCAGCGCCTCCGACCGGGAGCGCGCGACGCCCGCGGCCACGAGCGTGTCCAGCACGATGCGCTCGGGCTGCCGCAGCCGCGTCATCACCGGCACCGAAAGCACCGTGAAGAGCTCGGTCGTCTCGCCGAGCGTCGCGCCCCAGGCGACCTTGCGGCCGAACCGGTGCTCCGCCTGCCGGGCGATCTCGATCCGCTCGTCCCGCGTCTGCTCGCGGAAACGGCTGATCCGGCCGGCGTGCGCGGCCGCCCGCGCGGCAGCGTCGGTGAACTCGTCGGTGAGGTCCGGCAGCGTGCCGACGACGAGAATCTCCTCGCGATCCACGGTGACCTCGGGCGACGCGGTGAACCAGCCGTCCGGCAGCCGCCCCGCGAACCAGGCCGTGGCCTGCTCGGCGGACAGCGGCTCGGGGTTCTGCTGAGCGGCGCCGCCCCAGCGGCCGCGACCCGGTCCCATTCCCTTGTTCATGAGCATGCTCCCGACGCTCGATTACATGATTACACCGGTACTAACGTTACCTCGTAAGTCCCGCAATAGCCATCGTCCGGACGTGTACCTTCCAAGGCATGAAGCTCAACACCAGGGAGTGGGGCGCGGGCGAACGCGCGGCGCTGCTCGTCCACGGCATCATGTCCGACTCACGCACGTGGCACCGGGTCGGCCCGGCGCTGGCCGGGCACGGCTACCGCGTCATCGGCGTCGACCTGCGCGGCCACGGCGCATCGGATCGGTCGGACGCGTATCCGGCAGCGGGATACGGAACGGACATCGTAGAGACGGTCGAGGCTCTGGGCCTGACCGGCGTCGAGGTGGCGATCGGCCACTCGCTCGGCGGGCTCGCGGTGCTCGACGCGGTCGAGGCGGGGCTGCGGGCCGGGCGCGCGGTGTACGTCGATCCCGCCTGGCGCATAGCGCGGCGGGACGACGGGTTCGATCCGGCGGTGTTCGTCGAGTTCGCCGACACCGCGACGTACGACTCGATCGCCATGATGGCCCCGCGCTGGGATGCCGAGACCATCGAACTCGAACTAGCCACGTTCGCCGCCTGGGACCGGCGGACGGCGCTGGACCTGTCGAGCCACGCGCACTCGGCGCCGGACGAGGAAGCCGAGACCGCGGGCGGAGGCAGTGGACTACCGCTGCGCCCCGACGTGCCCTCCCTCATCATGCTCGCCGCGGCCAGCCAGATGCTCGACACGCAGGACGCTGAGACGCTCCGCGAGCGCGGCTTCGAGATCCGCACCGTGCCTGGTGCCGGCCACTCCATTCACCGCGACGACTTCGAGGGCTTCATGACGGCGCTCGAAGGCTGGATCTGAACCGGCCGCCGACGAAGCGACCGATCAACACGGTCGAGGCGTAGTCCGCCGTACTCGACTACGTCGCCCTGCTCACCGCGCTCGAAGGCTGGATCTGAACCGGCCGCCGACGAAGCGACCGATCAACACGGTCGAGGCGTAGTCCGCCGACTCGTGCACGCTCGGCTCGAGTCCGGCGGCGCGGAAGGCGGCGATGGCGGCGTCCTGCTGGCGGTCGCTGACCTCGATCAGCAGCCGGCCGTCGGGCCGGAGCCAGCGGGGGGCGGCCTCTGTCGCCACGCGGCGGAGGAGGTCCAGGCCGTCCGGGCCGCCGTCGAGCGCGTTCAAGGGCTCGTAGTCGCGCGCCTCGGACGGGAGCAGTTGGATCTCGGTGGTGGGGACGTACGGTACGTTGGCCGTCAGGATGCTGACTTTGCCGGTGAGCCTCGCCGGGAGCGGTGCGTCGAGGTCGCCCTGGTAGACGAAGGCGTCGCCCGACTCGATCGCCGTCGCGAGGTTCTTGCGGGCGCAGCGGACGGCCGCCTCGTCGATGTCCGCGGCGTGCAGTTCGATCCGGCCGTCGCCGCGCTGCCGCATCGCCTCCAGCAGCGAGGCGCCGATCGGTCCGGCACCGCAGCACAGGTCCACGACGGCCTCTCCGGGTGCGAGGAAGCCGGACGCGAGGTACGCAAGGAACCGCGTCCGTTGCCGTGGCACGAACACCCCGGGCTCGACCGCGATCCGCACGCCGCCGAAGTCGGCCCAGCCGAGGACGAGTTCCAGCGGCGAGCCCTCGACCCGGCGCGTGATCATCGCGTCGAGCGCGGCACGGTCGTCCGCCTCCGCGAGCAGCAGGCGCGCCTCGTCCTCCGCGAACACGCAGCCGCCGGTCCGCAGCCTGCCGACGACGACTTCCCACTCGGGCCCGTCCAATTCCACTGGCATGGCGATACGGTACCTTCTGCGTTCATGAGTCCCGACGCCGCGACCAGCCGGCAGCTCACGCCCTCGGCTCCGATACCGGTCTGGCCGCGCTACGCGCTCCCGGCGTTCGCGACGCTCGCCGCGCTGAACCTCATATTCGAGGCGGCCGGGCCCCGGATCGGCTTCGATCTCACCAAGCCGCTGCTCATGCCGCTGCTCGCGGCCGCGCTACTCGCCCAGGGCCGGCCCACCCCGCCCCTGCTGCTGGGCGCGCTCCTCGGCTCGACGATCGGCGACACGATGCTGCTGTTCGGCGGCACGTGGTTCCTCGTCGGCATGGCCGGCTTCGCCGCGACGCACCTGTGCTACATCACCCTTTTCGGTCGCTGCGGGGTCCGCCGCGACCGGCGACGGACGATGGCCGCCGGCGCGCTGCTCTACGGCGTCGTCTGGATCGTGCTGATCGACAACCTCCTGCCTGGCGTCGCCCCCGGCATGCGCATACCGATCACCGGTTACAGTCTTCTGTTGATATTCATGGGAATCCACGCTTTCGCGGGCGATCGCCGGACCCGCATCGGCGGCGCGCTCTTCGTCCTCTCCGACTCGATGATCGCGGGCGGGCTCGCACACTGGCACATGCCGCGCGGCACGGGATTCGCCGTCATGGCGACCTACATCCTCGGCCAGTACCTCCTCGTCAGTGGTCTGATGAACCTCAGCATCAGCGCAGGTCGCCGTCCTCGCCGACCAGGTCCTTGAGGGCCGCCGCCTCCACCTCCGGCGCGATGCCGTGGCCGTTGATCCGGCCCTGCCCGTCCTCCAGGCCCTCGACCTCGCGCAGCCAGGCCCACGTGTCGCGCACGGTCTCGGCGAGCGGACGGCAGCGCAGTCCGGCCTCGAGGGCGAGCTCCGAGCGCACGTCCCAGACCGCCGCGCCCGCGCCGTCCCTGGCCGACCAGGCCGGCAGGCCGGTCCACTCGGGGATCTCGTGGGCTCGCAGGAATTCGTCGCCGGCCCAGCGCAGCCGGGCTCCGGAGCCCGTCTCCCGGACGCAGGCTTCGAGCAGGTCGCCGAAGGTCTCCGTCGCGGGCCCGACCGTCGGGAACGCGCCGTACTCGCCGTTCTCGATGCAGCGCAGGCCGAAGAGCGCGATATCGCGGGCGTCGATCGGGCCGATGGGGAGCTTCGGGTCTCCGGGAGCGAGCACGTCGCCGCCGCGCGCGATCCGCTTGAGCCACCAGGTGAGGCGGCCGGAGGTCTCGTGCGGGCCCAGGATCAGGCCCGCGTCGATGCAGATCGTGCGGTCCGGAAAGTGCTCAAGCACCGCCCGCTCGCAGCCCGCCTTGAGCGGACCGTATTCGCCCTCCGTCTCGTCCGGACCGCACTCGTATTTCGGCGAGCCGTCGCGAACCGGCTCCCCAGCCCAGCTCGGGTACGCGTTCAGACTCGAGATGAACAGGTACGCGCGCGCCTTGTCACGCAGCGCCCGCGCCGACTCGCCGACGATCTTCGGCTGGTAGCCGCAGGTATCGACGACCGCGTCCCACCCCGGGCCGCCGTCGGCCGGCTCGGGCGCGCTCTCGGCGAGCCTTGCCAGATCCTCGGGTTTCTCGCGATCGCCGCGCACTACCCGGACGCCGGCGAGCTCGGTGCTCTGCCGACCGCGGTTGAAGACCGTGACCTGATGGCCGGCGGCCAGCGCCTCGGCCGCGAAGGCCCGCCCGAGGAACCGGCCTCCGCCGATGATGAGAATACGCATATACCGATCTTGCGCGGCCGCACTCTCCCGGGCAACCGGATCGCCGCTTATTAGCTCAGAGCAGAAACCGGCGTCAATGTCCTGCGTAGCGCCAGCCGCTCCAGCGCTCTACCGAGATCTCGACGACCGGACCGTCCATGGCCACGTCGGCGTACTGCGGATACCGTGCACGCAGCAGCTCTCGCGCCGCCTCCGCGCCGCTCCCGAGGACCCTGGCAAGCCCGTCGGCCCGCACCCACCACAGCCGCTCCCACTCCTCGTCGTATTCATCGACGAGCAGACTGACCTGCGGATTCTCCCTGATGTTCCGGAGCCGCCTGAGGCGCGCGGAGCTCTTCGGCTTCGCATCGACGGCGAAGTACACGCTGTCGCCGTCGAGCGCGAACGTCACCGGCACAACGTGCGGGGCACCGTCCGCGCCGGCGGTGGCCAGCCGCGCGACCCGCGCCGCACCGAACGCGGCGCGGCATGCCTCCTCCGTCAGCCTCACAGCCCGCTCCGTCCCGTCATGAATGCCCGACCGTCACCGGATCCTCGCATGTTGCCAAGCCAGAACGCGCGGACGCCGGTCGGCCGGCGTGAAGCATCCACGCGATCCATGAAGGTCAGACTAGGGTGGGACCGTGCAGGATGCGCTATGGGACTTCGAGGCGGAGGGGACCGAGCCGAAGCCTGGCCGTCCGGCGGGCGCGCGCGAGCCGCGCCGGTACCGGCGGCGGGGCGTGGACCGCTGCCCGAAGTGCGAGCAGCCGGTGGAGGTTTTCCCGCTCGCGCAGGGCGAGGGGTACGACGCGGTGGTGCCGGGCGAGTACCCGAGCGCGCGGGTGCCTGAGGAAGCCGCGCGGCACGTCGTGCGCGGGCGGCTGTGGCCCGGACGGGACTCGGGCGGCTGGAGCCGGATCCACCACCGGGCGGTGTGCCCTGACGAGGCGATGCCGGAGGACCGGGAGCTGCTGCAGATGTGGCGCGCGCTGCGGGTGCGCCGGCGGGCCCGCGCCGAAGGCTGAGGCCGCGGCGAACGGCGACCCGGGCCGGGAACAGGGACGGAAGGCCGCGCCCGGGGACCGGAATGACGGGTCCGGGGGGCGGAACGTCGAGTCGAGGGTACGGAAGGCCGCGCCCGGGGACCGGAAGGACGGGTCCCAGGGACGGAACGTCGAGTCCAGGGGACGGAAGGACGGGTCCCGGGGACGGAACGCCGAGTCCGGGGACCGGGATCGCGGACGGAGGGTCGGCTCCGAAGGCGGAAGGACCGCGCGGTGGCCGCCGGGTCTTCCGACGGCCGCCGCGCGGCGACCTACACATTCCCACGAACCATTTCTCCCTGTCCCAGCCGGTTCCTCCTTCCGCCGCGGCGACCCTGAAGAAGCTCTCGGGGATAGTGATGCGGCAAATCCGGCTCGGAAAATCCGGACGGCGCCGAATCTCACCGGATCGAGCGAGTGGTCTGCTCAGTGGATCCCCCCGGTAGGCTCGGGACCATGGGTAAGCCGAGAACCGAGGCCGCGCACCTGACCGACTCCCCCGCCCCGGCCTCCGCGCCCGCGAACAGACCTTTGACGAACGCGACCGTGCTGCTGCTCGCGATCGCCATCGGCTCGACGGTCGCGAACCTGTACTACGCGCAACCGCTGCTCGCCTACGTCCGCGACGACCTGCACCTGAGCTCGGCGGGCGCGGGCCTGACCGTGACCGTCACGCAGTTCGGGTACGCCCTCGGCCTCATCCTCGCCGTCCCGCTCGGCGACCTGCTCGAACGCCGCCGCCTGGTGACGGTCATGTGCTGCCTGAACGCGGCCACGCTCGCGGTGTGCGGCACCTCGTCGACCGGCTCGGTGTTCTACGTCACCTCCGCGCTGATCGGCGTCTTCGCCGCGACGGCTCAGATCCTGGTCGCGTTCTCTGCGGACCTCGCGTCTCCCGAGCAGCGGGGGCGGGTCGTCGGCACGGTGATGAGCGGGCTGCTGCTCGGCATCCTCGCGGCCCGGACCGTCTCCGGATACCTCGCGCAGTTCGGCGGCTGGCGCTCGGTCTACTGGTTCGCCGCCGGACTCATGCTGCTGCTCGCGCTGATCCTGCGCTTCCGGCTGCCGCGCGGTTCGGTGTCCACCGACATCCGTTACGGCGCTCTGCTTCGCTCGGTGCTCGCGCTGATGCGCGAGGAGCCGCTGCTGCGGATCCGCGCGGTCTACGGCGCGCTCGCGTTCGCGGGCTTCAGCACGCTGTGGGCGCCGCTGGGGCTGATGCTCGCCGGATCGCCGCACTATCTGTCCACGGGGCTGATCGGCCTGTTCGGCCTCGCGGGGATGGCCGGCGCGCTCGCCGCCCCGCTCGCCGGCCGCAACGCGGACCGCGGCGGCGCCGGGCGCATGACGATCCTGAGCGCCGTGCTGCTGACGGCGGCCTGGCTTCCCGCCGCGTTCGCGCGGACGTCGATACCGCTGCTGGTCCTGGGCATCGTGGTGTTCGACTTCGCCTGCCAGTCGATGCACATCACGAACCAGTCGGAGATCTACCGGCTCCGCCCGGACGCGCGCAGCCGGCTGACCTCCGCGTACATGACCTGCTACTTCGCCGGCGGCGTGATCGGCTCGGCGCTCGCCAGCGTGATCTACGCGGCGGACGGCTGGAGCGGGGTGTGCGCGCTCGGCGCGGGATTCGGCGCGTGCACGGTGCTGCTCTGGGGCTGGCAGACGCTGCGGGTCAGATCGGCTTCGTGAAGCCGCAGGCGTACCACAGCCTCCTGCGATACTCGGCGGCGGTCATCGCCGTGCCGACCGGCATGCCGGCAGGGAGCTTGAGGCTGTTGAAGTACACGCATTCGCAGACCCGGCAGTAGAGCGCGCGGGCGTGGGTCTTGTGCACGAGCGGCAGGGCGCCGAGCATCCGGCTGCGGTTGAGCCGCGTCTGCCAGACCCCGAGACCGGCGAAGGTCAACGCGAAGATCACGAAGACGGCGGCGGCCTGGTACCAGCCGGTCGAGGGGGCGAGGATCCAGGCGACGACGCCGAGGACTGCGCAGCCCGCGGCGCACAGCCAGAGCCCGGACCAGGCGACCCGATCGGGCAGCCGCACATCCAGCCACGAACCGTCACCGGGTGATGACGCAGCGCTTACGACGCCGGCGGCGCTCGCGCAGCTCGGGCAGTGCTCGGGCGTCACGGGCTCCGGGTCGGGCTGATCCATGGCGTCCGTTATAGCAAGATTCATCCCAAGCCGGTACGACTATCTTTAAAAAGTCGGCTAAAGATCTCCCGAGAATCCGCTCCGGCCCCGGTCCGCTCCGGCTCGCCCGGGCCGCCCCGGAGCGAGCCGCGGCGGGCCCGAGCGGCCGGGCAGGCCAGGGCGAGCCGGAGCGGACCGGGCAGCCGACCCGGAGCGGCCGGGCCGGCCAGAGCGGACCGGAGCGGACCGAGCACCCGAGCCGGAGCCCGGCCGGCCAGAGCGACCCGGGCCGGCCCGGAGCGGCCCGGCTAGACGTTCGGCAGGATCTCGGCGGCGATCAGCTCGAGGTGTTCGAGGTCCGACAGGTCCAGGACCTGCAGGTAGGCGCGCTCGGCGCCCGCGGCGGCGTAGGCCTGCAGCTTGGCGACCACCTCGGCCGGGGTTCCGGTCAGGCCGTTCTCGCGCAGCTCGTCGACCTCGCGGCCGATCGCGGCCGCGCGGCGGGCGATCTCAGCCTCGTCCCGGCCGACGCAGACGACCTGGGCGATCGAGTGGGTGAGCGTCTTCGGGTCGCGGTCGATCTTGCGGCAGGCCTCGTCCACGATGCGGTAGCGCTCGCGGGTGTCCTCGATGCTCGCGAAGCCGGAGTTGAAGTCCGCGGCGTACTGCGCGGCCAGCCGCGGCGTGCGCTTGAGGCCGCCGCCGCCGATGATCAGCGGGACCTGCGGCTGCGCGGGCTTCGGCAGCGCGGGGCTGTCGACGAGCCGGTAGTTCTTGCCGTTGTGGCTGAAGGTCTCCCCCACCGGCGTGCCCCACAGGCCTGTGACGACGGCCAGCTGCTCCTCGAGCAGGGCGTGCTTGTTCTCCGGGAACGGGATGCCGTAGGCGGTGTGCTCCTGCTCGAACCACCCCGCGCCGAGGCCGAGTTCCACCCGGCCGCCGGACATCGCGTCCACCTGCGCGACGATGATCGCGAGCTGGCCGGGCAGCCGGAAGGTCACCGGGGACACCAGCGTGCCGAGCCGCAGCCGGCTGGTCTCGCGGGCCAGGCCGGCCAGCGTGATCCACGCGTCGCTCGGCCCCGGCAGGCCGTCGACCGAGCCCATCTTCAGGTAGTGGTCGGAGCGGAAGAACCCGTCGAAGCCGAGCCGCTCCGCGGCCTTCGCGACGGCCAGCAGCGTCTCGTAGCTCGCGCCCTGCTGGGGTTCGGTGAAGATTCTCAATTCCATGGCCCCATCCTGTCACCGGCCGAGTCTTGCGCGACGGCAGCCGCTGCCCGACACTCTCCTGAACGTCGGTTCACATTCAGCGGAGGGTACGAGGAACGTGGTGCTGCCCGGCTTTCCCCAGGGTTTCCGGTGGGGCGTGTCGACCGCCTCGTATCAGATCGAAGGGGCGGTCCGCGAGGACGGCCGGGGACCGTCGATCTGGGACACGTTCACCCACCAGCCCGGCCGGATCAAGAACGGCGACACCGGCGACGTGGCGTGCGACCACTACCACCGCTGGCCCGAGGACGTGGCCCTGATGGCGGACTTGGGCATCGACGCGTACCGCTTCTCGATCGCCTGGCCGCGCGTGCAGCCGACCGGCCGCGGCACCCCGAACACCGCGGGGCTCGGCTTCTACGACCGCCTGGTCGACGCCCTCCTGGAGCACGGCATCAAGCCGCTGCCGACGCTGCTGCACTGGGACCTGCCGCAGGCGCTGCAGGACGCGGGCGGCTGGATGAACCGTGACACGGCGTACCACTTCGCCGACTACTCGGCCGTTGTCACGGCCCGGCTCGGCGACCGCGTGAAGAGCTGGATCACGCTCAACGAGCCGATCGTGCACCTTGCCTACGGCTACGCGTTCGGCATGCACGCGCCCGGCGAGGCGCTGATGTTCGACGCGATGCCGGTCGCGCACCACCAACTCTTGGCGCACGGCCTGGCCACGGCGGTACTGCGCGGGAGCGGCGCCGAGGAAGTGCTGATCGCGAACAACTGCACGCCGGTTCGAGCCGCTTCCGAGCAGCCCGAGGACGCCGCCGCCGCCGAGATCTACGACGCCTTCCACAACCGGCTGTTCCTCGACCCGATCCTGCTCGGCACGTACCCCGATCTGAGCGCGATGGGGCTGCCCGCCGACCCCGAGTTCGTCGAGCCCGGCGACCTGGAGATCATCAGCACCCGCATCGACGGCCTCGGCGTCAACTACTACAATCCGACGCGCATCGCCGCCGCGGATCCGGCCGCGACCGGGCTGCCCTTCGATTTCCGCGAGTTCGAGGGCGTGCCGAGGACCGCGTTCGGCTGGCCGGTGATCCCGGAAGGGCTGACCGAGCTGCTGGTCGGCCTCAAGGAGCGGTACGGCGACGCGCTGCCGCCGATCACGATCACCGAGAACGGCTGCTCGACGGCCGACGAGCCCGCTGCGGCGGACGAGGACGGCACGGTCGGCGCCGTCCACGACGCGGCCAGGATCGAGTACCTCGAGAGCCACATCAACGCCCTGTATCGGGCGATCGAGGCCGGGGTGGACGTGCGCGGCTATCTGACCTGGTCGCTGCTGGACAACTTCGAGTGGGCCGAGGGCTACAGCCAGCGCTTCGGCCTGGTCCGCGTCGACTTCGAGACGCTGCGGCGCATCCCGAAGGACTCGTACCACTGGTACCGGGCCGCGCTCGCGGCCCAGCGGAAGGGCTGATCCGTTGACCGTCGTGGAGTCCGAGCTCGCGGCGCCGAGCGTGCGCGTCCGCCGCGGCTGGATCAGCCTGCTGTCGATCGCGAACCTCGGCCTCTACATCGGGTATTTCGGCCCGCTGCAGGAACTTCTGCCGAACCAGGTCCAGGACATCGATCCCGCACACAAGACCACCGCACTCGGGATCGTCACGGCGATCGGCGCGCTCGTCGCGGTGCTGGTCGGGCCGCTGGCCGGCGCCGCGTCCGACGCCACCGCGTCGCGCTTCGGCCGGCGCAGGCCGTGGATCGCGGGGGGAGCGCTGCTCGGCTGCGCGGGGCTCGCGCTGCTCAGCGGCCAGCACAGCCTGATCGGCGTCACGCTCGGCTGGTGCGTCGCACAGGCCGGGCTCAACGCGATGCAGGCGGGGCTGAGCGCCGCCGTCCCGGACCGCGTCCCCGTCAACCAGCGCGGCCTCGTCTCCGGCTGGGTCGGGCTCACCCAGTCGCTCGGCGTCGTCGTCGGCGTCGCCCTGGTCGCTGAGATCATCACCGGCCAGGTCTCCGGCTACGTCGCGGTCGGCGTCCTCGTGCTGCTCACGGCGCTGCCGATGACGCTGCGCCACCCGGACCCGCGGATCCCGAAGGAGCGGCTGCCGCGATTCGAGGCGCGCTCGGCCCTCGCCGTGTTCCGCTTCCCCTTCCGGCAGCACCCTGACTTCGCCTGGGCCTGGGGAACGCGGTTCCTGGTGCAGCTGGGCAACGCGCTCGGCACGCTGTACCTGCTCTACTTCCTGCGCGACAAGGTGAAGTACTCGGACCCCGACAACGGCCTGCTGGTACTGATCCTCGTCTACACGGCCACGACCCTGCTCACGGTCGTGGCGGGCGGAGTGCTGTCGGACCGCTCCGGCCGGCGCAAGCCCGCCGTGGTCTTCTCGGGCTACGCGATGGCATTCGCGGCGCTGCTGCTGTCCGTGTGGGAGACGTGGACCGGCGCGATCGTCTGCGCGGGACTGCTCGGCCTCGGCTACGGCGTCTACCTGTCCGTGGACCAGGCGCTGATCACGCAGGTGCTGCCGAGCGCCGAGGACCGCGCCAAGGACCTCGGCATCATCAACATCGCCAACTCCGCGCCCCAGGTGCTCGGCCCCGCGCTCGCCGCGCCGATCGTCACCTACCTCGGCGGGTATCCGAGCCTTTACGTGTCGGTCGCGGTGGTCACGATCCTCGGTTCGGTCTTCGTGACCCGGATCCGCGGCGTCGCCTAGCGCTGGCGGCTGGCAGTCCGCCCTGCCACCGCTCACCGCGGTCCGCACGGCCTCCTCGTGCGCACTACACCAGAGGGCTGACGTATTCCGGGTCGATCTGCAGCGACACGTCCGTTCCCGCGGCACGGTTCGCCCAGGCCAGCGCGTTCTTCGTGTGGAAGAGGTGGGCCAGCGAGGTCATCCGGGCGCTGTCCCGGACCGCCGCGTCCACCTCGGCGAGCATCCGGGTCAGCAGCTCGGACCCGGCGGGTTCGAAGCTGGCGAAATCCGGCCGCTGCCCGCGATCCAGGGCCCTGACGTAGCGCGAGTCGCCCATCCAGCCGACCAGCGCGTCGCCGATCTCCGCCCGCAGGAAGGCCGCGTCCTCGTCGTCGACGACCTTGTTCCCGACGACGCGGACCGGGATGCCGTACTCCGCCGCGTAATCCGTGTACTGCCGGTAGACGGACACGCTCTTGCGCGTCGGCTCGACGACCAGGAACGTCACGTCGAAGCGGGTGAACAGCCCCGAGGCGAACGCGTCGGCGCCCGCCGTCATGTCGAGCACGCAGTACTGGCCGGGACCGTCGACGAGGTGGTTGAGGTAGAGCTCCGCCGCGCCGACCTTCGAGTGGTAGCAGGCCACGCCGAGGTCCTGCTCGGCGAAGGCGCCCGTCACCATCAGCCGGGCGCCCTCCAGTTCGCCGGTCAGCCGCAGCGAGCACCACTCGTCCAGCGGAGAGGGCTCGGCGAAGCGGATCAGCGCGGAGCCGGCGCCGGGCGGCGTGGTCTTCACCATCGCGTCGGCCGAGGCGATCCGCGGGTTGGAGCCGCGCAGGTGGTCCTTGATCTCCGGCAGCACGGCGCTCATCGGCGTCAGGCCGTCGAGCTGTTCCTCGCCGAGGCCGAGCGCCGCCCCGAGGTGCTGGTTGATGTCGGCGTCGATCGCCACGACCGGGCGGCCGAGCCGGGTCAGCTCCCGGATGAAGAGGGCGGACAGTGTCGTCTTGCCGCTGCCGCCCTTGCCCACGAACGCGATCCGCACGGTGTCTTCCCTCGGCATCCAGACTTTGAAAGTCATTTTCAAAAGGAGGGTGCCAGTGTGCCGAGGCGGCTGACGGAGCGTCAAATCCGCTTCGCCCGACCGGGTGAGCGGACGCCGGTCCGCCCGCTCGGCCCTGTTCGCCCGCTGCCCGGCCGGGATCAGCCGAGCAGCGTGCACACCCGGGCGATCGCGAGCGCGTAGCCCTGCACGCCGCAGCCCGCGATGACGCCGTCCGCCACCGATGAGACGTAGGAGAAGTGCCGGTAGTCCTCGCGCTTGTGAATGTTCGAGATGTGCACCTCGATGATCGGCTTGCCCTCGAGCAGGGCGAGCGCGTCGTGCAGCGCGATGGAGGTGTGCGAGTAGCCGGCCGGATTGATCACCAGGCCGGCGTGCGCGGTGCGCGCCTCCTGGATCCAGTCGATGAGTACGCCCTCGTGGTTGCTCTGCCTGAAGTCCACGGTGCGGCCGAAGTCGGCGGCGGCCTTCACGCACAGCGCCTCGACGTCGGCGAGCGTGTCGCGGCCGTAGATCTCCGGCTCGCGGGTGCCGAGCGTGTTGAGGTTGGGGCCGTTGAGGATGAGCAGCGGAAGCTTCGATGCGGTCACAATCGACCATCTTGCCGCAGGACCGGATCGGCCACCGTGCGCCCCGGGATAGACTCGCGCGCCAACCACGGCCGCCGGCGTACGGCGGCCTCGACGCGGAGGGACCAGAACCACCGATGAGCAGCCTCTACGAGCACATCCCGCACCCGCATGTGCACGCCCGGCGCGCGGCCGGACCGGTGAAGGTCGCCGACCAGCACGACACAGGCAGCCCGGTGGCCCGGATCAACACCGCGCTGGCGATCTGGATCACCAAGGTCGTCGGCTCGATGTGGTGCGCCTACGCCTTCGGCATCATGGACCTGTTCAGCCTGCCCTCCGCGATCCGCGGCGGCACCGGGACGCTGATCGCCTGGATCGCGCAGACCTTCCTGCAGCTCGTCCTGCTCTCCATCATCATGGTCGGCCAGAACGTGCAGGCGGACGCCGCCGACAAGCGCGCCGAGGCCACGTTCCACGACGTCAGCGTGCTGCTGCACGAGAACGCGCAGCTGCAGGCGCACCTGATCGCGCAGGACAAGGTGCTGACGATGATGGCCAAGCAGATGGGCATCGAGCCGGTGCCGGTGATCGACCTGCCCGAGGGCATCGACGCGCGCACCGACGGCGAGTGCGACGACGCGGGCGCCGAGGGCGGCACGAGTGCCGAGGGCGCCGGCGGCGGTCAGACCGCCGAGAGCTGACGCGGCGGAAATTCATCCGGCGGGTGCCGGGTCGAGGGATTAAGGTCTGAGTTCATGACCACCCTCAACCAGATCGCCGACGAATACGTCGAGCGCTCGGCGGAACTCGATCCGGCTCTCGCCACCTACGCGGGCATCGCCGGGCACGACCACGAACTGCCCGACATGACCGCGGACGGCTTCGCCGAGCGCGACGAGCTCAACCGCTCGACGCTCGCGACCGTCACCGCCCTCACCCCCGGCAACGACGCCGAGCGCGTCGCCCGGCTGGCCATGGTCGAGCGCCTCGGCCTGGCCGTCGAGGCGCACGAGGCGGGCGACGACACGTCCGCGCTCAACGTCATCGCCAGCGGGATCCACGAGGTTCGGCAGGTCTTCGACCTGATGCCCACCGAGGGCGAGGAGGCGCTCGGCAACCTCGCCCGCCGGATGGCCGAGGTGCCCCGCGCGTACCGCGAGCTCGGGCAGACGCTGCTGGAGGCCGCGCGGGCCGGCCGGCCGCCGTCCGAGCGGCAGGTCGTCGAGGTCGCCAAGCAGTGCGCGGGCTGGACCAAGCCGGGCTCCGGCATCTACTCCGGCCTGGTCGGCACGCTGAACGCCTCGGGCGCGCTCAAGGGCGAGCTCGACGCCGCCGCGCAGGCCGCCGAGCAGGCCACCGCCGAGATCGGCGAGTTCCTCACCCGCGAACTGCTGCCGCTGGCCGTCGCCGAGGACGCGGTGGGCCGGGAGCGCTACAGCCGGGCCTCGCGCGAGTTCCTGGGCGCCGCGATCGACCTGGACGAGGCGTACGCGTGGGGATGGGACGAGGTGCACCGGCTCGCCGCCGAGCAGAAGCGGGTGGCCGGGCTGATCGAGCCCGGCGCGTCGGCCGACGAGGCGATGGAGCTGCTCGACAACGACCCGAAGCGGCGCGTGGCGGGCCGGGAGAACTTCCGGCTGTGGATGCAGGAACTCGCCGACCGGACCATCGCGGACCTGCACGGCACGCACTTCGACATCCCCGAGCAGGCCCGCCGCATCGAGGCCTGCCTGGCCCCGACCGGCGACGGCGGCGTCTACTACACCGGTCCGAGCGAGGACTGGACCCGGCCGGGCCGGATGTGGTGGTCGGTGCCGGACGGCATCGACGAGTTCTCCACCTGGCAGGAGGTCACCACCGTCTACCACGAGGGCGTCCCCGGCCACCACCTGCAGATCTCGGCCACGATCGCGAACAGCGAGCGGCTCAACCGCTGGCAGCGGCTGCTGTGCTGGGTCTCCGGGCACGGCGAGGGCTGGGCGCTCTACTCCGAGCGGCTGATGGAGGAGCTCGGATACCTGGAGGACCCGGGCGCGCACATGGGCATGCTCGACGGGCAGATGCTGCGCGCGGCCCGCGTGGTCGTCGACCTCGGCGTGCACCTGAAGCTGACGGTGCCGAAGGGGGCCGGCTGGCGCGAGGGCGAGACCTGGGACGCCGATCTCGCCTGGGAGTTCCTGCGCGCGCACTCCCGGATGGAGGACGCCAACCTGCGCTTCGAGCTCAACCGCTACCTCGGCTGGCCGGGCCAGGCGCCGTCCTACAAGCTCGGCGAGAAGATCTGGCTGGAGGCCCGCGAGGAGGCGAAGGCGCGCAAGGGCGCCGCGTTCAGCCTCAAGGAGTTCCACGACCAGGCGCTCGCACTCGGCTCGCTCGGCCTCGACCCGCTGCAGGAAGTGCTCAGGACCCTGTAAGCGACGCTCTCGCGCAGGTTCCAGCGGCTGCCGTCGTAGACCAGCGGATCGACGGCAGCCGCCCGGGCGCGCTCAGCGGGAGCACTGCCGCGCACACGTTCCGGGGGCCGCCGACCTCGTCCGGCGGCGGGCCCCGGATCCCACTCGAGTCAGCGAGCGGTGGCCAGGCTGCCCTGCGAGCTGTGGTGCTGCCAGCCGTCGCGGCGCGGACGGACGGCCTTGAAGGTGTCGAAGGCGATCGGGTCCGGGTACGGATTCGCAGCGGTCGCCGCCGGCGTGTGGTAGTAGGTCATCGTGATCGAGGTCTGATCGCCGGGGTGCGAGCCCGGGTCGACGTCGAACACCGCGATGCCCCACGGGTACGTCGTGTTCGGGTCGCGCACCGCGGACCAGGTCGCGTCCTCGGTCTCGTTCGCGGCGACCTTGTAGGCCTCGTACTCGGTGTAGATCTGCGCGATCGGCACATTGCCCGCATTCGGATCCGCAGCGCCGTACACGTCGTCGTGCGACGAGGTGCCGCCGCCGCCCAGGACGAGCTGCACAAGGCCCTTCGAGGTGTCCACGACGTCCGTGTCGGTCGAAACGACCGTCGGCCGCAGGAAGGTGCCGGAGTCGGTGCCGTGCACGGCGTAGGTGCGCTCGTAGTCGTGGTCGTGTCCGGCCAGCACGAGGTCCACGCCGTACTGGTAGAACAGGTCCATGAACTGCTGACGGATACCCAGGTCGCCGCCGGAGCCGCTGGCCGAGGACGACATCGCCGGCTGGTGCATGTAGGCGATGATCCAGTCGATCGAGTCGTCGCCGCGGGCCGAGGCCAGGGTGCGCTCCAGCCACGCGGTCTGCACGCCGTCGCTGTAGCCGCGGTTGTAGATGACCTGGCCGGTGGCCGCGTCGTACGCACCGGAGTTCTGGTACACGACCTCGTTGTTGTCCAGCGAGATGAACAGCACCGAGCCGACCTGGAACTTGTACCAGTTGTTCGGGAACGCGGTGTCGTTGTCCGGCAGCGCGTACCGCGTCAGGTACGAGTTGTATCCGAGGTCGCCGTTGCCGATCTCGATCTCGTGGTTGCCGAGCGCGGGCATCCACGGCCGGTTCGCCGAGGAGACCTGCGTGTTGTTAATGAAGTCGGCCCAGCAGCCCGGCTGGTTCGACTGGTTGACGTTCGCGTACGACAGGTCGCCGTTCATCAGGTGCACGATCGGCTCGAACTGCTCGACCTGGTGCACGGCCGTGACGCCGTTGATCGAGGACTTCGACCAGACCGGGTTGCCGGAGCCGAGGTCGCCGAAGCTGGTGAAGCGGAAGGCCTGCCGGCCGAGCGGCGCGGTGCGGAAGGTGCCCTGGACCGCGGCGGCGCCGTCGTGGGTGACCTCGTAGACGTAGTGCGTGTCCGGGCGCAGGCCGGTGATCCGCGCGTGGTGCGTGATCGTCTCGACGCCGTTCAGACCGTCGGTGTAGGTGCGGGTCTCGGCCTCGATCGTGCGGCCGAAACCGCCGGCCGGGGTGCCGAGGCGCAGCCGCGGGCGGCTCACCGAGCCGGCCGTGGACCAGGACGCGGTCATCTCGGTCGCGGCGTCGTTGCCGAACTGCAGGTGCAGCTGCTCGGGGTTGACGGTGCCGGCGACGGCCGGCTGCAGCCATACGGTCGGCCCGGCGGCGATGATCAGGCCGCCGGCCGTGGCCCCGCGCAGCAGCGAACGACGGGAAATCGCTTCCACTCGTACGTCTCCTTCGACTGTCCCCCGGCGGGTCCGGCGAACAGCCGATACTTACATTCGCACACTACTTTGGCGGAACACTGAGATGGACGGCCGGCAACGGGAGGGCCAACCGCAGAGGTCTCCGACGGAACCAATCAGAGCACGGATTCGAGCCAGCGCTCCAGGTTCGCGATATGCACCGTGGACCACGCCCGGGCCGCCTCGGCGTCTCCGGCCTCGACGGCGTCCAGGATGGCGGTGTGCTCGGCCAGGGTGCGCTCCAGCGCGGTCGGCTCGGTCAGCCCGCGCCACACCCGCGCCCGCGTCGTCGGCGTGGAGAGCCCCTCGAGCAGCGAGCAGAGCACGCGGTTGCCGGTGGCCTGGGAGATCCGGCGGTGGAACTCCAGGTCCGCGGCGATGAGCTTGTCGATCCCGTCGGCCGGGCCGACCGCGTCGAGCAGCTCGCGCAGCTCGGCCACCTGCTCGGCGGTCACCGAGCGCGCGGCCATCGCGGCGGCGGCCGGCTCGAGGATCCGGCGCACGGCGAGGAACTCGAGCACCTGGTCGTCCCGGTGGAAGTCGACGATGAAGCTCAGCGCCTCGAGCAGCAGCGGGGACTCCAGGCTCGTCACGTACGTCCCGTCGCCCTGCCGGACGTCCAGGATGTTCATCAGCGACAGCGCCTTGACCGCCTCGCGCAGCGAGTTGCGGGACAGCCCGAGGTCGGTGGCGAGGTCGGCCTCCTTGGGCAGCCGCTGGCCGGGCTGCAGGGCCCCGGACACGATCATGCCCTTGATCTTCTCGATGGCCTCGTCGGTGACCGCCACGGTGCCGAGCCTCCTTCGGGACGGAGCGGGGTGCGGCGGCCACAGTATGGCGAAGCCGGGCGGGGTGTCCACTCCGCGGAACCGTCAGGCCGCGCCGCGCAGTCGTGACGCGTCGAGCACCGGCCGGTCACCCTCGGTTTCCCGCACCACGGCGAGCCGCGCCGCCGCGGTGTCGAGCAGATCCACCGCACCGCCCGGCAGCACCCGGCCGCCGCGTACCCTCGGCGCCAGCTCGACGGCGGCCGCCAGCGCGGACTCGTCGATCGCGACCCCGTGGAACTCCTCGAGACCGGGCCGCAGGGCCTCCAGCACGGACGCCGTGAACTCCGCGCTCGCCTCGGGCACTTCGACCGGCTCGAACCGGTTGGCCAGGGTGGGATAGCCCTGTCCGAGCCGGTCGTATGCTTCGGCCGACGCTGTGCAGATCAGCGGCGCCCGCGCCTCTGCGAGGCTCGCCAGCGCGGTGACGAACCGGCCGCCGGACTGGTCGTCGATCCGCAGCGCCAGATCCAGGTTCTCGACGGTCACGACCGGCGACCTGCTGCGCCGTACGACGCGGTCGGCCCAGGTGCGCAGGACCCCGAGGTCGAGCTCCACGACCTCCGCGGCGTCCAGCGAGGCCGGCCCGAGGTTCGCCGCGAGGGTCTGCCCGAGGCCGCGCACCAGGGCAGACTTGCCGCAGCCGCTCGGGCCGATCAGCATCGCGTTGTTGCGCTCGCGCCGGGCCAGCACCGCGAGCAGCCGGTCCGACTCCGCCGGCCGCTCCACGACCGGGTCCGCCGCCCGCACCGGCGGCCGCGGGACGGGCGCCACCGTGTACGCGCGGACCGCCTCCGTATCGAATTGCCTGCCGCCGAAGCCGCGACGCTGCAGGAAGGCCGGCAGCTGGAATCTTGGCTCGAAGAACCCGGCCGGCGCCTCGCGCTCGCGCACCCGCTCGCCGGTCGCCCTGCTGGGCTCCTCGCGCTCCTCCGGCGGCAGCCGCTCGTAGATCGCGACGGCGGTCTCGCGCACCTCGTCGAGCGACGTGCCGAGCCGCGTCAGCACCTGTGCGGCGACGCCCTCGCCCTCGCGGATCAGCCCGAGCAGCAGATGCTCCGTGCCGATGTAGTCCGTCCCGAGCCGCAGCGCCTCGCGCAGCGAGAGCTCGAGCACCTTCTTGGCGCGCGGCGTGAACGGGATGTGCCCGGTCGGCCTCCGCTCGCCGTGGCCGACGATCGACATCACCTGCCCGCGCACGTCGTCCAGCGCGACGCCCAGCTCGGCCAGCGCCCGCGCGGCGAGCCCGTCGCCCTCGCGCAGGAGTCCGAGGAGCAGGTGCTCGGTGCCGATGTAGTAGTGGTCGAGCAGGCGCGCCTCCTCCTGCGCCAGCACCACGACGCGCCGCGCCTGATCGGTGAACCGCTCGAACATCGGCAGCCGCCCTACTCCCCGGTCAAGGCAGGGGATCGCACAGTACTGGCACGGTTCACAGTAACCCGGTACGGCCCGAAAAGGGATGGAAAGGGCGAGGTCCGGAACCGCCGCGCCGGTGCGGCCGGCCGCCGAAAAGGCGGCGGGTCCCGGCGGAGTGTCCATCCACCGGGACCCAGATCCCGTCTGACGGGCCACCGTGCGGATTCCACCGCAGCGGCGACCGAACCATCGGGCCCGTCGACTTGCACACCCCGACACGTTTAAGAACGCGGGTCATCCTGATCAGACGTGCGGCCCTTCCATTAGGCCTACCGCGCCGTGAAGAGGCGCGGGCCGGATTCGAACCGGCAACTCACGTGGTCGCCCGCGTCCGGTCGATTCGGGGATCGACGGAGATGACCGAGTCTCGAGCGAGAGCCTGAGTTTGAGAGCGGCGCCGCCTCTACCGGTTGGGCCACCCCGGCGCGGGTGCCGGGGGCAGGACTCGAACCTGCACTTTCACGCCGTACGCATCAGCCTGATCACTGAGTTTCAGCCTGCGCTTGCGCGCCACCTCCCCGGGGCTCAACCGGGAAGGAGTCTATGGAGTTGTCCGCTGCGCGGCTCAGCCGAACAGGAAGCCGAACACCGCCTCGCCGACCTGCCGGTCGTCCACCTCGGTGCCGTTGGCCTCCTCCCGGGCGAACTTCACGGCCTGCTGCAGCTTCTCGACCCGGTCCAGCAGCTCGTTCACCCGCCGCGCGGGCAGCGCGCCGGAGAACTTCACCGTGGTCCAGTAGCCGATGGTGACGTCCTCGTAGTACACCTCGACCTGCGCCGGGTGCTTCTCGGTCGCCTCGGCCTTGACGTGGTTGCGCGGCACCCGCTTGGTCCGGTACGTCTGCACCGGATCGGTCTTCCAGCTGTCCGAGGACACATCCTGCGCCCAGGACTCCGCCGCGTCGAGCACCGGCAGCTTCTTGACGAAGGTGTGCAGGTCGGTCAGCTGCTTCTCCAGGAAGAGCAGGTAGGTCACCGGCACGTCCTCGAGCAGCACGGTGCCGTCGACCTTGACGTCCGCGCGGGCCACGCAGTTGGCCCAGTCCTTCGTCGCGGTGACGTCGAAGAGCCGGGTCAGCGTCGCGGCGGTCTTGCGCAGCACCTCCTCGGCCTTCACCTGCACCTTGGTCGACTCCGGCGGCAGCTGCTCGCCCTCGTCGTCCTTCGGCTGGTAGCTGCGCGAGATGCCGGACAGCAGCGCGGGCTTGAGCAGCAGGTGGTGAGCCTCGGTCAGCTCCGCGAAGGACTTGCTCTTGACGCCCTTCTCCACCGCGATGATCTGGTTCAGCTTGGCCGTGGCCATATCCGCCCCCTTTCGCCGCACTCCCCGTGCCGCGCTGTGAATTCGAAGCCTGTCGTATCGATGAGCGCCCACCGTAGGGTACGGCCGGCGCCGAGGTCAAAGTCTTTGCGCCACCGCGGATCAGGGCTCGACGCAGAGGCAGAACGGGTGCCCGACCGGATCGAGCAGCACCCGCCACCTGTCCGGCTGCGGCTGGACCGAGGCGAGCCGCGCGCCGATCTCCACCGCCTCCTGCTGCGCCTTGTCGAGGTCGGCGGCGTAGAAGTCGAGGTGGAACTGCTGCGGGCGCTCGTGGCCCGGCCACTCCGGCGCGCGGTAGTGCTCGACGCGCTGGAAGCCGAGGCCGTTGACCGGCTCGCCGTCCGGGCTGATCGCCGAGAACTCCTCGGATGTGAACACAGTCTTCCAGCCGGTCAGCTTCTGGTAGAACTCCAGCAGCGCGGCGGGGTCCGGGCAGTCGATCGAGGCGCTGGCGTAACCGCTGACGATGGCCATGGGCGCTTCCTCTCCGTCGAAGATCACTGGTACGGGCCCGACCCTAGCCGGGCCCTGCGACATTTCCGAAATCCCGCCGTCCGCGCGGGTCGGCGCGGGGTCAGGACGCTCGGCCGAGGGGTTTCACCCAGCGGCGCCACTGGTCCTCGCGGCGGTACCCGGCCGCCTTCCAGGCCGACTGCCCGGTCTCGTTGTGCTCCAGCACCATCGCGTCGGCGCGCCGTCCGCCGAAGGAGTCGAAGCGGCGGTGCGCGGCCGTCAGCAGGGCCGAGCCGATGCCGCGGCGCCGCATCCGCGGGTCGACGGCGAGCCGGTAGAGGTGGCAGCGCCAGCCGTCGAATCCGGCGATGACCGTGCCGAGGATCCGGTCCCCGTCCACGGCGAGCAGCAGCGCCCCGGGGTCGCGCTCGATCAGGATCCGGACACCGTCCGGGTCGTCGCTGATGCTGGTGCCCTCGGCCGCCGCGCGCCAGAACTCCAGCACCGCCGCCGCCTGCTCCGGCCGGGCCGGGAGTATCTCGTAGTCGATCATGCCGCCACCCTATGCGCAGACGGGTCCGGCCCGCCGGGTATTTTCCGGCGGGCCGTCGGGGCGCTGCTTCGGTGCGGGGATTCCCGTCGCCGGGGCCGGATCTACAGGCCGAGCGACTTCGCGACGATCGTGCGCATGATCTCCGAGGTGCCGCCGTAGAGCCGAGAGACGCGGGTGTCGGCGTACAGGCGGGCGATCGGGTACTCGTTGATGTAGCCGTAGCCGCCGTGCAGCTGCAGGCACTTGTCGATGATCCGGCCGGCCGCCTCGGTGGTGAAGATCTTCGCGGCGGCGGCGTCGGCCGGGGTCAGCTTGCCCTGGTCGAACAGCTCGATGGCGCGGTCGGTCAGCGCCTGCGCGGCCTGGTAGTCGGCCTCGCAGTCGGCGAGCACGAACTTCGTGTTCTGGAACGAGCTGACGGGCTGGCCGAAGGCCTTGCGCTCCTTGACGTAGTCCACCGCGAAGCGGATCGCGGCCCCGGCCTGCGCGGTCGAGCCGACGATGATGGCCAGCCGCTCCTCGACCAGGTTGTGGGTCAGGTACTTGAAGGCCTGGCCCTCCTCGCCGAGCAGGTCCTCGACCGGCACCCGCACGTCCTGGAAGGACAGCTCGGCGGTGTCCGAGGTCTTCAGGCCGATCTTGTCCAGCTTCTTGCCGACGGTGTAGCCCTCGGACTTCGTGTCCACGAACAGGATGGACAGGCCGCCGCGCCGGTTCTCCGCGGTCGCCGGGGAGGTGCGGGCCACGACCAGCACCCGGTCGGCCAGCACGCCGCCGGAGATGAAGGTCTTGGCGCCGTTGAGCACGTAGTGCGTGCCGTCCGCGGAGAGCTTGGCGGTGGTGGCGATGCCGGCCAGGTCGGAGCCCGTGCCGGGCTCGGTCATCGCGAGCGCGCCCATCATCTCGCCGGTGATGTAGCCCGGCATCCAGCGCTGCTTCTGCTCCTCGCTGGCGAAGGCCAGGAGGTACGGGCGCACCAGGTTGACGTGGATGCCCGCCGCGCCGAAGGTGACGCCCGCGCGGGCGGTCTCCTCCATGATGATGGCCTCGAACTTGTAGGAGGTCTCGCCCGCGCCGCCGTACTCCTCCGGCACGTTGATGCCGAAGACGCCGAGCTCGCCGAGCTTCTTGTAGAACTCGCGCGGCGGGTGGCCGTCCTTCTCCCACTCGTGGTACTCCGGCGCGACCTCGGACTCGATGAAGTCCCGGATCATGGCGCGGAACGCCTCGTGGTCCTCGTTGTAAATGCTCCGGAGCACCGCCGACCCCTATCCTGTGTCTCGCAAACTCAACGAACGCTCGTTAAGCTACTCGCCAGTAGCACTACTTGTCCATCCCCGGAGGGAGTCGCCGTGACGGTTCGCCCCGCAGGCCACAAGGCCCTGCTCGCCGCGGCCTCGGCGCAGTTCGCGGAGCGGGGCTACCACGCGGTCTCGATCCGGGAGATCGCCGCGGCGGCAGGGGTCAGCCTGTCCGCCCTGTACCACTATTACCCGAGCAAGCAGGCGCTTCTCGCCGCACTACTGCACGAGGGGATGGACGACTACCAGGCGCGCTGCGCGGAGGCACTGGCCGAGGCCGGGCACGATCCGGCCCGCAGGCTCGCCGCCGTGGTCGGCGCGACCGTGCGCTACCGGGCCGAGCGCTCCGAGGCCAGCCTGATGCTGATGAACGAGGCCCGCGCGCTGGAGGACGAGGAGCGGGAGCGCTACCGGGCCAGGCAGCGCGAGGCCAGCGACCGGTTCCGGCAGCCGATCGACGCCGGGGTCGCCGCCGGGATCTTCACCACCCCGTACCCGGACGACGTGCGCCGCTCGATCATCGCCTCGTGCAACGCCGTCGCCCAGTGGTATCGCCCGGACGGCCCAGACTCGCTCGACGATCTGGTGGAGCACAACATCTTCCTGGCGTACACCCTTCTGGGCTACGAGCGCCGCACTCCGACCTCCAAGGTGCGGCAACTCTCGCGGGCGCGCGCGGACGACTACTGAGCCCCGGCGCACCCGCCGCGAAGGCTTCAGCCCGCGACACGTCTCGTCGACGCGCGCGGGCCGAAGGTGGAGCGGTGCGAGTCGCCTCAGACCCTGAAGAACTCGCTGGTGCCCGCGTCGCGCATGCGGCCGCCGTCATCCCGGCGGGCGTGCCGCAGCTCCTCGAGGCTCTCCAGGCTCATCGTGGCCGTGTCCCCGGTCAGCGTCTTCTCCTCGCCGGTCGTCTCCGGCTCGGGGACGGGGCGCCTGACCGAGTAGGCGATCGCCGCGGCGACGCCGGGCAGCCAGCCGATCAGCACGCCGACCAGGGCCATCGTCGCGGCCTGGACGGCGAGCACGTCGCCGGTGTGCGCGGCGGTGGTCGCGAACGCGACACGGGGCAGGACCCCGCCGCGCGTCCCGTGGTCGACCAGGCCCGCGACGACCCCGGCGAACGCGCCGGCGAGCGTCGTGATGCTCCACACGCCGATGATCAGGGAGAACTTGGCTCTGCGCATCGCGAGCCCGCCGGCGAGCGCGCGGGCTCCGATCAGGATGAGCAGGGGCCAGACGAGGTCGAGCACGAACGCCGCGATCCAGGGTTTGCTCCCGCCGAGGTCCGCGGACGCCGTCGTCCAGTGGAAGACCTGAAGGGTGCTGGCGAGCAGGGGGACGTTGCTGGACCCGGAGTCCCTCGGCAGGCCGCTGACGGCCGAATAGCCCCAGGGCTCCCCGAGTCCCGCCGTGACGGCGAGCGCGACTCCGGCCGCGGCCGAGGCGATGCCCCAACGGCGGCGCGGGGAGAGCGTCGACAGATAGGTGCGTGCCATGCCCGGGAGCCTGGCACGCACCTCTCCGCAGCTACAAGGACCGGAACGCAGCCTTTACCAAAGTATTGAGTAACAGGGGGGTCACGTTACGGCAGCGAACTCAGGTAGGCGCCCACGGTGTTCAGGAAGGAGTAGCCGTTGGAGGCGTCCCAGTTGATGGACCAGTCCATCGCGCCGCCGATGCCCGGGTAGGTGGTGCTCGGGACGAAGCTGCCGCAGCCGGTGCCCTTGGCCAGGCAGCCGAGCGCGGCGGTGACCACGGAGGGCGAGACGTAGCCGCTGCCCGCCGCCGAGCTCGACGCGGGCAGGCCGAGGCCGACCTGCGACGCGCTCAGGCCGCCCTGCAGCTGGGTGCAGGCCAGCGCGGTCAGGAAGTTCTCGGTGCCCTCGCTGTAGACGTTGCCGTCGCAGCCGTTCATCGAGCCCGAGTTGTAGTACTGGGTGTACGAGATGGTCAGGATGCTCTTGATGTCGAGCGCGAGCTGGAAGTAGTCCGAGGAGGTGGACTGCATGTCAATGGTCTGCGGAGCGAGCGTGATGATCAGCGACGAGCCGTCCAGCGAGCTGAGGTCCTGCAGCGCCTGGGCGGTGTAGGTGACGTTGAGCCCGTTCTCCAGGTCGATGTCCACGCCGTCGAAGCCGTACTGCTTCATCAGGCTGTAGACGCTGTTGGCGAAGTTCGTCGCGGCGCTCGACGAGCCGATGCTGATCGTGCCGTTCTGCCCGCCGATCGAGAGGATCACCTTCTGGCCGCGCGAGTGCAGTGTGGCGACGTCGGCGGTGAACTGCGCCGCCGTGTAGCCGCCGAGCGCGGTGGACAGGCCGGAGTCGATGGAGAACGTGACGCCGCCGTCGTTGGCCGAGTCGGCCGTGGCGAACGCGACGTCGACCAGGTTGTAGCCGGACGGCACGCCGGCCAGGCTCATCGACTCGGCGCCGTTGGTGAAGTCCTGCCAGTAGCCGGCCAGCACGTGCTTCGGCAGGCCGCTGCCGCCGGAACCGGAGCTCCCGGTGGACGAGGCGGTCGGCGAGGCCGTGGTCGCCGTCGGCGAGGCGGAGGCCGAGGCCGTCGTGGCGGTGGGCGACGGCGACGCGGTGGTCGTGGTCGCGCTGGCCGACGGGCTGGAGCTGGTGGAACCGCCGCCCGCCGCGCCGGTGAGCGTCAGGTTGTCGGCGTAGTAGGTGCCCTCGGCGTACCAGCCGTGGGTGTAGATGGTCACAGAGGTCTGCGACGAGCTCGTGGTGAAGCTCATCGACAGCTGCTGCCACGAGGAGGCGGCGGGCGTCCAGGTGTCAGAGCCGCCGCTGACGCCGAGGAACACGTAGTCGCCCTCGAACTCGCCGGACAGCGAGTACGTGCTGTTCGGCTGGACGGAGACGGTCTGCGTGCACTGCGCGTCGTCCGAGTTGTTCGCCGCGCCCGCCAGCGCGTACGTGTCCCCGGAGTAGACCGGCGATGTGACCACCGACGCGGTCCCCGCATCGCACGTCCAGCCGGAGAGACTGCCGGTGGCGAAGCTTCCGTTGGTCAGCAGGTTGCCCGAGGCGGCCTGAGCCTGGGTGGCGAAGAACGCCCCGGCGACGGCGACGGCCGCGGCCGTGGCCACCGCGAGCGCGGCCCGGACACGCTTGTCATGCGTAGGTTGATTTCTTGCCATGGGTGTGGGAGGCCCTTTCTGCGGACGGCCCCGGCGCGACACTGCACCGTGGTGCCGTACAGCGAAGATTGGACTAGACCATTCCCCGCGTCAAGCCCCCCGGCCTAAGAGACGGTCAATCGCGGCTTGTGGAAACGTTAACTCGGAGCAACCATGCGGGGGATAGACTCGCTCGTCGTGGAGATCGAGTCGCTGGAGCAGTTCGACAGGTACGTCTCGAAGCACCCGGGAACCCTCGCGGGCTGCCGGATCCAAGCGGTGGATCTCCGAGAACGCGGCTGGGAACTGAGATCCTCCGACGTCGAGGACACCGCGTTCCTCGGCTGCGGCCTGACCGAGACGGTGACCGCCGACCTCCGCCAGCGCGGAGCCCTCGTCTTCGAGCCCGCGCCGAACCTGCCCTTCGACCCGTACCGCGTCGGCCTCTACTCCCCCGAGGAGCTCTACGAGGGCATCGAGGCGAAGCCGTACGATCAGACCCCTGACGCACTCGCGTACCAGTGGTCCAGGCGCCCCAAGGCGCGCGAGGACGTACTGGCCCTCGCCCTGCGCGGCCTGCACGACGACTCGATCGAGGACGCCCTCGACGAGTGGGTGGCGGGCAAGCGCATCGTCGGCGTCATGGGCGGCCACGAACTGGAGCGCGGCACCGACGGCTACACCCAGGCGGCGCTGCTCGGCAGAAGCGTCGCGCGAGCCGGCTTCACCGTGGCCACCGGAGGCGGCCCCGGCGCCATGGAGGCGGCGAACCTGGGCGCCTACCTGGCTCCGTACCCCGACGAGGCCCTGACTCAGTCCCTTGCCATGCTGGGCGGCGTCCCCACGTTCGCCCCCGACC
>NZ_JAGSOH010000249.1 GCF_018139625.1 Actinospica acidithermotolerans | reverse complement strand
CGCCACCCCCGCCCGCCGCGCTGACCCGCCGTCACCTGATGGCCCGAGGCGGCCGCCGGAGATGATATTGTTCTCGCAGTCGAGGGCGATTAGCTCAGCGGGAGAGCGCTTCGTTCACACCGAAGAGGTCACTGGTTCGATCCCAGTATCGCCCACCATCTGACGATGCGTCAGATCGGCGCGCTGATTGGCCGTCACATCTGGTCAGCATGGCTGCATCATCTCGCGCTGCATGACTTGACCTTGCTTAGTTTGTTGGCCAGGTATGTACCAACGCGGGTCATCTTCGGGGCCGGGTTTCGTTGTTCATCGGCTGGCATACTGTGCGGGTGGTGAACAAGACAGGCCCGGATGAGGCCGATGGCGCGCGAGTGCTGGAGTCCCTCTTGGGGACTCTCGCCACCTGGCCGGACCTCGGGAAAAGGCCGCGCGTCAGCATCGAGCAGTGGGGCAGCCTCACTGCGGAGGAAGCGAAGGCCTGCCAGGACGTGAGCGTCGCCGCAGTGCGCAGCGTCGCCGGCGCGCGGTCCGAGGCCGACCAGATCCGCCTACTCGGGCAGCTGCGATACGAGCCCGCCGTCCCGACACTGATCGGGCTGTGGGAGCAGTGCCCGGTTCATCCGATCGCTGTGGCTGCCGCGCACGCGCTGTTCGGGATCGGGACGACCGAGGCCCGCGACGTGCTGCGAAAGGGGATCCACGACCATGACCACCTCGGCCGGTTCATGGCGCTGAAGGTCATGTTCACCGACGAGGGCACGGCGTGGGACAACGTCAGCCACCTGTTCGCCGACGAACTCCTGGCAGCGCCAGCCGGGCAGATCGCCGCGGCCGAGGCTCTCAGCCTCCTGTCACCACGATCGTATTCCCGGTCCGGTCCCGAATGGCACTCGGACGAACTGCGCGTCCTGCTGGCCACGGACCGCCGCTGGCTTGACCTGTGCGTCGGCCTGCGCGACCACGAGATTCTGGGCGGTCAGGCCCGTCAGGTGCTCAAGTACGCCGATCCCGTAGTCACCCGCCCGGCGCTCGACGCCGCCGGAGCGGAGCGGATGGCGAAGCCCCGGCCCGCCTGCCCGCCGTTGCGTGCGGGGGACCTCGTCGCGCGGTACGAGAACGGCGACCATCGGGGCGTGTGGAACGACCTTGCGGCCGTCGCCCACCTGGACGGCCCGTGGCGCGCTGAGGCCGAGCAGGTGGCCGCACTGACTATGGAGCGCGTCCGCCGTAACGCCCAAAGCCTCGCCACCGCCCTCATAGCCCGTGGCTGGCCGGTCAGCCTGGAGCAGGCATTGCCGGGGCCAACTCCCGATGTCGAGGACCGGCTGAAGGAACTAGAGCAGCTCACCGGGTGCGCGGCACCGCCGGCACTAGCCGCCTACTGGCGCATCGTCGGAACGATCGACCTCGTCCCGCGCGACACCTGGGATGCGCCGTTCCCGCCCGGCGTGCCAGAACAGCTCACGCTCGCCGACCCGCTGGAGATCGGCGACCTCTCCAACGGCTGGTACTCGGTCGAGGAATGGCACGCGGAGTGCGAGGAACACCATCCCGAGATCGCCGGCCCGCTGGAGTTCGACATTGCCGCCGACTACCTCCACAAGGCCAATTTCAGCGGCGGTGCCCCGTACTCCGTCTGGCTGTCAAACGTCGGCGCCGATCCGCTCGTCCGTCACGAAAAGCACAGCCTGACCTTCACCGACTACTTGCGGCGCGCGTTCAAGGAAAAGGGATTCCTCCGGCTCGACGCGCAGGAGGAATGGCTGACTTACGGATTCACCCACGACCAACTGGCAGAACTGACCCGATGGCTGGCGAGCGTCGAATACGAACACACGGGCTTCTGACCCGAACCGGCTCACTACCCGGCATGACAGCGAGTCCGACGTCGCCCATAGCCATGGAGCGCGATTACCGGGCCGCGTCCTCGACGCACGTGGTCCGTTAACCTGCGCAGGTGAAGACTTCGCCCGCTGAGGAGCCGAATCCGGACCCTTGGGGCAGGTTCTTCCGTCAATGTCCGACGACGCGGCTGTCCAGGGCATGGCTGGAAGGGCTCGGTTTCAACCGGGCCGCGCCGCGGCACGTTCTGCTCAGGCTCCTCGACGCCGGCGTCGTGAGCTTCCTGTTCCGCAGCGACCTGCCTCCGGTCGTCGTCGAAGCCGCGATCGTCCATCCGGACAGGCGGGTCTTGGGCACGATCGTGGAATCGCGGATCCTGACTGCCGAGCAGTGGGATCGGCTGCTGTCCTGCGTGTCCGTGTCCGATCCGGGCCTGCGGGAACAACTTGCCGTCGACGCACAACACCACGCTGCCGCCCGCGCACACCGCGAGCGCAAGGCCGCCGGACTCGCAGCCCGCACAGGATCCCCGCCGCCGACGACGAGCGCGGAGATCGCTGCGATGGCCGCGAACGTTCCGGAAATCGACCCTGGGCACGTTACCCACGCCCTGGACTGGGTCGAAGCGCTCCACGGCGACGGCGACGCCATGCGGCAGCTCGCCGCCTCAACCAATCTCTGGATCCGCCGCAGCGTCGCGCGGGCGCCGCGTCTGCCCGAGGACGTCGCCGACCGGCTCGCCCGCGACGAGGACCGCATCGTGCGGCTGTTCCTCGCCGAATCCTGCGACGACGCCCCCGCCCAGATGCTGCTGGAGGTGTGGACCTGGTGGACGGGCAGCCTCTCCTTCCCCGGCCGGCCCCGCAACCACCCCAACTT
>NZ_JAGSOH010000248.1 GCF_018139625.1 Actinospica acidithermotolerans | reverse complement strand
GAACTGGTCGGCGGTGGCGCGGCGGGGCCGGGGTCAGCCAGGGTCAGAACTGGTCGAGAGCGGCGCGGCGAGTTTGGGCGAGCCGGGCTCAGAACTCGTCGGCAGTGGTGCGGCGGGGCCAGGGTCAGCCGGGGTCAGAACTGGCCGGGGGCGGCGCGGCGGACGGTCCAGGCGGCGGGGCCGTTGTCCGGCTCCGGCAGGACGCAGCGCAGGCGGTAGACGGCCGGCTCGCCGAAGCGGCCTACGGAGGCGCTGACCAGCCAGTGCACCTCACCGATCTCGGCCCAGCGGCCGAGCAGGTCGTGCACGATGAACAGCAGGCCCTGGTGTAGGAAGTAGACGGGGCCCTCGGCGCCCTGGAGCACCTCGCAGTACCCCTCGTCGCCGGCGGTGCCCGAGTCCGGCAACTCCTGGGTCATCTCGACGCCCATCCTTACCACCCTCTGCCTTATTCCGGTCCCGCTGGTCCTTGTCTCCGGACCAGACCCTTGTCCGCCAGTCCCTGTCCTTCGTCCGGCGCCGCCGGTCGGACGGCGGGCTTCCCCGACGTGCGACGGCGTGGGGGATGCGTCCGAGCCCTTGGACGTACCCACGCCGTCACCGTCCCCGCGTCCGCCGGCGGCGGCTAGTTCGAATCTTTGTTCGAACGGGACCACTGTAGCCTGCCCGGGCGGTGGCCGCTACGCCTTTGCCGAATTGCCACTCGTTCGAGTGGGCCGCACCCGACATTGCCCGTTCCACCTGCGCTTTCACAGAGTTATCGATTCGTTACAGGCTGCGGCGACAACCATGCGGGCCCTTGGCTGGTCCTACTCGGTGGATCGCACCGCCACGGCGCAACGCGATCGGCCCGGGCACGCGACGATTCGAGAATCCCGGCTCCGATCGGTGGGGAGAAACCGGCCGTGGTCGGTCTGCCCGGCCGCGCAGGGAGAGCGGCGGGGGGTTCGCAGGTCCCCGGCGGCAGCGCCGGGGTGGGGAAATACGGCGGCCGCGCGCCGTGGGGGCACGCGGCCGCCGCCACACCTGCGTGCCCTGACGCGCCCCGACGGGCTCCGACGGCTGCAACCGCCTGGAGGCACGCCCGACTCGCCGCAGAGAGCTGCGGCTATCGGCGGAGAGTGAGCGCAATGCTCCATTCGGTTGCCACCGGCGTGGCGGCCCGCACGCACCTCGCTGATACTCGAAAGCGTGCCAGGATTGACAGCTGCCCCCCGGATCCTGCCCCGACTACCCGTCAGCCGGCCCGTCCTGGTCGCCCCTCCGTTGCTGCATCTGCACGCGGTCGGCCCGCGAACGCCGCAGGTCACTGAGCCTGTGTCGGTCCTACTGTCGTTGCGGCACGGGCCAGCCGTCGCCCTCGCCGCCGTGCACGCGGCCGTCGCGCAGCGCAACGTGTCCAGGCTCGACGTCGTGGTGCTGGACGTCGGATGCACGGAGTCGACTTACCGTGCTCTGATTCGCGAGTACGAGGATGATCCACGAGTTCGGCTGCTGGACACGGCGCGCGTGCCGAACGGCTGGTCGCGCTCCGCGCACCGCGCGCAGCAGCTCGCTGTCGGGGCACGAGGGCGGATACTGTTCTTCGCCGATCCGGCCGCGCCGCTCGGACCGTACGCGGCGGCCGCCGGAGCCAGTCTGCTGCGACGTCAGAAGCTCGACCTGCTGGTTCTCGACGCGGGCGGGTCGCGGCGCACGGGGCGATTCGCCTTCGCGGCGGATACGGATGCGTACTGGCGGATAGGTGGCCACCGGGCCGCGGCGCGTGATCCGCACCCGCTCGCGCTGCTGCGCGCGATGCGGAGGGTGCACGCGTCGACCGGCTTCGCCGACGGACGACGGGTGATCCCGGCCGCCACCCGCGCGCACGCCGAGGAACTGCCGCCCGAGCCGCGCGAGCAGACGCTCCACGTCAGGGACCACGGCGAAGCCACCTTCGGCACGCTCAGCACGACCGCGCGCCGCCTGATCGCGGCACTCCGCGCCAACGGCGCCGACCTGGCCGGGATGGGGGACGCGGCGTCGCAGCGCGCCGATGCGCCTGGGGAGAGCACGATGTACGGCCAACTCGACGAGAACACGATGTACGGCGAAGTCGACGAGAACACGATGTTGGAGGGACTCTCACGGGAGATCGACTGACCGGAGGACGGCAAGGCGACGGCAGGCACGAGGCCAACCGGAGGACAGCACGCCACCCGCCCAATTGGAGGACGGCAAGGCGCTAACCCGACCGGGGAACGGCAAGTGCTAACCCGACCGGGGGGACGGCGAGTGCTAACCCGACCGGAGGACAGCACAGCACGACCTCGAGTGGAGGACGGCAAGGCGCTAACCCGACCGGGAAACGGCAAGTGCTAACCCGACCGGGGTGACGGCGAGTGCTAACCCGACCGGGGGGGGACGGCGAGTGCTAACCCGACCGGAGGACAGCACAGCACGACCTCGAGTGGAGGACGGCAAGGCGCTGACCCGACCGGAGGACAGCGCGGCACCCGCCCAATTGGAGAACAGCACGGCACCAGCCCGTCCGGACGACGGCAAGGCGTTAATCCGACCGGATGACGGCGCGGCGCCAACTCGAACGGATGACGGCACGGCACCAGCCCAATTGGAGGACAGCGCGGCAGTAGCCCGACCGGAGGACAGCGCGGCACCAGCCCGGCCGGAGGACAGCGGGGCACTTGCCCGGCCGGGTTATCGGGCGCGGGGCGACCGGGGGACGGGCGACGG
>NZ_JAGSOH010000247.1 GCF_018139625.1 Actinospica acidithermotolerans | reverse complement strand
CCCCTCCTCCGTCAGCACCCTGCCCGCCCGCGCCGCGGGCGGCCCGGCCCGGCTCTCGCTCGCCGTCCCGGCGCCCGCCGCCGACCACCTTCCGCTGCCGGTGCCGCTGCCCGGTCCCGGCAGCTCCTTCGCGCGCGGCTACGCGGCCCCGGCCGACGCCGTGCGCTGCGCGATGCTCGGCAGCCCGCCCACCTTCTGGTTCGACGGCGACGCCGGCCGGCTGACCGTCGCGGTCGAGGGCGGCCGGCTGGTGGCCACCGCCGTCGTGCACATCGGCGAGGACCTCGCCAGGCTCGTCGCCGCCGTCCTGCTCAACCACCGGGGCGAGCCCGCCGACGCCGTCGAGCCGGTGCGCGTCGCGCTCGAGGAGCTCGCGGTCGTCTCCGGGTACGGCGAGGTCGAGGTGACCGCCGACCTGTCCGGCAGCAGCCCGCGGCTCGGCTGGCTCTCCCGTTTCGACCCGGCGCCCTGGGTGACCTGGCACGACTGGTGGGCCGCGTTCGCCGCGAGCCCGGCCGGGCGCACCGCCGCCTCGGTGGCCGGCGACGCCGAGGAGGTGGACGGGTGCTTCAGCCGCCAAGGCCTGCGCGTGGTGCGCTGCGCCGAGCCGGGCTGCCGGGCCCCGTTGACCGACCGCCACCCGGCGTGGACCGGGCTGTGGAGCGCGGCCGGCGGCCAGTTCGGCCCGGTGTGCGCCGCCGCGGCGGACAGAGCACCCTGGCCCGCCGGGCTGCTGAGCGCCAGCCCGCATCGGGTTGCGGAATCGTAACGATTCGCCCGCGGGCCCGGAAAACGGGATGTGGATCCGCCGGAATCTGATTAGTTTACATTAGCTAATTAGTTTCGGCTTAAGGATCACGCGTATGCCTAGCGACGGTTCGATAACCACCGTCGGCGACCCCGCCACCGCCCCCCGTTCGAAGCTCGGCCACTTCCGGCACGCGATGAGCGCGGGGCCGGAGCACTCCCACTACAAGTGGGTCGCGCTGACCAACACCACGGTCGGCATGCTGCTCGCCACGATCAACAGCTCGATCGTGCTGATCTCGCTGCCCGCGATCTTCAACGGCATCAAGCTCGACCCGCTGCAGTCGTCGAACACCAGCTACCTGCTGTGGATGCTGATGGGCTACATGCTCGTCACGGCGGTGCTGGTGGTCACCCTCGGCCGGCTCGGCGACATGTTCGGCCGGGTCAAGCTCTACAACCTCGGCTTCGCGATCTTCGCCGCGTGCTCGATCGTGCTCTCGCTCGACCCGTTCAGCGGCGGCAAGGGAGCGCTCTGGCTGATCGGCTGGCGCGTCGTGCAGGCCATCGGCGGCTCGATGCTGATGGCGAACTCCGCCGCGATCATCACCGACGCGTTCCCGGCCAACGAGCGCGGCATGGCGCTCGGCATCAACATCGTCGCCGCGCTCGCCGGCTCGTTCATCGGCCTGGTGCTCGGCGGCGTGCTCGCCTCGTGGGACTGGCGCTCGATCTTCTGGGTCAACGTCCCGATCGGCGTGATCGGCACCGTCTGGGCGTACAAGTCGCTGCACGAGACCAGTGTGAAACGCAAGGGCAAGATCGACTGGTGGGGCAACATCACCTTCGCCGCCGGCCTCGCCGCCCTGCTCGCCGCGATCACCTACGGCATCCAGCCCTACGGCGGCCACACCATGGGCTGGACCAACCCGTGGATCATCGCCGGACTGGCCGGCGGCGTCGCGCTGCTGATCATCTTCCTGATCGTCGAGTCGCGGGTCGCCGAGCCGATGTTCCAGCTCACGCTGTTCCGCAACATCACGTTCTCCAGCGGCAACGCGGCCTCGTTCCTGATCGCCGTCGCCCGCGGCGGCCTGCAGTTCATGCTGATCATCTGGCTCCAGGGCATCTGGCTGCCGCTGCACGGCTACAACTACGAGGACACCCCGCTGTGGGCCGGCATCTACCTGGTGCCGCTGACCATCGGCTTCCTGGTCTCCGGACCGGTCTCCGGAAAGCTCTCCGACCGGCTCGGGCAGCGCTCCTTCGCCTGCGCCGGCCTGCTGCTGATGGCGGCGAGCTTCGGCGGCATGCTGGCCCTGCCGACGAACTTCAGCTACCCGGTCTTCGCACTCCTGATCTTCCTCAACGGCGTCGGCGGCGGCATGTTCTCCGCCCCCAACACCTCGATGATCATGAACAGCGTCGGCCCGGCCCAGCGCGGCGCGGCCTCCGGCATGCGGGCCACGTTCATGAACGCGGGCAGCCTGTTCTCGATCGGCGTGTTCTTCTCGCTCATGGTCGTCGGCCTCGCCAGCGCCCTGCCGAGCACGATCGTCACCCAGCTCACCGCCCAGCACGTGCCGGTCGCGGTGGCCCAGCAGGTCGCCGCGGTGCCCCCGGTCGGCATCCTGTTCGCCGCGTTCCTTGGCTACAACCCGATGCAGCAGCTGCTCGGCAGCAGGGTCCTCGACAGCCTGCCGAAGGCCAACGCGCAGACGCTCACCGGGCACCAGTTCTTCCCGAACCTGATCGCCGGCCCGTTCCACCACGGCCTGATGATCGTGTTCTGGCTCGCCATCGGCATGAGCCTGGTCGGCGCCGCGGCCAGCCTGGCCAGGCCGAGGGTCGCGGAGCTGCGCTAGCTGTACTGACCACAGAGGTTGGTGACGGGGGTCACGGCCGGTTGATCTTGTAATGGGTGAGGGCCTTCTGGCTTGGTGTGGATTGCGACATCTGCACCGGCTACCGGAAAGGCCCTCATGCCCCACCG
>NZ_JAGSOH010000246.1 GCF_018139625.1 Actinospica acidithermotolerans | reverse complement strand
TGTCAACGGCCACGAAGTGACCTTGCTGTGCGGACAGCGGATGGCGAGGCTGGCGGACAGCAGAAGTCCAGGCCTGTGCCCACCGATGTCCCGGTGGGCGGCCGTGGGGTTCCCGCAAGGATGGTCAGGCCAACGGGACCACCCCCTTGCCGGCCAGGGCCTGGGCGAGGCGGTGCGAATCGCCGGAAGTCAGGACGAGATGCGCGTGGTGAAGTAGTCTGTCGACAGCGGCGGTCGCAATGGTCTTAGGCATGATCGTGTCAAAGCCTGAAGGGTGAATGTTGCTGGTCACGGCTATCGAGCGCCTCTCGTATGCGGCGTCGATGATGCGGTAGAACGCCTCAGCGGCCTCGGCCTGGACCGGGAGCATGCCGATGTCGTCGATGACGATCAGATCGGCCCGGCAGATCCGGGCGACGGTGCGCGCGGTCGAGCCGTCGATCTTGGTCTTGGCGATGACCGCGTGCAGGGTCTCGAGGGTGAACCAGGCGACCTTCAGATCCTTCTCGATCGCGGCATGGGCGAGGCCCTCGATGAGGTGACTTTTCCCTGTACCGGACGGGCCCGCGATCACCAGATTCTCCGCGCGACCGATCCATTCGAGGGTGACCAGCGCGTTCTGGGTCGCCTCCGGGATGGTGGACTCCTCCGGCCGCCAGGAGCCGAGGGTCTTGCCGGTGGGGAAGTTCGCGCTGGCGCGGCGTATGCGCCGGGTGGCGGCGTCGCGTCCGACGACCTCCTCGGTGATCAGGACTTTGAGGACCTCGGCGGGGTCCCAGCGTTGGGCGCGGGCGGTGGAGAGCACGTCGGGTGCGGCTTTGCGCAGGTAGGGCAGGCGCATGCGGCGCAGCAGCCGGTCGAGCTCGTCGGGCAGCGGCGGGGCGGCGGGGGTGGCCATGTTTAGTGGTCCTTGTTCTCGTCGAGGTGGCGGGTCAGGGCGCGGGCGCCGTCGGCGGCGGCCAGGGCGATGCCGGGGGCAAGCGCCGGGTCGCGCCACCGGTTGCGCAGGTATTTGTCGGTCAGGTCGAGCACGTCGCGGATGTAGAGCGCGTCCTCGCGTCCGAGTAGGAGGGGCGGGGTGGTCGTGGTCATCGGCCGTAGGCGTCCCAGCCGAAGGTTCCCGGCTGCACGGAGTGGGCCTCATCCGCGCGGGTGACCTCGCCGAGGGTGCCGAGGGCGGCGACGTGGTCGGCGATGGAGGCCAGGTCGCCGTCGGAGAAGCGCCCGGCCTCGGCGGCCATGTCCAAGGCGGTGTCGATCACGTCGGTGCCCAGCAGCGCGGCGAGCTCGAGCGCGTGGCCCATCTTGGCGCGGATGCGGACGGTGCCGGTGGCCGCGGCGTCGGTCAGCCACCGTTCGGCGCCCGGGCCGATCTGCAGGAACGCGATCTCCGCCGGCGTGCGCGGCCGGGGCCTGGGGGCGGTGATCGCCCGGCCGCCGGGATGGTTCGGGTAGTGCGCATCCTCGATGCGCGGGTTGCCCGGGGTCGAGGTGCGGTGCCGGGCGATCTCGGCCAGGCCGGCCGCGGTATCGGCGGTGATCACCAGTTCCTCGCCCACGACCCTGCAGTACACGTAGGTCCCGACGTGTCCGGGCGGGGTGGAGTAGCGCACCGATCCGAAGCGGATCGTCTGCCCCTCGTCGACCAGGCGCTGCTCTCCGGCGGCGAGGGCGAACGGGGCGTGCGGGACCCGGTGCAGCGCCTCGCGCTCGATCGCCAGCCTCGCGGCAGGTGTCTTGCCGGTCTCCCGGTGCACCCGGTTGTTGACCTTGTCGCAGAACTCCGCGCACGCCTCGGCCAGCTCCTCGAAGGAGGCGTAGCCGGGGTGCAGGTTCGCCGCGGTGGGCACCAGGTCCCACTTCGCGATCTTCACGGTGGCCTCGACCCCGCCCTTGGTCTCCGGGTCGAAGGGCACACACGACTCCACCGATGCGCCGTAGTGCCGGCCGAGCTCGACCATCTGCGGATGGCGCACCGGGATGCCGGCGACGTGCTCGAGCGTGATGGTCTTGGCATTGTCCGACAGGACGAACGTCGGCACCCCGCCGATCGCGCGGAACGTCGTATCGAGGTTCGAGGCCAGCGTGCCGACGGTCGAGTCCCACACCGGGATCACCACCCGGAACCTCGACCACGCCAGCCAGGCACAGAACAACCAGGTCTTGCGGCCACCGACCTCGGGCCCCTTGCCCCAATCCACCTGCAACCAGAGCCCGGGCTCCGGGACCCACGGCCGGTAGGTGCGCCGCCGCCCGGCCTTCCAGGCGGCCTTCGCCTCGGCCACCGCCCGCCTGGTGGAGCGCTCGTTCCCGACGAACCCCATGGCCGTGATCTTGCGGTGCACCACGTCGGCGCGGATCTTCCCGGCCGACTCCTCCACCCACGCCTCGATCTTGTCCAGGAACGGGTCGATGGCCCGCGGCCGCCGCTCACGCTCGTACGGACTACGCCCGGCATCCCGTGCCTCGACGTACCGCTTGACCGTCTGCGGGTCGCAGCCCGCGAGCTGCGCGGCCGACCACACGGTCTGCGTCAGGTCGTATGCCCTGAGTATTTCCACGATCTCCCTGCCAGACTTCGTCACGGGACCTCTTCGGTGCGGTTGAGCTAATGCGTGCAAACATCAGCAAAACCCACCGGAGAGGTCTCTTCGCTAACGGATCAAGGCGGGAACTCGCACGGTCACCACGCGGCTACAGATGGCCGCCTACCTAGACTTCTCATGTCCGTGGACCGGGACTCACATGTCCGCCCACCACGACTCTTCCACGTCCGCCGTCA
>NZ_JAGSOH010000245.1 GCF_018139625.1 Actinospica acidithermotolerans | reverse complement strand
AGGAGCCCGAGATGGCCGACGTCCTCTACGTCGTGCTCGTTATTGCGGCCTTCGCCGTTTTGGCGTTGGTCGTGAAGGGGGTCGAGCGTCTTGAGCGCTGACGACGTCATCGGTTTGATCGCCGCTGTCGCGCTGACCGTGTACCTGGTCCTGGCGCTCGTGAAGCCGGAGAGGTTCTGAGGTGTCCGTTGCCGCTGCCGGCTGGTTGCAGGCCGGTCTTCTCGTGTTCGCCCTGGCGGTCACGTACCGTCCGCTGGGCGATTACATGGCCCACATCCTCTCCTCCGCCAGGCACTGGCGGGTGGAGAAGGGCCTCTACAGGCTGATGGGTGTCGACGCCGATGCGGATCAGACCTGGCCGGTCTACATCCGCTCGGTGTTGGCGATCTCCGTGGTGGGTGTGCTCCTGCTCTACGCGATCCTGCGCCTTCAGGATCATCTGATGCTCTCGCTGGGCATGCCGGCGATGCAGGCGAACCTGGCGTACAACACGGCCTCGTCGTTCGTGACGAACACGAACTGGCAGAACTACGCGGGTGAGTCCGCGCTGGGCTACACCGCGCAGTTCGCGGGTCTGGCGGTGCAGAACTTCGTCTCGGCGGCGGTGGGCATCGCGGTGGTCGCGACGCTGATCCGCGGGTTCACGCGCACCCAGACCGACCGGGTGGGCAACTTCTGGGTGGACCTGACGCGCCTGATCGTGCGGCTGATGCTGCCGTTCTCGATCGTGTTCGGCATCGTGTTGATCGCCGCGGGCATCCCGCAGGAGCTTGCGAGCCACCTGGCGACGGTGCACACCCTGACCGGGGGCTCCGGCCCGCTCTACACCGGTGCGACGGCCTCGCAGGAGGTGATCAAGGAGCTGGGGACGAACGGCGGCGGGATCTTCAACGCGAACTCCGCGCACCCGTTCGAGAACCCGAACGGGTTCACGAACTGGCTGGAGATCTACCTGCTGCTGTGCATCGGCTTCTCGCTGCCGCGCACCTTCGGCAAGATGGTCGGCTCGCACAGGCAGGGCTACGTCATCGCCGGCGTGATGGGCGTGATCTGGGCCGGTTCCGCGGCCACGATGACGTGGATGGAGGAGCGGCACTGGGGTTCGGCGCTGGCGGTGGCCGGCTCGTCGATGAACGGCAAGGAGGTGCGGTTCGGGATCCCGGGCAGCGCGCTGTTCGCCACCTCCACGACGCTGACCTCCACCGGCGCGGTCGACTCGATGCACGACTCGTACTCGGCCCTGGGCGGCGGCACGGCGATCTTCGACATGATGCTCGGCGAGATCGCGCCGGGCGGCACCGGCTCGGGCCTGTACGGCATGCTGATCCTGGCGATCGTGACGGTGTTCATCGCGGGCCTGATGGTCGGGCGCACCCCGGAGTACCTGGGCAAGAAGATCCGCCCGGCGGAGATGAAGTACGCGGCCCTGTACATCCTGGCCACCCCGTCGGTCGCGCTGATCTTCAGCGGTATCGCGATGGCGAGCACGAGCGCGCGCAACTCGATGAACAACAGCGGCCCGCACGGCTTCTCCGAGGTGCTGTACGCGTTCACGTCGATGGCGAACAACAACGGCTCCGCGTTCGCCGGCCTGAACGGCAACACCGACTTCTGGAACACCACCGGCGGTATCGCGATGACCCTGGGCCGGTTCCTGCCGATGGTCTTCGTGCTGGCGCTGGCCGGATCGCTGGCCAGGCAGCGCCACACCCCCGCGTCGGTGGGCACCCTCAAGACCCACACCCCGCTGTTCGCGGGCCTTTTGACCGGCGTGGTGTTCATCGTCGTCGGCCTCACCTACTTCCCGGCGCTGGCGCTCGGCCCGCTGGCGGAAGGACTGAAGTAAATGTCTGCCACTACCCCTGCTGACGCGGTCAAGGAGACCCGCCGGATCGGCGGTGGTCTGCTCGACCCGACGATGCTCTACAAGGCGCTGCCGGACGCGGCGAAGAAGTTCGACCCGCGCGTGCAGCTGAAGAACCCGGTCATGTTCGTGGTCGAGGTCGGCTCGGCGCTGACCACGTTCTCCGCGATCGAGAAGCCGTCGATCTTCGCGTGGACGATCACCGTGTGGCTGTGGCTGACGGTGCTGTTCGCCAACCTCGCCGAGGCGGTGGCCGAGGGCCGCGGCAAGGCGCAGGCCGCCACGCTGCGCAAGACCAAGACCTCCACCACCGCCCGCCGCATCGCCTCCTGGGAGCCCGGCGTCAAAGGCGCCATCGGTGTGCGCGGGCCCGAGACGCAGATCTCGGCGACCGAGCTGACGCTCGGGGACCACGTCGTGGTCACGGCCGGCCAGATCATCCCCGGCGACGGCGACGTCGTCGAGGGCGTCGCCTCGGTGGACGAGTCGGCCATCACCGGCGAGTCCGCGCCCGTGATCCGCGAGTCCGGCGGCGACCGGTCCGCGGTGACCGGCGGCACCCGGGTGCTGTCCGACGAGATCGTCGTGAAGATCACCACCAAGCCCGGCGAGACGTTCATCGACCGGATGATCGCGCTGGTCGAGGGCGCCGCCCGGCAGAAGACACCGAACGAGCTGGCGCTGAACGTGCTGCTCGCCTCCCTCACGATCGTGTTCGTCCTCGCGGTCGTCACCCTCCAGCCCTTCGCGTACTTCGCCGGCGCCCCCCAGTCCCTGGTCATCCTCGTCGCCCTGACCGTCGCCCTGATCCCGACCACGATCGGCGCGCTGCTGAGCGCGATCGGCATCGCGGGCATGGACCGGCTCGTGCAGCGCAACGTGCTGGCCATGTCCGGACGCGCCGTCGAGGCCGCCGGCGACGTCAACACCCTGCTGCTCGACAAGACCGGCACCATCACCCTCGGCAACCGGCAGGCCAGCGAGTTCGTGCCCGTCGACG
>NZ_JAGSOH010000244.1 GCF_018139625.1 Actinospica acidithermotolerans | reverse complement strand
CTCGTGGCCGCCACCCAGAACCCGCTCGAGTTCGAGGGCACCTACCCGCTCCCCGAGGCGCAGCTCGACCGCTTCCTGCTCAAGCTCGTCCTCCCGCTCCCCTCGCGCGACGAGGAGATCGCCGTCCTGCAGCGCCACGCCGCCGGTTTCGACCCCCGTGACCTGCAGGCCGCGGGCGTGAAACCGGTCGCCGGCCCCGAGCAGCTGGCCGTGGCCCGCGACGCCGTACGCCAGGTCACCGTGGCTCCGGAGGTCATCGCCTACGTGGCAGACCTAGTCCGCGCCACCCGCGCCTCCACCGCCTTCGACGTCGGCGTCTCCCCCCGAGGCGCCACCGCCCTGCTCCAGGCCTCCCGCGCCTGGGCCTGGCTCTCCGGCCGCGACTACCTGCTGCCCGACGACGTCAAGGCCCTGGCCAAGCCCGTGCTGAGGCACCGCGTCCGACTGCGCCCCGAGATGGAGCTGGAGGGCGTCTCGGCCGACTCGGTCCTCGACTCGATCCTCGCCGCCGTGGTCGTCCCCCGGTGACTGCGCACACCCCCGCCAACGACGAGACGGGCGCGGCAGGCGCGGCAGGCGCGGCAGGCGTGGACGGCGCTCCCGCCGACGCCAGCGGGAGCGCCGGCGGGTCCAGCGCCACGACCGGAGCTTCCGGCAGCGGCGCGCCTGCCGCCACCGGCGGCGGAAGCAATACCGCAGCCGGGACCGTCAGCACCGGCGCACCGTTCAGCGCCGTCGGACCGAGCGCGCCCGGCGGTACCGGGGCCGCGACCGGCACCGCAGCCGGGACGGTCAGCACCGGCGCAGCTTTTGGCGCCCTCGCATCGAGCGCACCCGGCGGTACCGGCGCCGCGAACGCCACCGCAGCCGGGACGGTCAGCACCGGCGCAGCTTTGGGCGCCGTCGGACCGAGCGCGACCGGCGGCCCCGGCAGCGCGACCGGCACCGCAGCCGGGGCCCTCAGTACCGGCGCAGCATTCAGCGCCCTCGGACCGAGCGCGACCGGCGGTACCGGCGGTGCGACCGGCACCGCAGCCGGGACCGTCAGTACTGGCGGCGGGAGCAGCATCACAGCCGACGCCTTCGGTGGCGGTACAGGTGTCGGTCCCGGAGGGCGAGCGGGCAGCCGCGCCGCGTTGAAAGGCGTCGTGCTTACCGGGCGCGCCGGACTGGCGGCGGGCATCGGCAGCGTTGTCGTGGCGGCGACCTCCGGACTCCTGCACGTCCCCGGCCTGCTTTGCGTAGCCGCCTTCGAGGCAGTCTTAGGCGCCGGCATCGCCCTGGACCTCGCGCAGTGCGGCCGGCCACAGGACCTGGAGTTCGACCGCCAGGGCGACACCACCGCCCGTCTGGGCACCCAGGTTCGCGTCAGCATGTTCATCCGCAACACCGGCCGTAAGCCGCTCACCGGCGTGCTCCGCGACGCCTGGCCCCCCAGCGCCGGTAACGGCGTCTACGCCCCCGCCGTCCCACCCATCGGTGATCATTCCGCTTCCCCAGAGCCCGGGCGGGGCATCGGCGACGTTCCCCTCCACACGCCCCTTGAGCCTCGCCACGCGATCGACCTCGCCCCCGGCGCCGCCCAACGCATCGACACGGTCCTCACCCCGTCCCGACGCGGCGACCGCAGGCCCGACCTCGTCACCGTCCGCTCGATCGGCCCCCTCGGCCTGGCCGGACGTCAGGTTTCCCGCGAGGTCCCGTGGCGCGTGCGCGTCCTGCCGCCGTTCCACAGCCGCAAGCACCTGCCGTCCCGGCTGCTGCAGCTGCGCGAAACCGACGGCCGTAGCCCCGTCCTCGTACGCGGTCAGGGCAGCGAATTCGATTCACTGCGCGAATACGTGATGGGCGACGACGTGCGCTCCATCGACTGGCGCGCCACCGCCCGCCGCAACGACGTCGTCGTGCGAACCTGGCGTCCCGAACGCGACCGGCACGTCGTCATCGTGCTGGACACGAGTCGCACCTCCGCAGGCCGCGTAGGCGACGAGCCGAAGCTCGACTCCGCCATGGACGCCGCCCTGCTCCTCACCGCCGTCGCCACCCGCGCCGGCGACCGCGTGGACCTCCTCGCGTACGACGACGACCTGCGCGCGTCCGTCACCGGTGCTCTCCCCGGCCGCACCCTCGCCGTCTTCAGCGACACCATGGCCACCCTCGAACCGGCACTCGTCGAACTGGACGGCGCCGGCCTCACCCGCCACCTCCTCGGCCGCGTACGCCGCAGGTCCCTGATCGTGATGCTGACGAGCCTCGACACCGCCTCCATCAACGAGGGCCTGCTCCCCGAGCTCCGCCAGCTGACCCGCAAGCACACCGTCATCCTCGCCTCGGTCGCCGACCCGCGCATCGCCGAACTCGCCAGCGCCCGCGGCAGCGCCAACGCCGTCTTCGCCGCCGCGTCCGCCGAACTCTCCCTCAGCGTCCGCCGCCGCACCGCCGACGAACTCTCCCGCATCGGCGTAGACGTCGTCGACGCCGTCCCCCTCGACTTCGCACCCGCCCTGGCCGACCGCTACCTAGCCCTCAAGGCCCAGGGCCGGCTCTAACCGCTGCACCGGCATCCCCACGCCCCACTCCATCCGTAAGCTGAGCGCGCACCCGCCGCAGCATCCTGACCACGCCCACGACGTGACATTCACGATCGCGGACAGGTGCAGACCACTGGGCTCCGCAGCGTCCTGCCGTGCTACGGGCCCGGAAAACACGATGAGCCCCAGACCGTCACGGCCTGGGGCTCATCGTGTACTGCACAAGTAGCGCGGCGGCGTCCTACTCTCCCACAAGGTCCCCCTTGCAGTACCATCGGCGCTGGCGGGCTTAGCTTCCGGGTTCGGGATGGGACCGGGCGTTTCCCCGCCGCCATGACCGCCGCACGATCAT
>NZ_JAGSOH010000243.1 GCF_018139625.1 Actinospica acidithermotolerans | reverse complement strand
GGCCGCCGGCGGGCACGGACTGCCAGGGGTCGGGAGCCCCGGAGGCGGGCCCGGGAGCGGGCAGGTCCGGCTCGGTCACGACGGTTTCCCCCTTGCTGCGAATGACGTCGGCTCTGCGCGACGCGAGCGCCAAGCGTACGATACTTTCCACCCGAACGAGAGAGCGATTTTGCATGGAAGCTCAGGTGGAGAGCGGACGCTCGGTGAGTTGGGCCGCGATACTGCTGCCGCTGCTCGCGGTGGCCGGCGCGGCGGGCTGCTTCGCGGCAGGTCTGCAGGCGAACGGCACCGGCCACGAGCCGATGGTGAGCTACGTCCTTCCGCTGGTGATCTCGCCGGTCGCCGCAGCCCTGATCGCGATCGTCGCGGCCTTCCTGCGCAAGGGCACGCTGTACCTGCTGGGCGCCGGATACGCGCTGGTCGCGATCAGCCTCATCCTCGGGCTCGTCGCCGCCCACTCGACCGGCGGCTGACCGGCGGTCGACCGGCAGGTGACCCGGGCAGCCGGGGAAGCGCTCGCGCGGCCTGAGCGTCATCTGGGCGGCCTCAGCATCGTCGAGGCGGCTGCATCGCCATCCGTGCGCCCCATGGTCGTCCGCACGGCCCCATCGCCATCCGTATGGCGCCATGCCCCCGTACGGTCCCATCGCCATCCATACGGCCTCATCGTCATCCGTGCGGGTTATCCTTCCCGGCCGAGGTCGGCGGATCCCGCCCGATCTCAGCAGAGATTCGTCACCGAGCAGGGTCCTGACTGAAGCGAGCTCAGCACCGTGGCCGCCGACGTCCCGTCCCAGGACGCGCCGGGCTTGTCGCCCGCGTACGGAGCAACGTAGACGGACAGCTCGACGAGGTACCCGTACGGCGCGGCGAGGTACTCGTGCCACGTCATTGTCGAGCCGGTGGACGTCGGGACGGTGATCGTCGCCGCGTACTCGGCGCCCTGGCTCAGTGCCACCGTGACCTTCGCTCCGGATGCGGTGTTCGCGCACTTGGCGAGGTCGGCGACGAGGTCCGTGTACAGGTTGTAGACGCCCTGGACGTCGCCGGAATCGGTGTCGTTCGTGGCCAGGATGGTCTCCTGAGCCGCCCAGTCATCCTCTCCCCCGGTGGCGCCGGTGGTCGGTGCGAGTTCGGCTTGGGCCGCGGGGAACGCGCCGAGCTCGGCTTGGTCGGAGCTGCTGAGTGGCACTTGGCAGTCCTGCACGGCGCTCAGCACCGGGGCCTTCACCGACTTGGCCACGCGCGACGGCGAGGACCAGTGGTAGTGCGCGTAGAGCGGGATCGCGGAGGCCGGTATCCACGCCGCGGTCGGGATCGCGGCCGACGACCCGGGGCCGGTTCCGTTCGAGGGCGTGGCAGTGCTGTTCGCGGACGCGGACGGGCCTGCCGCAGCCGAGGTGCCGGCCGACGCGCTCCCGGCGCCGCCGGACCGCGTGCCGCTCGACGCGCTCAAGCCTCCGTTGTTCGAGCATCCGGCCAACGCCGCGGCCGTGAGCAGCGTGACTCCGGCCAGTCCCCCGACCGCTCGAAGCGGTTTAGTACCCAACGTAGCTTCCTCCGCTGTCCACGCTCTTGACGCCGGGGACGTTCTGGATCGACCCGTACCGCGACAGCGCGTACCGGACCCCCGCGATGATGTTGTCCACCGGGTTGTAGATGTCGCTGTGCCCGGGCAGCTTGTACTCGTCGAACGTCGTCCCGATGACCTGCATCAGGCCGCGCGACGGGTCGCCCGCCTTGGCGTTGCTGTCCCAGTTGTTGATGGCGTTCGGGTTGCCGCTGGATTCGTGCTCGATGATCAGCAGGACGCCGGCCTTGTCGAGCTCGCCCGCGGGCACGCCGCTGGCCTCGAGAGCCTGAAAGGCCTGGTCGATCCAGCTTTCGACCTGCGCCTGGTTGGCGTACTGCGCGGGCCCCGGCGGCTGCGTGCCGCGGCCGGAGCCCGATCCGCCGCCGCTCCCCGGCGACGAGCCGTGGTGCGAGCCGTGGTGCGGCCCGTGACGCGACGAGCCGCTGCCGCCGTGACCTCCCCCGGACGGGTGCGTCGTGCCGTGCGGCGAGGTGACACCGCCCTGGTGGTTCTTGATCGACCGGAGCTTGGCCTCGATCGACGCCTCGGTCTCGACGTACGCCGCGAGGTTCGCGTCCAGCGAGAGCGTGTCGTTCTCCAGCCCCTGCGCGACCTGCTTCGCGGTGGACGCGGCGGCAGCGACCTTCGCGAAGCTCTCCGCGAGCGGCACCTCGCCGAGCAGTCCCTCGAACAGCGCGCTCGGGATGCTGCTCATCAGCTGCCCATGGATCTGCGACAGCTGTGTCGAGATCGCGGCGAGCTCGCCGGAGCCTTTCTGCCAGGCCTGAATCAGGGCCTTCACCGACGCGATGTCTACCTGGTACTGGTCACTCGCGGCCATTTCCTCCCTCACCCCTGATACCTGATGGCTGATTCTCGCTGTTTAGAAGATGCCTGCGACGGCATACGCGGCGCCGACCGCGGAATGCGCGGAATCGAGCGCGGCGACGAGCACCGCGACCTCGTCCTCCCGTTGCCGTGCGCGCGCTCGGAAGCCGTCCGCCGCGGCACCCGTCCAGTGCGTGGACGAGGCCGCGGCGGCCAGCTCCTGCTTGAGCCGGCCGGCCTGGTCGGCCAGGCGCTCCAGCTCCTCGACGACGTTGCCGAGGCCGGCGTCCCGCAGAAAGCCGTTGAGCGAGTTCAGCAGGCCGGTGACGTCCTCGATGTCTTCCAGAAAACCCATGTGCAAGCCCCCGTTTCACGGTGTGCATTCCGTCCCCGATTCACAGTCAGCGAGCGTAATGCACCGTACGTAGCCGGGGCCACCCGGAGGCACGGCAGTTCCCGAATACGATCCGCACACGCGTGGAAGACTGCGTGAACGGTTCAACGACGCTTCGCCCCCGCCCCGGCTACGTAC
>NZ_JAGSOH010000242.1 GCF_018139625.1 Actinospica acidithermotolerans | reverse complement strand
GGCATGGGCTGGTGCCAGGGACGCATCTGCTCGCCCGCGACGCCGGGCGAGCAGATGCGTCCCTGGCACCAGCCCATGCCCGCGCGTGTCAGAAGCTTGACGGTGCGCAGGTCGGTGGCGCCGAGGTCGGAGACCGATTCGCGCACGGACGCCGCGGTGACCTCCTCGCAGCGGCAGAGCACCGTCTCATCCGTGACGCGGCGTTCCCAGTCCGCCGGGTCCGTGTACGTGGTCTGAATCACCTCGGCGAACGCGGTGAGCCGGCGCCGCCTGGTCTGCTTCGCGGCGAGGCCGGCCGGCGCCCGATCGCGCAGCCGCGCGGCGGCCGAGCGTCCGGCGATCTCGCCCTCGGCCTGCGACAGCGACGCGCCGCCGATCCCGGTCGTCTCGCCGGCCGCCCACAGGTTCTCGACGCCGGTGCGCTGCTCCGTGTCGACGGCGACCGAGCCGTCGGCGGCGAGCCGGGCGCCGAGCGTCTGCGCGATCTCCGTGTGCGGCAGCATCCCGTGGCTCACGGCCAGCGCATCGCACGCGATCCGCCGCTCACGTCCGTCCGGCCCCGCGAGGGTGACGGCTTCCACCCGGTCCTCGCCGTGCGCGGCGGTGATCGAGTGCCGGAACCGGATGCGCACGCCGTGCCGGGTAAGTCGAGCCGCGTAGCCCGCGCCCTCGATCAGCTTCTCGCCGTTGCGGACGAGCGCGGCAGCGTGCCGGGCGAACGCGCGGGGATCGGAGGAGTCGTAGAGCCCTGCGACATCGGCGCCCGCGGCGGCCAGTCCCGAGGCGACCGGCAGCAGCAAGGGCCCCGATCCGGCGACGACCACGCGACGACCCGGCAGCGCGAGGCCCGCCTTCAGCATCGCCTGCGCGCCGCCCGCCGTCAGCACGCCGGGCAGCGTCCACCCGGGGAACGGCAGCACGCGCTCGTAACCGCCGGTCGCGAGGACGAGCCCGCTCGCCGCCACCGTCTCCGAGGTCGTCTGCTCGGGGCCGACCAGCGCGTGGATGCGGAAGCCGCCCGGCTCCGCCGCCTCGGCACCGTCGCCCGGCTCGACGCTCCACACGTGCCGCTCCGTCAGGAACGTGATCCGGCCCGCCGACCGGTGATCGGCGAGCCGGTCACGCAGCGACGTCCACGTCGACCACGCGTGATGCAGCCGCTCCGGCCGCCGCGCGCGCAGCCGGCGCGCCGTCTGTCGGTAGAACTGGCCTCCCGCCTCCGGTGCGCCGTCGATCAGCGCGACCAGCAGGCCGCCGTCCGCAGCCGTCAGCGCGGCCGCGAGACCGCCCGGCCCCGCGCCGACGACCGCCAGGTCATACCGGGTCATGGCCGTCACCCCGCTGAGTCGTGATCGCATCGCCGGGCCGCGCGGGCACCAGGCACGCACGCTGATTCGGCACGCCGTTCACCGTCACCAGGCAGTCGAAGCACGCGCCGATCCCGCAGAACACACCGCGCGGCCGCCCGTCCACCCGCGTCGTGCGCCAGGAGGCGATCCCCGCGGACCAGAGCACGGCCGCGACCGTCTGGCCGGGCAGCGCGTCGAGGGTGCGGCCGTCGAACGCCACCCGGAACGCCGGTTCGGGCTGCGCCTCGACGAGCGCCAGGGGAGTGCGCCGCCTCTTGCCCGCGCGCGTCATGCGTCCACCGCTCCTTCGTCCGCGATTTCGCCGTCCGTGGATCCGTCGTCGGCGATTTTCTCGTCCGCGAAGCGCTCGTCCGTGAAGCGCTCCGGCCGGAACGGCGCCACATCCAGTTCGGGCCGCTGCCCGGTGAGAAGAAGGCTGATGAGATGCCCGGTCGCCGGAGCCAGGCCGATACCCGCGCCTTCGTGTCCGCACGCGTGCACGAGACCCGGCGCCCGCGGGTCGGGCCCGATCGCGGGCAGGTGGTCCGGCAGGTACGGCCGGAACCCGAGATAGCTTCGCATGACCCTGACGTGCGCCAGCGCCGGGAACAGCTCGATCGCCCGCCGCGCCAGCAGCCGCGCGACCTCGAGGGAGAAGGTCCGGTCGAACCCGACGCGCTCGCGGCTCGCCCCGATCAGCACCGGCCCGGCCGCCGTGCCCTCGACGACCGCCGAGGCCTGGAGCGCGGCCGAACTGCTGGCTACGTCGGCGACGTAGTCCGCCGCGTACACCTTGTGCCGCACGAGCCGGGGGAGGGGCTCGGTGACCAGGACGAATCCGCGCCGCGGCAGAACAGGAAGACGGACGTCCGCGAGCTTCGCGATCTCGCTGCCCCACGTGCCCGCCGCGTTGAGCACCCAGGAGGCGCGCAGCGTGCCGCGATCGGTCACCACGCCGGTGACCTCGCCGCCCGCGCCTCGGGTCAGGCCGGTGACGGTCGTGCCCGTGTGCAGGGTCGCCCCCATCCGCCGCGCGTCGCGGATCAGCAGCGCCGCGGCCCGCGCCGGCTGCACCTGCGCGTCCTGCGGATAGTAGAAGCCGCCGGCCAGCAGCCGGGAGAGATGCGGCTCCAGCCCGGGAAGCGCGTCCGCCGCCACGGACTCCGCCTCGACCCCCGAGCGACGCTGCTCCTGCGCGAACGCTTCGAGCGCTGCGAAGCCCTCCGGCCGCGCCGCCACGACGAGGCCGCCCTTCGCCTCGTACTCGATGTCCGCCGCGAATCCCGCCTCCTCGGCCAGTTCGCGCCACAACCGCGTCGAGAGCATCGCGAGATCCAGCTCGGGCCCCGGCTCCTTGTCCGAGACGAGCAGGTTGCCCTCGCCGGCCCCCGTCGTCCCGCCCGCGACCGCGCCCCGGTCCACGACCGCGACCCGCAGCCCGGCCCTCGCGGCATACCAGGCGCACGCCGCACCGGTCATCCCGGCGCCGACGACCACCAGATCGCACTCCCTCGGCAACTCCACGACAGTAAAATGTCACATGTCGCACTGCCTGCCAAGTCCCGTCGTACTTGCCCGTCTCCCCGGCCGTAGTTACC
>NZ_JAGSOH010000241.1 GCF_018139625.1 Actinospica acidithermotolerans | reverse complement strand
AACCGGCACCGCGCGTCGTGCCGGCTGCCCCGGCACCGCCCGCACCCTCGGCGACGCCCACCCCGACCGCGCCGCGCCCGAGCCCGAAGCCGGCCTCGCCGACGCCGCTGATCGCGCCGGCCGCGGCAAGGGTCCACACCGTGCCGTTCAGGCGTCTCAGCACGGTGCTCGTCGTGTTCGTCATCGCGATCGTGCCGGTCAGCATCGCCCGCATCCGGCACCGCGGACGGTGATGCCGGCGCCGCGGCGGCACGCGGCTACGGGACCGGCCGGGCCGGGCCGGGTCAGGACGGCTCGCCGTCCCCGGTGGCCGGCAGGGACATCAGGATCCGGGTCAGCTGGCCCAGGTCCTCGTCGGAGAGCCCGGCCAGGATCGCCGGCGGACGGGTGAGGATCTCCTCCGAGCGCTCCGCCGTCGCCCGGCCCGCCTCGGTCAGCGAGACGATCCGGCAGCGCCGGTCGCGCGCGTCCACCGTGCGCACCACCAGGCCGCGCTGCTCGAGCGCGTCCACGACCTGCGTCATGTACGGCTTGTCCACGACCAGCTGCGCGGCCAGCTCGCGCATCGGCATCGGCCGCGCCAGCAGCCGCCGCAGCGCCTTGACCTTCACGAAGCTCAGGCCGACCTCGGCCGAGACCTCGGCGCGCCGGTTGTCGTCGTAGACCATGGTGCGGATCCGGTCCCAGACCAGCCGCAGGTCCTGGTCCCGGCCGGTGTCGATGCCCGTGCTCATGATGCCGCCTGTCCCACCGTCACCCGCGCCGCCCCCTCGGACGGCGCGAAGATCGCCGCCGTACGGGCGGCGCTCGCCTTGGCCGCGCGCCCGGTCGTGATGATACCGAGGACGCCGATCAGCACGGCGCAGGCCGCGGCCACCCACCAGCACACGTGGCTCGCGTGCGTGAACGTGCCCGACGCCAGGATCGAGCCGAAGATCGCGACGCCGAGCGAGCTGCCCGCCTGACGGCTCGTCGAGGCGACCGCCGCCGCGACGCCGGCCTGCGAGCGCGGCATCCCGGAGACCGCCGTGTTCGTGATCGGCGCGTTGACGAACCCGAAGCCGACACCCATCAGCACGTACGCGATCGCGACCACCCCCAGCGACGTCGTCGCGGTGAACGTGGTCATCAGCACCGCGGCCAGGAACAGGAACACCGCGGCGCCGACCAGCGGCAGGCGCGGGCCGCGCGAGCCGACGATCCGCCCCGAGACGGGGGAGAGGACCATGTTGGAGGCGGCCATCGGCAGCGTCACCAGGCCGGTCTTGACGGCCGAGAAGCCGCGCTCGTCCTGCAGGTACAGGGCGTTGAGGAACAGGAAACCGGACAGGCACAGGAACGCGGAGACCGCGATGACCGTGGCGCCGGAGAACGGCATGGAGCGGAAGAACCGCGGGTCGATCAGCGGCTCCTCGCGCCGGTTCTCGTACCGGATGAGGAAGCCGACCGAGAGGATCGCGACGGCGAACAGGCCGATGATCAGGGCGCTGCCCCAGCCGTGCCGCGGGCCCTCGATGATCGCGGAGGTCGAGGACGCCAGCGCCAGGATCACCAGGACCTGGCCGACCGGGTCGACGCGGCGGGCGCGCGGCGCCTTGGACTCGGGCACGAACACGGTCGTCAGGACGAGGGCGGCGATGCCGACGGGCACGTTCACCCAGAAGATCGCCCGCCAGCCGACCGCGGAGACCAGCGCGCCGCCGATCACCGGGCCGAGCGCCATCGACAGGCCGAACACGGCGCCCCACACGCCGATGGCCCGCGCGCGCTCCTTCGCGTCGGTGATCGTGTTCGTCACGATCGACAGGGCCACCGGGTTGAGCATGCTGCCGCCGAGGGCCTGCAGGACGCGCGCGGTCACCAGCCAGCCGAGCGAGGGGGCGATCGAGCACATCAGCGAGCCGAGGGTGAACAGCAGCAGCCCGGTGCGGAATATCCGCCTGCGGCCGAGCCGGTCCGCGGTCGAGCCGGCCAGGATCAGGAAGGAGGCGAGCACGAGCGTGTACGCGTCCATGATCCACTGCAGGTCGGTGAGCTGCGTGTGGAAGTCGGTCTCGATGGTGGGCAGCGCGACATTCACGATCGTCACGTCAAGGCCGACGATGAACAGGCTCATGCAGCAGATCGCGAGGACGAGGTTGCGCCGCTTCGGTGAGAGGTCCGGCATGGCTCCCCCAGTTACCAGTTAGTTTCGCTATTAGAACTATTAAGAGCGTATAACTAACGGGCGGAGCGGGCAACCCGGCGCGGGCCGCCGCCGGCCCGGCCTTGGCCGACGCGGTGACCAGGAGTTATCATCGGGAGCATGCAGTCAGTCCGTAGTCGCGCCGTGCCGCTGGTCCGCCGCGGGCACATCGACTACGGCCGGGTGGGGTCGGCCTCCTGTCCGCCCTGCCGATGAGCCCCCGCTCCGCGCATCCCGCACCCCTGGCCAGCCCCACTGCATCCCCCCTGGACGGACACCGTGAACTCCGGTCTGCTCATCGCCGTGCTCGTGCTGCTCGCCGCGAGCGCCTTCGGCCTGTGGCGCAAGCGCACGGACGGCGTCATGCGCGCCCGTGAACCCCGCGCCGCAGACGCCGGAACCGCCGAGGCCGCGCCGCTGGGCGAGCCGGCGCTCGGCGGCCCGCTCGGCGCGCGGGCCACGCTCGTGCAGTTCAGCTCCGCGTTCTGCGCCCCCTGCCGGGCCACCCGCGTGGTGCTCGCGAAGGTCGCCGAGGACGTCGACGGCGTCGCCCACTACGACCTCGACGCCGAGGCCCACCTCGAGCTCGTGCGCGAGCTCGGCATCCTGCGCACCCCGACCACGCTCGTGCTCGACGCCTCCGGCCGGGAGACCGCCCGCGCCGGCGGCGTGCCGCGCCGTGAGCAGGTCCTCGCCGCCGTCGGCTCCGCGGCCTGACCCGCCCCGCGGCCCGAGCCGCGCGGCCCGAAGCAGACTCCCCCTCCCCGAAGGACCCCGCCGTGACCGAGAA
>NZ_JAGSOH010000240.1 GCF_018139625.1 Actinospica acidithermotolerans | reverse complement strand
CATCGTCTCGCTGCTGCTGGTCGCGATCGGCTATCCCCTGGTGTGCGAGACGGTCAGCTCGGGGCGCTCCGTCGGCAAGCTGGCCGCGGGACTGCGCGTGGTCCGGCTGGACGGGGGCCCGGAGCGCCCCCGTGCGCAACCTCCTCGGCGCCAACATGTCCTTCCGCCGCGCCGTCCTGGACGAATGCGGGGGCTTCGACACCGACCTCGGCCGCATCGGCACCCGCCCCCTCGGCTGCGAGGAGACCGAACTGTGCATCCGCGCCGCCGAACGCCACCCGGACGGCCTGCTGCTCTACGACCCGGCCGCCTCCGTCCGCCACCACGTCCCCGACCGGCGCGCCACCTGGGAGTACTTCCGCGCACGCTGCTACTCCGAGGGCCTGTCGAAGGCCGCGATGACCCGGCGCACCGGCACCGCCCCCGGCCTGGCCAGCGAACGCGCGTACCTGAGCTCGACGATCCCGCACGCCGTCCTCGACGCGCTGCCCGGACCCGGAAGGCGGGGGAGCGGACCGAGTCCCGCGACGATCCCCGCCCTGCTGGCCGGCGTCGCGGTCACCGGCACCGGATACGCCGTCGGCCGCCTGCACACCGGCCGGACCACCGCCGCGGTCCACGCCGATCCAGATGCCCCCGGAGACGCCGAGCACGCCGAGGACGCCGAGAACGCCGAGGACGCCGAGGACGCCGAGGACGCCGAGAACGCCGAGCACGTCGAGAACGCCGAGAACGCCGCCCGAGCCGGGCAGCGCGCGCACGTGCAGCCCCCCGTCCCGGACCTGCACGCCACCGTCCCCGAACTCCTCGCCCGCCTGCACACCGCCGCCGCCGACGGCGACGTGCTCGACGCCTACCTCGCCGCCTGCGGCATCGACCAGATCGTCGAAGACGTCCAACGCGCGACCGCCGGCCTCGCCCGCCGCACCGCCGACCACCTCGAAGTTGACGCCCACGGTGCCCCCGGCCGCACTGCACTGCGCAGCCTGGACGCTGTCGCCGCCGTACGCGGACTCACTCCAGCGCACCGGGAACTCGCGCACTGGCGCTCCCGGCTCCGCATCCTGATCGCAGTGCTCGCCGACCTCGACGCCGGAAACCCGCGCCTCGACGGCGCGCTCGCCGACCTCGACGCCGGAAACCCGCGCCTCGACGGCGCGCTTGCCGCGCTCGGCGAGCACGTCCCGCAGCGCGCAGCACGCCTCCTGGCCGGCGCCGTGCTGCGCCCGCCGACCTGCTTCCGGAGCTTCGACCAGCACCCGCGCGACATCGACGAGCTCATCGACCGGTTCGCGGCCCGCTACCCGGACCGCGCCAGGCCCCTGCTGATCCTCGGCGCCCGCACCTCCGGCAGCTATCTCGCCCCCCTCGCCGCCGCCCGCGCCCGCGCACTCGGCTACCGCGACGTGACCGCACGCACCATCCGCCCCGGCGAACGCCTCATGCCCGGCGAGACCCGCACCCTCGACCGCATCCGCCACTCCGGCGGCATCGTCGTCGTACTCGACGACCCGCCCGCCAGCGGCCGCTCCCTCGCCCGCATCGCCCGCGCCGCCGGACACGCCGGATTCCCCGCGGACCGCACCGTGATCGCGTTCGCCGCGTTCGAAGGCTGCGAGACCCCGAAGCACCTCGCCCGCTACCCGGCGATCGTGCTGCCCGCCGCCGACTGGGACATCCGCGCCCGCCTCGGCACCGCCGGCCTGCGCCGCACCCTGCCCGGGCTGCTCCCGCCCGGCACCCCGATCCTCGCGATCAGCGACACGCTCCCTGGTATCCCCACCCGCCTCGGCCACCTCGCGGTGCCCCTCACGGTCACTATCGCCACCGATCACGGGCCCGAGCAGCTGCCGCTGGTGGCCGAGGGCGCGGGCCTGGGCTACCTCGGCCGCCACGCCCTCGCCGTCGCCGACGCCCTGACCGGCTCCGTCCCGCACGTGCACGGATTCGCCGACGGCGTCCTGCTGCGCGACCGCGACCCGCGCGATCCCGTCGGCCCCGAACCCGCGCCGCAGCCGCCGCCCCCCGACACGCTCGCCGACTACGTCGCCGCCCGAGCCCGCGCCCTGCCCGTCACCGAGGATCGCGCCGCACTCCTGACCGGCCGCGAACCCGCCTGGGAGATCGGGGCACGCCTGCTCTCCGGCACCCTCGGCCGCCTCGGCACCCCGCTGCGCCCGCTCCTGGTCGACCCGATCCTGCGGCAGCTCACCCACGCCGACCGGCCCTGCCTGACCGACGGACGCATGCTCCCGTGGACCTGGCGCGCCACCGCCGACGGCTGGCACAAGACCGACTTCGACGAAGGCTCCTTCAGCCACCTCGACCTCGCCGACTACGACCCCGTCTTCGACCTCGCCGCCGCCGCGATCCTCGACCCCGACGCCGAGGACAAGCTCCTCGCCCGCTACCGGCAGGCCACCGGAACCCGGATCGACCCGGCCCGATGGTGCGTCTACAAGGTCGTCCACGGCTGGAACATCGCCCGCCTGCAGCACGCCGGACACGCCCGCCTCGCCGGCCTCGAGCCCGCGCGCGTCCAGGACCGCGCCGTCCAGCAGTTCTACGCCGCCCTCTACCTCGCCGACCTCGACGACGAACCCGCCGGTCCCTTCTGCGTCCTCGACCTCGACGGCACCCTGGAGACCGACCTCCTCGGCTTCCCGATGACCTCGCCGGCAGGCGCCCTCGCCCTGCGCGCGCTGCGCGCCCACGGCTACCGCGTCCTGCTCGCCACCGGCCGCCCCGTCCCCGACGTCCAAGACCGCTGCGCCAACTACCGGCTCCCCGGAGCCGTCGCCGAATACGGCGCCGCGTACTACGACGCCACCACCCGCGAAACCGGATACCTCGCCCCCGGCCATGACCGCGCCCTCGCCGCCGAACTCGCCGCCCGGCCCGGCACCGGCATCGACGAGCGCTACCGCGCCTGCATCCGCGCCTACCGCCGCACCCGCCACGGCCGCAAAGCCCTCGATCCCGCCACCGTCGACGACATCGTCATTCGCCACCAGGTCACCCCCGTCGACGGCGACGCCCAAACCGACCTCCTGCCGGTCGGCCTCGACAAGACCCAAGGCGTCTTCGCCCTCACCCGCCGGCTCGACGACCCCGCGACGCCCGTCGCGCTCGCCGTCGGCGACAGCGCCGCCGACACCGGAATGCTGCGCGCCGCCGAACTCGGCCTGGCCCCGGCCAACGCCGACCGCACCGCCATGCGCGCCGCCGGCATCGGCACCGTCAGCCGCGCCTACCAGGCAGGCGTCGCCCAAGCCGTCGCCCGCCTGATCGGCCACCCGCCCGGCCG
>NZ_JAGSOH010000023.1 GCF_018139625.1 Actinospica acidithermotolerans | reverse complement strand
GGCGGGAGAAGCCCGAACGTAGGAGTCGGCGCGGAGCGCAGCGGAGTGTCGGCGACGTAGGTAGGGCTGGTTGTCAGCCGTCAGCGTCAGTCGTCAGCGTCAGTCGGCAACCGTCAGCCGGCAACCGTCAGGCCTCGGCCGCCATCGTCCGCTGATTCCCAGCCCGCCCCGCGTCTACCGCGCTTCCGCCGCGGCGGAAGCGTCCGGCGCAACTTCCGCATCCGCCGCATCCAACGCTTCCGCCGCGTTTGCCGAAGCCCCCTCCGCCCGCGCGTTGGCGCAGCCGGTGGCCGGGTTCATGCCCAGCTTGTCGGCGACGGCGCGGAAGCCGACGGCGAGCGCGGCGACCTGCTGCGGGTCGAGGGTGTCGAAGAACAGCTCGCGCACGTCGGCGACGTGCGCCGGGGCGGCCTCGCGCAGCACGCTCCAGCCCTGTTCCGTCAGCTCGGCCCACTGGCCGCGGCGGTCTTCGGGGCACTGCGTGCGGATCACCAGGCCTGCCCGCTCCATGCGGCCGATCTGGTGCGACAGGCGGCTCTTGGACAGCTGCGTGCGGTGCGAGAGCTCGGTCATCCGCAGCCGGTGCTCGGCCGACTCCGAGACCTCCACCAGCACCTGGTAGTCCGTCAGGGTCAGCCCGTGCCGCTCGTGCAGCCGGTCCTCGAGATGGTTGGGCAGCAGCCGCATGACCTCGAGCCAGGCGCGCCACGCCCCCTGCTCGGTCTCGTCCAGCCAGCGGGTAGTACTCATGTCTCCCAGTTTACGCGAAGTTGTTTAAGCTTGAACAATCCCGTCCGGCGGCTCCGCGGGGGAGACCTGCGGCGTCGGCTCGGCCATCGGGACCTGCGCGGCCGCCGGATCCGCGAGCGGGAGCTGCGCGGTCCGTGCGGCCGGGTCCGCAGCACGTCCGTTCGACCCGGCGCCGGCGTACCCGGCCCCGGCCGTACCGACCCCGGTCGACCCGGCTCCGGCCGTACCGACCCCGGCGTACCCGGCCCCCGCCGTACCGACCCCGGTCTGCCCGGCTCCGGCCGCCGCAATCCCGTTCCGCTCGGTCCGGTCCGTCCGTTCGGTCCACTCGGTCCGCCCGGTTCGCGCCGTGCCCGGGCCTTCGACCTCGTGCAGCAGCGACTCGCTGGTCAGCTCGGCCTCGTACGCCTTACCGCCGCCGCGGATGCCGAACAGGCGCTTGGCCCAGACCAGGTAGATCACGGCGAGCACGTTCAGCGCGAAGGTGGCGATCTTGAACTTCGTCGCGTGATCGGAGAGCTCGTAGACCTCGATCGGCAGGAACAGCGCCGTGGCCACCGCGGCGAAGTACTCGCCCCAGCGCTTGGCCAGCCACAGGCCGATCGCCTCGAGCAGCTCGATCACCGCGTACAGCGCCAGCGCCGCGGCCGCGAGGTCGAGCGAGGAGTGCTTGTAGGTGAACAGCTTGCGGATCGTCGTGACGACCGAGGAGTTGTCCAGGTCGTAGCCGTAGTGCTGGGCTATCGGCTTGAAGACGGTCAGGTTCTTCTCGAACAGCAGCTGCAGCGCGTGCTCCGAGTTCGAGAACCTCCACACCGCGTACGCGCCGAGGCCGACCAGCACGAAGCGGAAGAGCCGCTCGATCGCCAGCAGCCGCATGATGAAGTGCGAGCGCAGCGCCTTCCCGCGGCGCGGCATCGGGGCCTCGGCCACCGGGCCGGTCTCGGTCGGCACGTCGAGGACGAAGTCCCCGCAGCGCAGGCAGCGCCAGGCCGTGCCGAGACCCGTGTCGGCCCGCACCTGGGACAGGTATTCGGGCTCCGTCGGCTCGAAGAGGACGTGCCCCCGTCGCGAGCATGCTCGCCTACTCCAGTCCATGCGGTACAGCCTAGAGGTCCGCGCCCACAGTGTGACGCGTCTTACGTCCCGTTCCCCGCGCGCGGAGTCGGTTTTCCCGACCACATGTCGGTAAGCTGTCGGCCATGACTTCCCGTGACACCTTCACCCGCCTGTTCGTCCCGGTCTCGCTCGCCGAGGGCGTCTCGTTCCTGATCCTGCTCCTCGTCGCCGTGCCACTGCAGATCTTCGGGCACCAGCAGACGCCGGTGCAGATCTTCGGCATGCTGCACGGCCTGCTGTTCATCGCCTACGTGATGATCGCCGCGTACGGCCACACCCAGCGCAAGTGGTCCGGCAAGCGGCTGTCCTGGATCCTGCTCATGTCCGTGCTGCCGACCGGCGCCTTCTTCGCCGAGCGCTCGGTGAAGAACGAGGCCGCGCCGGTCGCCGCCGCCTCGACAGCGGCCGTCTGAGCCGCCCGCGTCGCCGCCGTCCGACCGCCTCGTACGCCGCTCCGTAGCGTCCCGGGGAGCCAGGCGCCGCGCCGTCTCGCATCTTGAATGCCGGAACCGCTGTCCCGACCGGCGGACGAGGTGGGAGACTCATGAGCAGTCGGCGGCGCTGCCGACCAGACGAAGGCACCACCAGAAACGGAGTGATCCGCTATGCCGGCTCTGCGGTCCCGGACTTCCACCCACGGACGCAACATGGCGGGTGCGCGCGCCCTTTGGCGCGCCACCGGCATGACGGACGCGGACTTCGGCAAGCCCATCGTCGCGATCGCCAACTCCTTCACCCAGTTCGTACCCGGCCACGTCCACCTCCGCAACGTCGGCGAGATCGTCGCCGAGTCGGTGCACGCGAACGGCGGCGTGGCCAAGGAGTTCAACACCATCGCCGTGGACGACGGCATCGCCATGGGCCACGGCGGCATGCTCTACTCGCTGCCCTCCCGCGAGCTGATCGCCGACGCCGTCGAGTACATGGTCAACGCGCACTGCGCGGACGTGCTCGTGTGCATCTCCAACTGCGACAAGATCACCCCCGGCATGCTGATGGCCGCGCTGCGGCTGAACATCCCGACGGTGTTCGTCTCCGGCGGCCCGATGGAGGCCGGCAAGGCGCACATCCGCGACGGCGTCGCCTACGACAAGCTCGACCTGATCGACGCGATGTCGGCCGCCGCCGACGAGAAGGTCTCCGACGACACGCTCGGCACCATCGAGCGCTCCGCGTGCCCGACCTGTGGCTCCTGCTCCGGCATGTTCACCGCCAACTCGATGAACTGCCTGGTCGAGGCGCTCGGCCTGGGCCTGCCCGGCAACGGATCGGTGCTCGCCACGCACGCCAAGCGCCGCGCGCTGTTCGAGCGCGCCGGCTCGCTGGCGGTGGAGCTGGCCGAGCGGTACTACGCCAAGGACGACGAGTCGGTCCTGCCGCGCTCGATCGCCACTCCCGCCGCATTCGGCAATGCGATGGCGATGGACGTGGCGATGGGCGGCTCGACCAACACCGTGCTGCACCTGCTCGCCGCGGCCCAGGAGGCCGGCGTCGGCTTCGGCCTCAAGGAGATCGACGAGACCTCGCGCCGCGTCCCGTGCATCGTGAAGGTCGCGCCGAACCGCGCGTCGGCCGACAAGACGTATTACATGGAGGACGTGCACCGCGCCGGCGGCATCCCGGCGATCCTCGGCGAGCTGCGCCGCGCCGGCCTGCTCGACGAGGGCGTGCACGCGGTGCACTCCCCGTCGCTGGGCGAGTGGCTGGACGAGTGGGACATCCGCGCCGAGAACCCGTCGGCCGCGGCCCTCGAGCTCTACCACGCGGCGCCCGGCGGCGTGCGTACCACGGAGCCGTTCTCCACCGAGAACCGCTGGGACAAGCTGGACGTGGACGCCGCGCACGGCTGCGTGCGCGACCTCGAGCACGCGTACACCAAGGACGGCGGCCTGGCCGTGCTCTGGGGCAACCTCGCCGCGGACGGCGCCATCGTGAAGACCGCGGGCGTGGCCGAGGAGATCTGGACCTTCAGCGGCCCGGCGCGCGTGTTCGAGAGCCAGGAGCAGGCCGTCGAGGCGATCATGAACAACCGGATCGTCGCGGGCGACGTGGTCGTGATCCGCTACGAGGGCCCGAAGGGCGGCCCGGGCATGCAGGAGATGCTGTACCCGACCGCGTTCCTGAAGGGCAAGGGCCTCGGCGCCAAGTGCGCGCTGATCACCGACGGCCGCTTCTCCGGCGGCACCTCCGGCCTGTCCATCGGCCACATCTCCCCGGAGGCCGCGGCCGGCGGCATCATCGCGCTGGTCGAGGAGGGCGACACTGTCTCGATCGACATCCGCACCCGCGCCCTGGAGCTGGACGTCCCGGCCGAGGTGCTGGCCGAGCGGCGCGCCGCGCTCGAGGCCGGCGGCGGCTACAAGCCGAAGGACCGGGACCGCCCGGTCTCGCTCGCGCTCAAGGCCTACGCGCTGCTGGCCACCTCCGCGGCCACCGGGGCGGTGCGCGACCGGGCCATGCTCGAGGGCTGAGCCGAGACGGGTAAGAATAAGGAGTCGGGGTGCTCTCCTTCGATCCGGTCCAACGGGCCTTCGAGCTCTGGCAGGACCGCTGGGGCGAGTCGAGCTCGATGCGCGCGGTCACGTCGCTGATGCGCGCGCACCAGCTCGTGCTCGCGGAGCTCGACGCGATAGTCAAGCCGTACGGCCTGACCTTCGCGCGCTACGAGGCTCTGGTGCTGCTGGTCTTCAGCCGCAACGGCTCACTGCCGCTGTCCAAGGTCGGCGAGCGCCTGCAGGTGCATCCGACGTCCGTGACGAACATCATCGACCGGCTCGAGAAGTCCGACCTCGTCACCCGCAGGCCGAACCCGAACGACGGCCGCGGCGTGCTCGCCGAGATCACCGAGCAGGGCCGCCGCGTGGCCGAGAAGGCGACCGCGGACCTGATGGGCGCCGAGTTCGGCCTCGGCGCCCTGACTACGGAGCAGCACGACTCGCTCTTCGCCACCCTGCGTGACCTGCGCCTGGCCGCGGGAGACTTCGCCGAGGAAGAGGCCTGACGAGGACGACGGCCGAAATCGGACGAGGGCTGCGGCGCCACGGCGCCGCAGCCCTCCACGTTTTATCGGTCCGGCGAGCGGGGCTCAGGGAGTCGGCAGGGGGAAGGCGCTCGTGTCGACGACGATCTCGTCGAGCGGCTCCGGCAAGGCCAGCTTCGTGCCGAACGGGACGGTCTGCTCACCGAGATACCGCGTTCCGTTCGGCTCGGTGAACAGGGTCACCGCCGGGCCGTCATCCGCGTAGAGTTCGATCAGCAGGTAGGCGGGGATCCGTCCCCTTGCATACGACTTGTACTTGAGACCCCACTTGCGATCGTTCTGAGCGTTGCTCGGAGACGTGACCTCGACGACCAGCAGGGCTTCCGACGGCGAATTCGACGTCGCCTCGAGTTCGGCCCGAATCGCGTCGTACAGGACGACCGTGAGGTCTGGCCACTCTAACGGGCCTGTTCAGCGCGAACGAGATATCGCCACAAGCCCGCGCGTCCCCCACCTCCACCTCCACCTCAGCCCAACGCCCAACCCACCAACAACGGGCCTGAAAACCCCACCAACAACGGGCCTGAAAACCCCACCAACAACGGGCCTGAAAACCCCACCCCCACCCAACGTTCGACATGTAGTTGGACGTCCTAGTATTTTGGAGGCATGAGCAGAGAGCGGTGGCAGGCGGCCTACGAGGCCGCTCGGAAGACCGACCGGGACACCACCACGATCAGCGGTGAGCCCACCGAGCCGGTGTACGGGCCGGCGAGCGATGCGGAGGCGGCGGCGTATCCGGGCTTCGAGCGGATCGGCTGGCCCGGGCAGTTCCCGTTCACCCGCGGGCTGTACCCGACCGGGTATCGCGGGCGGCCGTGGACGATCCGGCAGTTCGCGGGCTTCGGCAGTGCGGCGGACACGAACGAGCGGTTCCGGGCGATCCTGGCGGCCGGCGGCGGCGGGCTGTCCGTCGCGTTCGACATGCCGACGCTGATGGGGCGGGACTCGGACGAGCCGCGCTCGCTCGGCGAGGTCGGGCACTGCGGGGTGGCGATCGACTCCGCGGCCGACATGGACGTGCTGTTCCGGGACATCCCGCTCGGCGAGGTGACCACCTCGATGACGATCAGCGGGCCGGCCGTGCCGGTGTTCTGCATGTACGTCGTCGCGGCCGAGCGGCAGGGGTACTCACCCGCCCAGCTCAACGGCACGCTGCAGACGGACATCTTCAAGGAGTACATCGCGCAGAAGGAGTGGCTCTTCCCGCCCGAGCCGCACCTGCGCCTGATCGGCGATCTCATGGAGTACTGCGCGCGCGAGGTCCCCGCGTACAAGCCGCTGTCCGTCTCGGGGTACCACATCCGGGAGGCCGGGGCGACGGCCGCGCAGGAGCTGGCGTACACGCTGGCCGACGGCTTCGGCTACGTCGAGCTCGGCCTCTCCCGGGGGCTCGACATCGACGTGTTCGCGCCCGGCCTGTCCTTCTTCTTCGACGCGCACATCGACTTCTTCGAGGAGATCGCCAAGTTCCGCGCCGCGCGCCGGATCTGGGCACGGTGGCTGCGCGACGTGTACGGCGCGAAGACGGAGAAGGCGCAGTGGCTGCGCTTCCACACGCAGACGGCCGGCGTGTCCCTCACCGCTCAGCAGCCTGAGAACAACATCGTGCGCACGGCGCTCGAGGCGCTCTCGGCGGTGCTCGGCGGCACCAACTCGCTGCACACGAACGCGCTCGACGAGGTGCTCGCGCTGCCGTCCGCCAAGGCCGCCGAGATCGCCGTGCGCACGCAGCAGGTCATCCTCGAGGAGACCGGCGCGGCCAACGTCGCCGACCCGCTCGGCGGCTCGTGGTACGTCGAGGCGCTCACCGATCGCATCGAGGCGCAGGCCGAGGAGATCTTCCAGCGCATCAAGGACCTCGGCCACGACGGCACGATCACGGCGGGCCTGCTGCGCGGCATCGACGAGGGCTACTTCACCGGCGAGATCGCAGAGGCCTCCTTCCGCTACCAGCAGGCGGTGGAGAAGGGCGACAAGCGGATCGTCGGCGTCAACGCGCACACCGAGTCGATCGAGGAGCCGCTCGAGATCCTGCGGATCTCGCACGAGGTCGAGCTCGCCCAGAACCGCGACCTCGCGGGACGCAGGCAGCGGCGCGACAACGCCGCCGTCGACGCCGCATTGGCCGAACTGAAGCACGGCGCCGAGGCCGAGGGCGTCAACCTCATCCCGCCGATGCTCGACGCCGTCCGCGCCGAGGCCACCCTCGGCGAGATCTGCGGCGTGCTCAAGGACGTCTTCGGGACGTATACAGAGCCTGCGAGGTTCTGATCGACGGAGTCGAAGGATGGCGGGCGGAGCCCGGTGCCGGTGACGGTGCCGGGCTCCGGCGCTTATCTCAGCCGGCCAGTCTCGCGCGGGTGAGGGCGGTGGCCGTGCTGACGAGGCTGGCGATGGCGGACTCGGGGTCCATGCCATGGAGGTCGGTGAGGCTGAAGTAGGCCTCCGCGCTGACGACCACGGCGAGGTCGCGCTTGAGCTGGGCGAGGTCGGCGGAGGCGTCGCCGCCGCCCGAGGCGGCGGCGGGCTCCAGGGCGTGGTCGATGAGGCCGAAGCGCAGGCCGGGGCGGGCGGCGGACTCGGCCGGGCGGACGACGGTGGCGGCGATCATGGCGCGGACCACGCCCTGGCGGGCCTGGACGTGGCGGAGCAGGAACTCGGTCGCGGCGGCTACGCGCTCGACGGGGTCGGCGGAGTCGGCGACCGGGGCCAGCGCCTCCTCCGGGGTCGGGAGCTGGCCGGTGATCGCCTCGCCGAGCAGGCTCGCGAGGTCGGGGAAGTAGCGGTACGCCGTCGCCTCCGAGACCAGGGCCGCCTTGGCCACCTCCGGCATCGTCACCTCGCGGCCGGTGCGGCTCAGCTCGGCCGCCGCCCGCACGATCGCGGTGCGGGTGCGCAGCTTCTGGTTGACCCGGCCGGCCATCGGTGCCTCCTCGTCCTCGCCTCGTCCGGCCTGCATCCTATGCCGCCCGGTCCCGCGCGCCGGGCCGCACGACGGTGTCGACGAACTCGGCGATGGCGCCGAGGGTCGCGGCCGGCTCCTCGATCTGCGGGAAGTGGCCGGCGTTCGGGATCGGCGCGAAGCGCCCCGCGGGGAACGCCTTCGCGTAGCCGCGGCCGTAGCCGAGCGGCGCGATGCCGTCCTGCTCGCCCCAGATCACGAGCACGGGCAGCGTGACGCGGTGCAGCCGGGCGCGCAGCTTCGTGTCGAAGACGAAGTGCTCGCCGCCGTACGCCGCCAGCGCCTGCTGGTTGGCGAGGGTGGCCGCGCGCTGCTCCTCGGTGAACGTGGAGAAGTCGGGGCGGAACTCCTCCTTGGCGAAGGAGAGCTTGCCGATGTCGGCCGGGTTGATCGTGCGCACGTCGACGATCCGGTTCTCCTGCCTGACCGCGTGGATGCCGCAGGCGTTCATCAGCACCACGGCGCCGACCCGGCCGTGGTTGTCGCGCAGGGCCATCTCCGCGGCGATCCAGCCGCCGACGGAGTTGCCGATCACCATGACGCTCTTCAGGTCCAGCGCGTCGAGCAGGTCGAGGTAGGCCGTGGCCAGGTCGGCGACGGAGTCGAATCCGTCCGGTCGCGGCGTCCCGTCGAAGCCCGGATGGGTCGGGGTGATGACGTACGCATGCTCCGACAGCGCCGCCGAGAAGCCGGTGATCGTGCGCGGGCCGGAGCCGGCGTGCAGCACGAGGACTGCCGTGTCCCCGGTGTTCTCGCCGGATTCCTGGATCGTCAGCGGGAGTCCGTGGGGCAGTTCTATCGTACGAATGTTCGAGGAGGTCATGGGAGATTCCTTTTCAGCGAGCTTATGAGAGCTGACTCGCATGAGGATAGTACGGTTCCTTCTCGTCATGCAAGTCAACTCTCATAAGTGGCGGGCTCACGGCGTGAGCAGCACCTTTCCGCGGATGCCGCCGCTCGCGTCGAGGTCGTGCACGGCCGCGGCCTGCGCCAGCGGGTACCGAGCGCTGATCTCGATGCCGAGTTCTCCGGCGTCGACGAGCTTCCCGAGCTCGGCGAGCTGGTCGGCGTCTGCGCGCATCTGCATGTCCACGCCGCGCACGCCGCGGTCCGGGTCGCCCGCGGCGGGGGCGGCGGTACTGACGATCACGCCGCCGTCGCGGATCAGCCCGGTGAGCGCGGCGATGTCGGCCTCCGAGGCGGCGACCAGGTTGAGCACGGCGTCGACCGGCTCGGCGACCGCATCGGCCGGGCTCGTCACGGTGTAGTCGATGACCTGGTCGGCGCCCTGCGCGCGGACCGTGTCGGCGCTGCGCGCGCTGGCCGTCGCGATGACGTGGGCGCCCGCCCGCTTGGCCAGCTGCACGGCGAATCCGCCGACGCCGCCGCCCGCCCCGTTGATCAGAACCCGTTGCCCCGCCTGGAGGCCGGCGTGCTCGAACAGCGCCTGCCACGCCGTCAGGCCGACCGCCGGAACCGCCGCGGCGTCCGCCAGTGGGATACTCGCGGGCGCCGCGGCGAGCGCGTCCTGCGGCACCGTGACGAACTCGGCCGCCGCGCCGTCCCCGAGCATCGGCACGAAGCCGAACACCCGGTCGCCGACCTGCCAGCGGGTCGCGCCCTCGCCGAGCGCGGCGACGCGTCCGGCCACGTCGAGGCCCGGGACGTGCGGCAGCGCGATCGGGAAGATCCCGCTCAGGTAGCCCGCGCGGATCTTGGCGTCGAGCGGGTTGAACGAGGTCGCCGCGACCTCGACGAGCACTTCGCCCGCGGCCGGCCCGGGCTTCGCGGCCTCCTCGTAGCGCAGCACCTCGGAATCGCCGTACGCGTGGAAACGGATCGCCTTCATGGTGGACATGGGGAGCCTCCAGCTCACTCTAGCTACACCTGCTTCGAATTCGAAGCACAAGACGACGCTACACCTGCTTCGAATTCGTAGCAAGTACAATGGTCGGCATGCCCGAACCCGCGCCCCTGGACCCCGAGCAGCTCGCCGCCTACTTCGCCGTGATGGAGGTGGGCAGCCTGCTCCAGCACGCCGTCGAGCAGCAGCTCCGCGACGAGGGCGGGCTGAGCTACATCCAGTTCCAGATCCTGGCCGTGGTGGGGGAGAGCGCCGAGGGCCGGCAGCGGATGACGGACGTGGCGGACCGGCTCGTCCACAGCCGCAGCGGACTGACGTACCAGGTGGCGCAGCTCGCCGAGCGGGGCCTGGTGGCCAAGGAGTCGTCGCCGGAGGACGAGCGCAGCGTCATCGTCGCGCTCACGCCGCAGGGCCGCGAGCTGCTGGAGCGGGTGATGGCCGGCCACGTCGAGGTGGTGCGGGGGCTGTTCTTCACGCCCTTGAACGACGAGGACGTCACCGCGCTCGGTGACGTCCTCGGCCGGGTCCGCGATCACATGCGCACGGTTCCGCCTCGATCGGCGGCGCCGCGTCGCAGGCGCGGAAACTAGGTCTTACCAGGTCTTAAGCGCCCAGGTACCGCTGCAGCGCCTCGCGTGCGCGGGCGCTGGATGCGGCGGTGTCGGCGATGCCCTGGGCGAGGGCGGCGATCCACTCGTCGATGCCGACCTGCCGGCGGGAGAGCACCACCCCGCGCACCTCCTTGCAGATCTCGCCGACCGGGCGGCCGCGGTCCATCCGCAGTCCGAGGCGCACGTCGCCCAGCGCCACGTCCAGGCCGGTGACCGTGCCCTCGCGGCCGGCCATCCGGTCCGACATGCTGCGCTTGCGCTCGACCTGGACCGCGCCCTGCGGCAGCGACTCGACCAGGTTCACGGACAGCACCTTGGCGTACACGTCGAGGTCGGCGCTGTCCTGGCGCAGCGCGGCGGCCAGGAGCTCGACATCCATGCTGCTGGAGCCCGCCGGCTCCATCTCTCCACCCATGTCGACCATGTTCTCAGTTGTCGAGCGACAGCACCATGGTGGGCCGGTCGATCACGTGGTCGGCGCGCAGCGGGCGCACCGCGGTGCCGATCGCGAAGAACTCGGTGGTGTGGCCGCCCCAGGTGTGCGAGTGCTGCTTCAGCTGCACGCCGACGATGCCCTCGGCGTGCAGCGCCTCGGCCTCCGCCTGCATCCGGCTCATCGCCAGCTCGCGGGCGTCGTAGAGCGCCTGGGTGTACTGCGGGATCTCGACGTTGCGGCCCATGTTGCCGAGCACCTGGCCGAAGCGCTGGTGCGCGATGTGGTAGACGCACGAGCCCATGACCAGGTCGAGCGGCGCGTAGCCGGCTCGGATCAGCGTCCAGAAGTCCTGGCCGCTCAGGTCCGAGGTGAAGGGCTTGCCCTTGTTGTTGCGCCAGCCGTGCGCGTGGTCGCCGTGGTCGACGCCCTCCTCGGCCTTCACCGCCGTGCCGACGGCGATGAACTCGGCGATGTCCGCGCCGAACTCCTTGAACTCCACGTCCAGCCGCACGCCCACGATGCCGTCGGCGCCGAGCGCGCTCGCCTCGGCCTCCATCCGGCTCATCGCCAGCTCGCGGGCGTGGTACATCGCCTGCGAGAGGACGTCCATCTCCTGGTTCTTCGACCAGCGGCCGAGCTGGATGCCCACGTGGTAGATGCTCGAGCCGAGCACCAGCCCGAGCGGCCGGAAGCCGGCCTCGCGCACCAGCAGGAACTCGTTGACCGTCAGGTCGGAGGTGAAGATCCCGCCCTTGCCCGGCTGCAGGTGCGCGAGCCGGCGCATCGCGTCCTCCGGCACGCCCTCGTCGTGCAGGGCCTTCGCGGTGGTCTCGTCGCTCATCTACAAATCCGTCTTCTGGTAGTCGAGACGCATGATGGTGAGTGCCTTGGGCGCCGGGTCGCGCCGCGAGCGCTCGAATCGGGCCACGGAGGTGCCGAGCAGGAAGGCCTCGGCGATGTGGTCGCGCCCGCCCTGGTAGGCCGGGCACTCGCGCTCCCCGATGCGCAGGTCGATCTCGTCCACGACGACCCCGTCGCCGCCGTGCTGGCGCGCGTCCTTCATCAGCTGGTTGCGCGCGTCGTGCCGGGCGTTGTTGATCAGCTGCGTGTAGCCGGGCACCTCCTGGTTCCCGGCCCAGCGGCTGAGCGCCGCGCGGGTGCGGTAGTCGTCGTGCCGGGAGGCGATGGAGATGCCGAGGACCAGGCCGGTCGGCACGTAGCCCGCGTGCACCAGCTTGGCGAACTCCTGCCCGGTCACGTGCGAGGTGAACGGCCGCTTCGGGCGGACGCCGCCGCGCGCCCGCACGGCCGTGCCGAGCGCGGTGAACTCGAGACCGCCGGTGACGAAGCGGCGCACCTTGAGGGAGGCGCCGACGATCCCGTCCCCGCCGAGGGCCGTGCACTCGGCCACCGCCCGGGACAGGGCCGTCTGCCGGGCGGTGTACATGGCCTGGACCAGGGCGCTGAACGGGGCCCACGCGCGGGAGGAGACGTCGGTCGACATGTTCTGGCCGAGGTAGCCGCTCCAGGCGCCGGAGCAACCGTAACCACCCTGATAGCCGATCTGGTAGACGGCGGTGCCCAGAACCTGGCCGACCGGGTCGAAGCCCACGCCCTTGATCGCGTTGAACTCCTGCGTGCTGAGCGCCGAGCCCCAGGTCGACGAGCCCTGGATCTCGTGCATCCGGGCGCGCGCCGCCTCGGGTAGCCCACCCTCCCAGGTCTGCGCCATGCTGCCTCCGGGTCGCTTCAGCAGGAACTGCGGTTATCTCCCGCTGCCCAGGGTATTGCATGGGGCGTCTCAGGCGAACGTAGGGAGTGTGCATTTTCATGGCTCGAACCGGGTCGCGAGCCTGGCCCGGGTCCTGGCGTCCGCTGGGTCTCAGCTTCGACGGCCAGGGGGTGAACGCGGCCGTGTGGGCGGCCGGGGCGACCGGCGTGGACCTGTGCCTTTTCGATGAGGACGGCGCCGAGCACCGGGTGCCGCTCAGCGAGTCGACCTTCCACGTCTGGCACGGCTACCTGCCCGGCGTCGAACCGGGCATGCGCTACGGCTTCCGGGTGTACGGGCCCTGGGAACCCGAGCAGGGCCACCGCTGGAACCCGGAGAAGCTGCTGCTCGATCCGTACGCCCGCGCACTGACGGGCGAGTTCGAGCTCGATGACGCCGTCTACGGCCACAACCCCGGCGACTCGGCGCCGTTCGTGCCCAAGGGCGTGATCGTCGACGAGCGCGACACCGCCGACACGGGACCGCGGCCGGCCACGTCGTGGTCGGAGACGGTCATCTACGAGGCGCACGTGCGCGGTCTGACGATGCGTCACCCCGGCGTGCCGGAGGACCTGCGCGGCACCTACGCGGGGCTGGCGCATCCGGCCATAATCGACCATTTCGTCAACCTCGGCATCACAGCGGTCGAACTGCTGCCGGTACACCACTTCGTCTCCGAGCCGCACCTGCTCGAGCGCGGGCTCGTGAACTACTGGGGTTACAACTCCATCGGCTACTTCGCCCCGCACGCCGGCTACAGCGCGGCGGTACGCCGGGGGCGGCGCGGCGGACAGGTGCGCGAGTTCCAGGAGATGGTCGGCGCGCTGCACAAGGCAGGCATCGAGGTCATCCTCGACGTCGTCTACAACCACACCGCCGAGGGCGGCGAGAACGGGCCGATGCTCTCCTTCCGGGGCATCGACAACGACTGCTATTACCGGCTCGGCGAGGATCCCTCGACGTACCAGGACTACACCGGCTGCGGCAACACCCTGAACGTCACCCAGCCGCACGTGATCCAGCTGATCACCGACTCGCTGCGCTACTGGGCCACCCGGATGGGCGTGGACGGCTTCCGCTTCGACCTCGCCTCGGCGCTCGCCCGCTCGATGCACGACGTGGACAAGCTCGGCTCCTTCCTCACCGTCATCTCCCAGGATCCGGTGCTGCAGGACGTGAAGCTGATCGCCGAGCCCTGGGACGTCGGCCAGGGCGGCTACCAGGTCGGCGAGTTCCCCCCGCTGTGGACGGAGTGGAACGACAAGTTCCGCGACACCGCGCGCGACTTCTGGCGCGGCGCCAGGACCGACGTGCGCGACCTGGCCTACCGGCTCTCCGGCTCCTCCGACCTCTACCAGGACGACGGCCGGCGCCCCTACGCCTCGATCAACTTCATCACCGCGCACGACGGCTTCACCATGCGCGATCTGGTGACCTACGAGCAGAAGCACAACGAGGCGCACGGCGAGGACAACCGCGACGGCAGCAACGACAACCGGTCCTGCAACTACGGAGCCGAGGGGGAGAGCGAGGACGAGCAGTTGAACCTGGTGCGCCGCCGGCAGATCCGCAACCTGCTCGGCATGATGCTGCTGGCCACCGGTGTGCCGATGCTGACCTCGGGCGACGAGATGGGCCGCACCCAGGGCGGCGACAACAACGCGTACTGCCTGGACAACGAGACCAGCTGGGTCGACTGGTCGCTGCTGAAGCATCCCGAGTGGCGCAGCCTGCTCGATCTGACCCGGCGCCTGATCCACCTGCGCAGGCAGCATCCCGTGCTGCGGCAGCGCGTGTTCTTCAGCGGCCAGCCCGCGTTCCCCGGGGGCCTGCAGGACATCGCCTGGTTTCGGCCGGACGGCAAGGAGATGACCGACGCGGACTGGTTCGCCCCGGCCCGCGTGCTCGGTGTGTACCTGTCCGGCCAGGACATCCGCGGCCGCGGCCCGCACGGCGAGCGGATCACCGACGACAGCTTCCTGCTCGTGCTGCACGCCGGGGCAGAGGAGCTGGAGTTCACCCTCCCGGGTGACCCCTGGGCGCGCTGGTACCAGGTGGTCATCGACACCACGCTCGACGCGGACCCCGGAGCGAAGGACGATGACGTGCTCGGCGCCGGCGCCCCGATCGTGCTGGCCCCGCGCTCGCTGCTGCTGCTCCGGGCCGACCACGAGCTGTGGAACGCGACGTAATCAGCTCAATGCTGTGAGTATCCGGCCTGTTCGCGCTAGGCGTGGCGAGCAGGCCCTTTTCACGGACGGTAGCCTCTCCGTCGCCCTGTCGAGGTAGATGCCCGCAACAGAGCGGTCATCGAACACCGTTACGGTGGGCTCGGCGCTACCCCCGTCTTGCCATTCGGACGCATGCGTTAGGCTGGCTCGGTCTTCTGCTGAGTGAGCCAGGTGCGTTGCGCCCGGAATGCGCGTTTCGGTCGTAGCCCATGAGGATTTGATCCATTACTCCCCGTATAGACCGGAAACTGATGAGAAACGGCTTGATGGCCGAGTGATCACGGTTGTACAACGGAGTCTGTTTGGGTCTTCCGCCCGCGCTTAATCCTGGGGAAGTCTGCTACCTCAGAGCACAGAGCTCAGCGCACCACCTAGATTGACAGGACCCATGCGATGACGATGACCTGGGAGCCGGGCGGGTCCACTGGGACCGAGCCCATAGCCGACACCCCCACGGGGGCGCCGACGGCGGCGGTCGAGGGCCGCTCTCTCGGCCGGATCGCCTGGAACCGCCTCAGGAAGGACAAGCTCGCGATCGTCGGTGGGATCATCGTCATCCTGCTGATCCTCATCGCGATCTTCGCGCCGCTGCTGACCTCGATCGAGGGAGCGAGCGAGAACGGGATCAACACGAACCTGATCGATCCCAACCTGCAGATCCCGATCGGCGGCATGGGCGGCATCAGCTCGCAGCACTGGCTCGGCATCGATCTCCCCGAGGGCCGTGACCTCTTCAGCCGGATCGCCTACGGCGCGCGCGTCTCGCTCGGCATCGCCTTCCTGTCCACGCTGCTCGCACTCGTGATCGGTGTGGTCCTCGGCATGGTGGCCGGCTACTTCGGCGGCTGGATCGACTCGGTCATCAGCCGCACCATGGACGTGATGCTCGCCTTCCCGGTGCTGCTGTTCGCCATCTCGCTCAGCGACGTGCTCTCCGGTACCAACGCCTTCGGCCTCAACGGCAACTCGCTGCACTTCGTGCTGCTGGTCTTCGTCATCGGATTCTTCTCCTGGCCGTACATCGGCCGTATCATCCGCGGCCAGGTGATCGGCCTCAAGGAGCGCGAGTTCATCGACGCCGCGCGCAGCCTCGGCGCCAAGCCCTCGCGGATCCTGTTCAAGGAGATCCTGCCGAACCTGGTGGCGCCCATCCTGATCTACGCGACCTTGCTGATCCCCACGAACATCCTGTTCGAGGCCGCGCTGTCCTTCCTCGGGGTCGGTATGAAGGACCCGACGCCCTCCTGGGGGCAAATGATCGACCAGGCCGTCAACAACGGCCTGTTCCAGGTGGACCCTGAGTTCCTCATCGTCCCCGGAGTCGCGATCTTCCTCACCGTGCTGGCGTTCAACCTCCTCGGTGACGGATTGCGGGATGCCCTCGACCCGAAGGCCTCCCGTTGACGGTCGGCCCGCCCGCACGACGTCGGGCGGGCCACAGTCCAGCCGGTGCTCCGCCGGCGGCACCATCACCCCCGGACCGCAACACGCGCGGCGCCGATCGTGTCAAGGCACTACAACTGCTAAGGATAGGTCAGTAAACCTCATGCGTAAGAAGCGAGTAGTCGCGCTCACGGCCGCGGCCTCCGCCGTCGCGCTCACCGCCGCCGCCTGTGGGAGTCATTCGGGCGGTTCGGCCTCAGGCGGCTCGAGTGGATACAACGCCGCGCTCACGAGCATCGTGAACCAGTCCAGCGCGGTCGGCGGCACCCTCAAGCTGGAGGACTCCTCCGGCTTCGACAGCCTCGACGGCGGCATCACGTACGAGGCGGCCAGCTGGGACCTGTACCGCCTGTTCGACCGGACCATGATGACCTTCAAGCAGGAGCCCGGCAAGACCGGCCTCCAGCTGCAGGGCGACCTGGTCACGAGCTTCAAGGCCAGTAACAACAACAAGACCTGGACCTACACGATCGTCCCGAACGCCAAGTTCTCCGACGGCGACACGATCACCACGAAGGACGTCGCCTACGCGATCGAGCGCTCGAACTTCGACGCGTCCGGCGCCATCCACGGCGGGCCGTCGTACTTCGCGAGCCTGATCCAGAACACCAACAGCTACAAGGGCCCGTACAAGGACCCGAGCGGCCAGGTCTCCGGCATCTCGACGCCGAACGCGACGACGATCACGTTCAACCTGACGAAGCCCTTCGCGGACTTCAACTACCTGATGACCCTGCTGCAGACCGCTCCGGTCGAGTCGTCGCACGACCCGGGCGCGCAGTACTCGACCGACGTCGCGAAGGACTCCTTCTCCGGTCAGTACATGGTCTCCTCGTACACGCCGAACTCGCAGCTGACGCTCGTGCCGAACACCGCGTTCGACTCCTCTTCGGACCCGAACGGCGTGCACAAGCGCTACGCGAGCAAGGTCACCGTCGCGCTGGACGTGAACACCACGACCGTCGACCAGAACCTGCTCAACGGCAGCTCCAACCTCGACGTGCGCGGCATCGGCGTCGGCACCGGAACGCAGTCGATCGTGCTGGCCAACCCGACGGACAAGGCCAATGCGGACGTCGACGTCGACGGCTTCGAGACCTTCATGTCGGTGAACACCCAGGTCGCGCCGCTGGACAACGTCTACTGCCGACAGGCCATCGAGTACGCGGTCAACAAGGCGCAGGTGCAGGACGTGTCCGGTGGTTCGATCGCCGGTGGCGCCGTCGCCAACACGGTCCTGCCGACCACGAACACCGGCTACGCCGCCTCCACCCAGTACGCCACCGGTGGCAACGAGGGTGACATCGGCAAGGCCACCTCGCTGTTCGACCAGTGCAAGACGGCCGAGGGTGCCTCCTTCAACCCGTCCTTCACCCTGGCCACGTACAAGACCTCGGACAACCCGAAGATGATCGCGGCCGCCGACGTCATCCAGCAGAACCTGGACAAGGTCGGCTTCAAGGTCTCGATCGCGCAGTACAGCTACGGTGACGGCTCGTTCTGGAACTCCTACGCGGGTCTGCCCAGCTACGCCGACTCGAACCGGATCGGCCTCTCGCTCTGGGCCTGGGGCGCGGACTTCCCGACCGGTTACGGATACATGGACGAGATCCTGACCAGTGACGGCATCAACAAGGCCGGCGGCTCGTACAACCTGTCGTACTGGAACGACAGCAAGTTCGACTCGCTGGTGAACAACGCGCTCGCCGCCTCGACCCCGGCGCAGACCCAGTCGTACTACGCCCAGGCCGACGCCTACGCGATGTCCCAGGCCGTGATCGTGCCGCTGCTCTACCAGTCGACGCTCCTGTACCGCCCGTCGTCGACGACGAACGTGACGGTGAGTGAGGCGTACGGCATGTACGACTACTCGATCATCGGCACGTCCAACAAGTAAGTCCCGACCGCTCCGCTACCCTTCACGAAGGTAGGTGAAGGCGGAAAGACTCCGGTCGGTCCCGGTCCACCAGATCAGGACCGGCCGGAGTCGGCGCCGCAACACCAATGCTCACTTTCATCGCTCGGCGCCTAGTGGCCGCCATCGGCCTGCTGATCGTGGTCAGCTTCATCACATTTGTCATCTTCTTCGTCGTGCCGCAGTGGGCCGGCCAGACGCCCGAGCAGATGGCGCGCGCCTACGTGGGTCGGGGTACCACGCCAGCGGAGCTGCAGATCGTCGAGACCAGGCTCGGCTTCAACCAGGCGTTCCTCCCGCACTACTTCGACTATCTGAAGGCGATGTTCGTCGGGACGACGTACTTCGACGGCACGACGTACCTGCACTGCAGCGCCCCCTGCTTCGGCTACTCCTTCCGTACCTACCAGGAGGTGTGGCCGACCGTTCTGAGCGTCTTCCCGGTCACCCTGTCCATCGCACTCGGCGCCGGCGTACTGTGGCTGATCTTCGGTGTGGCCTCCGGCGTGGTGTCCGCGGTTTTCAAGGGCTCGGTCTGGGACCGCGCCTCGATGTTCATCTCGCTGCTCGGCGTCTCGCTGCCGGTGTACTTCATCGCCCCGCTCGCTATGCTCGTCCTCTGTTACAACTGGAGCCTGCTCCCGTCGCCGACATACGTCGGATTCACCACGAATCCGGCGTCCTGGGCGGAGAACATGATCCTGCCGTGGACCTGTCTCGCCTTCGGATACGCCGCGCTCTATACCCGGCTGACCCGAGCGGGCATGCTCGACGCGATGAGCGAGGACTTCACACGTACCGCGCGAGCCAAGGGCCTGCCGGAACACCGCGTCATCGGCAAGCACGCGCTGCGCGCCGCGGTGACCCCGATCGTCACCATCTTCGGGATGGACTTCGGCGCGCTGCTCGGCGGCGCGGTCCTGGCCGAGCAGGCCTTCTCGATGCACGGCGTCGGCGCGCTGGCCATCAACTCCATCGCCAGCCAGGACTTCCCGATGATCATGGGTGTCACGCTGTTCGCCGCCCTCTTCGTCATCCTGGCGAACCTGGTGGTCGACGTCGCGTACGCCGCCCTCGATCCTCGGGTGAGGCTGGCGTGACCGGGCGGCACGTCGGCGGCGCCGCCGCGAACGAACGACGCACCGAACGGTCCACCATCGCGGGAGCCCATTCCATGAGTAGAGAAACCGAAGTCCACACCCTCTCCGTGCCGCCGGGCGGCACGTCAGACCGGGCGTTCCTCGATGTGCGCGACCTGCGGGTCCACTTCGGCACCGAGGACGGCCTGGTGAAGTCGGTGGACGGGCTCTCCTTCCAGCTCGAACGCGGGCGCACGCTCGGTATCGTCGGCGAGTCGGGCTCCGGCAAGTCCGTCACCTCGATGTCGCTGCTCGGGCTGCATCCGCGGGCCGACCGCAAGGGCAAGGGCGGCGCGATTCTGAGCGGCGAGATCTGGCTGGACGGCCAGGAGCTCGTCTCCGCCACGCCCGAGCAGCTGCGGGCGCTGCGCGGCCAGAAGATGGCGATGATCTTCCAGGATCCGCTCTCCGCCATGCACCCGTACTACTCGGTCGGCGCGCAGATCGCCGAGGCGTACCGGGTGCACAACGAGGTCTCGAAGGCGCAGGCCCGCAAGCGCGCTATCGAGCTGCTCGACCGGGTGGGCATTCCGCAGCCGGACTCGCGGGTGGACGACTACCCGCACCAGTTCTCCGGTGGTATGAGGCAGCGCGCGATGATCGCGATGGCGCTGGTGTGCAACCCGGAGCTGCTGATCGCCGACGAGCCGACCACGGCGCTCGATGTGACCGTGCAGGCGCAGATCCTCGACCTGATGCGTGATCTGCAGAAGGAGTTCAACTCCGCGCTGATCATCATCACCCACGACCTCGGCGTGGTCGCCGAGCTCGCGGACGACATCATGGTGATGTACGGCGGCAAGGCGGTCGAATACGGACCGGCCAAGTCCGTGTTCACCGAGCCGGAGCACCCTTACGCCTGGGGCCTGCTCGGCTCGATGCCGCGACTCGACCGGCCGGTCCAGGACCGGCTGCTGCCGATCCCGGGCAACCCGCCCTCGCTGATCAACCTGCCCTCCGGCTGCGCCTTCAACCCGCGCTGCGCATACAAGGAGGCGTGCGGTACGGCGTGCACCACCGTCGTGCCCGAGCTGGAGCCGACCGACGGGGCGGCAAAGCACCTGGTGCGCTGCCATCTGCCGGTCGAGACCCGCCGGACGACGTTCACCGAAGAGATCAGGAACCACCTGTGAGCATCGAAGACTACCGATCCGAGGCGATTTCCACGACGTCGGTCGGCACTGCCGCGAGCGGGACTGAACCCTTGATGTCCGTCTCCGGCCTGCAGATGCACTTCCCAGTGCGGCGTGGCGTGCTGCACCGGACCGTGGGTACCGTCAAGGCGGTCGACGGCGTGGACCTGACGGTCCATCCGGGCGAGACCCTCGGCCTGGTCGGCGAGTCCGGCTGCGGCAAGTCGACCACCGGGCGGATGCTGACCCGGCTCGGCGAGCCCACCGGCGGCTCGATCGTCTTCGAAGGCCGGGACATCACCCACATGAGCCAGGGCCAGCTGCGTCCGCTGCGCCGGGACATCCAGATGGTGTTCCAGGACCCGCAGTCCTCGCTGAACCCGCGGCACACCATCGGCACCATCGTGGGCGCGCCGTTCGCGATCCAGGGCGTCGAGCCGCCCGGCGGCCGGAAGAAGGCCGTGCAGGACCTGCTCTCGCTGGTGGGCCTCTCGCCGGAGCACTACAACCGGTACCCGCACGAGTTCTCCGGCGGCCAGCGCCAGCGCATCGGCATCGCCCGCGCGCTCGCGCTCAAGCCGAAGCTGCTGGTCGCGGACGAGCCGGTCTCGGCGCTCGACGTCTCGATCCAGGCGCAGGTCGTGAACCTGTTCGAGGACATCCAGGCCGAGCTCGGCCTGGCGTACGTCTTCATCGCGCACGACCTGTCCGTCGTCCGGCACATCTCCGACCGGGTCGCGGTCATGTACCTCGGCAAGATCATGGAGATCGCCCCGCGCGACGACCTGTACGGCACGCCCCGGCACCCGTACACCCAGGCGCTGCTGTCCGCGGTCCCGCTCCCGGACCCGGACCGCAAGGGCGAGGAGGCCAGCCGCGAGCGGATCCTGCTGCAGGGCGACGTGCCCTCGCCGCTGAACCCGCCGTCCGGCTGCCGCTTCCGCACCCGCTGCTGGAAGGCGCAGGACATCTGCGCCGCGCAGGAGCCGCCGCTGATGCAGATCGGCGGCGTGCGCCCGACCGGCGTCGAGCACAAGGTGGCGTGCCACTTCCCGGACTAGTTCCGGATCAGATCAGCGCCGCTCCGAAACGGCGACAGGGCCCTGCTTCGAAGGAAGCAGGGCCCTGTTCCGTTCCGCGCGGGCCAGGCCCGCCTCGCGGTCGAGCCGCTTGAGGGCGCGGCAGATCGGCTCGGTCGGGCACTCGCCCGGGACGCACGGCACGCGGGTGCCTGCCGCGCTCAGTCCGGGGAAGGCCCCGCAGTACTCCGGGTCGGGCGCGGGATCGGGCGCGGCCGGGCTCGTCGTCATGCCGAGCACATTACGTGATGTAACGCGTGCGCCGGGTGAACAGTGCTCCCGGCGTGCCGTCGAGCGCGGCCGCCCGGCCTGTCAGGTGGTGCCCGACATGCACTCCTCCTGCGTCGACGTGCTGCTCGGCCCCGCGGAGGCGGTGAGCTGGTCGCCGGTCGCGTACGGGTTCATCGTGGCGGTCGAGTTCGGCGTGCTGCCGCCGCCGTCGAAGACCGGGTTGATGTAGCCGTTATACGTGTAGCACTCGTCGTTCCCCTCGGAGACGGCGTAGTTGTAGACCCACGCCTTGCCGGCGACGGCGTTGTAGTAGTTCGGGTCGACGACCTCGATCTTGAACGTGCGGTGCACGGTCGAGCGGGTGTCCTCGTCCGTCGCGCCGGAAACCGGTCCGACGGCGTACGCGAAGACGTAATCCGCCGTCAGGATCACGGTGTGGTAGTGCGTTCCCGCCGTCGCCGACATCGAGCCGTCCACCTTGACCGTGTGGCCGAGCAGCCGGGTCGTCGCCGGGTTGAACCGCGTGACCAGCATCAGCGGGTCGTGGGCGTAGCTCGGATGGGCGATGTAGGACTCCAGATCGGACTTCGCCCCGCTTCCCGGGTCGGTGAGGTTCGTGAAGTCGCTGACCGAGCCGCCGTTCAGGACGGTCGCGTCGAGGTTGCCCGCCTCCATGAGCTTCTCGAGCTCCTGGTAGCCGTCGGTGATCTCGCTGCGGCTGACGCCGTTGAGCGAGGAGATCTTGGGGATGACGAATCCGGCCTCGTTGTCCGCCCAGCTCAGCGCCGGGCTGCCGACGAAGTACTGGTCGTCCGGGTTGGTGAAGGTCGGGCTGGCCGAGGTGGCCGGCGCGGCGGCGTTCACCGAAGCCGTGGCCGGAGCCGTCGTCCACGGCTCCGCGGTGCCGGCGGGGCTCGCGTTCAACTGGGCGGGGGAGTGGTGGCGCGGCCAGAACCCGTAGGCGATGATCCCGACGAGCAGCAGCCCGACGAGGGCCTTCGCCGAGCCGCGGGCCCGGTCGCGCGTGGTCTTCTTCGGCTTGGCCCAGGCGTCGTACTCCGGTGCCGGATAGGGCGTCAGCCGCGGCCCGTCCGAGCGCCACGGCTGCGGCTCGGGGGGATTCTCCGCCCACTTCGCGCGCAGCTCGCGGGTGCGGGCGGACTCCTCCTTGGCCGCCGGCCCCTCGACCCGCGAGCCGTCGACCTCGGCGGCGAGCCGGGCGAACTTCTCGTCGACGGTCAATCCCGCGTCCGGCGGCTGCGCGCCCTCGGACCCCTCCCCGGACGGGTTAACGCTCTCATTCATTTGTGGATCAGGACTCGATTCTCTTCACGCGCGGGAGGCGTGCCCTCCCCCGAGGTGACATGGCCTCAGTACGCTACGCCCGGTGCGGCACGGGTACCCCGGCGGCATGATAACCATCTGATAACAGGCAGTGGTGATTCAGGTTCGACAGGCGTTCCCGATGTGGCGTAGCTCACGTTACTGAACGGTAGTTCTGTCGGCGATTCCCATTACGATGTCGGAAGAAGAGTTCGTCCCCCACGGAGGCTTTCGCGCATGAAAATCGTCGTCCTGGTGAAGCAGGTGCCGGACACCGCCGCGGACAAGCGGCTGGACCCGGACACCCTGGCCGTGGACCGCGGTGCGGTCGACGGGCTGATCAACGAGATGGACGAGTTCGCGGTCGAAGAGGCGCTGCAGCTCGTCGAGAAGCACGGCGGCGAGGTCACGGTCGTCTCCATGGGCCCGGACGACGCCACCGACGCGTACAAGAAGGCGCTGCAGATGGGCGCCGACAAGGCCGTCTTCCTGTCCGACCCGGCGCTGGCCGGCTCGGACGCGCTGGCCACCTCCGAGGCGCTCGCGAAGGTGCTCGGCACCCTCGAGTACGACCTGGTCATCCTCGGCTCCGAGGCCTCCGACGCGCGCACCTCGCTGGTCCCGGCGCTGCTCGCCGAGCGGCTCGGCCTGCCGCAGCTGACCTTCGCCTCCAAGGTCGAGGTGGACGGCTCCGCCATCCGCGTCAACCGGCTCACCGACTACGGCCACGACGTGGTCGAGGCCGCGCTGCCCGCCGTCGTCTCCGTGGTCGAGAAGATCAACGAGCCGCGCTACCCCTCCTTCAAGGGCATCATGGCGGCGAAGAAGAAGCCGGTGGAGGCGCTCGACCTGGCCGGCCTCGGCCTGGACGCCGGGAGCGTCGGCTGGGCCGGCTCCCGCTCCAAGGTGCTCGACGCGACCGTGGCCCCGCCGCGCGCGAAGGGGACCATCGTCACCGACGAGGGCAACGGCGGCTCCGAGCTGGTCGGGTTCCTCGCGTCCAAGAAGTTCGTCTGAAGCGGCCGGTCCGGGAAGGTTTTGATTCACATGTCTGAAATTCTCGTCCTGGTCGAGCACACCGACGGCGACGTAAAGAAGGTCACCCTCGAGCTGCTGACCAAGGCCCGCGAGCTCGGCACGCCGAGCGCGGTGTTCGTCGGCGCCGGCTTCGAGAAGGCCAAGGACAAGCTCGGCGAGTACGGCGCCGCGAAGGTGTACGTCGCCGACGCCGCCGAGCTGACCGGCTACGTCGTCGCCCCCAAGGCCGAGCTGCTGGCCAAGCTGGTCGCCGACGCGTCGCCCGCCGCCGTGCTGGTGGCCGCGACCGCCGAGGGCAAGGAGATCGCCGGCCGGCTGGCGATCAAGACCGGCTCCGGCATCCTGACCGACGCGGTGGACCTGAAGCTCGACGGCGGCACGTTCGTGGCCGAGCAGTCCATCTTCGGCGGCTCCTCGATCGTGCACTCCGCGGTCACCGTCGGCACCCCGATCGTGGCCATGCGGCCCAACGCCACCGCGCCGGTCCCCGAGGCCGCCGCCGCCGAGCGCGTCGACGCCGCCGTGGAGCTGACCGAGTCGGCGAAGCTGGCCAGGATCGTCGAGAAGGTGGCCGTGCCCAAGGGCGACCGCCCCGAGCTGACCGAGGCCGCGATCGTGGTCTCCGGCGGCCGCGGCGTCGGCTCCGCGGAGAAGTTCTCGGTGATCGAGGCGCTCGCCGACCAGCTCGGCGCGGCCGTCGGCGCCTCGCGCGCCGCGGTGGACTCCGGCTGGTACCCGCACCAGTCGCAGGTCGGCCAGACCGGCAAGACCGTCTCCCCGCAGCTCTACGTCGCCGCCGGCATCTCCGGCGCGATCCAGCACCGCGCGGGCATGCAGACCTCGAAGACGATCGTCGCCATCAACAAGGACCCGGAGGCGCCGATCTTCGAGCTCGTCGACTACGGCGTCGTCGGCGACCTGTTCACCGTGGTCCCGCAGGCCACCGAGGAGATCGCCAAGCGCAAGTAGCGGCGTACGGTCCGCGGAGTTCCCGCGGAACGCCCGCATACGTCCCCCTCCCGCCCTAGCCTGGTGGGCAGGGGGACGTTCCGGTTTCCCGGCAAGTCTGGACGCCGGGCCAGGTCGGCACGGCGGCACACTAGAATCGACCATGCCATGACCTACCTCGATCACGCGGCGACCACGCCCCTGCACCCCGAAGCCATCGCCGCGATGAGCGCGCAGTTCGGCCTGGTGGGCAACGCGAACTCGCTGCACGGCCCCGGGCGCGCCGCCCGCCGCGTCGTCGAGGAGTCGCGCGAGGCCGTCGCCGCCGCCTTCGGCGCCCGGCCCAGCCACGTCGTGTTCACCGGCGGCGGCACCGAGGCGGACAATCTCGCGGTCAAGGGACTGTTCTGGGCCCGCCGCGAGCAGGACCCGCGCCGGGTGCGGATCGTGGCCGCGCGGATCGAGCACCACGCCGTGCTCGACACGCTCTTCTGGCTCGAGCAGCACGAGGGCGCCGAGCTGACCTGGCTGCCGGTGGAGCCGGACGGCTCGGTCCGGCCGGAGTCGCTTGAGGCTGCGCTCGCGCCGTCGCCCGAGACCGTGGCGCTGGTCACGGTCATGTGGGCGAACAACGAGGTGGGCACGGTCCTGCCGGTGCCCGAGCTGGCCGCGATCGCGCACCGGTACGACGTGCCGATGCACTCCGACGCGATCCAGGCGGCGGGCCACCTGCCGGTGGACTTCACCGCCAGCGGCCTGGACGCGATGACGATCACCGGCCACAAGCTCGGCGGCCCGATCGGCGTGGGCGCGCTGCTGCTCGGCCGCGAGGTCCGGCTCACCGCGCTGCAGCACGGCGGCGGCCAGGAGCGCGACGTGCGCTCCGGCACCCTGGACACCCCGGCCATCGCCGGCTTCGCCGCCGCGGCCACCGCCGCCAAGGCCGACCGGGCCGCCGAGTTCAAGCGGCTGAGCGCCCTGCGCGACCGCCTGATCGCGGGCGTCCTCGCCGCCGTCCCCGACGCCGTCCTCTCCGGCCCCCCGATCGACGGCGCCGGGCCGGGCGCCGCCCTGGGCGCCGCCGGCACCCCCGCGGTCCCCGACCGCCTGCCCGGCATCGCCCACTTCTGCTTCCCCGGCTGCGAGGGCGACTCCCTGCTGCTGCTGCTCGACGCCCGCGGCATCTCCTGCTCCACCGGCTCCGCCTGCTCCGCCGGCATCGCCCAGCCCAGCCACGTCCTGCTCGCGATGGGCGCCGGCGAGGACCTCGCGCGCGGCTCGCTGCGCTTCTCCCTGGGCCGCACCTCCACCGACGCCGATGTCGACGCCCTCCTCGAGGCCCTGCCCGCGGTGGTGACCCGGGCCCGCGCGGCCGGCCTGAGCTGAGGCGTCGCAGCGGGCGAAGGCGAGGCGCCGCAGACCCACGTCGGGCGGCTGACCACCGAGGTGCCGTTCCCGATCGACATCCCGCTCACCGTCCCCGCCCGCTAGTACGACAAACCGGTATCGCGGCTCGCGTACCCTGGAGGTATGCGAGTTCTAGCAGCGATGTCCGGGGGAGTCGACTCGGCGGTGGCGGCTGCCCGGGCCGTGGCGGCGGGGCATGAGGTGACGGGGGTGCACCTGGCGCTCTCGCGCAATCCGCAGTCGTTCCGGACCGGGGCGCGCGGGTGCTGCACGATCGAGGACTCGCGGGACGCGCGGCGGGCGGCGGACGTGATCGGGATCCCGTTCTACGTGTGGGACATGGCCGAGCGCTTCCACGCGGACGTGGTGGACGACTTCGTCGCCGAGTACGCGGCCGGGCGCACGCCGAATCCGTGCCTGCGGTGCAACGAGAAGATCAAGTTCGCGGCGGTGCTGGACAAGGCGCGGGCCCTCGGGTTCGACGCCGTGTGCACCGGGCACTACGCGCGGATCGTGGAGGGGCCGGACGGCGGGCGGGAGCTGCACCGGGCGGCGGATCCGGCCAAGGACCAGTCGTACGTGCTGGGGGTGCTGGACGCGGAGCAGCTGGCCAGCTCGCTCTTCCCGCTCGGCGACTCGCTCAAGACCGACGTGCGCGCGCAGGCCGAGCGGCTCGGGCTGGCCGTGGCCGACAAGCCCGACTCGCACGACGTGTGCTTCATCGCGGACGGGGACACCCGCCGCTTCCTGGCCGACCGGCTCGGCACCGCGCCCGGTCAGATCGTGGACAGCTCGGGCACCGTGGTCGGCGAGCACCAGGGCGCCTACGGGTACACGATCGGGCAGCGCAAGGGCCTGCGGATCGGCGATCCGGCGGGCGACGGACGGCCGCGCTACGTGCTGGACATCTCGCCGGTGACGAACACGGTGACCGTGGGCACGGCCGAGGAGCTGTCGGTGGACGCCCTGGAGGCCGGGCACGTGCGCTGGTGCGGACCGGTCGGCGGCGCGGCCTTCGCCTGCTCGGTCCAGCTGCGGGCGCACGGCTCCCCGGTTCCGGCCGAGGCGCGGTACGACGAATCCGCCGGAACGGTGAATCTCGCGTTCGCCGAGTCGGTGCGCGGCATCGCTCCCGGGCAGACCGCGGTGCTCTACGACGGCACCCGGGTCATCGGCTCGGCGACGATCACGGTCACCAGCAGGGCCGCCGCTGCGGCCGGGACGGTCAACACGGCCGCGTGAGCGGCCAGGCGGCAGACGCGAAGACGGGGCGGTCCCGAAAGGAACCGCCCCGTCCGTCGTCTCAGGGCGCGGCCGGATCGGATCCCGCGGCGGGGTCAGACCCCGGACCGGCTCAGATCCCGAAGTACGCGCGGGCGCCGAGCAGCGCGGCGCCGGTCGAGTACGGGTCGTTGTTGATCTGGTGCACCGCGGAGGCGAAGAAGACCACCACGGCGATGATCCAGAGCACCGAGATCGCGGTGAACACGATGCCGAGCACCAGGCCGGCCGTGGCCAGGCCCATGCCCTGCTCGCCGGTGCGCTTGATCTGCTTGCGGGCCACCGCGCCGAGCACGATCGCGGCCGGCGCGAAGATGAACGCGAACACCAGGGCGAGGATCGCCAGCGTGTTCGTGCCCGGCTGCACCGGCGGGTACGGGTAGCCGTACGGCGCGTACGGACCGGCCTGCGGCTGCGGGCCGGTCGGCGGTATGTCGTAAGAGCCCTGAGGCACCTCGGTCATGCGTGCATCCCCCTATTGCGGACAGATCAGACGTCGAAGCGCACGTATACGCCCCGGCACTCGCGGGTGGCCAGCTCGGAGAGCATAGCCAGCCCGCGCAGCAGACCCAAGTAGCGCTCGGCGTCCCAGTCCACGCCCCAGGAACGCGCCTCCCAGCGCTCGGCGAGCTCGCGCAGCCGGACGTCCGCGCTGCGGCCGAGCTGCCGGTAGAGCGCCGTGCGCACGGTCAGCACGACCTGCTCCTCAGTGCCCTGAGCCAGCGCGCCGGGCGCCACCGCGCCGCCGCCGATCTCCCGGGCCGGGGTCAGCAGCGCCTCGCGGACCGTCACCGGGTCGTGGCCGGTCGCCAGGGTGTCGAGCTCCAGCAGCTGCACCGGGTCCAGGTCGGCCGCGTCGACGTACGCCAGCCGCACGCCGGCCTCCCGCGCGTCCATCCCGCAGCCCCACGCGCCGGCGAGACGGGCCAGCTCCCCGGCGGTGGCGGTGAAGAACATGGTCTGCACGCGGATCTCCCCTCTCACTGGTCCCGCTCTCGGCATTCTGGCCGTCGAATGCCAGAGTTTTGCATAACCCGGGAGGATCCGCCGCGGTTTTCGCGCGAGATTCGCCTTTGCGGGTTAGGGCCATATTCTGCAGCCATGACTCAGGATCTTCGCGCGGGGGGTGGCGGGCCGTCCGCCTCCGGGATCGGATCGTTGCCGGGAAGTGACATGCCCGCCGCGATTCGGCTGGTGTTCGACGGGCTCGGCGGCGCTCCGGGCGTGCCGTACCTGCCGGAGCTGCCCGCGCGCGGGGTCGGCGCGGACCTGGCCGGGCGCGGGCTCGCGCTGCTGGTCGACCTGGTCGCGGAGGTCGCCCCCTCGGGCTGGCGGGTCGCCGACCGGCCGGGCCGCGATCACGCGCGCGCCCTGAGCCACCTGCGCCGCGACCTGGACCAGCTCGAGGAGCACACGCAGGGGTACGAGGGGCCGCTCAAGGTCCAGGCGGTCGGCCCGTGGACGCTCGCCGCGACCGTGGAGCTCAAGCACGGCGACAAGCTCCTCGCCGACCCGGGCGCCTGCCGCGAGCTCGCCGAGTCGCTGTCCGAGGGCGTCGCCGAGCACCTGGCCGAGCTGCGCCGCCGCGTGCCCGGCGCGAGACTCGTGCTCCAGCTGGACGAGCCGGCGCTGCCCGGCGTGCTGCGCGGGAGCGTCCCGACGGCCAGCGGCTTCGGCAAGCTGCGCGCGGTCGAGGAGCCGGTCGTGCGGGACACGCTGCGCCGGCTCGTCGAGACGATCGGCGAGAGCGCGCCGGAGCGGGTGCCGGTCGTCTTCCACTGCTGCGCGCCGGACGTGCCCTTCGCGACGTTCCGCGGCGCGGGGGCGGCGGCCGTCGCGCTGGATTGGTCGCTGCTGACGACCCGCCAGGACGAGACGGTCGCCGAGCTGGTCGAGGCGGGGGTGGGGCTCTACGCGGGGGTCGTTCCGTCGCTCGACCCGGCCGCGAAGGTACCGCTCAGGTACCAGGACGTGGTCGACTCGGTCCTCGCACTGCGCCGCGTCGGGCTCTCGGCGCGCCAGCTCGCCGAGGCCGTCACCGTGACCCCGGCCTGCGGCCTGGCCGGCGCGAGCCCGCAGTGGGCCGGGCGCGCGCAGCGGCTGTGCCTGGACGCCGCCCGGGCCCTCGCGGACGTCGATTAGACCGTCTGAATGACAGCTGAGGAATCCGGCAACCGAACCACCGGGTTCAGCATCTCTTCAGGCATGACCGACAATCAACCGGCCCGGTGGACCCGCCGCGGCTTCGGCCGGATTCTGGGCGGCGCGGCCGGTCTGGCGACCCTGGGGTCCTTCAGCTCGGCGTGCGGCGGATCGAGCGGCGGTTCCCCGGCGGCGGGGAACGTCGCGGCGAGCGGGAGCGCGGGCGCCGGCGCGGTGAACGCGGTCGCCGGCGCGAGCGCGTCGTCGAGCAGCGGCAGCGGCAGCGCCGGCGGCGGCGTGGACGCCGATCTGCTGATGCAGCGGTACGGCCTCAAGCCCTTCGCCGCCGCGCCCGCGGCCCCCGCGGCCAAGGCGATCACGCTGGATCCGCAGAACCCGACGGTCTTCTCCAAGGTGCCCACCGCGGAGAAGATCTGCTTCGTGACCATCGACGACGGGATCGACAAGGACCCGGCGTTCATCCAGATGGTCAAGGACTTCCAGATCCCGATCACGTGCTCGCTCGCCGACACGCTGATCAAGGACGACTACGCCTACTTCGAGAAGCTCTACGAGACCGGCTACGTCTCCTACCAGAACCACACCGTCAACCACCCGCTGTCCATGCCGAGCCTCGGCTACCAGGAGCAGCTGGACGAGATCGCCGGGCAGCAGACGAAGCTGCACAAGGAGTACGGCGTGACGCCGTACATCTTCCGGCCGCCGGGCGGCAACTACGACTCCGTCACCCGCGAGGCCTGCCGCGCCGCCGGGCTGAAGGGCATGATGCTGTGGAAGGAGGCCATGGAGATCCAGGACATGGAGTATCAGACCTCCGACCGCCACCTGCAGACCGGCGACATCATCCTGTGCCACTTCCGCGGGCCGGCTCAGCTCAAGGGCGAGACGATGGTGAAGATGATGACGCACCTCTACAGCCACATCCAGTCCCAGGGGTTCACCGTCGCGGACGTCACGCAGTATGTCTAGGCCGAGCGCCTATCGCCGCGAAGCTACCGAAAGGTAGAATCGCGGCATGTCCAGCCACGAAGCGGAACGGGGAGTCGGATGATGACCACCCGGCCCGACGTGAACAAGGTGACCTACACGGTCGAGGCGATGCAGACGCGCGACGAGCTGCCCGCCGAGCGCCAGGCCATGCTCGATCACGCCATGAAGGTGCTGGCGAAGGACCCCTTCCACAAGACGGCCACGGCGTCCATCGGCGCGAACGAGAACTACCGCAAGGCCTACGTCGCGCCCGGCCTGATGCTCGAGTACACGGTGGTGCGCGAGATCCTCGTCGTCGTGCTGCTGGAGATATTCGACGAGAGCCGCTACCTGCTCGATCTGGACCTGGACGAGGTCATCTAGGCCGGCCCGGCGGCGCCCTTCCGCCCGCGGCGGCGTCGCTGGTTTTGTCGGAGGCAGGCGGTAGCTTGTTGTCCATGGCAGAACCGCGCAGCACGCTCACGACCAGCGATCCCGCCGTCGCCGCCGTCGACGAATCCGCCGCCAGGGCGGCGCACCGCCATGCCGAGCTGGCCGGCACGATCGACGAGGCGCGCTTCCGCTACCACGTGCTCGACCGGCCGACGATGGCCGACGGCGAGTACGACACGCTGATGCGCGAGCTGCAGGCGATCGAGGAGGAGCACCCGGAGCTGCGCACTCCGGACTCGCCCACGCAGAAGGTCGGCGCGGAGCTGTCCACCGACTTCGCCTCCGTCGAGCACCTGGAGCGGATGCTCTCGCTGGCCAACGCCTTCAACGCCGAGGACATGGCGGCGTGGAACGAGCGCGTGGCCAAGGAGGTCGGGCAGGCCCCGGCGTACCTGTGCGAGCTCAAGGTGGACGGCCTGGCCATCGCGCTGGTCTACGAGCACGGCCGGCTGATCCGCGGAGTGACCCGCGGCGACGGGCGCACCGGCGAGGACGTGACCGGGAACGTGCGCACGATCAAGGGCATCCCGGGCACGCTCAAGGGCTCCGCGGACTGCCCGGTGCCCGAGCTGGTCGAGGTGCGCGGCGAGATCTACTTCCCCTCGGCCCAGTTCGAGGAGTTCAACGCCTGGTCGATGGAGCACGAGGGCCGCTCCTACGCGAATCCGCGCAACACGGCGGCCGGCTCGCTGCGGCAGAAGGATCCCCGGGTGACCGCGCAGCGCCCGCTGCGGATGGTGGTGCACGGGATCGGTGCCCGCCGCGGCTTCGCCGTGACCTCGCAGTCGCACGCGTACGAGCTGCTGAAGGCCTGGGGCCTGCCCACCTCGGACCGGGTCAAGGTCGTCGACTCGCTCGACGCCGTGCTCGACTACATCGCCTACTACGGCAAGCACCGGCACGACGTCGAGCACGAGATCGACGGCGTCGTGGTGAAGGTCGACGATTTCGCGCTGCAGGGCCGCCTCGGCGCGACGTCGAAGGACCCGCGCTGGGCGATCGCCTACAAGTACCCGCCGGAGGAGGTCACCACCAAGCTCCTGGACATCCGGGTGCAGGTCGGGCGCACCGGCCGGGTGACGCCGTACGCGGTGATGGAGCCGGTCCTGGTCGCCGGCTCGGTGGTCGCGCAGGCCACGCTGCACAACCAGGACGTGGTCAAGCGCAAGGGCGTGCTGATCGGCGACACGATCGTGCTGCGCAAGGCGGGCGACGTGATCCCCGAGGTCGTCGGCCCGGTCGTGGAGCTGCGCACCGGCGAGGAGCGCGAATTCGTGATGCCCGCCGAATGCCCGGCCTGCGGCACGCCGATCGCCCCGCAGAAGGAGGGCGACATCGACCTGCGCTGCCCGAACGCGCGCAGCTGCCCGGGCCAGCTCAAGGAGCGCATCGCCTACCTCGCCGGCCGCAGCGCCCTGGACATCGAGGCGCTGGGCTACGAGGCGGCGGTCGCGCTGACCCAGCCGGACGGCGGCGAGGCGCCGGTGCGCATCGACGGCGACATCTTCGACCTGACGCTGGAGCAGCTGGCGTCGCCTCAGATGTACCAGCAGGCCAGGGGCAAGGAGGCGGTCGAGGGCGCACGCGAGCTGGTGCCGTACTTCTACACGAAGGGGACCCGGAGCAAGGCGTCCAACGCGCTGGAAGGCTCGGTGCCGACCAAGACCACCCTGCAGCTGCTCGAGCAGATCGAGGTGGCCAAGACCAAGGAGCTGTGGCGCTTCCTGGTCGCGCTCTCCATCCGGCACGTCGGCCCGAGCGCGGCCCGCGAGCTGGCGCGCGTGTTCCGCTCCCTGGAGGCGATCCGGGACGCGTCGGCCGAGGAGCTGGCCGCGGTCGAGGGCGTCGGGCCGACGATCGCCAACGCGGTCGTCGAGTGGTTCGGCGTCGACTGGCACCGGGAGATCGTCGAGCGCTGGCTCGCCGCCGGGGTGCGCCCGAGCGTGCCGGTGCAGGACGAGAACGCGCCGCAGCCGCTCACCGGGCTCACCGTGGTGATCACCGGAACGCTTTCCGGATTCACCAGGGACGGCGCCAAGGAGGCGGCTCAGGCGGCCGGCGCGAAGGTCGCCGGATCCGTATCGAAGAAGACCTCTTACGTGATCGTCGGGGAGAATCCCGGCAGCAAGGCGGACAAGGCCGAGCAGCTCGGCGTTCCGGTGCTTGACGAGGACGGATTCCGCGCGCTGCTGGCCGGGGAATCGGTTCAGCCGGCGGAGTTCGAAGAATCTGCTGACGCGGACTCATAAAAGACTAAGATCATCTGAGGGATCGTCACGATCCGGCCAAACTTCCCCGCGATATCGCGCTTTGCGAATACCCTGGAGCCTCACGCGCTCGCGGCGCCTTCACGGCGCACCGCCGGTGCCGTCGGGCGCATCGGCTGTCAGGGGTACCGAACCGGACCGGCTCACGATCAACGCGGGAAGAAGTGGTGGCTCAGATGGCTCGTTGGCGAGCGTTCTGGTCCGATCCGACGCTCCGTGCTCGCGCCTACCTCGCCGCAGTCATCAGCGCCGGATTCTTCGCCCTTCTCGGCGCCGCCGTCACCAAGCTCGACCACGTCACCGTCCAGCACTCCAGGATGCACGTGCCGCCCGCGGTGATGTGGCTGCTGGTGGCGCTGGTCGTGCTCGGCGAGGCGCGCCCGGTGCTCTCCCGGCGCGGAACCGACGGCGCCAGCCTGGGCCTCGCCTTCGGCGCCGCGATCTTCGCCGTGGACTGCTGGCAGGACGCCGTGTTCGCGCAGGCGCTCGCGATGGTGTTCTCCGAGGTCGGCCGACGGCACGGCTGGTCCAGGCTGTCGTTCAACGTGGCGCAGCAGTCGGTCTCGTACGCCGTGGGCGGTCTGCTCTTCTACACCCTGGCGGACGGGGGCACGGCCATCGCCCGTCTCTCGAACGTGCTCGGGCCGGCCCGGGTGGCCTCGCTGATGCTCGCGGCCTCCGTCGTGGTCGTCGTCAACCACGTGCTCGTCTGGCTCTGCGTCACCGCCGTGCGCGGCGTGCCCTTCGGACTTCAGCTGCACCGCGACGGCTGGCGCCAGACGCGCGCCTCGGCCGCGATGGTCTGCCTCGGGCCGCTGGTCGTCGGCGCGACGGTCTACCGCGCCTGGCTGCTGCTGTGCCTGCTGCCCGCGATCTACGTCGTGCACGGCAGCAGCACCGAGCGCTGGGAGCGCGAGTGGGAGTCCAAGCACGACCTGCTCACCGGCCTGCCGAACAGCAGGCAGCTGCGCGCCGAGGGGGACCGGGCGCTCGAGGAGGCCGCGCGCACCCGCGGAAACGCCGCGGTCCTGCTGCTGGACCTCGACCGCTTCAAGGACGTCAACGACACCCTCGGCCACCTGACGGGCGATCAGCTGCTGCGGGTGGTCGCGAGCCGGCTCTCCGCCTGCGTCGGCAGCCAGGGCACGCTGGCCCGGTGGAGCGGCGACGAGTTCGTCGTGCTGCTGCCCCGGGTGCGCAGCGGCCAGGACGCGTTCGCCGCGGCGCACCGGATCGCGGAGTGCTTCACGATCCCGTTCCAGCTCGAGCAGTACACGCTGGATCTGGAGTGCTCGATCGGCGTCGCCGAGTACCCGCGCGACGCCGAGGACTTCGAGGAGCTGCTGCAGCGCGCGGACGTCGCGATGTACCAGGCCAAGCGCTCGCGGGCGGGCATCTCCGGCTACGAGGCCGAGCGCGACCAGAACACCCCGGACCGGCTCGCGCTGCTCGGCGACCTGCGCCGCGCGCTGGCCGGCGGCGAGATCCAGCTGCACTACCAGCCGAAGGTCTCCTTCGCGGCGGGCCAGGTGGTCGGCTTCGAGGGGCTGGTGCGCTGGAACCACGCGACCCGCGGCCCGGTGAACCCGGAGGAGTTCGTCCAGCTCGCCGAGCAGACCGGCCTGATGTCCACGCTGACCTCGTACGTCGTCGAGCGGGCGCTGGCCCAGGCGGCGGTCTGGTGGCGCTCGGGCCTGTCCGTGCCGATCGCGGTGAACGTCTCGATGCGCGACATCCACGCCCCCAACTTCGTCGCCTCGATCCAGGAGGGCCTGGAGAAGCACGGCGTCCCGGCCGAGGCGCTCCAGCTCGAGATCACCGAGCGCGTGCTGCTGCAGGACCCGCAGCGCGCCAAGGCCACGCTCGAACGGCTCGACGCCCTCGGCGTGAACCTCTCGCTGGACGACTTCGGCACCGGCTACTCCTCGCTGGTGCTGCTGCGCAGCGTGCCGGTGCGCGAGATCAAGATCGACAAGTCCTTCGTGGCCCGCCTGGCGCACGACGCCGAGGACGCGGCGATCGTGCGCTCCACGGTCGACCTGGCGCACTCGCTCGGCCTGAAGGTCGTGGCCGAGGGCGTCGAGGACGAGATCACCTGGCAGCGGCTCGCCGAGCTCGGCTGCGACGTGGCGCAGGGCTGGCTGCTCGCCAAGGCGCTGCCCGCGCACGAGGCGACCGCCTGGCTCAACCGCAGGGCCCTGTCGGCGCCGCCCGGGCGCGCCGCCGCGCTCGCCGCGCCGCGCCCGCGTCCCCCGGTGCGCACGACCCGCCCCTGAGCGGCGCCCCTGTCGGCGCCGCCCGGACGCGCCGCCGCGCTCGCCGCGCCGCGCCCGCGTCCCCCGGTGCGCACGACCCGCCCCTGAGCGGCGCGCGCCCCGGGGGCGCCGGTCGACGCCGTGGAAATCGGGGAACGGGGTGCCGCCCGCCGCCGATAGGATGGAGCGGTCCGAGTGCGCGCTGGGTCGGCAGGCCCGCTAGAGCAGAGAAGGCAGGACCGATGTCCGCGATCACCCGCGAGGAGGTGGCCCACCTCGCCCGGCTGTCCCGGCTGGAGCTGAGCGAGGCCGAACTCGACCACTTCGCCGAGCAGCTCGACGCGATCGTCGGCGCCGTCGCCCGCGTCAGCGAGCTGCCGACCGAGGATGTGCCGCCGACCTCGCACGCGCTGCCGATGACGAACGTCTTCCGCCAGGACGTGGTGCGCCCCGCGGGCACGCCGATCCTGGACCGCGCCGAGGTGCTCGCCCAGGCCCCGGCCGCCGAGGACGACCGCTTCCGGGTTCCGCGCATCCTCGGGGAGGACTGATCACGATGACGGATCTGACGAAGCGGACCGCCGCCGAGACCGCCGCCGCGATCGCGAACGGGGAGGTCTCCGCCGTCGAGGTCGCCGAGGCGCACCTGGACCGGATCGCCAAGGTCGACGACCGGATCAACGCGTTCCTGCACGTGGACGCCGAGGGCGCGCTCGCCGCCGCCCGCGCCGTGGACGCCAAGCGCGCCGCGGGGGAGAAGCTCGGCCCGCTGGCCGGCGTCCCGCTCGCGCTCAAGGACCTGTTCACCACCCGCGGCATCCCGACCACCTGCGGCTCGAAGATCCTCGAGGGCTGGCTCCCGCCCTACGACGCGACCGTCACCCGCCGGCTGCGCGAGGCCGACGTGGTCATCCTGGGCAAGTCGAACATGGACGAGTTCGCGATGGGCTCCTCCACCGAGAACTCGGCCTACGGCCCGACCCGCAACCCCTGGGACCTGGACCGGATCCCGGGCGGCTCCGGCGGCGGCTCGGCCGCGGCGCTGGCCAGCTTCCAGGCCCCGCTCGCCATCGGCACCGACACCGGCGGCTCGATCCGCCAGCCCGGCGCGGTCACCGGGACCGTCGGCGTGAAGCCGACGTACGGCGGCGTATCGCGCTACGGCATGGTCGCCTTCTCCTCCTCGCTCGACCAGGGCGGGCCCTGCGCGCGCACCGTGCTGGACGCGGCGCTGCTGCACGAGGCCATCGCCGGCTACGACATGCTCGACTCCACCTCGATCGACGCGCCGGTCCCGGCCGTCGTCGAGGCCGCGAAGCTGGGCGCGACCCAGGGCATCAAGGGCCTGCGCGTCGGCGTCGTCAAGCAGTTCGCCGGCGAGGGCTACCAGGCGGGCGTGGTGCAGCGCTTCCAGGAGAGCGTGGAACTGCTGCGCGCCCTCGGCGCCGAGATCGTCGAGATCGACTGCCCGTCCTTCGACTTCGCGCTGCCGGCCTACTACCTGATCGCGCCGAGCGAGTGCTCCTCGAACCTGGCCAGGTTCGACGCCATGCGCTACGGCCTGCGCGTCGGGGACGACGGCGCCCACAGCGCCGAGGAGGTCACCGCGCTCACCCGCGAGGCCGGCTTCGGCGCCGAGGTCAAGCGCCGCATCATGCTCGGCACGTACGCGCTCAGCTCCGGCTACTACGACGCGTACTACGGCCAGGCGCAGAAGGTGCGGACCTTGATCATCCGCGACTTCGAGGCCGCGTTCACTCAGGTGGACGTGCTCGTCTCGCCGACCACGCCGACCACCGCGTTCAAGATCGGCGAGCGCGCGGACGACCCGATGGCGATGTACCTCGCGGACCTGTGCACCATCCCGACCAACCTGGCCGGCAACGCGGGCATGTCGCTGCCCTGCGGCCTCGCCCCGGAGGACGGCCTGCCCGTCGGCCTGCAGATCCTCGCCCCCGCGATGGCCGACGACCGGCTCTACCGCGTGGGCGCGGCGCTCGAGGCCGCGTTGCTGGAACAGTGGGGTCGTCCGATCCTGGACCTGGCCCCGGCGCTCTAGCCGGGCGTCGCGACCGCGCGCACGAGACGGATGGAGTGAGCCCGAGATGGCAAAGAAGGAACGTCCCCCCGTGAAGGTTCCCAAGGGCAGGATCGGCCGGCTGGTCTTCGCCGGCGGCCAGGTCGCCGCGGCGCTCGCCGCCCTGCGCGCGATCAAGGACGCCCGCAGCAAGGGCGACAAGCTCGCGCTGCTGCACGGTGTGCTCACCGGCGCCGTCGTCGCGGTGACCGCCGTCGTCGCCCTGCGCACCGTGCGCGAGCAGTCCGCCGAGTCCGACGTCGCCGACGGGGAGCTCGTCGAGCCCAAGGCCCTGACCTCCGGGTCGAAGTCGTAGCAGAAGCGTTGAAGGAGCTGAACTTCCTATGAGCACCGCGACCACCGACGAGCTCATGGACCTCGACGAGGCGCTGGCGCGCTTCGACCCGGTCATGGGCCTCGAGGTGCATGTCGAGCTGGGCACGAGCACGAAGATGTTCTGCTCGTGCCCGACCGAGTTCGGCGCCGAGCCCAACACGCAGGTGTGCCCGACCTGCCTGGGGCTGCCCGGGGCGCTGCCGGTGGTCAACGCGGTCGCGGTGGAGTCGGCGATCCGGATCGGCCTCGCGCTCAACTGCTCGATCGCCGAGTGGTGCCGGTTCGCGCGGAAGAACTACTTCTACCCGGACATGCCGAAGAACTTCCAGACCTCGCAGTACGACGAGCCGATCGCGTACGACGGCTACCTGGACGTCGAGGTGGAGGGCCGCAGCTTCCGGATCGGCATCGAGCGGGCGCACATGGAGGAGGACACCGGCAAGTCCACCCACGTGGGCGGCGCGACCGGCCGGATCCACGGCGCCGACTACTCGCTGGTCGACTACAACCGGGCCGGCATCCCGCTGATCGAGATCGTCACCAAGCCGATCGTCGGCGTCCCCGGGCACCTGGCCCCGGCGGTGGCCCGCGCGTACGTCGCGGAGCTGCGGGAGCTGATCGTCGCGCTCGGCGTCTCCGAGGCGCGGATGGAGCGCGGCCAGATGCGCTGCGACGTGAACCTCTCGCTCAAGCCGGCCGGCGCGGAGAAGTTCGGCACGCGCTCCGAGACGAAGAACGTCAACTCGCTGCGCTCGGTGGAGCGCGCCGCGCGCTTCGAGATCCAGCGGCACGCCGCGGTGCTCGCCTCCGGCGGCACGATCGTGCAGGAGACCCGGCACTTCCACGAGGACAAGGGCACCACGACCTCGGGCCGGGTGAAGGAGGAGGCGGAGGACTACCGCTACTTCCCCGAGCCCGACCTGGTTCCGGTCGCCCCGTCGCGCGAGTGGGTCGAGCAGCTGCGGGCCACGCTGCCCGAGCTGCCCGGCGCCCGGCGCAAGCGGCTAGCGCAGGACTGGGCCATCTCGGACTTCGACATGCAGTCGGTGGTCAACGCCGGCGCGCTCGACGTCATCGAGGCCACGGTTGCGGCGGGCTCCGACCCGGCCTCGGCGCGCAAGTGGTGGCTCGGCGAGCTGGCGCGCACCGCCAACGAGCGCGCCGTGGAACTGGCCGAGCTCCCGATCACCCCGGCCCACGTCGCGCGCATCGTCGAGCTGGTCTCCGCCGGCGAGCTCAGCGACAAGCTGGCCCGCCAGGTCATCGAGGGCGTGCTCGCGGGCGAGGGCGACCCGGACGCCGTGGTCGCCAAGCGCGGCCTGAAGGTCGTCTCGGACGACGGCGCGCTGCTGACCGCCATCGACGAGGCGATCGCCGCGAACCCGGCCGTGGCCGAGAAGATCCGCGGCGGCAACCACAAGGCCGCGGGCGTCATCGTCGGCGCGGTCATGAAGGCCACCCGCGTTTCCCGCGCCTTTCGCCTCCGGGCTACTCCAGCAGTTCCGTCTGCAGGCTGGCCTCCTGCTGGAACGGAGCGAGTCCGACCGAGGTCGGGGCCGTGAACACGATCTCGAACGCGATGTCGCCCAGCGCGAGCTGGCCGTACCACGTAGCCGTGCCGCCCTTGACGACGCGCGAGTAGGTGACCTCCGCGGTCGAGTTGACCTCGAAGCTCTTGATGTCGTTGCCGTCCGCGCTCATCGCCGTGCCGCCGTCGAAGTTCGTCAGCGCCGTGGTCGCATCCGACTCCGCGGTGTTGTCGATGAACTGGACGAGCCAGATCTTCGTCTCGGCGCCGTCAGGGGTCTTCCACGCGATCCCGGCCGTGTGCCGCCAGCCGTCGGCCTCCAGCTGCTTGGCCGCGTCGCCGCCGCCGAACAGCGTGACCGTGTCGGCTCGCGAGACCCACCCGGCCGTGCCCGGCAGCGAATAGTCGCGCGTGGCGCCCGCGGGAGGCGAGAGAAGCAGCTTCCTGATGTCGGACAGGTGCTGGCTGCCGCTGTTCGCGGTACTGGTCGGATCGACCTGACCGGGGGCGAGTGTGGGCAGCGTCAGCGTCGCGAAGTCGTACCGCCCGTCCGGCGCGGTCTGGAGCCCCGGAAGATCGGTCCGCTTCGGCGCCATCACCGCGAACGCGCACCCGGTCCCCACGGCCAGCGCCGTCACCACGGCCGCCGCCCACCGCCACGGGAACCGACGCTTCGCCTTCCCCGGCACGGCTACGCCGCCGTCACCGAGCCCGGCCGCCACCCCGGCGAACTGCCCGTCGATCTCGGCGGCCAACTGCTCGAACGTCGGCATCACGGCAGGCGCGGCCGCTTCCGGCTCCGCGGCGGCCTCCAGCGGCGCAAACCCCGGCTCGGTCTCGGCGACGTCGTCGACCTGAGGGACCTCAGCCTCGGTCTCAGGGACCTCGGCGACCGCAGTGGTCTCGGCCACCTCATCCACGACCTCGATCGCGGCCTCGGATTCCACGTCCGTCTCCCGCTCACTCATTCTGATCCCCCTGGTCCGCCGAGGACGCCGTGAGCGTCTGGGTCGACTTCAGCCGGTTCAGCTGCTGGGTGAGCATCTGCACCGTCGTGTTCTGATCCAGCGGCACCGTGCCCTCGGCCTGGACCACGACCTCGATGTCGCCGTAGGCGGCGATGCAGAGCATGGCGTCGAGGGTGTCGCTGCCGAGGCCGGGCGGCAGGGCGCAGCTGGCCGACGGGTATCCGGGCACTGACGGACCCTGCCGCCAGCCGAAGCCGTTCACCAGCAGGCGCAGCGCCTTCTGGTCCGAGCTCGCCAGCTTCGGGTCCAGCTGCAGCAGCTGGAAATCGATCTGCAGCGTGTCGTTCCCGTTCGCCATGGAGCGCACGGCGATGCCCTGCAGGTGCAGGTTGGTGAGCGTGCTCTGGGTGCTGCTGAGGTCCGACTTCGGCACGTCGAGCAGCGAGTTCTGCAGCTCGGTGTCGATCTGGCTGCCGCTGACGTAGTCGTTGTTGCCGACGAGGCCGACGTCCGGGCCCGGGCTCCAGTCGCCGGGCATCGGCAGCAGGTACGCGAACAGCGAGCCGTAGTGCGAGCCGTCGGAGCGGGCGCCGGCGGTAACGGGGGCACGCAGCTTGGCGAGCTGCGCGGCGTCGGCCGCCTGGATCGCCGAGATCTGCTGTGCCCGGTCGGATTCGCGGTTGTGCACCACGTAGGCGCCGGCTCCGGCGCCTATCGCGACGGACGCGAGTGCGCCGACGACGGCGAGGATCGGCTTGGCCGCGTTCTTCGGCATCACAGCCTCCCCATCTGCTGCGTGATCACGTCGTCGATCAGCGACGTGGACGGGACCGTGCTCGGCGAGGACACCCAGAAGTCCAGCAGGAGGTCGCCGTGCACGGCGCTGGCGTATCTGTCGTTCTCGTCGTACTTGTCGTAGTACTCGCCCCCGGACCCTTCGATGCCGGCAGGCAGCGAGAAGGAGCCGTCGGCGTTCGAGTAGCCGAGGGCGGCGTTGCGCGCATTTTTCGATTCGCCCGCGGCGTAGCGGGTGATGCGGATCTCGTAGTGGTAGCCGTTCCGCTCCCAGTTGGTGTCGGCGATGGCGACGACGCCGTTGCTCAGGGCGTTGCTGAAGCAGTTCACCGCGCTGTCGCACAGGTCGGCGTTCTGCTCGATGTCGATCGACTCGTGGTCCCACAGGTTCGCGTCCGTGGTCGCGCCGGCCGGCGTCGGCAGCAGCAGCTTGACCAGGCTGCCGTCGGTCAGCGCCGCGTCGTCCTGGGACGACGGCAGCATCGCCGGGGCAGCGCCCTGATACACGGCGGTCGGCAGGTAGGCCGGCTGGGTCTGGGCGAGCGGCGGCGGCGGCGTGGCCGGCCGGGCGGCCTGGACGGCGTAGCCGGTTCCGACACCGCCGATCACGCCGACGGCGACGGCCGCGCCCAGCAGAGTGGTGGTACGCAAGTGTTTTCCCCTCCCGCTTAGCCGTGAGCCAGGCGCGCGTGCTCGGCGCTGATGACCTGGCCGAGATCCTGGGCCGGAATCACCGACTGGCCGTAGATCGTGACCTGGAAGAACGTGTCGCCTTCGCGGTACGCGCCGACGAGCTCGTAGTAGCCCGCCTTCGCGTAGCTCCAGCCGACCGCGCCGGACTCGCCGGAGACGGAGATGCTCTGGTAGCCGTTGCCGGAGAAGCTGAAGTCGCTCAGCCACTGCGAGGCGCCGCCCGATCCGTCGAACTGCAGCAGTTCGATGTCGACGTTCGCGCTCATCGTCGTGTCCTGGTACGTCCGCTCGCAGGCGGTCTTGAATCCCATCTGCTGCAGCGAGCTCTTGACCTGGGACTGGTCGGTGTACGTGGAGATCACGTCGTCGATCGTCTGCGTCGTGCCGTCCGGATCGCCCTGCACCGAGCTCGCGCCCTGCGGCGGGGTGAGCAGGAAGTAGCGCAGGTCCCCGCTGTGGATTCCGTCGCTGACCGAGCCGGTGACGGTGGACTTCGGCGTGGCGGCGGCGGTGGTCGCCGCGGCACTGGGCGACGGCGCGGTACTCGCGCTCGCGCTCGCGCTCTTGCTCGCGTGCGCGCCCGCGGCCGCGGAGGCCGAAGCGGTGGGCGATGCCGTGGCCGCGTACGCCGACGCGTTGACGGCGGTGACGTCCACTGCCGCGGGGGACTTGTCGGCGATGACGCCGAAGGCGGTGCCGGCCGCCAGAACGACGTATCCGACCCCGAGCGCGACGGCCCATCCGGCCCGTCGCGCGGGCTTGTTTCCGACGCTTGTCGGTATCTCAGAGTACTCCTGCGGCATCGCCGCCGAGACCGCCGGATCGCCCTCGATCCCGGCGCCGGCGAAGGATTGCGCGCCCCCGTCGTCCGGGTCCGGTTCTTGCTCGGACACGGTCTCCCCTCCCTCGTTATGTGTGCTGTAGGCCCCCGTGACTCAGGAGGGCCAGCTATGTCTACACCCCCTAAGGCCCCTTCCGTCACGTGGTTTAGACAACGATTGGATCTCCCGGTGATCGGCGTCGCGCGAACGGCGCCGACGCTGCGCTCCATACTTCGCCGCAGTCACTCACAAGGCCCCGTCCGCCTTTGCCATTTCCGGGCTACGCTGCCGAATCCTCACCGGAGGCGTCCGGCCTATCGCGTAGAGTGACGGCCGTGCCAGTCAACCAGATCCGCCGCCGCGCGGTGCTCGCCGTCGCCGCGGTGATCCTCGCCACCGGGGTCTTCGTGCTGGGCGCCGTCGTGCACTGGGGCGCCGGGGGCGGGGCGCACGCCAGCCGCACGGTCTCCGACCTGATGGGCGACTTCGGCCTGGCGGCCGCCGCCGTGCTGGCCGCCGCCTCCAGCCTTCGCAGGGCCCTGCAACTGCACGGCCGCTGGCGCGCCTCCTGGCTGCTGTTCGCCGGCTCCGCGCTGGTCGCCGGCTTCGGCAACGCGGTGTGGGGCTGGTACGAGCTGGTGCTGCGCACCTCGCCGCCGTTCCCCTCCGTGGCGGACTGGGCCTTCCTGTGCTTCGCGCCGTTCGCCATAGCCGGCACGCTCGCCCACCAGCGCGGCCTCGGCGGCGCGCTGGCCTGGACCCGGCTGTGCCTGGACGGGCTGCTGATCGGCGGCGCGCTGTTCAGCGCGGGGTGGGGGATCGCGTTGTCCAGGGACGCCTTCAGCGACGGGCACTCGCCGGTCAAGGTGGCCTTCGAGCTCGGCTATCCGGTCTTCGACATCATGCTCGTCAGCCTCGTGCTCTCGCTGCGCACCCGCGGCCGCGGCCGGGACGGCGCGTCGATGGCGATACTGGTGGCCGGATACACCGTCATCGTGGTCTTCGACGGGCTCTGGACGATGCCCGGCATCCGCGAGCACTACACGTCCGGCGAGCTGATGGACTCGGGCTGGTTCTTCGGCTACCTGCTGCTCGCCATCGCGCCGTGGGTATCGGTATGGATCGAGGCTTGCGCCCGGCCGGACGAGCAGCGCGAGTGGGTCGTGCGCCTCGACGCGGGAACCAAGCGCGTCCTCGGCGTGATCGGCCTCGGCTTCCCCTACCTCGCCGGATCCACCTGCCTCGCGGTGATCCTGGCCGACGGGCTGCGCGGCTCGCACCGCATCCACCCGGTCCCGCTGTGCACGGCCTGCGGCGTGCTGGCCGCGCTCGCCGCCCGGCAGGCCGTCACCATCGTCGAGAACTACCGGCTCACCCAGCAGCTGCGGCTGCGCGAGAACCACTTCCGCTCGCTCGTGCAGGGCGCCAGCGAGGTCATCATGACCCTGGAACGCCCCGGGCGGCTCGGCTACATCTCACCCGCCGTACGCGGCGTGCTCGGCTACGAGCCGCAGCAGCTGATCGGCAGTTCGCTCTACGACCTGATCCACGCCGAGGACCGACGCCACGTCATCGACACCGTCGACGGATTCCTCGCCGGCGTCTCGCCCGCCGCCCTCGTCGAGTGCCGGATGCGCGCCTCCCGCGCGCTGCCGCTGCCCGCCGCGGGGGAGAGCGCGCAATCGATCTGGCGCCACGCCGAGGCGACCATCACCCGGCACTACGGCGGCCTCGTGTTCACGATCCGGGACATCAGCGACCGCGTGGCGCTGCGGAACCAGTTGGCGCACAGCGCGTACCACGACGCGCTCACCGGCCTGCCGAACCGCGCGATGTTCACCGAGCGGCTCGAACAGGCCGTCGGCCGATGCGCCGAATCCGATCAGCCGCCCGCGGTCATCTTCCTGGACCTGGACTGGTTCAAGGAGGTCAACGACGCGCAGGGGCACGCGGCCGGCGACGCGCTGCTCGTGGAGGCGGCGGCCCGGCTGCGCGCGGCCGTGCGGCCCGGCGACGTGGTGGCCCGCTTCGGCGGCGACGAGTTCGCCGCGCTGGTCCGGGAGGACCGGGAGGGCACCGCGGCGCGCGAGGTCGCCGGGCGGCTGCACGAGGCCCTCACCCGACCGTATGAACTCGCCTCGGGCCGCTTCGTCGTCGGCGCGTCCGTCGGCGTCGCGCACTGGCGGCCCGGGACCAGCATCGCGCAGCTGCTCCGGCAGGCGGATCTGGCCATGTACGAGGCGAAAGCCGAGGGCAAGGGCCGGGTCGTGGTGCGCGAGCGGGCCGCCCTGACCCCGGTGCGGATCGGCCTTCCCGAGGTGCCGACCGTACCCGGGGTGAGAATCGCCCGTCCGCATGCCGAGACTCCCGGCGGGGAAACTTGACGGCACGGGGCCTGCCGGGAGTACTGTTCGAGCCATGCAGATCCCCTCCGCGCGCAAGCGCGAGCTCGTACTTGGCCAGCGCGCCGGCTGAAGCCCTCCAGGGCCACACGCCAGCGCGCTTCCCTCGGTTGCCCTTTTAGGGCCCGGGGGTTTTTTGTTGGCCGAAGACAGCTTTTCCGGGGCCCGCCCGGACCGAAACCGAGAGAAGTCACCATGACGGAGCAGGGCAGCAGCCACCGCGCGACGATGCTGACCGGAGCCCAGGCCCTCATCCGCGCCCTCGAGGAACTCGGCGTGGACACCGTGTTCGGCATCCCGGGCGGCGCCATCCTTCCGGCCTACGACCCGATGCTGGACTCGAAGAAGCTGCGCCACATCCTGGTGCGCCACGAGCAGGGCGCCGGGCACGCCGCCACCGGGTACGCGCAGGTCACCGGGAAGGTCGGGGTGTGCATCGCCACCTCGGGCCCGGGCGCGACCAACCTGGTCACCCCGATCGCCGACGCCTACATGGACTCGGTGCCGATGGTCGCCATCACCGGCCAGGTCGCCTCCGGGCTGATCGGCACGGACGGCTTCCAGGAGGCAGACATCTGCGGCATCACGATGCCGGTGACCAAGCACAACTTCCTGATCACCCGCGCCGAGGACATCCCGCGCGCGGTGGCCGAGGCCTTCCACATCGCCGCCACCGGCCGGCCGGGACCGGTGCTGGTGGACATCGCCAAGGACGCCCTGCAGGCGACCGCGCCCTTCCACTGGCCGGTCGAGCTGAACCTGCCGGGCTACCGGCCGGTCTCCAAGCCGCACGGCAAGCAGATCCGCGAGGCCGCCCGGCTGATCGCGCAGTCCAAGCGGCCGGTGCTCTACGTCGGCGGCGGCGTGCTCAAGGCCCGCGCCACCGACGAGCTGCTGGCGCTGGCCGAGCTGACCGGCGCCCCCGTGGTCACCACTCTGATGGCCCGCGGCGCGTTCCCGGACAGCCACAGGCTGCACCTGGGCATGCCCGGCATGCACGGCTCGGTGGCCGCGGTCACCGCCCTGCAGAAGTCGGACCTGATCGTGGCCCTGGGCGCCCGCTTCGACGACCGCGTCACCGGCAAGCTCTCCTCCTTCGCGCCCGACGCCAAGGTCGTGCACGCCGACATCGACCCGGCCGAGATCTCCAAGAACCGCGCCGCCGACGTGCCGATCGTGGGCGACTGCCGCGAGGTGCTGACCGAGCTGGCCGCCGCCGTGCGCGCCGAGCAGCAGGCCGGCCGCACGGGCGACTACAGCGCCTGGTGGGAGCTGCTGGAGGACTGGCGCACCCGCTACCCGCTGGGCTACGAGACCGTCCCCGGCGAGCTGGCCCCGCAGTACGTGATCGAGCGGATCGGCAAGCTGTCCGGTCCCGACACGATCTTCACCACCGGCGTGGGCCAGCACCAGATGTGGGCCGCGCAGTTCATCTCCTACGAGAAGCCGAACACGTTCCTGAACTCCGGCGGCGCCGGGACGATGGGCTACGGCGTGCCGGCCGCGATGGGCGCCAAGGCCGGGCAGCCCGACACGACGGTGTGGTGCATCGACGGCGACGGCTGCTTCCAGATGACCAATCAGGAACTGGCCACCTGCGCGCTGAACAACATCCCGATCAAGATCGCGGTCATCAACAACGGCGCCCTGGGCATGGTCCGGCAGTGGCAGACGCTGTTCTACGACCAGCGCTACTCCAACACGACCCTGCACTCCCGGCGTATCCCGGACTTCGTGAAGCTCGCCGAGGCCTATGGTTGTGTCGGGCTGCGGTGCGAGAGCCCGGACCAGGTCGACTCGGTGATCGAGAAGGCCATGGCCATCAACGACGCGCCCGTGGTCATCGACTTCGTGGTGCACCAGGACGCGATGGTCTGGCCGATGGTCCCGGCCGGGCTGTCCAACGACGAGATCCTGGCCGCGCGCGACCAGCGTCCCGACTTCGACGAGGTCGAATGATGGTTCACAGTGACGAGAGCGAGTGACCCGACTGATGCCATCAAGACTTCTGCAGGTGAGAGGGAGTGACTGAGTGATGTCCACCTTGGCCCCGAGCCAGACGCACACGCTGTCCGTGCTCGTCGAGAACCGTCCCGGCGTGCTCGCCCGGGTCTCCGCGCTGTTCTCCCGGCGCGGCTTCAACATCGAGTCCCTCGCCGTCGGCCCGACGGAGCACAAGGAGATCTCCCGGATCACCCTCGTGGTCAACGTCGAGGACCACCCCCTGGAGCAGGTCACCAAGCAGCTCAACAAGCTGGTCAACGTGCTGAAGATCGTGGAGCTGGAACCCGCCTCCTGCGTCCGGCGCGAACTGATCCTGGTCAAGGTGCGGGCGGACGCGACCGAGCGGCAGCACGTGCTGGCCACGCTCGAGCCCTTCGGCGCCCGGGTGGTGGACGTCGCCGTGGACAGCCTCGTGATCGAGGCGACCGGCGAGACCGCCAAGCTGGAGGCGCTGCTGCGGGTGCTCGAGCCCTTCGGCATCAAGGAACTGGTGCAGTCGGGCCTGCTGGCCGTCGGCCGCGGCTCGCGCTCCATCACCGACCGTTCGCTGCGCGCCGTCGAGCGCGCCGCCTGAGCACTGTACCTACGGGGCGCGCGTCGACCCGTACACACACGAGAAGGAACACGGAAAATCATGGCAGTGGAGATGTTCTACGACGACGACGCCGACCTCTCGGTCATCCAGGGGCGTAAGGTCGCCGTCCTCGGCTACGGCTCGCAGGGCCACGCGCACGCGCTGAGCCTGCGCGACTCGGGCGTGGACGTGCGCGTGGGCCTCAAGGCGGACTCGAAGTCGCGCGCGAAGGCCGAGGAGCAGGGCCTGCGCGTGGTGACCCCCTTCGAGGCGTGCGCCGAGGCGGACGTCATCATGGTGCTGGTGCCGGACCCGGTCCAGCGCGCGGTCTACGAGGAGGCCATCGCCCCGAACCTCAAGGACGGCGACGCGATCTTCTTCGGCCACGCGCTGAACATCCACTTCGAGCTGATCAAGCCCCCGGCGAACATCGACGTGGCCATGGTCGCGCCGAAGGGCCCCGGCCACCTGGTGCGCCGCCAGTTCGCCGACGGCTTCGGCGTTCCCTGCCTGATCGCGGTCGCCCAGGACGCCACCGGCAAGGCGCAGGACCTGGCGCTGTCCTACGCGAAGGGCATCGGCGGCACCCGGGCCGGCGTCATCAAGACCACGTTCAAGGACGAGGTCGAGACCGACCTGTTCGGCGAGCAGGTCGTGCTCTGCGGCGGCGTCGAGGAGCTGATCAAGGCCGGCTTCGAGACGCTGACCGAGGCCGGCTACGAGCCGGAGATCGCCTACTTCGAGTGCCTGCACGAGCTCAAGCTGATCGTGGACCTGATCTACGAGGGCGGCCTGACCAAGATGAACTGGTCGGTCTCCGAGACCGCCGAGTGGGGCGGCTACAAGTCGGGCCCGCGCATCATCACGCCGGAGACCAAGGCGGAGATGAAGAAGATCCTCTCCGAGATCCAGTCCGGCCAGTTCGTCCGCGAGTGGATCGCCGAGTACGACGGCGGCCTGGTCGAGTACAAGAAGCTCTACGACGCCACCACCAACCACCCGATCGAGGTGGTCGGCAAGAAGCTGCGCGGCCTGATGTCCTGGGTCGACAGCGAGGCATAATTCTCCGCCGAATGAATGAAGGCCCTGTCCGCGAGGACAGGGCCTTCATTCATTCGGCCCCATTATCGCGCGTCGCCCGACATAACGTCCTAGTTTGTGACTAGTTGTCGGGTGAGATGACCCGTGGAACGCATGCCTAGGGTCCTGGAGGAGCGCGCATGTCCCAGAAGGAAAGGCGGCCGCGTCGCAGGCGCCGGCTCGTCGTAGCACTGGCGGGGATCACCGGTCTCGCCGTACTGGCGGCGTGCAGCGGGTCAAGCAGCAGCGGCGGCAGCGGCAGCTCGAGTACGTCCATCTCCGGCACCTCGGCCGCAGACACGTACAACAGCGGGACTCCCAAGCAGGGCGGCTCGCTGACCTGGACCATCGAGAAGACGATGGACAACTGGAACCTGCTGTCCGCGGACGGCAACACCTTCGACTACGGCCAGATCATCAACGCGCTGACCCCGTCGACGTTCATCTTCAATCCCTCGTACTCGGTCACCATGAACTCGGACCTGCTGGTCAGCGCCACCGAGACGAGCACCAGCCCGCAGACGGTCGTCTACAAGATCCAGCCGAACGCGGTCTGGTCGGACGGCACCGAGATCAACGCGGACGACTTCGTCTACAACTGGGAGGTGCAGAACGGCTCGAACGCCAACATCGCGGCCGCCTCCACCACCGGCTACCAGAACATCGAGTCCGTGACCGGCTCGGACAACGGAAAGACCGTCACCACGGTCTACAAGACGCCGTTCTCCGACTGGAAGTCGCTGTTCACCACCATGTACCCGGCGCACATCGCCAAGGAGCACGGCGACAACCTGGCCTCGTTCAACTGGTTCCAGACGAACCCGCTGCCGGTCTCCGGCGGCCCGTTCGTGGTCTCCAGCGTCTCCTCCGACCACACGTCGGTGATCCTCACGTCCAACCCGAAGTACTACGGCAAGAAGCCGTACCTGGACAAGGTCACCTTCCGGGCCATCACCGACTCCTCGCAGGAGCCGACGGCGCTGCAGAACAAGGAGGTCGACGGCATCTATCCGCAGCCGCAGACCAACCTGGTCACGCAGCTGAAGAACATGGGCTCCACGATCCGCTACCAGATCGACGCGGGCCTCGGCTTCGAGCACATCGACTTCAACCTGAAGAACGCCGCGCTCGGCAACGCCACCTGGGGCAACGCGCTACGCACCGCGATGTTCACGGCCACGGACCGCAACGCGATCCTGAACAAGACCATCAAGCAGTTCCAGTCCTCGGCCGTGCCGCTCAACAGCCGCATGCTGGTGCCCGGTCAGACCGGCTACCAGGACAACGTCACCAAGTACGGGCTGGGCGAGGGCAACGCCTCGTCCGCCGAGTCGATCCTGACCAAGGCCGGCTTCAAGAACGTCGGCGCCGGCAAGGGCGGCCTCGAGGCCCCCGACGGCACCAAGATCCCGACCTTCCAGATGAAGTACACGGTCGGCAACCAGATCCGCCTGGACACCTGCACGCTGTTCGCGGCGGAGATGGCGAACCTCGGCATCACGGTGGCGGTCTCGCCGACGAGCAACCTGGGCGCGACGCTCTCGCAGTCCAGCGGCTACAGCTACGACATCGTCGACTTCGCCTGGGTCAACACCCCGTTCCCGGCGTCGGCGAACCAGCCGCTGTACTCCACCGGAGGCGGCGGCAACTACGGCGGCTACTCGAACAAGAACGTCGACGCGTGGCTGGCCGCCGCGACCGAGACGAGCAACCAGTCCACCCAGATCACGAACCTCAACCAGGCGGACGCGCAGATCAGCAAGGACGCGTACACGCTGCCGCTCTACCAGAAGCCGACGCTCATCGCCTTCTACCCGAACCTGGTGAACGTCCGCGACAACGTGACCTCGATGGGCCCGACGTACAACATCGGGCAGTGGGGCATGTCCTGACGCGGTGACAGCCGTCCTGCGGGGCGCGTGCGCGGTCGCAAGCCCCGCGCCCTGCAGGACCTCCACCCGGCAATCGTTCCCGCCGCACGCACTCCCAAGGGCCCGAGGCCACACCATGCTCGCATTCGCCGTACGACGCCTCCTGGTGTCGATCCCGGTCTTCATCCTCTCCACGTTCCTGGTCTTCCTCCTGGTGACCTGGGGAGCGGACCCGCTCGCGCAGCTCAAGGCCAAGAATCCGCCCCCCTCCCAGGCCGTGATCGATGCGATGTCGAACACGCTCTACATCAACCACTCGCTGCTGGAGCGCTACTGGCACTGGTTCAGCCAGCTGTTCTTCCACGGCAACTGGGGGCCGTCGGTGCAGTCAGGCACCGACATCGGGCAGCTGCTGCGCACCAGCCTGACGCTGACCGCGCGGCTGGTCATCCTCGCGATGATCCTGGCCGTCATCCTGGCGATCATCGCCGGCGTGATCAGCGCGACGCGGCAGTACTCGAAGACCGACTACTCGATCACGCTGATCGGCTTCCTGTTCCTCTCGCTGCCGGTCTTCTGGTTCGCGATCCTGCTCAAGCAGCTGGTCGTGAACATGAACAACAGCCTGAACTGGTACTGGATCTCCACCTACGGCGCCAACACGCCGGGGCTGACCGGCTGGTCCGCGTTCAGCGACGCGGCCGGCCACCTCGTCCTGCCGACGATCGTCCTCGCGATGTCCTCGTACGCCTCCTGGTCCCGGTTCCAGCGCGCCTCGATGCTCGACGTGCTCGGCAGCGACTACATGCGGCTGGCCCGCGCGAAGGGCCTCAGCCGCCGCAGGGTCATGGTCCGGCACGGACTGCGCACCGCGCTCATCCCGCTGACCACGCAGGTCGCCCTGGACACCGCGGCGATCCTCGGCGGCGCGGTGCTCACCGAGAGCGTCTTCGGCTGGCAGGGCATGGGCACCATGCTCGTCAACGCGATCAACGCCGGGGACTTCAACGCGGTCCTGGCGTGGCTCACCGTGGCGGCGATCATCGTCATCCTGTTCAACCTCATCGCCGACCTGCTGTACGGCGTTCTCGATCCGAGGATCCGAAATGCTTAGGCCCAGCCCGGTCACCGACCCCGGCGTTCTCGACGCTGCGACCTGCGAGGTGATCCGACATGCATGATCTGCCCTCCGAGAACACGCAGACCACCGGCAACCTCACCCCGTCCGCCGGTCAGATCGAGCGCGAGTTCACCGTCAAGGCGCGCACCCAGACCCAGCTGGTGGTGCGCCGGTTCCTGCAGCACAAGCTGGCCGTGGTCAGCGTTTTCGTTCTGGTCGCGATCGTCCTGCTGGCCTTCGTCGGCGGCGCCCTGTGGCACTACAGCTACACGGACATCACCCCGGACAACTCGGTGTCGCCCTCGGCCCGGCACCCCTTCGGCACCGACAACCTCGGCTACGACGAGTTCGCCCGGGTGATGCGCGGCACGCAGCGCTCGCTGGAGATCGCCTTCACGGTGGCGATCCTGGCCACCATCGTCGGCACCGTCTGGGGCGCGATCGCGGGCTACTACCGCGGCATCGCCGACTCGGCGATGATGCGCTTCGTCGACCTCGTGCTGACCATCCCGATCATCGCCGCGGGCGCCCTGCTCGGCCACCACTTCCAGTCCGCCGGCTGGTGGGCCCTCGCGCTGGTCATCGCCGGCCTGTCCTGGCCGGCCGTGTCCCGGATCGTGCGCGGGCAGACGCTCTCGCTGCGCGAGAAGGAATACGTGGAGGCGGCCCGCGCGCTCGGCGCGAAGGACAGCCGGATCATCTTCCGGCACATCCTGCCGAACGTCATCGGCCAGGTGATCGTCGTGGTCACGATCCTGGTGGCGCTCGCGATCCTGACCGAGTCCTCGCTGTCCTACCTGGGCTTCGGTGTGCAGGCGCCGGACACCTCGCTCGGCACGCTGATCGCCTCGGCGCAGACGGCGCTGCAGGGCGGCCAGTGGTGGCTGTTCTACTTTCCGGGCATCATGATCATCCTCATCTGCCTGTCCGTCAACTTCATCGGCGACGGCCTGCGCGATGCGTTCGACCCGAGCCAGCAGAGGGTGCGTGCCTGATGACGCAGTCCGCGACGACGACCGACACCGTGCTCTCGGTGCGGGACCTGACCGTCGACTTCCCGACCGGCGACGGCGTGGTGCACGCGGTGCGCGGGGTGTCCTACGACCTGCGGCCGGGCGAGGTGCTCGGCATCGTGGGCGAGTCGGGCTCCGGCAAGTCCGTCACCTCGATGGCGGTGATGGGCCTGCTGCCGAAGACGGCGCGGACCTCCGGCTCGGTCAGGTTCCGCGACGAGGAGCTGCTCGGCCTGACGGACAAGGAGATGACCCGGGTCCGCGGCAGCAAGATCGCGATGATCTTCCAGGACCCGATGACCTCGCTCAACCCGGTCTACAAGATCGGCTTCCAGCTCGCCGAGGCCGTGCTCGCGCACAACGACGTGAGCAAGCAGGCGGCGAACAAGCGGGCGATCGAGCTGCTGGAGATGGTCAACATCCCGCAGCCGGACCGCCGCGTCGAGCAGTACCCGCACGAGTTCTCCGGCGGTATGCGCCAGCGCGTGGTGATCGCGATCGCGATGGCCAACAACCCGGACGTGATCATCGCGGACGAGCCGACCACCGCCCTGGACGTGACCGTGCAGGCGCAGGTGCTCGAATCGCTGCGCGCCGCGCAGCGGGAGACCGGCGCGGCGATGGTGCTGATCACCCACGACCTCGGCGTCGTCGCCGGCCAGGCGGACCGGGTGCTGGTGATGTACGCCGGCAAGCCGGTCGAGATCGGCACCGTCGAGGACATCTACTACAACCCGCGGATGCCCTACACGCTCGGCCTGCTCGGCTCGCTGCCCCGGCTCGACAAGCGCGACCAGCAGCGGCTGACGCCGATCCACGGCTCGCCGCCCTCGCTCGTCAACCTGCCGCCGGGCTGCCCGTTCACGCCGCGCTGCCCGCTGGCCGCGGCGGTCTGCCAGGCCCGCGAGCCGGACCTGGAGCCGGTCGACGGCAGCGGGTTCACCGCCGCGGGCCTGCGCATCCACCTGAGCGCCTGCCATTTCAAGGAGCAGGTCGCCCGGCACGACCCGGCGGACCTGTTCGCCACCTCCGCGAGCGACGCGGAGCTGCCCGCCGACTTCGGCTCGGGGCCCGGCCTCGTCGAGCCGCCGCTGGAGGACGACGGTTCGGAGGATGAGCTTCGATGACGACGCAACAGGACCGCCCCGGCCACGCCGTCGACAAGAGCGAGCCGATCCTGTCCGTGCGCGACCTGGTCAAGGAGTTCCCGATCCGCTCCCGCGGCCTGGTCCGGCGGGTCGTCGGCGCCGTGCACGCCGTCAGCGGCGTCTCCTTCGACCTGCACCGCGGCGAGACGCTCGGCCTGGTCGGCGAGTCCGGCTGCGGCAAGACCACCACCAGCCGCGCGATCCTGCACCTGCAGCCCGCGACGAGCGGCGAGGTGCTGTTCGAGGGCCAGGACCTGACCAAGCTGGGCAAGGAGAAGGTGCGCCGGATGCGCCGGGACATGCAGCTCGTGTTCCAGGACCCGTACGCGAGCCTGAACCCGCGCATCACGGTCAGCGAGATCATCGCCGAGCCGCTGAAGATCCACGGGCTCTACGGCCGCGACGGCCGGAAGACGGTCAGCGACCTGATGCAGCGGGTGGGCCTGAACCCCGAGCACGGCAATCGTTTCCCGCACGAGTTCTCCGGCGGCCAGCGCCAGCGCATCGGCATCGCCCGCGCACTCGCGCTCAAGCCGAAGGTGCTGGTGCTCGACGAGCCGGTCTCGGCGCTCGACGTCTCGATCCAGGCCGGCGTCATCAACCTGCTGGAGGACCTGCAGGACGAGCTGGGCCTCGCCTACCTGTTCGTGGCGCACGACCTGTCCGTCGTGCGGCACATCGCCGACCGGGTCGCGGTCATGTACCTCGGCAAGATCGTCGAGGTGGCGCCGACCGACGAGCTGTTCGAGCGTCCGCTGCACCCGTACACGCAGGCGCTGATCTCGGCGATCCCGATCCCGGACCCGCGCCGGGAGCGCGAGCGCGAGCGGATCCTCATCCAGGGCGACGTGCCGTCCCCGGCCAACCCTCCCTCCGGCTGCCGGTTCCGCACCCGGTGCCCGCTGTTCCTCACCCTCTCCGAGGCCGACCAGGGCCGCTGCGTCAACGAGGAGCCTCCGCTGGTGCCGCGCGGCCTCGGCGACCGGCATCCGGCGGCGTGCCACTTCGCCCGGGTTCAGGACGTGCTGTGAGCCTCGCCGCGCCCGCTCGCCGCGAAGCGGGCGGGCGTGGTGGCCAGGAAGCGCTTGAAGTGCCGGGTCAGGTGTGACTGGTCGTAGAAGCCGGCGGCGGTGGCGACCTCCGCGGCCGGCATCCCGGCCAGCAGCAGCCGGCGCGCCAGATCGACCCGGCGGCCCGTCAGGTACTGATGCGGGCCGAGGCCGAACTGGCGGCTGAACACCCGGACGAGGTACGCCGGATCCGCGTGCAGGATCCGGGAGGCCTCCTCCAGCGAGAGATCCGCCGGAAGCCGCCCGTCGATCAGGTCCCTGAGATCCCAGGCGAGACGCGGGTCCCGGCTGTGCGGGAGCAGGTCGGCCGTCCCCCGCAGATGGCCGGCGAGCCGGTCGGCTATCAGCGCCAGCCGGCTCTCCGCCTCGAACTCCCGGCCCGGCGACACCAGCGACTCGTGCAGCCTGCTGATCCGGTCGCGCAGCAGCTCGTCCACCAGGACGGGGTGGTCGACGGCGTGGCCGATCAGCCTCTCGCTCAGATACGACTCGTCCAGGTACAGCACGCGCTTGCGGAAGCCCTCGGGCCGGATCGAGCTCCCGCTGTGCGCGACGTGCGGCGGCAGCAGCGTCACGGTCTGGCCGAGCGAGCCGTGCTCGTGCACGTCCAGGTCGTACTTGATGCCGCCGGAGTCCAGGATGATCAGCGTCCAGGTCGCGTGCGTGTGCATCGGGTAGACGTGGTCGATGAACCGCGCGTGCAGGGCCTCGGCCAGGCCCGGCACGCGCGGCCGCCAAGCCCGGACCTCCTGTGCCGCCCGCATGCCTACGACGATAGCCGCCCGCCGGGCTTACCACCGAGCTCCTACCGGTGCATCGCCGCGCCCTTCATCACCTTGTCCACGGCGTTCTTCCGGCCGTATACGGCGATGCCGACCAGATCCAGGTCCTCCCGGCGCACCGCGGCCACCGCCGCGCGGTTGTCCCGGTCGTTTCCGGTCAGGAAAAGGTTTTCCGTGTAAATGGCCATCGGGAGTTCCCGATCGAGCGCCCGGCCGTGCGCCTGCCGGAGGATTTCCTTGTTGCCCTCCAGAACCACCACCGGCTGCCGGAACATGGCGCAATACGCATTTCCGTCCGCGTCCGCATAGGGTTCGCCGATCGTCTCCGGATTGGCCGCCGCGATCCCGCTCATCAGGAACGCGCAGACGTTCAGCGCCTGCCAGGCTTGCAGGTCCTCGCGCAGCAGCACGGCGATCTTGGTGTAGAAACGGATAGGCTGCGCAGCGTCGTCGGCCGCTGTCTGTTCGCTCATGCATTCATCGTCCGCACGCGGCGGACGGGACTCTTGTACGTTCTTGTCCACCTGTCGAAAGAGGTCCTGGCGTCCGCCCGGCGAATCTGTACCATGGCACCTGTACGGCAGGAAGACACGCGACGTTAACATTCGCCGACCGTCCGTGTGATCCACGTATGCCAGGACCACAGCGTCGTGGACCCGGGCGCGCATCCGTTATCCCCCCTCACCGACGGACGACCGGAGATCGCTGTGTCAGGCAAACCCGTTGTGCTCATCGCCGAAGAACTCAGCCCCGCGACCGTGGCCGCACTCGGCCCCGACTTCGAAGTGCGCTACTGCGACGGAGCCGATCGCGAGGCCCTGCTGCCCGCGATCGAGGAGGCCGACGCGATCCTGGTGCGCTCCGCGACCCAGGTCGACGCCGAGGCCATCGATTCCGCCAAGAAGCTCAAGGTGATCGCCCGCGCGGGCGTCGGCCTGGACAATGTGGACATCGCCGCCGCCACGCGGGCCGGCGTCATGGTGGTCAACGCGCCCACCTCGAACATCACCTCGGCCGCCGAGCTCACCGTCGCGCACATCCTGGCCAGCGCCCGCAACGTCGCGAGCGCCAGCGCCGCGCTCAAGGGCGGCAAGTGGGCCCGCAGCAAGTACAGCGGCGTGGAGCTCGACGGCAAGACGGTCGGCATCGTCGGCCTGGGCCGGATCGGCGCCCTGGTCGCGGCCCGGCTGCTGCCCTTCGGCGTGAAGCTGGTCGCGTACGACCCGTTCGTGCAGGCGGGCAAGGCGGCGCAGATCGGCGCCCAGCTGGTCTCGCTGGACGATCTGCTCGCGCAGTCCGACTTCATCACCGTGCACATGCCGAAGACCCCGGAGACCCTCGGCCTGATCGGCGAGGACGCGCTGCGCAAGGTCAAGCCGAACGTCCGGATCATCAACGTGGCCCGCGGCGGCCTCGTCGACGAGGCCGCCCTGGCGACGGCGATCACCGAGGGACGGGTCGCGGGCGCGGGCATCGACGTCTACGCCAAGGAGCCGTGCACCGACTCCCCGCTGTTCGCGCTCGACCAGGTCGTCGTCACGCCGCACCTCGGCGCCTCGACCGAGGAGGCGCAGGAGAAGGCGGGCGTGTCGGTGGCCCGCTCGGTGCGCCAGGCGCTCGGCGGCGAGCTGGTTCCGGACGCGGTCAACATCCAGGGCGGCATCATCGCCGAGGACGTGCGCCCGGGCGTGCCGCTCGCCGAGAAGCTGGGCCGGCTGTTCACGCACCTGGCCGGCGGCGCCGCGCAGCAGCTCGACGTGGTCGTGGCCGGCGAGATCACCCAGCACGACGTGAAGGTGCTCGAGCTCTCCGCGCTCAAAGGCGTGTTCGCGGACATCACCGAGAGCCCGGTCTCCTTCGTCAACGCCCCGTACCTGGCCCAGGAGCGCGGCCTCGAGGTGCGGCTGACCACCACCTCCGAGTCCCCGGACTACCGCAACCTGGTCACCGTGCGCGGCACCCTGGCCAGCGGCGAGATCGTCGAGGTCTCCGGCACCGTCTCCGGCAAGAACCAGGTGCACCGGATCGTCGACGTCAACGGCTTCACCGTGGACGTCGGCCTGGACGAGCACACCGTCTTCTTCCGCTACGCCGACCGCCCCGGCGTGATCGGCACCCTCGGCCGGATCCTCGGCGAGGCGGGCGTGAACATCGCCGGCATGCAGGTCTCCCGGAACGCGCGCGGCGGCGAGGCGCTGGTCGCCCTCACCGTCGACTCCAAGGTCTCGGCCGACCTGCTCGGCGGCATCACCGAGTCCATCGGCGCGAGCTGGGCCCGCACCGCCGACCTCGGCGACTGATCCCCGCAGCTCCAGAACCGCCAGACGTCCCCCGGTCGGGTTCGACCGGGGGACGTCCGCGTCTCAGATGGTAGGAAGTCCGAAGAAAAACGAGACAAGTCCGCCCGCATCGGGGTACCGTTCGATTACTAGGACTTCCGAGTAACGGCGACAACCCGGCCGGCCGGAAACCGCTCGCAGGCCACAAGCCCGAGTGTCCGTACCCAGACCCGATCGTTGCGCGAGGGACGGAACACGAATCATGTACCACCGTCGAAGCACCCAGGATTCCGAGGCGAAGGCCGCCGCGCGCTTCGCCCTGCAGCAGGCCTACGACTGGCGCGACGAGTCCGCGCCCGAGTCTCGCGATGCGGACGAGGTTCTGCGCGGATTTGAGACGGCAGTACCCTACCGGGCATGCCCAGCGACACCGAAGTCCGCAGTAAGCTGATCGACCTCGCCGTCATCGGCGGCGACGGGATCGGCCCGGAGGTCACCGCCGAGGCCCTCAAGGTCCTGGCCGCGGTCCTCCCGGAAGACGTCAAGCTCGAGACCACCGAGTACAAGCTCGGCGCCGAGCACTGGCTGGCCACCGGCGAGGCCCTGTCCGAGGAGACCCTCGAGAGGCTCAAGGCGCACGACGCGATCCTGTTCGGCGCGGTCGGCGCGGCCCCCGGCGACAAGCGCATCCCGTCCGGCCTGATCGAGCGGGGGATGCTGCTCAAGCTGCGCTTCGCGTTCGACCACTACGTGAACCTGCGCCCGTCGAAGCTGTGGCCCGGCACCACCGGCCCGCTGCGCTCGCGAGCTGAACGGTCCCCCAACGACAGCGGGTCCGGTTCGAGCGACGCTGCGTCCACTGAACCCGTGATCGACTTCATCGTCGTGCGCGAGGGCACCGAGGGTCCGTACGCCGGCAACGGCGGCACCATGCGCACCGGCACCGACCAGGAGATCGCCACCGAGGTCTCGGTCAACACCGCCTACGGCATCGAGCGCGTGGTGCGCGACGCCTTCGAGCGCGCCAAGGCCCGGCCGCGGCGCAAGCTCACGCTCGTGCACAAGAACAACGTGCTGGTCTTCGCAGGGCACCTGTGGACCCGCATCTTCAACGCGGTCGCGACCGAGTATCCCGAGGTCACGACCGACTACATGCACGTGGACGCGGCCACCATCTTCCTGAGCACGCAGCCCGAGCGCTTCGACGTGATCGTCACCGACAACCTCTTCGGCGACATCCTCACCGACCTGGCCGCGGCCGTCACCGGCGGCATCGGACTGGCCGCCTCCGGGAACGTCAACCCGGCCCGCACCTTCCCGTCCATGTTCGAGCCCGTGCACGGCTCGGCCCCGGACATCGCGGGCACCGGCAAGGCCGACCCGACCGCCGCGATCCTCTCCGCGGCGCTGCTGCTCGCCCACCTCGGCCACGCCGAGGCCGCCGCCAGGATCGAGGCCGCCGTCGGCGCCGACCTGATCGAGCGCGAGGGCGCGGCCGCGCGCAGCACCTCGGAGATCGGCGACGCCATCCGCGTACGAGTAGCGGGGTGAGACGGTAGCGCGTTGTGGGTTACCGTCTCACTAGGCGAGAAAAACTAGTGTGACGGTCCCACATCCCGCGCCACCCGGGTTCCCCGCGGGTCGGGCCGTCACCGAGCAGCAGCATCACCCCAGCTCCGGCCCGACATAGAGGGATTACCGCGATGACCGTGAACATCGAGCTCAAGCCGACCACCGAGCCGCTGAGCGCGGCCGAGCGCAGCGCCATCCTCGCCGACCCCAAGTTCGGCCAGTACTTCACCGACCACATGGTCACCATCGAGTACACCGAGGGACGCGGCTGGCACTCGGCCGAACTGCGGCCGTACGGCCCGATCCAGCTCGACCCGGCCACCTCCGTGCTGCACTACGGCCAGGAGATCTTCGAAGGCCTGAAGGCCTATCGGCAGACCGACGGCTCCATCGCCTGCTTCCGCCCGGAGGCCAACGCCCAGCGGATGGCCCGCTCCGCGCGCCGGATGGCCATGCCGGAGCTGCCCGAGGAGCTGTTCGTCGGCGCGATCGACGCCCTGGTCACCCAGGACGAGGCGTGGGTGCCCGAGGACCCGGAGAAGTCCCTCTACCTGCGCCCCTTCATGTTCTCCACGGAGGTCGGCCTGGGCGTGAACCGCCCGGCGGCCGAGTACCTGTTCATGCTGATCGCCGGGCCCGCCGGCGCCTACTTCAGCGGCGTGGGCAAGCCGGTCACCGCGTGGCTGAGCACCGACTTCGTGCGCGCCGCGCCCGGCGGCACCGGCGAGGCCAAGTGCGGCGGCAACTACGCCGCCTCCTTCCTGGCCCAGGCCCAGGCCGTGGCCGAGGGCTGCGACCAGGTGTGCTGGCTGGACGCGATCGAGCGCCGGTACATCGAGGAGATGGGCTCCAACAACGTCTTCTTCGTCTACGGCAGCGGCGCGGACGCGAGGCTTTTCACCCCCGAGCTGTCCGGCTCCCTGCTCCCCGGCATCACCCGCGACTCGCTGCTGCAGGCCGCGAAGGACCTCGGCATCCCCGCCGAGGAGGGCCGGATCACGGTCGACCGGCTGCGCGAGGACGCCGCCTCCGGCGCCATCACCGAGGCCTTCGGCTCCGGCACTGCCGCCGTGGTCACCCCGATCGGCGGCTTCAAGTCGCCGGAGGGCGGCATCGTGATCGGCGACGGCCAGCCCGGCGAGATCACCAAGCAGGTGCGCGCGCACCTGCTCGGCGTGCAGCACGGCGACGTGGCCGACGAGCACGGCTGGCTGCACACGATCGTCCCGGCGCGGCAGACCGCCGCCCGGTAACGTCATCATGTGACCCAGTTGTCTGAGACTTTCGACGGTGGCGAAGACGACGGTGTGATGACGGACGCGGAGGGATCCGCGAGCAGTTCCGGATCCCTCTGGCGGCACGCGGACTTCCTGCTGCTCTGGGGCGGCCAGACGGTCAGCGACATGGGCAGCGCGGTCACCGCGCTCGCGCTGCCGCTGCTCGCCGTCTCCGTGCTGAAGGCGACGACGTTCCAGGTCTCGCTCATCATATTCTTGACATACCTTGCGTACCTGCTGATCACCCTGCCGGCCGGAGTGCTGGTAGACCAGGTGCGCAAGCACGGCCTGATGATGTGGTGCGACCTGGCCCGCACCGCACTCGTCGGCTCCATCCCGGTCGTCGCGGTGCTCTGGCACGTGACGCTGTGGCAGATCTACCTCGTCGCCCTCTTCGGCGGCGCGCTGAGCGTCTTCTTCGACGTGGCGTATCAGAGCTACGTTCCCGCGCTGGTCCAAGGCGACCAGCTGATGGACGCCAACGGCAAGCTGGGCACCACCAACTCCTTCGCCGGCCTCCTGGGACCGTCCGTCGGCGGCGCACTGGTCGGCCTGATCGGCGCGGCGAAGGCCGTAGCCGTCGATGCCGTCTCCTTCGCGATAAGCGCCCTCTCGCTCGTCATGATCCGCACCCCCGAGCCCAGGCCCGAGCGGAGAGCCGAGCACGTCACCTTCCGCGCGGCGATGCACGAGGGCCTGAACTTCGTCGTCAAGCACCCGATCCTGCGCCGCATCGTCGCCTGCACCGGCATGTGCAATCTCTTCAGCTCAGCCGTCCAGGCCGTCGAGATCGTCTACCTGGTCCGCGTCCTGCACGCCTCCGCCGCCCTGGTCGGCCTGCTCTTCTCGCTCGGCGCCGTAGGCGGCCTCATCGGCGGCCTCACCGCCGGCTGGTTCTCCCGACGAGTCGGCTCCGCACGGATCATCTGGGCCTCGATCCTGATCCCGGCCCCCCTCGTCGTGATGATCCCGCTCGCCACCCCCGGCTGGGGCACGCTCCTGTTCGCCGCGGGCAACATCGTCTTCTCGTTCTCCGCCCTGCTCTACAACTCCGCCCAGGTCTCCTACCGCCAGCGCATCTGCCCGCCCGAACTCCTCGGCCGCATGAACGCCTCCGTCCGCTGGATCGTCTGGGGCACCCTCCCGCTCGGCTCCCTGATGGGCGGCGCCCTCGGCACCTGGATCGGCATCCGCCCCACCGTCTGGATCGGCGTCCTCGGCAGCGCCCTCGGCGGCCTGTTCGTCCTCTTCTCCCCGCTCAGAACGATGCGCGACGTGCCGGATCAGTGAGGATCACTAAGGATCAACGAGATCGGCGGCGGCGCGGATCGGCGCGCGCGGGGCGGATCAAAGCCGGTCGATCTCGCCGAAGTCGATCTCGACCGGGAAGGGCTCGCCGAGCCTGGCGATCCCCTCGTGGCGCCCGGTCTGGTCGTATCCGTCGCTGGAATCGTTGATTTGGTGCGTGTAGAGAACGGGCTTTCCCCGCTCGTTCTCGATCAGCCAGAAGTGCTCGATCCCTGCTTCGGCGTAGAGCATCGGCTTGCGCTTGCGGTCTCGCGAGCGGGATTCGGGGGAGACGACCTCGGCGGCAAGGACGACGTCGCTGGGAACGAACGTGGTCTGGGGCAGGTTGCGCGCCGCGTTGGCGTGGATGACCAGGAGGTCCGGCTCCGGCCGCTGGTCGTCGTCGAGCGTGATCGTCATCTCGCGGCGAACCCGCAGGTGCGGCGGCGCGGCGTGATGCAGCGCGTGCTCCATCACGAAGAGGACGAGTGCGTGAAAAGCAGCTTGCGGGCTCACGAGGACGAGGCTCCCGTCGATCAGTTCCGTGTGCGGCGGCAGATCGGGGAGGTGGTCGAGGTCTTCCGCGGTGAATCCGCCTTCCGGCGGGAACATCCACTCTGGAACCGGAGCAAGGCTCATGAGGGTCATGGTAACTCCAGCGATAGATCCTGTCTGCCGAACACAAGCGTGGCCTGCGCAAACCTCGGCTGACAAGCTTTCAGATTCCGATCACCTCATCGGGTGATCCAATCTTCGCTCGAACGAGTGAGCGACGGGGGCGTCGCATTCCGGGTGAAAAGGCTTGCGCGCCGATCACCCCACGGTTACCGCTTCCTCACGCGCGTCTCACGGTGCGAGACGCGGTGTCCGTGATCGGGGGAGGCGTGGCAGACTGCGGAGCATGCAGTCTCGGCGGTTCATTATTACCGTGGGCGCATCGGCACAGGGCTGAAGCAGACGCTGATCCTCTTCTCCCGCCGTCGATGTGCAGACCTCTCGCGCTCCGCGAGGGGTTTTCTTGTTTTACGCCGCGATTTCAGTGCCGACCGCCGACCCTGACCGATACCAGCCGAAGAAGGCGAACGAGGTGCCAGCCGTGAACGACAGCTTCCACGTCTACGACACGACGCTGCGCGACGGAGCCCAGCAGGAGGGGCTCGCGCTGTCCGTGGCGGACAAGCTCGTCATCGCCCGCCAGCTGGACGGGCTCGGGGTCGGGTTCATCGAGGGAGGGTGGCCGGGGGCGATCCCCAAGGACACCGAGTTCTTCGAGCGGGCTCGGACCGAGCTCGACCTGAAGCACGCGCAGCTGGCCGCGTTCGGCATGACCCGCCGGGCCGACCTGGCGGCGGCCGACGACCCCCAGGTCGCCGCCCTGCGCGATTCCCTCGCTCCCGTCGTCACGCTGGTGGCCAAGGCGCACGACCGGCACGTCGAGCTCGCGCTGCGCACGACGCTGGACGAGTGCCTGGCGATGGTCAGGGACACCGTCGAGCACCTGGTGTCGGAAGGCCGGCGGGTATTCGTCGACGCGGAGCACTTCTTCAACGGATACCAGGACAATCCGGCGTACGCGCTGGAGTTCGTGCGCACCGCCGCCGAGGCCGGCGCGTCGCTGGTCGCGCTGTGCGACACGAACGGCGGCATGCTGCCGAGCGAGCTGGGCGACGTCGTGCACACGGTGATCGAGCGGACCGGGGCGCGCGTCGGCATCCACTGCCACGACGACTCCGGCTGCGCGGTCGCGAACTCGCTTATCGCGATCGAGGCGGGGGCGACGCACGTGCAGGGCGCGGCGAACGGGTACGGCGAGCGGACCGGCAACGCCAACCTCTTCACCATCGTCGCGAACCTGCAGCTCAAGAAGAACCTGCACGTCGTGCCGGACGACTCGCTGGCCGAGATGACCCGGATCGCGCACGCGATCTCCGAGGTCACCAACATCGCGCCGCACACGAAGCAGCCGTACGTCGGCTTCTCGGCGTTCGCGCACAAGGCGGGTATCCACGCGTCGGCGGTGAAGGCCGACCCGATGCTCTACCAGCACATCGACCCCGAGGTCGTCGGCAACGACATGCGGATGCTGGTCTCCGAGATGGCCGGGCGCGCCTCGATCGAGCTCAAGGGCCGCGAGCTCGGCTACGACCTGTCCGGGGACCGGGACGCGCTGTCCCGGATCACGGAGAAGGTCAAGGTGCTCGAGGCGCAGGGGCACTCCTTCGAGGCGGCCGACGCCTCCTTCGAGCTGCTGATCCTGGACGAGCTCAAGGGCGAGGAGAGCCAGCGCTTCTTCGACGTCGAGAGCTGGCGGGTCATCGTCGAGCAGCGGCAGGACGGCAGCCACATGAGCGAGGCGACCGTGAAGCTGCACGCCAGGGGCGAGCGGATCATCTCCGTCGGCGAGGGCAACGGACCGGTCAACGCGCTGGACACCGCGCTGCGCAACGCGATCGGGCAGATCTACCCCGAGCTCGCCGAGCTGGAGCTGCGGGACTACAAGGTCCGCATCCTGGAGGGCGACCACGGCAGCAGCTCGCGCACCCGCGTCCTGGTCACCACGACCGACGGCCGCGACGAGTGGGCGACGGTCGGCGTGCAGGAGAACATCGTCGCGGCGAGCTGGAACGCCATCGTCGAGGCCGTCACCTACGGCCTGCTGAAGCTGGAGGGCTGACCGGGCCGAAACCGGCGCGCTGACCAGGCTCGGCAGCACCTAGACTTGGCTCCGTGCGTATCGCGAGATTCTCCCTACCTGACAGCGCCGCAGACGCCGGAGCGGTCCGCTTCGGCCTGGTCGAGGGCGACGTGGAACAGCCCGAGGCGATGGTGATCGCCGAGCTCGAGGGGCACCCGTTCACGCCCGAGCCGCGTACGACCGGTCGGGTCTGGCCGCTCGCGGACGTCCGGCTGCTGGCCCCGGTGCTGCCCAGCAAGATCGTCGCGGTCGGCCGCAACTACGCCGATCACGCGAAGGAGATGGGCAACGAGGTCCCGGCCGTCCCGCTGACCTTCCTCAAGCCGTCCACCAGCGTGATCGGCCCGAACGAGACGATCGCCTACCCGACGTTCTCGCAGGACGTGCAGCACGAGGCGGAGCTCGCGATCGTGATCGGCCGGCTGTGCAGCCAGGTCCCGCGTGAGCGGGTCACGGAGGTCGTCCTCGGCTACACCTGCGCCAACGACGTCACCGCCCGCGACGCGCAGCGGGCCGAGGGCCAGTGGGCCCGCGCCAAGGGCTTCGACACCTCGTGCCCGCTCGGGCCGTGGATCGAGACCGAGATCGACCCGGCCGACCTCGCCGTGACCTGCACGGTCAACGACGAGCTCAGGCAGGCCGGGCGCACCAGCCAGATGATGCGCGGCATCGAGGAGATCGTCGCGTTCATCTCCGAGGCGCTGACGCTGCTGCCCGGCGACGTCATCCTGACCGGCACGCCGGCGGGCGTCGGCCCGATGCAGGTCGGCGACCGGGTCTCGGTCAGCATCGAGGGCATCGGAACCCTGACGAACCGGATCGTGAAGCGGTAGAAGGCAGCAGAAGACAGTGACTATCGACACCTCGAAGCTCGACAACAGCGTCCGGGTCCGGTTCCCGCCGTCCCCGACCGGCGACCCGCACGTGGGCATGGTCCGCTCGGCGCTGTTCAACTACGCCTTCGCCCGGCACTACGGCGGCAAGCTGGTGCTGCGGATCGAGGACACCGACGCGGCGCGCAACACCGAGGAGTCCTACCAGGCGATCCTCAACACCCTGCGGTGGACCGGGATCGAGTGGGACGAGGGCCCCGAGGTCGGCGGCGAGTTCGGCCCCTACCGGCAGTCCGAGCGCGGCGAGATCTACGCGGACACGGCCGCCAAGCTGCTCGAGGCCGGCAAGGCGTACCCCTGCTACTGCACCGCCGAGGAGCTCGAGGCCGCCCGCGAGAAGGCGAAGGCGGAAAAGCGCGCGCCCGGATACGAGGGCACCTGCCGGAATCTGACGGCGGAGCAGATCGCCGCGTACGAGGCCGAGGGCCGCACGCACGTGGTGCGCTTCCGGATGCCGGAGAACCGCACGATCAGCTGGGACGACCTGGTGCGCGGCGCGATCTCCTTCGAGTCCGTCAACGTGCCCGACTACCCGCTGCTGCGCGCTGACGGCTCGCCGCTCTACACGCTGACCAACCCGACCGACGACGCGCTGATGGGGATCACGCACGTGCTGCGCGGCGAGGACCTGCTCTCCTCGACCCCGCGGCAGATCCCGCTGCACGAGGCGCTGGTCGAGCTCGGCCTGTCCAAGGGCGTCCCGGAGTTCGGCCACCTGCCGTTCGTGATGGGCGAGGGCAACAAGAAGCTGTCCAAGCGCGACCCGGAGGCGAGCTTCAGCTTCTACCCGCGCACCGGCTACCTGCCCGAGGGCCTGGTCAACTACCTGGCGCTGCTCGGCTGGTCGCTCGGCAACGACGAGGAGATCTTCTCCCTCGACGAGCTGGTCGCGGCCTTCGACGGCACCCGCGTCTCGGCCAACCCGGCGCGCTTCGACCTGAAGAAGTGCGAGGCGATCAACGCCGTGCACCTGCGCGCGCTGGAGACCGAGGACCTGGCCAAGCGGATCCTGCCCTTCCTGGACCGCGAGGGCCTGCTTCTCGGCGGCACCGACGGACACCTCGCGAACGAGGAGGAGTGGCGCACGCTGCTCGCCGCCGTCCCGCTGGTCCAGGAGCGCATGACGGTGCTCTCCGAGGCGATCGGCATGCTCGGCTTCCTCTACACCGGCGACGGCTCGGACGCCCGGCACGCCTTCGCGCTGAACGAGGACGACGCGGCGAAGGTGCTCACCGCCGACGCGTGGCCCACGCTGACCGCCGCCTTCGCCGCGCTGGACGCGCTGCCCGAGTGGACCGCGGCCGCGATCGACGAGGCGCTGCGCACCGCGCTGATCGAGGGCCTGGGCCTGAAGCCGAAGAACGCCTTCACCCCGGTCCGGGTGGCCGTCACCGGCCGCCGCGTCTCCCCGCCGCTGTTCGAGTCGCTCGAGCTGCTCGGCCGGGAGCGCACCCTCGCCCGGCTGCGCGCCGCCGACGCCCGGGCCCGGGCCGCCGCGTGACCCCGGCCGCCTGAACACCGCCGGGTGAACCCCGGGGGACTAACTGATTTGGGCCCCCGGGCGGTGACCGCTATAGTTGTCCTCGCGGCGCCGCCCGGGAAACCGGCTGGCCTGCAACACCAGTGGGGTATGGTGTAATTGGCAACACGGCAGATTCTGGCTCTGTTGTTCTAGGTTCGAGTCCTGGTACCCCAGCTTCGGGCGTATCGCTGAAAAGCGATACGCCCATTTGGCTTTTCCGGGGCGCGCCCGGACCCCCTTCTGCCCGAACATCGGATTCATGGAGCAGAACGGGCCGCGGTGGCCGACCGGGCCGGGCGGGCGGCGCGCAGCCGGCCGCGAGAAGTGGTCGCTGCGCAAGAAGCTGCTCGTCTGGGGAAGCAGCGCGCTCGCCGCGGTGATCGTCCTCGGGGTGGTCGGCGTCGCGGTGGTCTGGCGGCACCTGAACGGGAACATCAAGACCGAGAACGCGCGGCTCAAGCCCTCCTCGATGAACGGCAAGCAGGAGATCCTGTTCATCGGCTCCGACTCGCGCGCCGGCGGCAACCAGACGCTCGGCGGGGGAGCCGTGACCGGCGCGCGCTCGGACACCACGATGGTCTTCGACGCCCCGGCCGACCGCCGCCGGGGCACCGAGGTCTCCATCCCGCGCGACTCGATGGTGCAGATCCCGGACTGCGCGAGCACGGCCACCAGCGGGGTCACGGTCGCCGCCAACTTCGGGATGTTCAACAGCGCCTTCACCGAGGGCGGCGCCCCGTGCACGGTCAAGACCGTCGAATCGCTGACCGGCCTGACCCTCACCCACTACATCGCGATCGATTTCGAGGGCGTGGTCGGCGTCGTCGACGCCCTCGGCGGCGTGAAGGTCTGCGTCACGCAGGCGATCGACGACGCGGACTCGGGGCTGGACATCCCGGCCGGCACCACGACGCTCACCGGCAAGCAGGCGCTCGCGTTCGTCCGGCTGCGGCACAGCGTCGGAGACGGCTCGGACCTGGAGCGGATCAAGCGCCAGCAGTACTTCCTGGACCAGCTGGAGCAGCAGGTGCGTTCGGCGGGGCTGCTCACCGATCCGGTCAAGCTCTACAAGGTGCTCGACGCGGCGACCCAGTCCATCACCACCGATCCCGGCCTGGGCACCGTGACCGACCTCTACAACCTCACCCAGACGCTGAACGAGATCCCCAGCGGCAAGATCACCTACGTGACGGTCCCGAACGAGCCGTACCCGCAGGACACCAACCGCGTCATCTGGAGCGAGCCGGCCGCCACGAACCTGTGGACGAGCCTGATCGACGAGACGGACCCGACCGGCGCCGCCACCACCTCGCCGGCCGCGGCATTGAAGTCGGCCACCTCGGGAACGACGACGTCCGCGGCGGCACTTCGGCAGCTCGAGAGCGTGATGGAGCTCGAGATGCTGGCGGCGAACGGCGAGAGCACCGGCGCCGGCTCGGCCGGCACGGCGGCCGGCACGGCGGGCAGCACCGCGAGCGCCGGCGCCACCGGGACCGCGTCCCCCGGCGGCGCCGACGTCGGCACCTGCGCGGTCAGCTGAGCCGTCCGCGCGTGGATGGAACTGCGTCGCGCGTGGATGGAACGGCGCCGCGTGGATGGAACTGCGCCGCGTGTGGATCGGACTGCGGCCGCCGAGCCCGTCGGCATCCGTCGGCTGGTCCTGCGGCCGCCCGCCTTCTAGCCCTGCGCCGTCAGGCCTCTGCGAATCAGCAGCGGCTCGATCTCCGGCGCCCGGCCGCGGAAGTCGGCGAAGGCCTGCATCGCGTCCACGCTGCCGCCCCGGGAGAGCAGCGTGGCCCGGAAGTGGTCGCCGTTCGCGCGGGTCATGCCGCCGTTCTCCTTGAACCACTCGACGGAGTCCGCGTCCAGCACCTCGGACCAGATGTACGAGTAGTAGCCCGCGCTGTAGTCGCTGCTGAAGACGTGCGCGAAGTAGGCGGTCCGGTAGCGCGGCGGGATCTCCGGCAGGGCGAGGCCCGCCTTCTCCAGCGCGGTCGCCTCGAAGGCGGCGAGGTCCTCGCCCGGGTCCTCGCCCGCGGACAGCTTGTGCCAGGCCCAGTCCAGCAGCGTCGCCCCGAGGTATTCGACCGTGCGGAAGCCCTCGCCGAACTGCTGCGCCGCCGCCAGCTTCTCGACGAGTGGCGCCGGGATGGGCTCGCCGGTGCGGTAGTGCTTGGCGTAGTTCGCCAGCACCTCCGGCCAGTCCTGCCACATCTCGTTGACCTGCGAGGGGTACTCGACGAAGTCGCGCGGCACCCGGGTGCCGCTGAAGTAGGGGTAGCCCACATTCGAGAACAGGCCGTGTAGCGCGTGCCCGAACTCGTGGAACGCGGTCCTGGTCTCGTCGAAGGTCAGCAGCGTCGGCTCGCCGGCCGGCGGCTTGGCGATGTTCAGGTTGTTCATGACGACCGGCTTCGTGCCGAACAGGCCGGACTGGTCGACCAGGCTGTCCATCCAGGCGCCCCCGCGCTTGGACTCGCGCGCGTACGGGTCGAACAGGAACAGGCCGAGCCCGCTGCCGTCCTCGTTGAAGACCTCGAACACGCTCGCGTCCGGATGGTAGGCGCGCAGGTCGGGCCGCGCGGTGAAGGAGAGGCCGAAGACCTGGTTCGCCGCGAAGAAGATCCCGTCGTGCAGCACGCTCTCCAGCTCGAAGTACGGCCGGAGCGCGGCGGAGTCGATGTCGTACTCGGCCTTGCGGACCTTCTCCGAGTAGAACTGCCAGTCCCACGCGGCGATCTCGGCCCCGCCGTTGACCGCGCGCAGAGCCTCGGCCTCGCGGCGCGCGTTCGCGACGGCCGGCGGCACGAGGCGGCCGAGCATCTCTTCCACGTTGGCGACGGTGCGCGCGGTCTTGTCCGCGACCGCGTACGCCGCGTGCGACTCGAAGCCCAGCAGCGCGGCCCGCTCCGCGCGCAGCCGCACGATCTTGTTGATGACCTCGGAGTTGACCGAGAAGCCGCGGCCGAGCGAGGCCTCCAGCAGCCGGCGGCGCACGTCCCGGTTGTTGAGGGAGGCCAGCTCGCTCTGGTTGGAGTAGAGCTTGAGGCTGAGCACGTACTTGCCCTCGTGGCCGCGCGCCGTGCCGTTCTCGGCCGCCGCGGCGATCTCGTCCGCCGGCAGCCCGTCCAGGTCCGCCGCGTCGTCGAGCACGAGCGCGCGGGCCTTCGTGTCGGCCAGCAGGTTGCGCTGGAAGGTGGTCTGGAGCGTGGCCAGCTCGGCGTTGAGCTCGCGCAGCCGGTCCTGGTCGGCGGACGAGAGCTCGGCGCCGGCGAGCACGAAGTCCTCGTGGTACTTCTCCACCAGCCGCCGCGACTCGGCCTCGTCGGCCTCGGCGGGGTACGCGAGCGAGTCCCGGGCCTCGTACAGCGCCTTGATCCGGCCGAACAGGGCGCCGTTGAGGTGGATGGCGTCGGCGTGCGCGGCCAGCAGCGGGCTGATCTCCGCCTCGATCTCCTGGACGCCCGGATTCGTGTCCGAGGAGGTCTGGTTGTAGAAGACGGCCGCCACGCGGCGCAGCACCTGCCCGCTGCGTTCGAGGGCGATCAGCGTGTTCGTGAAGTCGGGGGCCTCGGCGGACGAGGTGATCGCGTCGATCTCGGCGAGCTGCTCCGCCATGCCGCGCTCGAACGCGGGGCGGTAGTGCTCCTGCGTGATCGACTCGAACGGCGGCAGCTGATAGGGGAGGGTGGAGGGCGCGAAGAACGGGTTCGCATTGAGGGTGGGTGTCGACATAACCGGAGCCTAGCCAAAACGGCACCGGGTTATCCCTGAAGCATCGTCACGGTGAAGTCAAGGCAGCGCGGCGACGGCTCTCACCTGTTCCGGCAGCGTCATCGCCGCCGACGAGCGGTTGTCGATCAGCACGTGCGTCACCGGCGGCGGCACATCCGGCGTCATGCGCGCGAGGAACGCGTCGAACGCCTCCAGCTTGCCGGCGTCCCGCGAGCTACCCCGCGAGAGCAGCCGCGACCGCAGCGTCTCCGCGTCGCTCCGCACATAGACGAGCGTCACCGGATCGCCGCCGAGCGCCTCGACCCACGCTGTCCACCGGGCCGTCGATCGGATCTGGCCGGTGAACGGCCCGCTGAGCATCACCGGGCAGCCGTGCGCGCGGATCTCCTTCGCCGTCGCGGTGAGCCCGGCGTACTCGTGCGCCTTGATGTGCGCGTCGTACCAGTCGCCCTCGCGCTCGCCAGGCGGCCGGCCGCCGGCGGCCAGCGTCGCCGCTACGAACCCGCCGTACACCGTGTCCTTGTCCAGCAGCGCCGGAGTCGGCTCCAGTGCCGCAAGCAGCAGCGACGCCACCGTGGTCTTCCCCGCGCCCGGCGCCCCCGCCACGATCCAGACCCGCGCCGCATCAGCCATGCCCGCACTCTAGGCGACCGCTCGCCGGACGCCCAGGGGCCACCCTCCGGTAATCGATTTGGCCGCACGGCGCACCGTCGCCTATAGTTAAGCCCGTTGGCGAGCGGAACTAACACCGCGGAGCCACCGCTAGGGCCCCGTTGTGTAGCGGCCTAGCACGCCGCCCTCTCAAGGCGGTAGCGCGGGTTCGAATCCCGTCGGGGCTACGTTGGAGAAAGCCGGATCAGAGAAATCTGATCCGGCTTTTCTGATGTCTTCGTGGTCGGATACGCAGGGATGCGAATCTGGACTACTCCGTCAAAGCCCTCCGGGCGCGCATGCCGCTCGAGCCGGCGCGCGGGCTCAGGGAATCGACGAGATCAACGCGTTCGTTCCGGCGCTCGCCCTCGGCGGGGCCGAGGGCGAGCGAAGCTGGAGCGCGGCAGGGCGGACGTCGCACCGTCCCTGCTGCTCCCGGCCCAGCGAGGTCGCGGCCGCCGGCGGCGCGCCGGTCGGACCCCGCGGCGCTGGTATCATTGCGAAAGCCAGATTGGCATCGCGACGATGCGCGCAGTGGTCGGCGAATTGGCTGCCTCGCTCTGTGCTAGACTATGGTGCCTTGTTGCCGTGTTTCCGCGCGCCTCATTGCTTTGCGTGGCGGTTCTGTATTCCGGAAGTGGAGAATGTTCTGATGGCTAGGCGTTGCGATATCTGTGGCAAGGAGCCCACTTTCGGCAAGACGATCTCGCGTCTTGGTAAGAACGCTGTGCACCGCCGGATCAAGGGTCGCTCCTCGCGGCGCTTCGACCCGAACATCCAGCCGGTGAAGACGGTCGTGAACGGTACGCCGACCCGTCTGAAGGTCTGCACCTCCTGCCTGAAGGCCGGCAAGGTCGAGCGTCAGGCCTCGGCGCGCGGCTAGTGCGCGGCCGTCGGCACCCGTCGACGCCGTTCAGCCGCCCCCCGAAACTCACGCGGGACACAGCAGCAGTTCAAGGCATTCGGGGTTAGCTTGTCGAAGCCGGGTCGGATCCAATCCGACCCGGCTTTTCGCCGTTCGCGCTAGGCCGAGCACGGTTGTGCGTCGGTGCGTCGGTGCGTCGGTGCACCGTTGTGCGTCGGTGCGTCCGCTAGTTGTACTGACCACAGAGGTTAGTGACACGGCTCACTGGCGGTGGATCTTGAAATGGGTGAGGGCCTTCTGGCTCGGTGTGTAGCGACCAAACTCGCACGCCGAAGACAGACAGGCCCTCAATG
>NZ_JAGSOH010000239.1 GCF_018139625.1 Actinospica acidithermotolerans | reverse complement strand
GTCGTGCGCAGGCGGGAGCCGTCGGCGAGGGCGTAGTCGACGGGGAAGGCTTCGCCCGGGGCGAGGGCGGCGGGCGGGCGGTCGTGGTGGCCGTAGCGGAGGGTGTGGAAGTCGTGGCCGTGGTCGCCGGGTTCGACCAGGGCCAGCGGAGAGCCGGGCCGTAGCACGCGGCGGGTCTCCGTCAGCAGGGCGAGGATGTGCGCCGGCTCGCGGACATGACAGATCAGGAGGTGGGCCAGGGCTCCGGTGCATTGGCAGTTGCGCAGCGGGAGACTACCGTCACGAGCGGGCATGATGCGGTGGATCCAGGCGTCGCGGACGGTTTGTGCGCCGTGGCGGTGGACGGCGGGAGAGATGTCGAGGGCGTAGGTGGCGGTCCAGTGGTGTTCGGCGAGGTGGCGGGCGTAGTGGCCGGGGCCGCTGCCGAGGTCGAGGACGGTCGCGTCGGGCCGGCCGAGTCCGCGGTGCGGGACCGGGACGGTGAGCAGCTCGGTCAGCCGAGGCCAGGCCGTGCCGCGGTCCAGTCCGTCGAGCCGGGTGGCGTAGGCGGCGGCGACGCGCGGGTCGGTCCAGCGGGTTGCCGCGAGTTCGGGCGTAAGGGCGCGCGGGTCGGTGCGGTGTCCGTGGGTCGGCGCGAGCCCGGATGTGCGCGTGTGCGGGTCGGTCCAGCGGGTCGGCGCGAGCTCGGGCGTAAGGGTGCGCGGGTCGGTGCGGTGTCCGTGGGCCGGTGCGAGGTCAGGCGTATGCGTTTGCGGGTCGGTGCGGTGTCCGTGCGTCGCCCGGAGTTCGGGCGTATCAGTGCATGGCTTGGTCTGTCCGTGTTTCGCGGGCGGATCGGGCGAATCCGAGCGCGGGTCGGTGCCGAGTCGGCGCGCCGGAGGCGGTGCTTGTCGCTCGGGGAAGTCCGCGTGATCGGGTGTCGTTGCGCGGGGTGTGGTCGGCATGGGGCCAGTGCAGCAGGCTCTGGAGTGCGGCGGGCGGTGTCCGGATCGTGTCGCCGGGTTGCCACTCGTTCGAGGAGACCCCGTATCCTTCGTTACCGTCGCGTCCGCGATGTGGCGGGCGGGCTGGTCGGTACGTGAGAGAGGCGAAGCGTGTTCTACGCGGTGCTGAAGGTTCTGGTGACCCGGTTGACCCTGGCGATCTGGCGGCCGCAGGTGGAGGGCCTGGAGAACCTGCCGAAGTCCGGCCCGGTGATCGTGGCGTCGAACCATCTGTCGTTCATCGACTCGATCCTCATCCCGATGATCTGCCCGCGCCGGGTGGCCTTCCTGGCGAAGGAGGAGTACTGGACGACGCCGGGGTTCAAGGGGCGCTTCATGAAGGGGTTCTTCACGGGCATCGGCGCGGTGCCGGTGCGGCGGGGAGATCACAAGGCGGCGCAGGCGTCGCTGGACACGGCGTACGACGTGCTCTCGTCGGGCGTGGCGTTCGGGATCTACCCGGAGGGGACCCGGTCGCGGGACGGGCGGCTGTACCGGGCCCGGGTGGGCGTGGGCTGGCTGGCGCTGAAGTCGAAGGCGCCGATCGTGCCGGTGGGTGTGATCGGGACGAACGAGGTGCTGCCGGTCGGGGCTAAGTTCCCGCGGATGCGGAAGATCACGGTGCGGTTCGGGGAGCCGATCGTGGCCTCGGAGGTGGGTTTCCCGGGCGAGGCGGTGGAGGGCAACTCGCGGGCGCGTCGCGCGGTGGCGGACGCGGTGCTGGCGGAGATCGGGAAGCTGTCGGGGCAGGAGTACACGGGGGTCTACAACGAGCGTCCGGCGGACAATTAGGCCGGGGGGCAACAAGGGCGGCCAGCCTGCCCCCCGGGGGTCCGCGGGAGCGCCGCCGGGGCGCGGAAGAGGTCTGGCGGCCTGTCTGAGGGACCGTCGGGCGGGCCGTCGGGCGACCGTGGACCGTGGTGGTGGTCGGCCGCAGCCTCTCGTCGCTTCTGTCGTGGCGCGCGGGCCGGTCAGGCGGTGTGCCGGGCGGGGGTGAGGTGCGCGGCGTCGTTGGCCTGGGTGAGGCGGAGCCCGGGGGGCCGGGTCGCGGGGTCGAGGTCCCAGCGGGTGACGGCGCAGTTGGTGACGGCGCCGTGCCGGGCCCACAGGTCGAGGAACGCCGCTTCGTCGAGCGGGTCGAGGATCATCCGAAGCATGAGCACGACGGCGTCGTGCGCGACGATGAGCAGGTGGCGTCCCGCGGCGGCCGGCAGGGCCTCGCCGAGCAGGGAGCGGATGCGCAGTTGCACGTCGGGGAAGTTCTCGCCGGAGGGTGGCCGGAAGTAGTAGTGGCCGACGTGTTCGCGGCGGGAGATGTCCTCGGGGTACTTGCGGCGCAGGGCGGCTTCGGTGAGCATCTCCCAGGCGCCGGTCTCGCGGTCCCGGATGCGTTCGTCGTAGTGGACGGGGATGCTGTCCGGGGGCGGGGCGCCGTGTTCGTGCGCGGCGGCCAGGGCGATGCCGAGGGTGTCGCGGGCGCGCAGGTAGGGGGAGCAGTAGACGTACTGCGGGGGGTCGGCGGCGAGGCGTCGGCCGAGGTCGGCTGCCTGGGCGCGGCCGAGGTCGGTGAGCGGCAGGTCGGCGTCGCGTTCGGTGATGGGGACGGTGAGGGCGCCGGTGGCGTTGGCCTCGGCGAACGCGGCGTTGGCGGTGGACTGGCCGTGGCGGACGGCGGTGAGGGCCGTGGGGAGGGTTGCTTCGGGGATGGTCGGCACGCTCTTCCCCTTCTCGACGGTGTCGGCGCCTTTTGTTCGGCAGTGTCCTCGAGTGTCGGTTCTGTCGCAGACTTCTACGTTACCGGCGGTTTGGCCGCCGGGGAGCGGCGTGGTGGTGCGTGAGGGGGCGCCCTTTCGGCCGTCCCCCGCGCCCCGGATGCACGTGCAGCTACGGATGCACGGAGTCTACGAGGTGGGCGATGGTCGAGTCCAGGGAGTTGATCTGGGTGGCGAAGGTGGTCGATGCGAGATAGAAGCCGAAGAACGCCGCGACGATCGCGTGCGAGAGCTTCATGCCGCCCTTGCGGATCAGCAGGAACATCAGGACGCCGAAGAGCAGGACCACCGGGAGGGAGAGGGTCACGTCAAGCTTCTTCCCGTGCGGGGGTTGATTTGCTCTTAGATTCTCCCCATTCGTCCGGGTGTGCATGGTGATAGTCAGCCATTCGGCTCACCGCCAGAACCTGGCGTACCGGTGGCGTTCCCGCGTACGGGGGTGAATTTCCTAGCCCAGGGCCGCCGCGACCAGGTGCGCGGGGTCGCGCTCGAGCCGGCGCGCGGAGCGCTGGTAGCGGCGCGTGGTGCGGGGGTCGGCGTGCCCCATGGCGTCCTGGAGGTCGTCGAGGTCGGCGCCGCGTTCGGTGGCGAGGGTGGCGAAGGTGTGGCGCAGGGAGTGGGGGGTGATGGAGTCG
>NZ_JAGSOH010000238.1 GCF_018139625.1 Actinospica acidithermotolerans | reverse complement strand
TTTGATTGCTGCTCTGTAGTGTTTGAGTAGAGTTCCGAGAGTTTATCTTTCGTGTGTGTAAGTGTTTAAGGGCGCACGGTGGATGCCTTGGTACCAGGAGCCGATGAAGGACGTGTCTGGCCGCGATAGGCCCCGGGGAGTCGCCGAGAGGGCTTTGATCCGGGGGTGTCCGAATGGGGGAACCCGGCTGTCGTCATGGACAGTCACCCGCACCTGAATGCATAGGGTGTGTGGAGGGAACCCGGGGAAGTGAAACATCTCAGTACCCGGTGGAAGAGAAAACAACATGTGATTCCGTGAGTAGTGGCGAGCGAAAGCGGATTTAGCCTAAACCGTGTGCGTGTGATACCCGGCAGGGGTTGCGTATGCGGGGTTGTGGGACGTGGCGTTCCGGTCTGCCGGCCGGGAGCACAGTAAGAAATGCGTGGTGTAGTCGAACGGCATGCGAGTGGCCGACCGGAGTGGGTGAGAGTCCCGTAGACGACATGCTGCGCACTGTGGCCGTTGTTCCCGAGTAGCGCGGGGCCCGTGAAATCCCGTGTGAATCTGCCAGGACCACCTGGTAAGGCTGAATACTTCCTGGTGACCGATAGTGCACGAGTACCGTGAGGGAAGGGTGAAAAGTACCCCGGGAGGGGAGTGAAAGAGTTCCTGAAACCGTGTGCCTACAATCCGTCGGAGCGTCGTTCCAGCCGTTGGGTTGGGGCCGTGACGGCGTGCCTTTTGAAGAATGAGCCTGCGAGTTAGTGGCGTGTGGCGAGGTTAACCCGGGTGGGGTAGCCGTAGCGAAAGCGAGTCCGAAATGGGCGTTCCAGTCGCGCGTTCTAGACCCGAAGCGGAGTGATCTAGCCATGGGCAGGGTGAAGCGCCGGTAAGACGGTGTGGAGGCCCGAACCCACCAGGGTTGAAAACCTGGGGGATGACCTGTGGTTAGGGGTGAAAGGCCAATCAAACTCCGTGATAGCTGGTTCTCCCCGAAATGCATTTAGGTGCAGCGTCGCGTGTGCGTGCCGGAGGTAGGGCGCTGGATGGCCGATGGGCCCGACCAGGTTACTGACGTCAGCCAAACTTCGAATGCCGGTACGTTGAGCGTGGCAGTGAGACTGTGGGGGATAAGCTCCATGGTCGAGAGGGAAACAGCCCAGAGCATCGACTAAGGCCCCTAAGCGCGTGCTAAGTGGGAAAGGATGTGGGACCGCGGTGACAACCAGGAGGTTGGCTTAGAAGCAGCCACCCTTGAAAGAGTGCGTAATAGCTCACTGGTCAAGTGGTTCCGCGCCGACAATGTAGCGGGGCTCAAGTACGCCGCCGAAGTCGTGTCAACATCGCGAGCCCGTCGTCACCTAGGACGTGGCGGCCAGGTGTGGTGTTGGGTAGGGGAGCGTCGTGCATCGGGTGAAGCGGCCTCGTGAGGGAGTCGTGGACGGTGCACGAGTGAGAATGCAGGCATGAGTAGCGAATCCACGGTGGGAATCCGTGGCACCGAATGACCAAGGGTTCCTGGGCCAGGCTGTTCCGCCCAGGGTGAGTCGGGACCTAAGGCGAGGCCGACAGGCGTAGTCGATGGACAACGGGTTGATATTCCCGTACCCGTGGTGTACCGCAAGGGCCGAACCGGATGATACTAAGCCCGCCCGAACCTGCCGAAGCCTTCGGGCCAGGCGGAAGGAGGCCGGCGGCCTGAGTCCGTAGTAGGCGAGCGATGGAGTGACGCAGGAAGGCAGCCCGTCCCGGGCGGTGGTTGTCCCGGGCCAAGCAGGTAGGCCGTACCGTAGGCAAATCCGCGGTGCAAGGCCGAGACGTGATGGGGAGCCCGTAGGGGCGAAGTGGGTGATCCTATGCTGTCGAGAAAAGCTTCTAGCGAGGGACATTGCGGCCCGTACCCTAAACCGACACAGGTGGTCAGGTAGAGAATACCAAGGTGTTCGGGTGAACTATGGTTAAGGAACTCGGCAAAATACCCCCGTAACTTCGGGAGAAGGGGGACCATTTCCGGTGACGGGCCTCGCGCCTCGAGCTGGGGGTGGTCGCAGAGACCAGCGGGAAGCGACTGTTTACTAAAAACACAGGTCCGTGCGAAGCCGTAAGGCGATGTATACGGACTGACGCCTGCCCGGTGCTGGAACGTTAAGGGGACCCGTCAGCTTCACGGCGAAGCGGTGAACTGAAGCGCCAGTAAACGGCGGTGGTAACTATAACCATCCTAAGGTAGCGAAATTCCTTGTCGGGTAAGTTCCGACCTGCACGAATGGCGTAACGACTTCCCGACTGTCTCAACCATAGGCCCGGTGAAATTGCACTACGAGTAAAGATGCTCGTTTCGCGCAGCAGGACGGAAAGACCCCAGGACCTTTACTATAGCTTGATATTGGTGTCCGGGGCGGCTTGTGTAGGATAGGTGGGAGACTGTGAAGCGGCGGCGCCAGCCGTCGTGGAGTCGTTGTTGAAATACCACTCTGGCCGTCTCGGGTGTCTAACCCGGGTCCGTGATCCGGATCGGGGACAGTGTCTGGTGGGTAGTTTAACTGGGGCGGTTGCCTCCTAAAGGGTAACGGAGGCGCCCAAAGGTTCCCTCAGCCTGGTTGGCAATCAGGTGGCGAGTGTAAGTGCACAAGGGGGCTTGACTGTGAGACCGACGGGTCGAGCAGGAGCGAAAGCTGGGACTAGTGATCCGGCGGTGGCTGGTGGAAGCGCCGTCGCTCAACGGATAAAAGGTACCCTGGGGATAACAGGCTGATCTTGCCCAAGAGTCCATATCGACGGCATGGTTTGGCACCTCGATGTCGGCTCGTCGCATCCTGGGGCTGGAGTAGGTCCCAAGGGTTGGGCTGTTCGCCCATTAAAGCGGTACGCGAGCTGGGTTTAGAACGTCGTGAGACAGTTCGGTCCCTATCCGCTGCGCGCGTTGGAGGATTGAGAAGGGCTGTCCCTAGTACGAGAGGACCGGGATGGACGGACCTCTGGTGTGCCAGTTGTCCCGCCAGGGGCATGGCTGGTTGGCTACGTTCGGGAGGGATAACCGCTGAAAGCATCTAAGCGGGAAGCCTGCTTCGAGATGAGTCCTCCCACCACCTTGAGTGGGTAAGGCCCCCGCCAGACCAGCGGGTTGATAGGCCGGGCATGGAAGTCGGGCAACCGATGGAGTGGACCGGTACTAATAGGCCGAGGGCTTACACACCCTAGAACCCCTCGACGCACGTCACAGCTGCAGCGTTGTTCGCATCCACTAGCCGGTTTACAGGTACTCGACCGACCCGTCCCGGGTTGTTGATACGAGAAGAACCTGATGATCGTGCGGCGGTCATGGCGGCGGGGAAACGCCCGGTCCCATCCCGAACCCGGAAGCTAAGCCCGCCAGCGCCGATGGTACTGCAAGGGGGACCTTGTGGGAGAGTAGGACGCCGCCGCGCTAC
>NZ_JAGSOH010000237.1 GCF_018139625.1 Actinospica acidithermotolerans | reverse complement strand
GGTCAGCGCGCTCAGCCCGCCGCCGATCAGATAGACGCCCAGCGTCACCATGAACAGGTTCCGCCGCCCCCACCGGTCCGACAGGTTGCCGAAGAACAGCGCGCCGAAGACCTCGCCGAGCAGGTAGATCGTACCGACGGAGAACGCCACGGACCCGGCGCCCATGTTCAGCGCGGCCGGATCGGTCAGATACGGGCTCACGTTGCTCGCGATACTGACCTCGAGTCCGTCCAGGATCCAGGCCACGCCGAGCGCCACCACCATCATCGTGTGGAAGCGCGACCAGCTGAGCCGGTCGATACGGGCGGGGACCAGGCTGCGGATCCCGCCGCCGAAGGTCGACTGTCTGCTGAGCGTTGCCATCGTTGGCACCTCGATTCGATACCGGTCGGGCGACAAAAATCTACGAGGGCCTCCGAATTGCCCCGATTGGCAGAAGGGAAACGGGGCACATCCAACGGCGCAGGTCGGATGCCGCCAATCGTGTGATCGCCGGCACCGCTGTCTCACAAAATCTTCAGGCTCGTCCCAAAGCGCAGGTCAACAGCGTGCGACACTCCCAGCTGTCTCACGAGCCCGGAAAACCGTTGTCCCCGGGCGGCGCGATGCGCCAGAGTCTTCAGCAGCCCACCCGCACACGCCACGGGGGCCGTGCTTGGGGTCAGTCCCTACAGGGGAGTGCCGGTGTCGTCGCGCCATCGACGGCACCGGCACGGGACGCCGCCTTCGCGTGCGGCGCCGGCGGGGACGGACGGCGGGGGCGGTTCCGGTACGGCGCGCCTGGGACGCCTCTCTCGGCATCGGCATCGGCATCGGCGTCGGCATCGGGATCGGCGTCAGCGTCGCGGCGGCGGAGGCCGACGGGGTCGGCACGCCGGCACCTTTCATCTCGCAGCCATCTCACTAGACTCGTCCCGGTGACACTTCCTGCACTCTCGGCAGTCTCCGAGCTGGTCCAGGCCCTCGGCGACGACCGCACCCTGACCGATCCGGACCGGATCCGCGACTTCTGCCACGACGAGCACTCGTATGTCACGCCGGGCGCCCCGTGCGCCGTCGTCGTCGCCCGAACGGCGGCCGACGTGCAGAGCGCGCTGCGCTGGGCCGCCGCCAACCGAGTCCCCGTCATCCCGCGCGGAGCCGGCACCGGCATCGTCGGCGGAACGGCCACGATCGACGGCTGCCTCGTCATCTCCGTGGCCCGGATGACCGCCATCAAGGAACTGTCCCCGCAGGACGAACTCGCCGTCGTCGAACCGGGCGTCGTCAACGCCGACCTCGACCGCGCCGCCCGCGCCCACGGCCTGATGTACGCGCCGGACCCGAGTTCGTACGCGTCCTGCACTATCGGCGGCAACCTGGCGACCAACGCGGGCGGTCTGCGCTGCGTGAAGTACGGCGTCACCCGCGACTCCGTGCTCGGCCTGGAGGCAGTCCTCGCCAACGGCGAACTGATCAAGACCGGCAGGCGCACGGTCAAGGGCGTGACCGGCTACGACCTCACCGGCCTGCTCGTTGGCTCCGAGGGCACGCTCGGCATCATCACCTCCGCCACCCTCCGCCTTCGCCCCGCCCCCAAGCACCCGCCGGTCACCGTCGCCGCCGAGTTCGCCAACGTCATCGACGCGGCAGAGGCAGTCTGGGCCATCGTCCGCGCGAGCGTGGGCCCCAGCCTGCTCGAACTGATGGACCGAACCACGCTTCAAGCCCTCGACGACTGGCGCCACATCGGCCTGGACCCCAAGACCAACGCCATGCTCCTGTGCCAGGCCGACGGCCCGGACGCGGCCGCCGCGGCGCAGGTCATGGCCGACTGCTGCACCGACAACCGCGCCACGGTGGTCGCCGTCTCCGACGACGAGGCCGAAGCCGCCCAACTCCTCGACGTCCGCCGCATGGCCTTCACCGCCATCGAGCGCATCGGCGCCTGCCTCATCGAGGACGTCTGCGTCCCCAGATCCAAACTCCCCGACATGTTCGCCGCCGTAGAACGCATCGCCGCCGCCCACGACCTCACCGTCCCAACGGTCGCCCACGCCGGCGACGGCAACCTCCACCCCGTCTTCGTCTTCGACCGCGGCCTGGACGAGATCCCGAGCGCAGTATGGGACGCCGCCGAGGAAGTCTTCCGCGCCGCCCTGGACCTGGGCGGCACCCTCACCGGAGAACACGGCGTCGGCACCCTGAAACGCCACTGGCTGAACGCCGAACTCGGCGACGCGACGATGGCCGCGCAACTGGCGATCAAGAACGCGCTGGACCCGCTGGGGATCATGAACCCGGGGAAGGCGATCTGACGGCGGATCAGTCGACGTCGCGGCCGGCGCGGGCCCCGGCGTCGTGTCGGCGACAGACGCGGGGCCGGCCGAGAAATCGCAGGTCAACAGGGATAAGGAATCGCGGGCGACCCCGCTGTCGGACCTCGCGCCTACCATCGGAGGCATGGGCTCCGAACCGGTGCGAAACGGGCATCATCTGCTGCGTGCCAAGGACCTGGCGGACGCGCGGTATGCCGAGCCGTTGACGGTGGACGACCTGGCGCGGGCGGCGGGGTATTCGCGGGCGCATTTCAGCCAGGAGTTCCGGCGGGCGTTCGGGGAGTCGCCGCATGCGTACCTGCTCACGCGGCGGCTGGAGCGGGCGGCGGCGCTGCTGCGGACGACGGACTACTCGGTGGCGGACATCTGCGTCGCGGTCGGGTTGGCGAGCGTCGGGTCGTTCACGACGAGCTTCGTGCGGATGTACGGGCTCAAGCCCACCGACTACCGGGCGTCCTTCCCGCCGGCCTCGCAATTCGCGCTGATCCCGTGGTGCCTGCAGCGGGCGTACGGGCGGCCGCGGCACCGGACGTTTCGAGAAGACGGGGCACAGCCCTCGAACTAGCGTTGGGTGCGTCAACCCGAACCGCTGACTGCGTCAACCCGTACCGAGGAGGCTGTCATGCCGTACCAGATCGCCAGTTACCAGGTGTTCGTTCCCGACCAGGACGAGGCCCTGGACTTCTACGTCAACAAGCTCGGCATGGAGGTCCGCGCCGATGTGACGGTGCCGGAGATGGGGAACTTCCGCTGGCTCACGGTCGGGCCGGTCGGGCAGGACATCGCCATCGTGCTGATGGCGATCCCGGGCGAGCCGATGTTCGACGCGGAGACCGTCAGCCGGCTCAAGGACCTGATGGCCAAGGGCGTCGGCAGCGCCGTCTTCCTGACCACGGACGACTGCCAGGCCGCGTACGAGGAGCTCTCGGCGCGCGGCGTCGAGTTCCAGGAGAAGCCGGAGGAGCGGATCTACGGCATCGACGCCGGCTTCCGCGACCCCTTCGGCAACCACTTCCGGCTGACCCAGCCGCGCGAGGGCTTCGGGGGCTGACCGCGATCGGCGCCGCGCCCGGTACCGCACCGGGTGGTGGGCGAACCAGGTGG
>NZ_JAGSOH010000236.1 GCF_018139625.1 Actinospica acidithermotolerans | reverse complement strand
GGGCTCCAGTTGAGCTCGGCGCGAGCAACCACAAGGCCCGCACCGAGCTCAACTGGAGCCCGAAGCGGCCCACCTGGCGAACCGGCTTCGCCGAGTCCTGAGGCCCGGGACCGAGCCGTCGGACCTCGGAGGGTAGTCGGCGATAGCGGCCCGTGCGGGCTTTCGGCACGGGGAGTTGGTCGGGCGCCTGGCTGAGGGGTAAAGACCTGGTGGATTGAGCGCGATGCGAAAATCTGCCCCGGGCCTTTCCACGAGCGGGAGATATTCGCTGGTCCTGCTTGCAGTACCCAGCGAGACTTTCGAGGTGAAGCTTCACAAGGATGAGATCGCGGTCGACGAGGTCCTGGTTCGGTCGCTGCTGGGCGCTCAGCGTCCAGAATGGGCCGGCCTGCCGCTGATGCCAGCGGGCGCGGGCACGGACAACACCATGTACCGGCTGGGCGATGAACTGCTTGTACGACTTCCGCGCACGCCCGAAAATGCACGCTCTGTGCTCAAGGAGCAGGTGTGGCTTCCCCGTTTGGCGCCCCAGCTCTCCTGCCCGGTGCCGGCGCCGGTCCATATCGGGACGCCCACCGATGCATTTCCCCTCGCGTGGTCGGTGTACCGGTGGATCGAAGGCGACGAAGCCGCCGCGAATACCGTCGGGGATTGGGCAGCCTTCGGAGCCGACTTGGCGGCGTTCGTCGAGGAGCTGCACGGCGCCGACCTCATGGGAGCGAGGCCCGCGGACGGCCTCGACTGGTATCGCGCCGGCGGCCTGAAGCCGTGCGATCCGTGGATCAGCGCCTGTTTCGATGACTGCCGAACCCTCGTGGGTACCGAGCTGGACATCGACGCCCTGGAACGGTTGTGGCGAGCCGCTCTCGCGCTGCCCGACCCTTCCGCATCGCCTGTCTGGCTGCACGGCGACTTGAAGCCGAGCAACGTGGTGGTCTCGGCCGGCAGATTTCACGCGGTCATCGACTTCGGCGGACTCTCGATCGGTTTTCCGGACGCCGAGCATGCGACCATCTGGGACTACCCCGCCGAAGCGCGCCATGCCTACTGGGACAGCCTGAATCTGGATCCGGAGACATGGGCTCGCGCCCGTGCCTGGTCGATCGCAGTGGCCCTGAGCGGGATCTCCTACTATCGGGAGACCTTTCCCGCCTTCGTCGCCGAATGCCGTACGCGGCTCCAGGCAATCCTGGCCGACGCCGCGGGGCGTCAGGCGGCAGCGGCGAGTTGAAGGGTTCCGAGCCCTGAGGCCGACCGCCGCATCAGACGCTGCTCAGCCCGACCGCTGCATCAGACGCCGCTCAGGCCGGCCGCTGCATTCAGACACCGCTCAGGACCCGGTCGAGTGCTGCGCGGCCTGCGGGTCCCCACGTCGGCTTGCCGCCTGGCAGGCCCCGGTCTCCGTTCTGGCCCATCAGCATGAGGAACAGGCTTTTCAGCACCGCCAGCCCGCGGGCGCGGCGGATCGTCGCCTCGTCCGCACGCGCGTAGGCGTCGAAGAACCGTGAGGCGAAGCCTGCGGGAAGGAGCACCCATGCGGCCGCGAGGTCCCATGCGGGATCGCCGGCGAAGAGGGCGCCGAAGTCGATCACACCCGAGAGTGTTCCGTCCGAGACGACGACGTTCGCGGGATGGAGGTCACCGTGAACCCAAACCGGTGGCCCCTGCCGCTCGGGGGCCGCCACCGCGTCATCCCAGACCGCCCGGACTCTGCCAGCGATGTCGGCTGGGACGACGGCCTGAAAGTAGCGCTCGAAGGCGTCTGAGCACTCCTTGGGGTGATGGCCGCGGTCCGAACCTGGCGGTGCGTCGGCGGGCGCCTCCACGTGGAGCGCTTTGAGGAAGTCCGCCAGCGTGTCGGCCGCGTGCCCGCCGCGGCTGATCGCGGCGTAGTCCAGCGGCTCGCCTGGGACCCAGGTCATGACGGTCCAGAGCTCGGGGAAGCGTGCGGACGGTTCTCCGATCCGCACGGGGCGCGGGACCGGCAGCGGTAGGCGCGGGGCCAGAATCGGCAGCCACCGGCGCTCCGTGCGTTGCATGTCGGGGGCGCCCTCCGTACGCGGCATGCGGACGGCCAGCTCGTCCGCGACGCGCCACAGCTGGTTGCTCCACCCGCCTGCGACTTCGCGAATCTCCAGGCCGGCGAGATCCGGATGCTGCTCCCGCAGCAGGTCACGGACGAGGTCGGCGGTGATCTCTATCTGGGAGTCGGTCATGCGAACCCACGTTACCGAGGCGGGCAGGTTCGAGGACGCCGTTCAGGACGCGCCCGGGCCCGGCACCCGGCACCCGGCACCCGGCGCGCCAGGTGTCGGAAGCGTCGTGGAGCTGGGTGATTGTCGCCTCTTAGCTTGGCCTACTACGTGGCCTGCTAGTAGACGTCCCGGACGTACCGCTTCTCGGTGACCAGCCGCTTCACGTACGTGTCGGTGGCCTGGGCGGTGAGGCCGCCGTGGGTGGTGATGATGCCGCGCAGGGCGCGGTCCACGTCCTTGGCCATGCGAGAGGCGTCGCCGCAGACGTAGAAGTGGGCGCCGGCCTCAAGCCACGTCCATAGGCGGTGGCCGTGCTCCTGCATGCGGTCCTGGACGTAGATCTTGTTGCGCTGGTCGCGTGAGAAGGCGGTGTCGAGGTGGTCGAGGGTGCCGTCCTCGGTGAGGGCGGCGAGGTCGTCGCGGTAGTAGAAGTCGGTGGCGCGGTGCTGCTCCCCGAAGAACAGCCAGTTGGGGGCCGCGTGGCCTTGGGCGCGGCGGTCGTGCAGGAAGCCGATGAAGGGAGCGACGCCGGTGCCTGGGCCGACCATGATCATCGGAGTATGGGGGTCGGCGGGCGGGCGGAAGTGGGGGGACGGTTGGACGTGGACGGTGATGGGCGTGCCGGGCTCGGCGTCGGCGAGGTAGGCGGAGCAGACGCCGTTGCGCCGGCGGCCCAGGGCGCTCTCGTAGCGGACGACCGAGACCGTGAGCGAGACCTTCGTCGGGTCGGTGCGGGGGCTCGACGATATCGAGTACTGACGGTTCTGCAGCCGTTTGAGGGATGCGGCCCACTCCTGCGGGTTGGCCTGGACGGGGTACTCGGCGAGCACGTCGGCCGCCTGACGGCCCCACGACCACTGAGAGAGCTCGCCCTTGTTGTCCGGTCGCAGGAGCTTGCGGAGCATTCGGTCGCCGTTGCGATCGGCGATGAAGGCGAGCAGGCCCGTGGTGATCTTCGAGATCTCGAGGTGGCGCAGCAGCGCCTCGCGGAACGGCACCGCGCCTACGTGGTCGATGTCGACGAGGGTCTCCGCATCGGCGCTGGTGCCGGTCAGCGACAGCCACTCCTCGACCAGCGCGACGTCGTTCACCGGACGGATGCTGAGCGCGTCGCCCGCCTGATACGCCAGGGGGTTAGCGCTCAGGTCGAAGGTGAACCGGCGCACCTCCTTCGTGGCGCCGGGCAGGCTGAGCAGTTCGTTGCCGATGAGCGGGGCGCAGACGGTGACCGGGGCCGAGCGGGTCTGGGGTGACGGCGATGAGCTCGGGGATGACGACGGGGACAGCCCGGTACGGGGGATAGCCGCGATGGAGGAGATCGAGGACGTCGACGACGTGGTCGCGTCGCTGACCGACGAGTCCCC
>NZ_JAGSOH010000235.1 GCF_018139625.1 Actinospica acidithermotolerans | reverse complement strand
GGTCGTGGCCGCCGGCGTCGACTCCGTCTCCCACGCCCACCTGCTCGCCTACCAGACGACGCCCGACGAGCTGACTGCGTACCAGAGCAAGCCGCCCCTGGACGCCGACCGCGTCGTCGCCGGAGACCCGGCCATCCTCGAACTGCTCGCCGAGATGCGCAGCCGCGGCACCGTCCTGGACGCCACCGCCAGCCTGTGGGCGCGCATCGCCGCCGAGACCGGCGAGCCCGAGGCCAGGCAGCGCGCCGCCGCGAACGACGCGATCTCCGCCGCGCTCACCCGCCAGGCCATCGACGCCGGGGTCACCGTCAGCGCGGGCACCGACCGCGACCCGGACCTCACCGACCCCTGGCCCCCGCTCTACGACGAGCTCGACTACCTCGTCGAACGCTGCGGCATGACCCCCGCCGAGGCCCTGCGCGCCGCCAGCCACGCCGGGGCGCTCAGCATCGGCGCACTCGCCGACATGGGCACCGTCGAGCCCGGCAAGCTCGCGAACTTCGCCGTGTTCGACGCCGACCCCGCCCAGGACCTCGCCGCCCTGCGCACCGTCACCGCCGTCGTCAAGCGCGGCCGGCACCACGCGCGCGCCGACTACCGCCACCCGCAGCCCGCGCCGGCCGGCCCGGCCGCCGCATCGACCGACCCGCAGCCCGAGAACGGAGCCCCCCGCGCATGACCCGCACCGGCTACCCGATCGTCAACGCCCTCGGCGCGCTGGAGAACCCCAACGCCGCCGCCGAGACCGCCGGAAGCCTGCTCCAGAGCAGCGACGACATGGTCGTCGACGCGCGCGCCATCGCGGACGCGAAGGCCTCCGGCATGACCGCGGTGAACATCACCCTCGGCTACACCCTCGGCGACCTGCCCGCCTACGAGCACACCCTGCACGAGCTCGACGTCTGGGACGCCCACCTCGCCGCCCACCCCGAGGACCTGCTGCACGTGCGCTCGGCCGCGGACATCCGCGCCGCGCACGAGCAGGACCGCGTCGGCATCATCTACGGCTTCCAGAACGCCGTCGCCGTCGGCACCGACGCCCGCAGCCTCGCCGAGCGCACCGCGCTGTTCGCCGAGCGCGGCGTGCGCGTCATCCAGCTGACGTATAACCAGGCCAACCACCTCGGCGACGGATCCATGGCCGCCGGGAACCGCGGCCTGACCGACTTCGGCCGCCAGGCCGTCGAAGCGCTCAACGAGCACCGCATCATGGTCGACCTGTCCCACAGCGGCGAGAACACCTGCCTGGAGGCGACGCGCACGTCCATCGCCCCGGTCTCCATCAACCACACCGGCTGCCGCGCCCTGACCGACCTGCCGCGCAACAAGACCGACGAGGAACTGCGCCTGGTCGCCGAGCGCGGCGGGTTCGTCGGCATCTACTTCATGCCGTTCCTCAACCCCACCGGGCACGCCACCGCCGACGACGTCGTCGCGCACATCCGGCACGCCGTGGACGTGTGCGGCGAGGACTCCGTCGGCATCGGCACCGACGGCTCGGCCACGCCCATCGACGACCTCGACGCCTACCGCGAGAAGCTCGCCGAGCACGTCGCCGAGCGCGCGAGGGCGGGCGTCGGCGCGGCCGGCGAGCGCGCCGACACCTACCCGTTCGTCGAAGACCTGCGCGGCGTCGACCAGTTCCGCAAGCTCATCGGCCTGCTCGAAGCCTCCGGCTACCGCGAGGAGCGCATCGCGAAGATCATGGGCGGCAACTTCATCGCCTACGCGGAGCGCATCTGGGGCTGATCCGGTCCCGGAAACGAACAGCTGACCTGCGCACTTCCCGCCCATCCCTAGGCCGCGAATCGAATCGGCTGCCATGTTGCCGCGCCCTGCGCGGCGCGGTTGACGTTCCCGTCCGGAAGCGGGTTGTCCGGCGTGAGTTCGAGCGCCGCGGAGCACGAGAGCACGAAAGCGCGTAGACCTGCGCGAACACTACGCACGCGACCGCGAGGTAGGCGTCGTCGAGCGCGTCGAGGCCGGCCAGCACCCAGTCGGCCGGGCCGCTGTGCGCGCAATCCGCGCCGCGTGTGCGCTCCCTGGCTTGTGTGCCCCCTCGCAGGTGCGCCCTCGCGCGGCTGCGTCAGAAGCCGTGCGAGGGCGCGGTGGCCGACGCCGCGTCAGCTGAGGGTGCGGAGCGCTGCCGGGTCGTAGGCGGCGAGTTCGTCGAAGCGGCCGGCGAGGACCTTCGCGGCCCACTCGGGGTCCTGCAGCAGGGCGCGGCCGACGGCGACCATGTCGAATTCGTCGCGCTCGAGCCGGTCGAGGAGGTCGTCGATGCCGCGGGCGGCGAAGCCCTCGCCCGCGAAGGAGCGGATGAAGTCGCCGTCGAGGCCGACCGAGCCGACCGTGATGGTCGGTTTGCCGGTCAGCTTCTTCGTCCAGCCCGCGAGGTTCAGGTCCGAGCCGTCGAACTCGGGCAGCCAGTAGCGGCGGGTGGAGGCGTGGAAGGCGTCGACACCGGCCGCGCTGAGCGGGGCGAGGATCGCTTCGAGGTGCTGCGGGGTCTCGGCGAGCCGGGCGTCGTAGGCGTCGGACTTCCACTGCGAGTAGCGGAAGACGACCGGGAACCCCGGTGAGACGGCCGCGCGTACGGCGGCGACGATCTCGGCGGCGAACCTGGTGCGCGCGACGTGGTCGCCGCCGTGGCCGTCGGCGCGGCGGTTGGTGCGCTCCCACAGGAACTGGTCGATCAGGTAGCCGTGCGCGCCGTGTAGTTCGACGCCGTCGAAGCCGATCCGCTCGGCGGCAGCGGCGGAGTCGGCGAACGCGGCGATCACATCGTCGAGGTCGCGCGCGGTCATCGTGTGCCCGTCCTGGCTCTCCCCGTCCCGGCCGACGCGGATGCCGGACGGCCCCATCGCCGGGGCGCCGGGGTTGAGCCGCGCCTCGGGCCTGCGGGTCATGCCGATGTGCCACAGCTGCGGCACGATCCGCCCGCCCGCCTCGTGCACGGCGGCCGCGACCTTCGCCCAGCCGGCGAGCTGCTCCTCGCCGTGGAACCTGGGCACCCGGTCGCTCTCCCCTGCCGAGTCGTGCCCGACGTAGGTGCCCTCGGTCACGATCAGCCCCACGCCCGCCGCGGCCCGGCGCGCGTAGTAGGAGACCACGTCCTCCCCCGGCACCCCGCCGGGCGAGAACATGCGCGTCATCGGCGCCATCGCGATGCGGTTCGGGACGCTCAGCCCGCCCAGCTCGACAGGCCGGGACAGGATTTCGGCAGCACGTGACGCCGTGGACTCCGTGGCGGTCATGGGTTTCTTCCTCGCAGATTCGAGCCGGGCGGGACTTATCGATAGGAACGCAGAAGGTCAACTTACTGAACCTTCCGGCGACTGTCACAACCCGCGGCGCGGCCCCGGTATTTCCCGCCCCCGTCCCCAGCCGGATGTGATCCCGGCCATGTTCGGCGCCCGCCGCCCGCCGCCCGGAGGGCCGGGGCCCGGCCCTAAGTCAATAGCGCAGGCGTCCGCACTCGTCGCGGACACCGCCGCCTACGGCGCGCCCCGGGCCGTCAGCTCGCGCACCCCGCGGCGCAGGACGGCCCTCCGGAAACCGCATGCAACATAACCGGGATTATGTTGACTGCCTTCCGGGGGGATTGGCTGCGTCGTTTTCCCGCATTACCACATTGGCATTACCGGTAATGCGCTAATGCCGGATAGGGGTGCGCGGAACGGATGGCCGCGTGGGTGGGAGT
>NZ_JAGSOH010000234.1 GCF_018139625.1 Actinospica acidithermotolerans | reverse complement strand
TGACCATCCTTGCGGGAACCCCACGGCCGCCCACCGGGACATCGGTGGGCACAGGCCTGGACTTCTGCTGTCCGCCAGCCTCGCCATCCGCTGTCCGCACAGCAAGGTCACTTCGTGGCCGTTGACAACCGCTACATGCCGCCGTCAGACCATGTGCCTGACAACATCTCCTGGAAAGACGTCGAGAGTCACTGGGGCGTGGTCTTTCCAGACGACTACAAGGCGTTCCTTGACGTCTACGGCCCCGGCACAATCGCGAACACACTCTCGATCACTGCACCGTCGCCGGATGGGTCGCGCGAGCACTTCGGCGGGTACGTCTCGCTCAACGTGCCCATGGATGCCGAGATGCTGGCAGAACTTGAGTGCCCGTTCCCCGCATATCCCGTGCCGGGCGGCATCATCGACATTGGAGCAACTCCCGATGGCGACACCCTCTTCTACCGCACGGCCTCGACGCCGGCCGACTGGCACATCGTGACGTGGAACCGCGGCGGATTCCTCGCCGACGCCTGGACGGAGCACGCGATGGGACTCTCGGCGTTCCTCGTCGCACTCTTCAGCGGTCAGTACGACGGTTGGGGCGGACCCGACCTGTGGGAAGTCGAGACGGTCGCATTCGAGCACTGGGAGCTCGAGCAGCGGAAGCGCGAACAACACGCATACGACCACATACGCCTCGACCCGCTCCGATGAACCGAGTAGGGTCATGCGCTTTCGTGCCCGATGCGTGCCCGTAGTGAGGTAGCCGAACGGAGGTTCACGGGGACTCACGGGAGATCAACTCGACCACGAGCCTCTGACCAGCGCGCAGGTCAGCGGGGGTGCGGGTACGCTGCTTCCCAAGCTGACAGCGCGGTCTAGCCTCTAGCATCTTCGCATGGAGTACGCAGCGGGACCGCCGAGCCAGTGGCTTCTCACGCTCAAAGACGGGTCCACGATCGAGGTGTGGGCCGACAGCTACTGCGAGGAACAGGACCAGTTTCAGTTTGAGTCACTTGTCGAGGCCTCGCACGAAGAGCAACGCCATGTAAAGGTGACGGCCACTGGCCGCCAGCCCACGAGCAAGGTGCTGATCTTGGTTGCGCGAATACCCGCAGTCCTTGTCTCATCCATCGAGGGCGGGCCCGTCGAGATCGACGGGAGGGCCGGGCCTGTCGACACCAGCGACTGACACCAACGCCGCCATGCGCCAGCGAATCACAGCAGTTCGCACCGACCAGCCGCAGCGCCGAAACACTACATCCGCCCTGGTCAGCGCTGGCGTAGACGAAGCTGGGGGGTCAAGGGGCCAGTCAGTCCCTGAAGTCGTCACGGGTCGTCAAACGGCATTCGCCGCTCGCCGCATCGACGAAGATCGGCCAGTTTCCGGCCAACCCATCGTTGATATCTCGCGTCCGCAAGTAGGCCTCGGTGTTCCATGGCACGACGGACCCGTTCGGCACGACCCGCACATGTTCCGCGTCGACGGCCGGCACATAGCCGTAGCGCCTGAAGTTCTCACGATCCAGGAAGGCGCTGGCCGCGTTAATGGCCTGCGCGGAAGTTGAGACCTCCATGGAGCCCCCTTGATCTATTGAGGTTCCCAAGCTGACAACACGGCCGCTTGGCGCGGTGACACCGGCGGGATTCGAACCCGCGTCTACGCGTTTCCCGAGGGAGCGCGCGTGATCCTGGGCCGCTGGACGACGGGCCACCGGCTCCAGAGGTTACGGATTCCCCCGTTCCTCAGCCAAGCGCTTTTCGTGCCCGCCGCGTGCCCTTACGGAGCGGTAACGGCGGTCAATCACGGTCACTCGCGGCGAGCGAGCCACGGGGCCGCAGGTCAGCGCGGTGTGCGCAAACGATGGCGACTACTACGGAACTTGTAAACAGGTGGCTGAACCGCTGCCCTCAAACGTTCTGGGCGTGAAGCGCTGCTGCCCGCCGGACGTATCCGGCGGGCAGCAGCGGTACTTCGGGTTTCGCGAAGATGCCCTGTGCAGGACGTATCAGCGCAGGCCGTCTTCTTCGGGCTCGGAGGCTACCTCGTCGTCATGGTTGGACGTAGTCTGCTCGACCGCGTTGTCTCGCAGTGTCTTGTCGGCTTGGGCGAGGAACGCGGCCAGCGTGGTGGCGGCGGTGCGTCGGGCTTCATCGGCGACGCCCTGGTAGGTGTCGCGGGTGAAGCTGGAGGTGGTGTGCCCGAGCAGGTCCTGCACGAGTTTCACGTCGATCCCTGCGGTCAGGGCGTGGGTGGCGGTGCCGTGCCGGACGTCGTGCAGCCGGATCGGGGGCAGTTCGTTCTCCCGTACGAGCTTGTAGAACTCGTAGGTCAGCTGCGCCGGGTGCAGCCGGGTGCCGTCGGGGTTCGTGAACACGAGGTCGTTGTCCTCCCAGCCCTCCCCGAAGGTGGCGCGCTGGGTCTCCTGCCAGGCCTTCTGCCCGCGAAGAAGCGTCACGGCCGAGTCGTCGAGGGCGATAGTGCGGTGCGATTCCGGGGTCTTGGGTTCGGTGATCTCGGTACGCCAGCCGATCTGCGCGAGCTGGCAGGTCACGGTGAGCTCGCCGGCGTCGAGGTCGACATCGCGCCAGTGCAGTCCGGCCGTCTCCCCGCGGCGCATCCCGGTCAGCACCATCAGGTGGTAGGCGATCGCGAACCGGTGCCCGCGCGCGGCCCGCAGGAACGCCAGGGTCTGCTCGACCGTCCAGATCATCACCGGCGAGGGCTTCTCCCCCGTCTTACGCCACGCCGCGACCCGCGCGTTCGTCCACACCAGGCCCTTCGGGCGCCCGCCGCCCTTGAGCCGGAACAGCTTCGCCGGGTTGACCGGGATCAGCAGCTGCTCGACAGCGTCCGCCAACGCCGAGGAGAGCGTGGCGCGGATCCGGCGGATCGAGGCCGGCCCGGTGATCGGTAGCGGCTCGCCCAGAGCCTTGATCCGCTCCCGCAGCACCCGGGCCCGGTCGGCATCGCCCTGCTCAACCGCGGTCTCGAGGTCGGTCTTGAGCTTGGCGCGGTGCCGCTGGCCGGCCAGGCGGGTCTCGTTCTGCGCGCCGATCGCATCGACCATGCCCTTGATGTGGGACACCCGCAGCCGATCCAGCCGGATCTTCCCGAGGTGCGGGATCAGGTGCACGCGCACGTGCATCGCGTACGCCATCTTCGTGCCCTCCGCCAGATCCGACTTCGTGGCCAGCCATTCGGTGAGGTACTCCCCCACCGTCAGCGCCGTCTCGATCTGCTGGCCGAGCGCGAGCCTCTTGCGCAACTCGTCCTCGTCCGGCAGCGGGCCCTTGGCCTTCAGCGCGGCGCGGACCAGCCCGGCGACCTGTCGCAGGACCCGGTCCTCGTCCCCGTCCTCCGCGCTCTCGGCCAGCCGCAACAGGGCGACGACCTTGTCGAGGGTCTCGCGGCACTCGGCCTCCGTGGCGAACCCGGCCCGCAGGTGCTCGCGCCTCTCGTCGACGGTGGGGACCTCGAGCTGGAAGCGCCAGGTGCCGTGGTCCTTCGACCACCGCCCATCCCGGTAGGTCAGCTGCGGGCACCTCGTTCCCCACGCCTTCACCGCAACGCTGCCGTCCGGCGCCGTCACCTCGCGGGTGCACGAGCAGCGCTTGAACACCGTCCCGGTCAACTTCTTCCTGCTCATCGCCATGACAGGAACTCCTTACGTGTCGCAGGGGATTGCTTTCGTCCGTGGGCGGCCCGGCCCGAATCCGTGGGCCAACCGCCCCGGACCGCCATCCACGCCCCAACCC
>NZ_JAGSOH010000233.1 GCF_018139625.1 Actinospica acidithermotolerans | reverse complement strand
TAGTGGGATCATTATCGGTGGCGGGTCGTCGCCCGGGGCCGGTCGGGGTTGGTACCGTAGGGGGTAGCTGTTCACCCCGGACGGGAGAGTCCTCGTGGCGGCCGGTGTTCCCCGTGGTTGCGGGGGGTGCGGGCCGGGTGCGGGGCGCCGAAGGAGCAAATCCTCCCCGGAATCTCTCAGGCCTCCAGGACCGTCCGGGTCAGGCGACTCTGGAAAGCGGGGTCGTGTTCGCGCCGTGGACGTGGCGCGGGCATGGACCTCCACCGAAGGAGAAAACCGTGCGGCGCGCCGTTTTCCGTGGGGCGCGCGGGCGGCGAAGCTCTCAGGTTTCCCGACAGAGGGGGAGACGGCCGGTGCGCGGCGGTCGCGCGTCGGCGGGAGCCTTCAGGGAGTTGCACCGTGGTCGAGTCCGCCGAGGTTCGTTTCGAGGAGCGGCACATCGGTCCGTCGGAGGCCGATCGGGCGAAGATGCTGGCCGTGCTGGGGTACGGGTCGCTGGACGAGTTGTCGGAGGCGGCCGTTCCGGCGACGATCCGGCTGACGGAGCGGTTGAACCTGCCGCCGGCGCGGTCGGAGGCCGAGGTCGGACAGGAACTGCGGGATCTGGCGGGGCGCAACCGGGTGCTGCGCTCGATGATCGGTCTCGGGTATTACGGGACGTTCACTCCGGCGGTGATCCGGCGCAACGTGCTGGAGTCGCCGGCGTGGTACACGGCCTACACCCCGTATCAGCCGGAGATCTCGCAGGGGCGCCTGGAGGCGCTGCTGAACTTCCAGACGATGGTCGCGGACCTGGTGGGCCTGCCGGTCTCGGGTGCGTCGCTGCTGGACGAGGCGACGGCGGCGGCCGAGGCGATGGCTCTGTCGCTGCGCTCGGTGCGCGGGGCGGCGAAGCGGTTCCTGGTGGACGCGGACGTGTTCCCGCAGACCATGGCGGTGCTGCAGACGCGCGCCGAGCCGCTGGGGATCGAACTGGTGCCGGTGGACCTGTCCGCCGGGGTGCTGGCGGAGGCCGAGCCGGGTTCGTACTTCGGAATCCTGGTGCAGTACCCGGGCGCGTCGGGCGCGGTGCGCGATCTGACCGGGATCGTGGAGCAGGCGCACGCGGTGGGTGCGCAGGTGACGGTCGCGGCGGATCTGCTGGCGTTGACGCTGCTGCGGGCGCCGGGCGAGTTCGGCGCGGACATCGCGGTCGGTACGACGCAGCGGTTCGGGGTGCCGATGGGCTTCGGCGGTCCGCACGCGGGCTACATGGCGGTGCGCGAGGGCCTGGCGCGGTCGCTGCCCGGCCGGCTGGTCGGCGTCTCGCAGGACGCGCACGGCAACCGGGCGCTGCGGCTGGCGTTGCAGACGCGGGAGCAGCACATCCGGCGGGAGAAGGCGACGAGCAACATCTGCACGGCGCAGGTGCTGCTGGCGGTCGTCGCCGGCATGTACGCGGTCTACCACGGCCCGGAGGGCCTGTCGGGGATCGCGCGGCGGGTGCACCGCAACGCGGTGGTGCTGGCGGCGGGCCTGCGTTCGGCCGGGTTCGAGGTGTCGGGCGGCGCGTTCTTCGACACGGTCGCGGTGCGGCTTCCGGGGCGCGCCTCGGAGCTGTGGCACGCGGCGCGCGCGGCGGGCGTGAACGTGCGGCTGGCGGATCCGGACACGGTGACGCTCTCGTGCGATGAGACGACGACGTGGGCGGATCTGCAGGCGGTGTGGCAGGCGTTCGGCGTCGAGGGCGTGCAGGCGCACGCGCTGGACGAGACGACCGCCGACGCGCTGCCGGACGGGCTGGCGCGCACGTCGGCGTTCCTGACGCACCCGGTGTTCCACAGCCACCGGTCGGAGACGGCGATGCTGCGGTACCTGCGGCGGCTCTCGGACCGGGACGTGGCGCTGGACCGGTCGATGATCCCGCTGGGTTCGTGCACGATGAAGCTGAACGCGACCACGGAGATGGAGCCGATCACCTGGCCGGAGTTCGCGAACATCCACCCGTTCGCGCCGCTGGAGCAGGCCGGGGGCTACCTGGCGCTGATCGGGCAGGTCGAGCGGTGGCTGGCCGAGGTGACCGGGTACGACCGGGTGTCGGTGCAGCCGAACGCGGGCTCGCAGGGCGAGTTCGCGGGGCTGCTCGCGGTGCGGGCGTTCCACCGGGCGAACGGGCAGGGCCAGCGGGACGTGTGCCTGATCCCGTCCTCGGCGCACGGCACGAACGCGGCGAGCGCGGTGATGGCCGGGATGCGCGTGGTCGTGGTGGCGTGCCGGGCGAACGGCGACGTGGACGTGGACGAGCTTCGGGAGAAGATCGCGCAGTACCGGGACGAGCTCGCGGTGCTGATGGTGACCTACCCCTCGACGCACGGGGTGTTCGAGGAGCAGATCACGGACGTGTGCGCGGCGGTGCACGAGGCCGGCGGCCAGGTGTACGTGGACGGGGCGAACCTGAACGCGCTGGTCGGCCTGGCGAAGCCGGGCCGGTTCGGGGCCGACGTGTCGCACCTGAACCTGCACAAGACGTTCTGCATCCCGCACGGCGGCGGCGGTCCGGGCGTGGGCCCGGTGGCGGTGCGCGCGCACCTGGCGCCGTTCCTGCCGAACCACCCGCTGCACCCGATCGCGGGCCCGCAGCGCGGCGCCGGGACGGGCGTGGGCCCGGTGTCGGCGGCGCCGTGGGGCAGCGCTGGGATCCTGCCGATCCCGTGGGCGTACATCAGGCTGATGGGCGCGGACGGGCTCAAGCGGGCGACGCAGTCGGCGGTGCTGGCGGCGAACTACGTCGCGGCGCGGCTGTCGGCGCACTACCCGGTGCTCTACACCGGTCCGTCGAACCTGGTGGCGCACGAGTGCATCCTGGACCTGCGCGAGATCACGAAGGCGACCGGGGTGACGGTGGACGATGTGGCCAAGCGCCTGATCGACTACGGGTTCCACGCGCCGACGATGTCGTTCCCGGTGGCCGGGACGCTGATGGTGGAGCCGACCGAGTCCGAGGACCTGTTCGAGCTCGACCGGTTCTGCGCGGCGATGATCGCGATCCGCGGCGAGATCGAGAAGGTCGCGGCGGGCGAGTGGGACCGGTCGGACAACCCGCTGCGCAACGCCCCGCACACGGCGGCGGCGCTCGCGGGCGACTGGGAGCACGGCTACGACCGGGCAACCGCGGTCTTCCCGGAGGGCCCGGCGCAGGCGGCCGACAAGTACTGGCCGCCGGTGGCGCGGATCGACGGCGCCTACGGCGACCGGAACTTGGTTTGCTCCTGCCCGCCGATCGAGGATCTGGCTGTGTCCTAGCTTTCGCAGGCCCGCTGCGCGATCGCGTGTGGCGGGGGCGGTTCGGCTTCCGAGACGGTTGTACGGTCAGCTGACGCAGCTGCGGCGCGGCCCTGTGGTGTTTTCCGCAGGGTCGCGCTGCAATTGCGTAGATCGCGTGTGGCGGGGGCGGTTCGGCTTCCGAGACGGTTGCACGGTCAGCTGACGTAGCTGCGGCGCGGCCCTGTGGTGTTTTCCGCAGGGTCGCGCCGTGGTCGTTTCTCCCCGTTGCCCGTGTGCGTGCTGTGTGCTGTGTGCCGGTGCTATGCGGCGAGGAGCCTGGCCGCGGCGGCGGCGTGCTCGTCGCGGCCGCCGGAGGCCGGGAGCAGGGCGCCGAGGTCGTCGAAGGCGATGACTCCGTTGCACAGCAGGGACCAGCCCTGCTCGGGGTGCGCCGACAGGACGTGGGCGCGGTAGCGGTCGGAGGCGTAGGCGGTGGGGCACGGGGGCCGGTGCGGGCAC
>NZ_JAGSOH010000232.1 GCF_018139625.1 Actinospica acidithermotolerans | reverse complement strand
GCCGTCACCTGGGGCGGCGGGTTGCGGGCGCCGAGGGCCGCGGGACGGCGGGCGCGCGCTGCCGCGGCCAGGGTCGCGCTCCGCCGACGCTGCGGGTCCGCGCTCGCCGCCGGGGGCTAGGGGCCCACGGTCGCGCTCCGCGGGCTCCGGGTCAGTGCTCGCCGCGGGGGCGACGGATCCACAGTTACGCTCCGCGGCGCTGCGGGTCCGCGCTCGCCGCCGGGGGCTACGGGTACCCGGTCGCGCTCCGCGGGCTCCGGGCAGGCGGTTGCTGCCGGGCGCCTCGGGTCAGCGGTCGTCGCCGAAGACGGGCTCGGGGAGGGAGCCGGCGTTGTGCTCCAGGAGGCGCCAGCCGCGGTGGCCCTCGCCGAGGACGGACCAGCAGCAGTTGGACAGGCCGCCCAGGACGCCGGTGGACTGCTCGGGCAGAGCTAGGAGGCGGGCGATGGAGACGCGGGCGGTGCCGCCGTGGGTGACTACGACCAGGGTGCCGCGGTCGGGGACGGCCTTCAGGGCCCGCTCTATCGCGGCCACTGCGCGGTCGGCGACCTCGGCCTCGACCTCGCCGCCGCCCCTTCGCTGGTGGTAGTGGTCCTTGCGCCAGGCCGCGTACTCCTCCGGGAACCTGTCCCGGATCTCGTCGTCGGTCAGGCCCTGCCAGGTGCCGACGAAAGTCTCGCGCAGGCCCTCGTCCAGCGTCACGTCCAGCTTCACGATGTCGGCCAGCGCCTGCGCCGTCTCCACGGCCCGGGAGAGGTCCGAGGAGACGATCGCGGAGGGCTGGAGGGCGGCCAGCAGCCGCGCCATCGTCTGCGCCTGCTCGCGGCCCACGGCGTCCAGCGGGACGTCCGTCTGGCCCTGCAGCCGGCCCGCCATGTTCCACTCGGTCTGGCCGTGCCGCCACAGCACGATCCGACGGCCCGTCACGTAGTAGGCGTGGCGGTCGGTGGCGATGCCGGGGGACGGGTCGGCCCCGGTGGCGGCCCCGGCTCCGGGTTCCCGGGCGCCGGGGCCGAGGCCGGGGCCGCCGTCGGCGTCGGTGTCCCCCGCGTTCAGGTCGAGGGTGGTCACGCCCGGCCCCCGGTGACCGTCTCCGGCAGCTCGATGCGCGGGCAGTCCTTCCACAGCTTCTCCAGCAGGTAGAACTCCCGCTCCTCGCTGTGCTGGACGTGCACCACGATGTCCAGGTAGTCCAGCAGCACCCAGCGGCCCTCCTGCTCGCCCTCGCGGCGGGCGGGCTTCGCGCCGAGCTCGAGCAGCCGCTCCTCGATCCCGTCCACGATCGCGCGCACCTGGCGATCGGTCGGCGCGGAGGCGAGCACGAAGGCGTCGGTGATGACGAAAACGTCGCTCACGTCGTACGCCACGATGTCGTGCGCGATCTTGTCGGAGGCCGCCTCGGCGGCGGCGATCGCCAACTGCCTGGCTCGATCGGTGGCTGTCACTGTGCGCTTTCCCCTGTCGGTCGTCGGACGTGCCGCTCCCAGGATCTCACGAGCCGACGCGCGGCAACGGCGGGTTTCCGACGGAGGAGCGGCGGAGGAGCGGCGGAGCACCGACGGAAGACCGGCTGAGGCGGCCGTCTCAGTCCGTCGAGAGGGACGTCCAGTCCTGGCCGAGGACGACCGTCACGTCGTCCACCGAGGACAGGCCGGAGACCACCTCGACCGCGCTGCCGCTCAGGCCGAGGGACGCCGCGACCTGCTCGGCGACGCTTCGGTCGGCGGACGACGAGACCTCGACCTTCGTGGTGGCCTGCGTGGACACGACGTTGCCCGCGTTGTACGTGTAGCCGTCGTTGACGAGCTTCGCCTGGGCCGCGTCCATCAGCTTGGTGCTGCTCGACGAGCTCGCCCCGGTGCCGTTCTGCACGAGCACGCGGGCCGCCTGGCCGGCCGTCGCGCCCGCCTTGACGGTGCCGCCGAGCAGCTTGTTCACGATGGCGGCCGCGGCGGTCTCGTTGAGCTCGTCGGCCGAGGTCAGCGGCAGGGTGGCGACGGTGATGGCGCCCGCGTTCTGCTGCGCGGCGAGGGCGGCGAGGATCGGGCTGAGCTTGCTCAGCGGCAGCGAGGGGTCGGGGATCAGGCCGAGCAGGTTGAGGTACGAGGTGACCTCGTTGGAGATCGTCGGGAGCTTGGCGATCAGCGCGTTCATCACCTGGCCGAAGCGCGCGGCCTGGGCGGTCGCGGCCTCCCCGGACGCCGAGTACGTGGCGTACGCGACGGCCTGCGCGCCGGTGAGGCTCGTCGAGCCGAGCGGCACGCCCTTGGTGTCGGCGCCGCTCGCCGGGACGGCGGTGTTCGTGGTCAGCGAGAGGCCGCCGAGGTCGTCGACCAGGATCGTGAAGGTGGTCTCGTCTATCGTCCAGACGCCGTCTGGGGTCACGCCGAGGGTGCTGGAGACGTCGTCCTGGCCGGCGGGCGGCTGGTCGGAGGCCATGTTGCCGCCGAACGTCGTGCTGCCGAAGCCCTGGCTGTTGATCTGCATCTGCGACGGGATGACGACGATCGCGCCGGTGCCGCTCGCGGTGCCGTTGGTGGTGCCGTTACGGTCGGTGACCAGCAGAGCGTCGCCGACGGCGTTGCCCTTCGAGTCGTCGAGGCGGAACAGGATCATCGACTTCGTCACGGCCGAACTGCCGGTCAGGCCGGGGACGCTGCCGCCGAGGAGCACGTACACGCCGACGCCGGCGGCGATCAGCACGAGCACGACGGCGAGCGCGATCAGCCGGAAGCGCAGCTTGCGGCTGCGCTCGGCGCGCGTGTCGGCGCGGCTCTCGCTGAAGTCGAGCCAGCCGTTCACCTCAGGGTCGTCGGCCTGGTCGACGAACGCGAAGTCGTCGGCGCGGTACCCGTCCTTGTCGGCTGGACGGTTGCCGGTCACCGGGCGCGCGGCGGCGGACTCGTCGTCGGGGTCGAATTCGAACTCGAACGGCTCGGCGGGCGCGGGCGCAGGTGGCGACGCGGGCGACGAGGCGGGCGCGGGGGCGGCGGCCTGGGCCGGGATCGAGACGACCGGCGGTTCGGACTGTGGTTCCGGGCGCGGCGCGGGACGCGGGCGGCCAGGCACGGCGGGGGCCTGCTGCGGGATCTCGTAGGAGCCGGAGCCGAAGAAGTCGACGGGGCCCGACGGGGAGGTCTGAGCGGCAGGGGCCGGAGGAATGGCGGAAGTCGTACTGGACGCGGGGGACGACTGCTGCTGGTAGGCCTGGAAGGGGTCGTATGGGGCGGACTGCGCGGACTCGCCGAGGTGGTCGTACTGGCCGGAGCGGTTCGGCTGGTCGTATTGGCCGGACTGACCGGCGCGGCCGTACTGTCCGGGCTGGTCAGTCTGCACATACGGATTGGGTGTGCCGGACTGAGCGGACTGGCTCGACTGGCCGCCCTGGACATACGGGTTGGGCGTGCCCGACGGAGCGGACTGACTCGACTGGCCGCCCTGCACGTACGGATTAGGCGTGCCGGACTGAGCGGACTGGCTCGACTGGCCACCCTGGACATATGGGTTGGGCGTGCCGGACTGACTCGACTGGCTCGACTGGCCGTACTGCGGGGGCTGCGGCGCTTGCGAGGTCTGCGGGGTCTGCTCGTAGCCGAAGGGCTGCGAGCGCGTCTCGTACGTGGAGGTCGGCGACGGCTGGCCGCCGTAGACCGAGGTCTGCTGCGGGAACGGCTCGTACGCCTGCGGCTGGCCCGCCTGCTGCGTCACGGGCGGCTGACCCGGCTGCTGCGGAGCCTGCGAGCCCGGCGCGCCTGGATCGCCCGGCGCGCCTAGGCCCCCC
>NZ_JAGSOH010000231.1 GCF_018139625.1 Actinospica acidithermotolerans | reverse complement strand
GGCCGGGAGCGGGCGCCGAAGATAGCGCTGTGGCTGCCGGTGGCCGTCGAGCCGGACGCCGAGGGACGGCGCACGATGCTCCGCGACCTGGTGCCGTATCTGCGCTCGGCCGGGTTCAGCGGGATGTTCAGCGAGGCCGGCTTCGGCGAGGTGGTCCGGCTGGCCAGGTCCGGGGCGCACGTGCGCTCGGTGGTGGCCGCCGCGCCGCCGGAGCTGCTGGCCGCGGTCACCGCGGTCGGCGACGTCGCGGCCGTGCGCGCGGTGCTCGGCGAGTTCCGGGCCGTCGGCGTGGACGACGTGATACTGGTCCCGGACCGCGCCGAGACCCTCGAGGCGCTCGCCCCCTGATTCCGCCGCGGCCGCGCGGCGCCGGTCACTGCGCCGTCACTCCGCGCTCTCGTGCGCGTCGAGATGCCCGTTGGTGGTGCCCAGCGAGTCCTGCCGGGGCACCGTGTAAGGCCGCGAATAGGGCTGGTGCGAGGCGGGCTCCTGCGGCGAATACGGTTGCTGCGGATACGGATCGTGCGCGGCCCGCCGGGCGGCCGCGGTGTGCAGCGCGGCGCGCTTGGCCCGCGCCCGCGCCGCCGCCGAGGCGGCCCGCCGGCGCGCCCGCTCCTCGCGCGCCCCGCGGCGTACCGCGAGCACGGTGAGGCCGAGCACCAGCAGGCCGGAACCGAGTGCGCCGCCGCCCAGGATCAGGCCGGTGGCCGCGGTATCGCTCAACGCCCCCTCGAGGCCCGTCATCACGCCGTTGCCCACCCCTTCCCGCCACGTGTGCGCTCTCCTTCCTCTTCGGTTCCCGGTGCGGCGCCGGACGACACCCGTCGCCCGTTTGTTCGCTTCGGCGGGCGACCGTGCGGCACCCGGCTTAGCTTCAAGGCATGGACGTCGAATCCCCGGACCTGACAGCCGTCGTGCCGCTCGTCCTCGTCCTGCACGACGAGCCGGTGCAGCGCGACGAGATCGTCGAGCGGCTGCGCGGGCATCTCGGCATGCGCTACCGGGTGCTGGCCGCCGCCGGGGTGCGCGAGGCCACCGACGCCCTCGCGCACGCCATCGGCGTCGGCCGGCCGATCGCCCTCGTGATCAGCCTGATGCGGCTGCCCGACGGCAGCGCGATCGAGCTGTTCGGCCATGTGAAGGCCGCCTCCCCGGCGACCCGCCGGATCCTGCTGGCCCGGCCCGCGGACACCGAGGCGACGCTGCAGGCCATCACCCAGAGCCAGGTCGACCGGTACCTGGCGCTGGCCGCCGGATCGCCGGCCGAGCGGCTGTTCGCGATGGTCGACGACCTGCTCGGCGAGTGGGCCGGCCAGCACGGCGCCTCGCAGCTCGGCGTGACCGTGCTCGGCCACCGCTATTCGTCCACGGCGTATCTGGTCAAGGACTACCTCTCGCGCAGCCTGGTGCCGTTCTCCTGGTTCGACCTCTCGGACGACCCGCAGGCGCAGGCGATGGCGCGGGACCTGAACCTGCCGAACCCGGCCCCCACCACCGTGCTGCTGGACGACGGCCGGGCGCTGTTCGACCCGTCCATCGCGCAGCTCGCGGAGGCGCTGGAGCTGACCGAGCCAGCGACGCTGGACCGCTACGACCTGGTCGTGGTCGGCGGCGGCCCCGCCGGGCTCTCGGCAGCCGTCGCAGCGGCCTGCGACGGGCTGACCGTCGTCGTGGTCGAGGACGACTGCCCCGGCGGCCAGGCGGCCGGCACCGTGCAGATGGACAACCACCTCGGTTTCCCCGCAGGCCTGACCGGAGCCGACTTCGCGCACCGCGCACTGGCCCAGGCCAAGCAGCTCGGCGTGCAGTGGTGCAGCGCGAAGGTGGCGACGGCCCTCCTGCCGCTGCGCGGCGCCCACCGCGTGATGCTGGACGACGGCACGGTCGTCGTCGGCAGGTCGGTGCTCATCGCGACCGGGATGACCTGGCGCAGGCTGGAGGCCCCCGGCGTGGAGGAGCTGCTCAACGCGGGCGTCTACTACGGCTATTCGAAGGCGGAGACGCGGCAGACGGAGGGCGAGGACGTCGTCGTCGCGGGATCCGGGGACGCGGCGGGCACCGCGGCGCTCGACTTCGCCGAGCACGCCCGCACGGTCGTCCTCGTCGTCCGCGAACCGGCGCTCGAGGAGGCCGCGATCAGCCCGGAGATGGCCGAACGCGTCATGGCCACGCCGAACATCCGCGTCGTGTGCGACTGCGAGATCGGCGAGGTGCGCGGCTACGGCAGGCTCGAGAAGGTGGTGCTGCTCTCCGGAACCACGGGCGCGACGGAGGTCCTCACGGCCTCGACCCTCTACGTGCTGACCGGAACCGTCCCCTTCTCCGGCTGGCTGCGCGACGTCGTGGCCCAGGACGAGTACGGCTTCATCCTCACCGACGTCGAGGTGGTGCGCAGGCCCGAACTGCTCCCGCTGCCGTGGCCCGAGGAGCGCGCCCCGCTGCTCGCCGAGACCTCGGTACCCGGCGTGTTCGCGGCCGGCGACGTGCGCGCCGGATCCGTCAAGCGGATCAGCTCGGCGATCGGCCAGGGCTCCGTGGCCGTGGCGGGAATCGGAAGATACCTCGCATCCCTCTCGCCCGCCGACTGAGCTGGCAGGGGCGGGAGGGCCGGCCGGGACCGCACTGGGATCAGCGGCGCCGCCGACACCTCGGATTCGTGCTCTGATTTTCCGGGTCGGCCGCTGCGGCGTACGTCACGGGACTACCATGGCGTGCTGCGAGGATCGGCGAAGGAGGGGACCGATGCACGAGGGTCATGCGGACCTGAACGCGAGCGCGGACGCCGTTCCCCCGCCGAACTCCGGCGTCGTCCCCGACTACCCCGACCTCCCCTCGGCCGTCGTCGAGAGGACGGCCCCCGCGGCGGCGGGAGCGGTAGGCGTGCTGGGGTCCGCGGGTGCCGGCGGACCCGCGGCGTATTTGTCCCGCGCCACGCGCTCCGCCGCTTTCGACCCGTGGCCGGACAGCTCGGTGCACGTGGAGTGGGGCCGCACCGGGGCCGCCCTGGCCGCCGCGCGCGGAGACGTGATCGTCGTCGTCGACGTCTTCTCGCTCTCGACGACGCTGTCGATCGCCGTATCCCGCGACTTCACCTGCCTCGTCTACAGCGGCGCCGAGATCGAATCACTGGGCGGCCCCGCGATGGCCGCCCTGCGCCTGGGAGCCAGGCCGCCGAGCCGCAGGCGCAAGGCCGCCGCCGGGCAGGTCTCGCTCTCGCCCGCGAGCCTGCTGGAGGCCGAGCCGGGCCAGCGCGTCATCTTCACGTCCCGGAACGGCGCCTCGGTCGTCAGCGCCGCGTCCAAGGCCACGGCCGTGCTCATCGGCAGCCCCCGCAACGCCTCCGCCTGCGCGGCGGTCGCTGCGCAGCTGATGACCAGCGTGCGCGCCGGACGCGTGACCGTCATCGCCTGCGGCGAGCACTGGAGCTCCGTGGACCCCGCCGCCATCGGCACCCGCCCCGCGGCCGAGGACTGGATCGGCGCCGGAGCCGTCTGCGCCGGCCTGGCCGACCTCGGCTACTCCCTCTCCGCCGAGGCCCGCCTCGCCGCCGCGACGTGGTCCCACCCCACCGCCCTGCCCGACCTCGCCGACTGCGTCTCCGCCCGCGAACTGCGCGCCGCCGGCTTCGCCGCGGACGTGGAGCTGGCCCTCGACGTGGACGCCGACGAGAAGGTCCCCGTCCGCATGGCCGGCGAGCAGACGGGCCGGGTCTTCCTGGGCGAAGCGGCGAGGGACGAGTCAGCGGTCTGCGGATAGTCGTCGGCCTGCTGCTGTCCCGCCGTCGCCGTCGCTCCACTGCGCTCCGCGTCCTCGGCTACGTCCGGGCTGCTCGGCAGGCGGTGCGCGACGGGATGCGCAGCACCCTGACGTTTCTGCTGTCAGCAGAA
>NZ_JAGSOH010000230.1 GCF_018139625.1 Actinospica acidithermotolerans | reverse complement strand
TTCTCGGCCCGGGCGGAGGGGGCGGGTGCCGCAGCGGTCGGCGTCTCGGCCCCGGGGTCCGGTCCGGGCCGGCGGCGCCGGGCCCGTCGGGCCTGGCGGGCTTCGCGCACCTGCCGGTGGTGGCGGGCCCGGGCGTGGAGCGCCGCGATGCGTTCTGCGGCAAGGGCTGTACGTAGGTCGGAGTACACGCGGTGGTGCGCCTTTCGGTCACGGGAGGTCGCGGTCCGCGCTCATCGCACGGGGCCGGCGTGGGCTACGGCGATCGTCAGCAGCCCGCCGGTGTTCGAGCTCAGCGACAGCCCGGTCACGGTGTAGCTGCCGTCCTCGTGGCGCTCGACGCGCCCGACGTCGATCTCGACCCCGTCCACGTGCAGGTGCTCGCCCGGGTGCAGCGCGTGCCCGGACGCACCGCCGTCGATCTGCACGGCGTAGTGCTCGCCGAGACAGGTCACGATGACCCGGGCCAGGCTGAGCGGTCCGTAGCTGAGCCCGGTTACCTGGGCGTAGGCGAACCCGTCGCCGGCGCCGACCGACTGCGACCACGCCGACATGCCGTTGCTCGCGTGCGGGCCGAGGTAGGCGCGGCGCGGCGCACCGCAGCTCCAGGCCACGCGGGGGCCGAGGTCGACCGGGGTGTCCCACGTGGTCGGCGTGCTGTGCAGGCTCGCTGCCGCGTAGGCGAGCACCCGGGCGGGTGCGAACGCGCCGTCCGCGGCGTTCGGGCCGCGCAGGGTGCTGGCGTGGGCGGTCATGCACGTCCCTTCACGACGGTGCCGGCCCCGCCCGGCGGCGGGGATCTGCGTGGTCTGACGGGCCGCGGCGCACGGAATCCGAGTGCCGCGATGATGGAGTTCCGAATCTCTCCGGTGTCACGGCGCAGAATCTATTGGCGATTCGGAGAACGGGTCAATCAATGCCCGGGCGGCCATATTAAGACGTATTTCTGTGCGCGCAACGGCCTTATTTCGCCTGGCGCAACGAGGCGGGTGCGGCACGCGGCGCCCGCACGCCGCGCCCTCGCTGGATAGCGCCTTGAACAGCCGGTATGGCTGAAAATTGGCCCCTGGCCCGCCGGTTGCGAGAGTGCGCGGCCCGGACTGGAAAGGCGCTGAGCGGGACGCGCTGCTTGGGTTTCACGCGTCCCGTGAAATGAGCCTGGCCGAAAGTGATTTGGGTCACTCCCCTGCGGATGTGCGCAGCTTGACAAGGCTGTCGGGGCGGCCAATGCTGAATCGCCTCGACTATTGTGCGCGGTTTTCCCCGGCACATTCACTCCACATTCCGGAACAGGAGCGGTCATGCCGTACATCCGTCCGGCCGGAGCGGTACGGCGATGGCGGTGACCTCGAGCCCGGCCGGGCGCCCCCCAGGGACCAGGCTGCGGGCGCATCCCGTCCGCGGTCCGCGCGGTGTGCTTCTGACCGGGTTCGGCCTCTGGTACTTCGGCCTGGGCCTGGGCACTCCCCTGACGGCGCTGTACCTGACCAAGGTCGAGCACGTTCCCGTGACGCCGGTCGCCGACTGCCTGTGCGTAGCGGGTTTCGCCTCCATCGCCGCGTGCCCGGCGGCCGGGCGCGCGGCGGACCGCTTCGGCCCGTCCCAGGTGTGCGCGGCGATGATGGGTCTTCAGGCGGCTGCGCGCGCGTGCGTCCTGTTCGGGCACGCCCGCGTGCTGGAGTTCGGGTCGCTGTCCCTGGCCACCTCGTTCGTCCCCGCGATCGTCTCGGTTCGCGGCGCCGTGATCGCGCACCTGGCCGGTGCGGCGCGGGTGCGGTGGGCCGGGATCAACCGCGCGGTGTCCAACCTCTGCTACGGACTCGGCGCCGCCCTCGCGGGAGCCGCGCTCGCCTGCGGCACGGTGCCCGCCTATCGGGCCGAACTCTTGGTGTGCGCGGTCGCGAGCGCCGCCGGCTGCGGCCTGTGCGGGCTGCTGGCGCGACATCCGTCGGCGTCGCAGGACCCGCCTTCACCGCACTGTGCCGGGCGGCGCCGGGCCCTGGCCGACCCCGGTTTCCTCGCGGTTACCGCGACGTGCGGGGGGATCTTGCTGCTGTACAACGACATCCTCGTGTTCGCCGTGCCGTTGTGGGTGGCCCGCGCCACCGCGGCTCCCGGCTGGCTGGTCTCGGCGGCGCTGCTGGTCAACACGCTCGGGGTCGGCGCCCTCCAGCACCCGGCGACCGCCCGGATCACCGGAGTGCGGCGCGGCGCCCGCGCGGCGCTGGCGGCCGGCGCGCTGACCGCGGCCGCCTGCGCGCTGCTGCCCTCCTCGTCCGGCTCCGCAGCGCTCAGGGCCTCGCTCATCGTCGGCGCGGCGGCCGTGTTGCTGACCTCGGCCGAGGTCCTGCAGACCGCCGCGGCCATCGTCCTGTCCTACGACCTGGCGCCGGAGGGCTGCCACGGCGACTACCAGGGCGTGTTCGGGGCCGGATACGCGGCGCTGTCCTGCGTCTCCCCCGCGCTGCTCGGGCTGATCCTGGCCCACCCCCGCCCGGGCTGGTATCTGCTCGCCGCCGCCGTGGGCGCGGCCGGCGCCCCCGTGCCCTTGATCGTCGGGCGCGCTGCGCGCCCAGCCGACGCCCGCACCTCGGAAGGAAGGCCATCACCGTGAGCCGCAACGTCCTGTTCCTGCTCGCCGGATCCCTCGCCCGGCGCCACCACCCGTGGGAGGCGCTCGACCTCGACGGCGGGGACACCGCGCTCGTCATCGTCCCGCCGAACCAGGGGCGCGCCAACGCCCCGGTCCCGGTGCACGTCGCCGACGGGTACTACGACAACGCGGAGGTCGAGGAGATCGCGTTCGACGCGCACGGGCGCCGTGCGTTCACTCACGTGATCGAACTCGCCGAGGACGACGTCGAGCGTTCCGCGCGGCTGCGCGAGGCGTTCGGCCTGGATACCGGCATGACCTCGGACCAGGCGCGCACCGGCCGGGACAAGGTGCTGATGAAGAAGCTGTGGCGGGCCGGCGCGGTGCCCACCGCCTGCTGCGCCGCCCTGCACGAGGCGAGCGATCTGCGGCGCTTCGCCGAGTCCGCGGGGTACCCGGTCGTGGTCAAGCCGCGCTTCGCCGTCGGGCGCGCCGGCGCCGTGCTGCGCGACGACGCGGACCGGCGCTCGTGGCTGGCGGCGAACTGGACCAAGTCGCCGTTCGACCCGCGGGTTCCCGCGTGGATGGTCGAGGAGCAGGTCGACGGCACGCTCCTCCAGGTCGACGCGCTGCTGACCGAGCACGACCTCGAATACCTCTGGCCGAGCCGCGTGGCCGAGCAGCCGCCCGGGCGACACGGTTTACCGGCCTTGACGATCACGACGTGCGATCCCGGCGATCCGGTCGTCTCGCGCGCGCAGGACCTCGCCCGCCGGGCGATCCAGGCGCTGCGGCCGCGCCCGCGCACCGCCATCGTGCACGCGGAGATGCTCCAGCGCACCGGCGACGGCGAACTGCTGATGAGCGAGCTCGCCTGGCGCCCCGGCGGCATGCTCACCCCGTACATGATGCAGGGAGCCTTCGGCGTCGACCCGATCCGCCGGTTCCTCGACGCCGTGCTCGGCCCCGGACGCGCCGCATCCGGGGCCGTGCCGCTGGTGCCCACCAGCATGGCCGGGCAGGTCGGGGTGGCGCACCGGCCCGGGACTATCGCCGCGGTCCACCCCTTCCCGCCGGCGCTGCGTGTGCCGACCAGGATGCTCTACGGCGAGATCGCCGCACAGGAGGGCCGCGCGTACCCGGCCGCCGCGCACCGCGCCGAGCTCGCCGCCAACGCGGTGGTGCTCGGCAAGGATACCGGCGCCGTCACCGCGCGCCAGAAGGCGGTCGCCGCGTACGTCGCCGGCCGCGGGCTGATCTACACGGACGCCGCGATCGCGCCGGAGCCGGCCGGGTGCGGGAGTAAGCCGGTGCGCCGGTGAGCGCGATCGTCCTTGAGCGGCCCGAGGCGCCCACC
>NZ_JAGSOH010000022.1 GCF_018139625.1 Actinospica acidithermotolerans | reverse complement strand
CTCCTGGAGCTCCACCTGGTGGCCCCGGCCGCGACCGAAGCCCCTGCCGCCGGCACCGTCTCCCGCTTCCGCACCTGCGAACCAGGCGTCTGCCGCCTGACGGAGGACGAACGCCTGGTCCTGGTCGTCCTGGCCCAGCGCTACCTGCGCCAGGAGCGCCACCCCGGCCCGGTCTCCTGGAAGCAGGTGGCCGAGGACCTGACCCGCATAGCCCCCACCCGCGGCTGGACCCCCCGAATCGCCGCCCGCGTGGCCGTCTCCGTCCGCGTCCGCCTGGCCGCCGCCCGTACCGACGCCGGCCCCGCCGACCCGGAAGCCGACGCCCTCGATCACGACCTCATCAGAACCCTGCTGGAGAGCGCGCCCCTGATGCCGGCCGACCTCGAACTCCTGCGGACCGAGCATCCGGAGTAGGACTGCGCCGGGGTGGCGCCCGGCGGGATGATCCGCGACCCTCGCCGCTCCTGCTTACTCCGGCGTCACTTCTCCAGCGTCGCCGCGACCGGGTGGGAGGGCTCGTAGAGTCCTACCTCGCCGCCGCCGGGAAGGCGGAAGGCGGTGACGCGGCCCCAGGGCTGCTGGGTGACGGGGCGGGTGAAGACGATGCGCTTGCCGGTGAGCTCCGCCATCGTGGTCACGAGGTCCTCGCACATGAACATGAACTCGTGCGATTCCTTGCCCTCGGTCGGGTGGACGCCCAGCTCCGTCGGAGGGAGCTTGAAGATGAGCCAACCGCCGCCCGCGTCGACGTGCGGGTACTTCAGGACCTTCTGGAAGAACTCGCGGTCCGCCTCGGGATCGCGGCTGTAGAGGACGACGTGTCCGGCTGTGATCATAGCTGCAGGATACTCACGTACGTGCGCCGGGTGACTGTCGAATCGCTTCGACGATATTGTCGAACGCGTCGCTCCGCTAAATTTCCTGTATCGCATATTGACAGTTCAGGCGCACGGATTCAGACTTCGAAGCGCTTCGACAATCCACTCGTCGAATGCTGCCCACCGTTCCACCCACGGTTCGAAGGGATGAAGCGCAATGACGCGCACCCACAAGAAGCTGCTCCGCCTGGCGGTCGCCGGGCTGTTCGCCGGCACCGCCACCGCCGTCGCGATCGGCCCGGCGCAGGCCGCTTCGTGCACCACCTCGGCGCAGTACGGCTCGTGCACCAGCGGCTCGTACACGATCTACAACGACGAATGGGGCAGCGGGCACGGCTCGCAGACCCTGTGGGTCAACAGCTACAGCAACTGGGGGGTGTACTCCACCCAGCCGAGCACCTCCGGGGTCAAGGCCTACCCGAACGCGTCGATCTCGGTCGGCAAGTCGCTGAACTCGCTCTCCACGGTCTCCAGTTCGTTCAACGAGACCGTGCCGAGCTCCGGCAACTTCGAGTCCGCGTACGACATCTGGCTCAACTCCAGCTCGTACGAGGTCATGATCTGGACCAACACGGTCGGCAACGTCAGCCCGGCCGGCTCGTCCATCGGCGACCTGACGATCGACGGCAACACCTGGAACGTGTACGTCGGCAGCAACGGGTCGAACCCGGTGTACTCGTTCTGGCGCACGTCCAGCGAGAGCAGCGGCACGGTCAACATCCTCGACCTGCTCAAGTGGATGGAGAACACGAAGGGCTACTTCTCCAACCCGACGCTCTCGACGGTCCAGTACGGCTTCGAGATCAGCGGCACCGGCAACGTCCAGGAGGACTTCACGATCAACTCGTACTCGACCTCCATCAGCTAGCCGGGAGCGAGGCCGGGCCGCCGCACGAGATCCGTGCGGCGGCCCGGCCACTCACTCGGCGCCGGTCAGCTCGTCGTCATACGGTCAGCTCGCGGTCAGATCGAGCCTCGCGAACGCGTCGTCAGGGACGGCGGGGGACAGGGGCGCCACCGGCTTCACCCGGCGGTACGCCTCGCCCGGCTCCGGGCGCGGGTCGGCCTCGCCCTTGTTGGGCCACAGCGACATCGCGCGTTCGGCCTGGGCTGTGATGGTGAGCGACGGGTTGACGCCGAGGTTCGCGGAGACCGCCGAGCCGTCCACGACCGAGATGCCGGGGTAGCCGTGCAGGCGGTGGTAGGGGTCGATGACGCCCTGGTCCGGGGTCTCGGAGATCGGGCAGCCGCCGAGGAAGTGCGCGGTCAGCGGCATGCCCATCAGCTCGCCGAGGTTCGTGCCGGGCAGCCCGCCGATCTGGTCGGCGAGCAGCCGCGCGGCCTCGGCCGCCTCTGGGATGTGCACGGGGTTGGGCGCGCCGTGGCCCTGACGCGCCGTCAGCAGGCCGCGCCCGGGCCACCTTTTCCGCAGGTAGGTGCTCAGCGAGTTGTCGTGCGTCTGCATGACCAGGCCGATGATCGAACGCTCCGACCAATGCCGCGTCGTCAGTGTGCGCAGCACGAGCAGCGGGTGCGAGATGTAGCCCCACGCGGCGGCGATCGGCTTGGGCATGCGTCCGCCGACCTTGTACTGCGGCACGCACATCAGGGCCATCGTGTTCGAGCCCTTGCCGTAGCGCACGTTCTCGATGTGCGTGTTCTCGTTCGGGTGGATCGACGAGGTGATCGCGACGCCGTGGGTGAAGTCCGGCTGCTTCCCGGTGCCGCGGCGCTTGCGGTACGGGCGCGGGGCGGTGATCGCACCGACCAGCGCTTCGGAATTCGTGCGCGTCAGGTCGCCGAGGCGCGCGGATATCCGGGGGAGTCCACCGCGTGCCTGGACGCGGTGCAGCAGCGTCTGGGTGCCGTAGGTTCCGGCGGCGAGGACGACCTGACTCGTGCGGATGACCGTGGGCTTGGCCTTGCGGCGCTTGTCGGTGGGGACGACATGGATCTCGTAGCCGCGGTCCGCGCCGCCGGCGTCGTAGACGGACTTCACATCGACGACCGTCGACATCGGGCGGATCTCCGCGCCGGCGCGCTCCGCGAGGTACAGGTAGTTCTCGGTGAGGGTGTTCTTCGCGCCGTGCCGGCACCCCGTCATGCACTCGCCGCATTCGGTGCACGCGCGGCGCGTCGGGCCCGCGCCGCCGAAGTACGGGTCCGCGGCCTCCTCGCCCGCCTTCGCGCGGCAGCCGTCGCCGTCCCGGCCGTCGCCGAAGAACACGCCGACCGGCGTGAGCGTGAAGCTGTGGCCCACGCCCATCTTCTCGCCGGTCGCCTTCAGGTACTCGTCCGCCTCGGTCGTCGTCGGGTTCTGCCGCACGCCGAGCATCCGCTGCGCCTGCCGGTAGTACGGCCGCAGCTCGTCCTCCCAGTCGGTGATCGCGCCCCACTGCGGGTCCTCGAAGAACGCGCGCGGCGGGACGTACAGCGTGTTGGCGTAGTTCAGCGAGCCGCCGCCCACGCCGGCGCCGGCGAGCACCATGACGTTGCCCAGCAGGTGGATCCGCTGGATGCCGTACAGCCCGAGGCGCGGCGCCCACAGGTAGTCCTTCGCCGCCCACGAGTTCCTCGGCAGCGTCTCCCGGGTGAACCGGCGGCCGGCCTCCAGCACCAGCACCCGGTAGCCCTTCTCGCTCAGCCGCAGCGCCGCGACCGAGCCGCCGAAACCCGAGCCGACCACGACCACGTCGTACTCGGGCCCGGCGGCGCGAACCTCACCTTCCGGCATACAACTCCTCGATATCCGTGGCGTACGCGGCGGCCACCGCGTGCCGCTTCACCTTCAACGACGGGGTGAGCAGGCCGTTCTCCTCGCTGAACTCGCCCTCGACGAGCTTGAACGCGCGGATCGACTCGGCCCGGGAGACCGCCTGGTTCGCGTACGCGACGGCCGCCTGGACCTGCGCCACGAGCTCCGGGTCGCGGGCCAGCTCGGTGAACGGGGTGTCGTACGGCCGGCGGCGCACCGAGAGCCAGTGTTCCTTCTCCTCCGGCTCCAGCGTGATCAGCGCGACGACGTAGGGCTTGCCGTCGCCGACGACCATGCACTGGCCGACGGGCACGCGGCTGCGCAGCCGGTCCTCGAGCATGCTCGGCGAGACGTTCTTGCCGCCGCTGGTGATCAGGATGTCCTTCTTGCGGCCGGTGATCGTCAGGTAGCCGTGCTCGTCCAGGCTGCCGAGGTCGCCGGTGGAGAACCAGTCCCCGTGCATCGACCCGGCGGTCGCCTCCAGGTTGCGCCAGTAGCCGGAGAAGAGCATCGGGCCCTTGAGCAAGACCTCGCCGTCGTCGTCGATGCGCACGGCGCCGCCCGGCAGCGGCACGCCGACGGTGCCGGGCCGCGGTTCGAGCGGCGGGTTCACCGTGGTGGCGGCGCTCGTCTCGGTCAGGCCGTAGCCCTCGTAGACCAGCACGCCGCAGCCGAAGAAGAACTGCGCCAGGTCGGAGTCGAGGCGCGAGCCGCCGCTGATGACGTAGCGGACCTTGCCGCCCATCGCCTCGCGCACCCGCCGGTAGACGAGCAGGTCGTAGAACTTGTGCGCGATGCGCAGTCCGAGGCCGGGACTCCTGCCCTCGCCGAAGATCGAGCGCATCTGGGCGTTGCCGTACCTGACGGCGATCCGGTCGGCCCGGTCGAACGAGGACGCGCGGCCCATCCGCTCGGCCGTGCCGCGTGCGATGTCGTGGATGCGCTCGAAGAAGTAGGGCACCGCGACGAGGAACGTCGGTTTGAACGCCTCGAGCTCGGGCCGCACCTCGTCCGGCTTGATCGTGGGCCACATGCCGATCGTGATGCCGCCCTCGATGCAGGCGATCTCCATCGCGCGGCCGAGCACGTGCGCCAGCGGCAGGAACAGCAGCGTCGACGGCTGCTGATGCGACCAGACCGCGCGGAACGTCGGAACCATGAGCTCGACGATGTTCGTCGCCTCGGCGTGCAGCGCGGAGTGGGTGAGCACGCAGCCCTTGGGCCGCCCGGTGGTGCCGGAGGTGTAGATGAGCGTCGCGATGGAGTCCGGTGTCAGGGTCGCGCGACGGTTCTGCAGCTCGCTGTCCGGCACCCCGAGGCTGAGCTCGGCCAGCTGCTCCAGCCCGCCCTGGTCGATGACCCAGATCGGCAGGGCCAGGTCGAGCACCGTCATGGCCTGCCGGGCGACGTCCGCGGTCTCCTCGTCCTCGACGATGATCATCCGCACGCCGGAGTCCTCGAGGATCCACTCCAGCTGCACGACGGACGAGGTCGGGTACACCGGCACGGTCTGCCCGCCGGCGCTCCAGATCGCGAAGTCGATGACGGACCACTCGTACCGGGTGCGCGACATCAGCGCGACCCGGCCGCCGACCGGGAGTCCGGCGTGCACCAGTCCCTTCGCCGTCTCGGAGACGTGCTGGGCGAACTCGGCGGAGGTCACCGGCAGCCAGCCCTGCTCGGTGCGCCGTCTCAGGGCTATCCGCTTCGGGTGCTGCCGGGCGTTGTCGAAGGGTATGTCGGCGAGGGACCCGCGGGTGAGCGGCTGGGCGAGCGGCTCGGTGGCGACCTCGCGGACCTTGCCGTGCTCGACGGAGAGATGGACGCGGGTGCGGTCGGCGAGGTCCTTGCGCCTGCGGGCGGCGCGCAGCCCTCGGTAGAACGTCCGTGCCATGAGCGGGCTCCTTTGCCTGCCTGAGTGGATCGTCCGCCGTCCGGTCCCGAACAGCCGCTCCTCCTTACCTCTGAGTAAACTTACTCATCGGTAGGGGAAAAATCCATGGCCGGACGCCGTCTGTTCTGCGAAACGGCGAGGCCAGGGCGAAGCGGACAGGTGGGGTCGGTCCAGGACGGATGATCGGATCGGTCAGTGACGACGCGAGGCTAGCCCGCCGCGGCGCGCGCCCCGGGAGTGCGACACGCCGACCGGCCAGGCTCTACCGCCTCTTTACCTTCCGTCCCACCAGGATCGGCGGCACCACTCAGACGGCGGCCGGCGATTCCGGCGGAACCCACACCTCGCCGTCGAGCACCTGCTGCATACCCACCCACATCATGCCCATCAGGCGCAGAGTGACCCTTTCTGGCGATTCGCCCGGGTGGCGCTCCATCCAGTCGGTCAGCGAGTCCGCCGCGCCGACCAGGGCGTGCGCGACGAAGTCGGCGTCCGCCTCGCCGAGGTGCGTGGGCGTCGGGCCGAGCGCGATGCCCTCGAGCACGAGCTTGCGCACCTCGTCGAGGATCGTGCGCCGCGCCCGGTCGATCTCCCCGGCGATCGTCTCGCCGAGGTCGGGGGCCTGCCGGTGCAGCACGGCCCAGCTGTCCCGGTGGTCGGCGACGAAGCCGAAGAACGCCTGCAGCCCGGCCCACAGCCGCAGTTCGGAGGTGCCGCCGGTCCCGGCCGCGTCCTGGAACGCCGCGACCAGCCGCTGCTCCTCGCGGCGCAGGCACGCGAGGAAGAGTCCTTCCTTGGACTCCAGGTACAGGTAGACCAGCGGCTTCGAGACGCCGGCCTGCTCGGCGATGTCGTCCACCGAGGCCGCGCTGTAGCCGCGCCGGGCGAAGACCTGGATCGCGCAGTCGATGATCTGCTGCTCGCGCTCCCCGCGGGGCAGCCGCCGGCGGGTCCGTTCCTCGCTCGACGGCCGCGCCGCCTCCCCGTGCGGCGGCCGTTCCCGGGCCGTTCGCCGGTCATCGGTGGCACCGCGTCCCCGGGTGGCAGCCGTCCGTGGCCGTTCCTCGTTCATCGGTTGCACCTTGTCACCTTAGTGCCGGGCCGGGTAGCTTACTGACCCGTCAACTTACTCTAAAGTCAGGAGCAGGGCGGCCCATGACCGGATTCTCGCTGGAGCTGACCGACGAGCAGCGGGAGCTGCGCGATTGGGTGCACGGTTTCGCCCGCGACGTCGTGCGCCCCGCCGCCGCCGAGTGGGACGAGCGCGAGGAGACGCCGTGGCCGGTGATCCAGGAGGCCGCGAAGATCGGCCTCTACGGCTTCGAATCCCTCGCCGACCTGTTCGGCGATCCGAGCGGGCTCTCGCTGCAGATCGCGAACGAGGAGCTGTTCTGGGGCGACGCCGGCATCGGCATGGCCCTGTTCGGCACCTCGCTGGCCGTCGCCGGGATCTTCGCGGCGGGGACGCAGGAGCAGCTGTTCGAGTGGGTGCCGCAGTGCTTCGGCGACAAGGACGCCCCGAAGGTCGCCGCGTTCTGCGTCTCCGAGCCGCAGGCCGGCTCCGATGTCAGCGGCCTGCGCACCCGCGCCCGGTACGACGAGGCCAAGGACGAGTGGGTCATCTCCGGCCAGAAGGCCTGGATCACCAACGGCGGCATCGCGAACGTGCACGTCGTCGTGGCGAGCGTGGAGCCGGAGCTCGGCGCGCGCGGCCAGGCGGCCTTCGTCGTGCCGCCGGGCACCAAGGGCCTCGAGGCCGGCCGCAAGATCAAGAAGCTCGGGCTGCGCGCCTCGCACACCGCCGACGTCTTCCTGGACGAGGTCCGCGTCCCCGGCAGCTGCCTGCTCGGCGGCAGGGAGAAGCTGGAGGGCCGCCTCGCCAAGGCCCGCGAGCGCCTGGCCGCGGCCGAGGCGGCGGCCTCCGGCACGAAGGAGCAGCGCACCGCCCAGGCGCAGGGCCAGGCCCAGCAGGCCGCGATGGCCACCTTCGAGGTCAGCCGCCCCACCGTCGGCGCCCAGGCCCTCGGCATCGCCCGCGCCGCGTACGAGTACGCCCTCGAATACGCCGGGCAGCGCGAGGCCTTCGGCCGCACCATCATCGAGAACCAGGCCATCGCCTTCGCGCTCGCCGACATCCGCACCGAGATCGAGATGGTCAGGCTGCTGATCTGGCAGGCCTCCTGGATGGCCCGCAACGGCAAGCCCTTCGACGCCGCGCAGGGCTCCATGTCCAAGCTCCGCGCCGGCGAACTCGCCGTCGCCGCCTCCGAGAAGGCAATCCAGATCCTCGGCGGCGCCGGCTACAGCCGCGAGCACCCCGTGGAGCGCATGTACCGCGACGCGAAGATCTACACCATCTTCGAGGGTACGAGCGAGATCCAGCGGCTGGTGATCGCGCGCGCGATCAGCGGGAAGTACATCCGCTGATCAGGTCCGCCCGCGGGTCCGCGGGGCGGCCGGCGCCCGACGGATACGACGGCCGAGCGGCTGCCGCTCATCGAGCAAGATCAAGCGGATGCGAATAGAGTGGAGATCAAGTTCTTCCCTGTCTCGGGGCGGTCCAGGACCCCGCGAAGGATCTGCTGACTCGCCCCCGCCACCTTTGAGGGGGCGACCGATGACCGATTCGGCAGCCGTGCGAGACCATGTGCCGGCCATCGCCACCGAGAAGCTGACCAAGCGGTTCGGCTCCTTCACCGCGCTCGACCGGCTCGATCTGGAAGTGCGGCGCGGCGAAGTGTTCGGCTATCTCGGTCCCAACGGGGCCGGCAAGTCGACCACGCTGCGCCTGCTGCTCGGTCTGATCCGGCCCACCGGCGGCAGCGCCCGCATCTTCGGTGTCGACGTGGGCGACGTGAGGCGGGTCCACGAACGCATCGCCTACGTTCCCGGCGATGTGGCGTTGTGGCCGAGGCTGACCGGAGGCCAGTGCCTGGAGCTGTTCGGCCGCCTGCACGGGCAGGTGGACGCGGATCTGCGGGACGGGCTGGTGGAGCGGTTCGAGCTGGACACGTCGAAGCGGGCCCGAGCGTATTCGAAGGGCAACCGCCAGAAGGTGGCGCTGGTGGCCGCCTTCGCCACCGGCGCGGACCTGATCCTGCTCGACGAGCCGACCAGCGGACTCGACCCGCTGATCGAGGCCGAGTTCGTCAAGACGGTCCGGGAGGTGGCCGCGCAGGGCCGGACGGTGTTCCTCTCCTCGCACATTCTGGCCGAGGTCGAGACCCTGTGCGAGCGGGTGGGGATCCTGCGGGAAGGCCGGCTGGTCGAGGTGGCCGATGTCGGCAAGCTGCGCACGATGCACGGAACCGACGTGGAGGTCGACCTCGACGGCCCCGCCCCCGACCTGAGCCACGTCCCCGGAGTCGCCCGGGTCGACCCGACACCGGAGGGCGTCCGAATCCAGCTGTCGGACGAGCCAGGACCGCTGCTCCAGGCGCTGGCGCCGGCCAAGGTCACCGCGCTGCGCTCACGGGAGGCGTCGCTGGAAGAGGTCTTCCTCGGCTACTACTCCTCAGACGGCGCCGGTGACAAAGCCAAAGCCGGGGCCGGAGCCCGGGCCGGGGACGGCGAGGTCGGCCATGGTCGCTGACACCGCGCTCGCACCGGCACGCGACGTCCGCCGGCCCCTCCACGCCGAGCGCGCGAACGTCCGGCTGGCCGTGCGACAGGTCTGGTTCGGCGGCCTGGTCATAGCGGCGTCCACCGGGCTGCTGCTCTGGATGGGCGTCAAGTCCTTCCACAAGTCGCAGCAGTCGGGAGGAGGGCTGCTGGCTCCGCTGGCGGACAACCCGGCCGTGCGCGCGATCTACGGGCTGCCCACCGCCATCGACACCCTGGGCGGCTTCGCGGTCTGGCGCGTCGCGCTGTTCGTCACGCTCCTGGGCACGGTGTGGGTGACCCTCGCGACGACCCGGGTGCTGCGCGGCAGTGAGGAGACGGGCCGCCTCGACCTGGTACTCGCCAATCCGCTCTCGCTCGTCCGCGCGACCTTCACGAGCTTGGCCGCCGTCTTCGCGGTCCCGGTGCTCACGGTGCTCGTGGCCGGCTCGGTGCTGCAGGGCGGCGGCGCCGCCGCGGCGGGGTCCTGGCTGTATGCCGGAGGCCTCGGTCTGCTGGTGGTCACGTTCATGGGACTCGCGGCACTCGCGTCGCAGTTGCTGCCCGAACGCCGTCGCGCCAACGGACTCGCCATGGGTGTCCTGTTCGCCACGTTCGTGCTGCGCATGTGGGCTGACGGAGGCACGAACAGCCAATGGGCACGATGGACCACGCCTTTCGGCTGGCTTGAGCAGTTGCACGCGTTCGGGGGCAACGACCTGCTGCCGCTCGTCCCGCTGGAGGCCGCGCCGGTAGTGCTCGTGACGCTGGCGCTGGTGATGTCGGGCGAACGGGATACCGGCGCCGGAATGGTGCGTGCCGCCGACACCAAACAGGCGAGCACCCGGCTGCTGTCCACGCCGCTGGCCTTCGCGACTCGCCGACAGAGCGGCGAGTTGGGCGCGTGGGCCGCCGCGATAGTGGTACTGGGCGTGCTGTCGGGCGGTCTGGCCGAGACGCTGGTCGGGTTTCCGCAGAGCCAGCCCGAGGCCACGAAGCTGCTTCAGCAGGTGGGCATGGGAGCTGCGATCACGCCCGGTGGCTTCATAGCCATCATGAACGTGTTCTACGTGGTCGTCCTCGCTACCTACGCCATCGCCTCCGTCCACGCCGACTACGACGACGAGATCACGAACCGTCTGGACCTGCCGTACTCCAACCGGGTGAGCCGGACGGCGTGGTCGGGTTCCACCGTGCTGGCGACCACCGCCGTCTTGGTGGTGCTCACGATCGTGTTGGCACTGGCGACCTGGATCGGGTCGTCCGCGGCGAACGCAGGACTGTCCATCGGCGACTCGTTCGCCGCGGCAGCGAACGTGCTCCCGGTACCGATCCTCTTCCTCGGGCTGGCGGTGCTGCTGCACGGGGTCCGACCGTCGTGGGCAGCGGGAGCCGTCAGCGTTCTGGCCATCGGCCTGTACATGGTCCAGCTGATCGGTCCGGCGCTCTCCTGGCCGACCTGGGTGCTGGACCTCTCGCCGTATCACCATCTGGCCTTGGTCCCCGCGGAACCCGCGGCGTGGACCGCGCTCGTGGTCATGCTCTGCATCGCTGCGGTCTGCGGTGCTCTAGGCCTTTTCGCCTACAGCCGCCGGGACCTGCAGTGAGGCGAGGCGGCACGTCCTACCTGAGATCTCGCTCGTGGAACAGGCCGCCGTCGACCCATGAGGTGTAACGGTGATCCAGGCTGCGCACGTCGATGGCCACGATGTCCGTCAGCGCGACGCCCCGGTCGAACAGCGAGTTCCGCAGCGCTTCGTCTCGGGGCGTGCTGGTCTCGAACAACACGGTCCAGCGCTCGCCGACGTCTGTGTCGCTGCCGTGTTGCTGACGCCACACCGCCCAGCCCCGGGCGAGTACCTGGGCTCTCGCGGCGAGGTATTTCTCCTCGACGGCGTGCCGTGCCGCGTTGCGCGCAGCGTCCTCGCTGTCGAACAGCGCCATCACCACGACCGGATCGCCCATGCTCGCACGCTAGGCCTTTCGCGTGCTGTCAGCACCCGGCGACGGGCATCCGGGTGACCGCAGCGGGGCCCGGCCCGACCGCAGCGGCTGGGTGCCTGGTCAGACCTTTGCGAGGTCGGCCTTGAGCGTGGCGAGGTCGATGCCGCCGACCTTGCCGGCGTGCTCGAACTCCTCGGAGAGGATGACCCACGCCTCGTCGCCGTACGTGGACCACCAGTCCCAGGCCATCGGCTGCACCGCGCCCCAGGTGATCGCGTAGAGGTACTGGTCGTCGTAGCCGAGCAGCGGGATCGCGTGGCCGCCCTCGATGGGCTGGGACTGCCAGTCGGCCACCAGCGTCCAGGGCTGGCCGGCGGCGAACTGCGTCTGGGCGTTGTTCGGGACCTGGATGCCCACGTAGACGCCGCCGAAGAACGCGATGGCCTGCTTGAGCGCGTCGAGGCTGTGCACGTTCACCGGGGCGTAGCCGGCGATCTTGTTGCTCCACAGCCCTTTGCTCATCCACGTCTTGAGCACCTGCGACTCGACCAGGCCGGTGTCCTTTCCGCCGGTGAGCTTGAGGTACTGCGCGATGACCTCCTGGTCGGCCGGGACCGGCATCTGCTGGCCGGTCTCCGCGTTCCACGACTGGATCAGGTGCGCGGCCGCCGCCATCGTGCAGTCGCCGTACGTGTCGTTGCCGTCCATGGGCCAGGACACGACGTTCTTCGCCCAGTCCACGGCCGCGGGGGCCTGCGGGAGCGGCTGGGCGATGTACGCGGGCATCTCCTTGAGCTCGACCGGGAACTGCGGCGCGAGCTTGCCCATCTTGCCGGGCGTCCGCGAGCTCGACGGGGACATGGACGGGGACGTGGTCATGGATGGCTCCGATCGGTGCGTCGTCGTTGACTGACCTCATCCTCACTCTGCCGCGATACCGCCGCATCCGCTCCGTTTTTCATCGATTGAGGCGTGAACGGCCCTGTCTAGCCCGGAAGATCCCGGGATCGACAGGGCCGCGCAGCGTGCGGGGGCGTGCGTACGTTACGCCGTCCGAATCAACCGACGATGACGGCGACGCGAGGTCGGCGGCTCCGTCGAATCGGCTGCCGCGGAGTGTCAGGACCCGGACGGCGAGCCGTAGTACGGATTCTGCGGCTGGGGCTGCGGCGCGTAGTTCGGAGGCGGCGACGGGTACCCGGTCGACGTGCTCACCGGCGGCATCGGCGCAGGCGGCGGAGTGTTCGGCCGAGGCGAGTCCGACCAGGCGTACTGCGGCGTGGCCAGCACGGTCTCGCTGCTCGGCTCCTGGTCGTAACGCTCCGGCCCGCGCTGCTCGCGGCGCTCGCGGCGCTCGGAGTTGTCCCAGCCGAGCGTGATCTTCACGGCGGCCTTGGCCCTGGCGTCGGCGATCAGGCTGACCGCGATGCCCGACGAGAAGTCGATGTCGAGGCCGAACTCGATCTCGACCTTGTCCGGCGCGGCGTGCGCGAGGCTGTCGCGCACCGACTCGGCGATGCCGGATACGGCGTCCGTGAAGCCCTGAATCTGCTGCGCGTCGTCGACGGACGGCGCGAGCGAGCGCTTCCTGCGCCGGGCGAAGCGGCCGGGGCCGGTCGAGCCGATCGGCGGGGGAGCACCCGGAGCGGAGCCCGGCGCGCCGGCCGGCAGACCGGGCGGCGGGGGCGGTGCGCCGGGCGTCCAAGCGTCGGCGGACGAATCGCCCGACGACGGTGCGGACCCGTAGGGCGCCCCCGCCGGCGCGGGCGCCGCTCCGTAGCCGCCGCTCGCGCCGGGCGCCGAAGGGGGTCCGCCGTATCCGCCCTCGGGCATCGGGGGCGGGGGAGGCGAATCGGGTGAGTCGTCCTCGTCCGGGGCTTCGTCCTCGGGCTCGTAGTGCTCCGCGTCGTCATCCTCGACGCGGACCCAGATCACCTGCCCGCTCGGCAGCTTCATCGGTCTGGCCGTGCCTGGCATCGGCGCCCACCCCTCGTCGTCGTGATTGCTGCCGGATCATATCGGCTCGCTTCGGGCACGGTCGCGTCATGGCTGACACCCGGTTGACACCGCCCCCGTACCTCGTGCGAGGCATCGTCGACAGGCTGGGCGAAGCCGGCCGGGGCGGCTTCGCCGGCGGTCGCGGGAGCTGAGCGCGCTCAGCCGCCTGACTCGTGGAGATGATCGTGCAACGCGCGGGCGACGTGGCCCATCAGCGCCTCGGCCGCAGGCTGAGATGCGGCCGGGACGTTGGACTCGGTGAGCGCGGCGACTGCGTAGGCCGCGCCGTCCTCGTGCTCGACGACGCCGGCCTCGTGGCGGAGGTTGAGCAGCGTGCCGGTCTTCGAGGACCAGGTGGACGCGTCGGAGATGAAGTCCGGGCCGAGCCGCTGCCGCATGGTGTTCGCGCGCATCAGCATCCGGACGCGCGCCGCGACCTCGCTCGGGATGGCCGATGGCCTCCACAGCGCTTCCAGCAGGTCGACGTACGCGCGTGCCGAGCCGGCGTTCGCGCGGGTGACGTCGAGCTGGGGCAGTCCGGAATCGAGGCCGGCCTCGCGCGCTCCGATCGCCAGCGTCTGGGCCACCAGCACGTCGGAGGGTGTCGGCGCCTGCGCATTGCCGCGCATCGGATGGCGAGCCGCGATGCCGGTGACGCCGTAGCGACGCAGCACGTCGGTGACCTCGGCCGGCGGCACGAGAGCGAAGAGCGCGTCGGCGGCCGGATTGTCGCTGATCGCGACGCAGAGGTAGAGCAGGTCGTCGACCGCGATTCGGGCCGCGTGCCGGAACTGGCTCAAGCCGGCCTCGAAGCCCGAGGCCGGGGGCCCCGGCCGCACGTCGACCGGCATCGCGCCGTCGAGTCTCCCGGCGTGGATCCGGTCGAGCACGGCGACGGCCAGCGGCACCTTCACCAGCGACGCGACCGGATAGACGACGTCCGGGTCGATGCCGATCTCGCGCCCGTCGGACAGGTCCCGGACGAGGAAGGACCCGGTCAAGCCCGCGTCGGCGAGCTTCTTCCGCAGCTCGCCGATCAGGTGTGCGTCCGAGGGCCGCCGCCAGGATTCAGGCATCTGCGTTCCTCGCCGCCGCCCCGAGTGCCCGGGCGATGTGCGCCCCCAGCGCCTCGCGCACCCGGACCGCGTCGTCGCCGGTCATGGCGTAGCCGCGCGCGACCGGAAACCCCGCGATCGGCCGCCAGGCCAGCCGCAGGTCATCCGCCTGCCGCGCGGAGCAGAGCAGGAGATCACGGGAGCGGAGCACCGCGCCCGCCGCCGCCACGAGCGTCGGCGCCACGGTGATCTGAGCAGGCAGCAGGGCGGCGCGGTGGCCGGAGTGGCGCAGTACGTCGCGGACGTGCGGGACGTCGTCCTCGGGCTGTATCCAGATCCTGCGGTACGTCGCCTCGGCGCGCGACGGTCGCAGCGCGGAAAGCCGGAACGGTGTCGTCGTGCGTTCCGCCGCCGAGGCCAGTCCCAGCGGGACCACCCACGTTGCGTCGGCGGGTGGGACCGCTTCGATCGCCGCCCGGACGTCGCGCGACCGCTGGAGCTCAGTCCGCTGCGACGGGCCGGCGCCCCGGACGTCCAGCATGAGCCCGGCTTCGCGGGCCGCCGCGTCGAGTCCGGCCAGATCGCGCACGTCGCAGGTCTCGGGGACCGCGAGAGTCAGCGGGCGCAGACGCGCCTCCTGCGCGTGGTACTCCAGCGCTTCGGCCAGCTGCACGAGGCGTTTGGCCGGCGGGAGCATGGCGCGGCCGAAGGTCGTGAGCACGGCCGCGCGCCGCGCGGACCGGTCGAACAGCCGCTGACCGAAGTGCTCCTCCAGCGCGGCGACGCGACGGCTGGCCACCGGCTGCGGCACCCGCGCGGCCGCCGCGCCCGCGGTGAAACTGCCGTGCTCGCCGACGTGCACGAACACCTGACAGGCCTTGACGAGATCCACGCATGCGATCGTATGCCGAGAGCGCATGAAAGTCCGCATTTCCGTCTTTGACCGCATGCGCGGGCCGGGGCAGGCTCGGACCATGCTCAATCCGGTCTATCCCACGAAGCGCGTGCTCGCGCTCGCCCTAGCCGCCGCTCTGCTCGCGGGTTGTTCGAGCACGGCTACCAGTCCCACCGCGTCCACCACCGCGAAGTCCTCCGGCACTGCTTCGACCGCAGCAGGCTCCGCATCTCCGACCGCTTCCGCTACGACGTCCGCCGCGTTCGCCGCCCTCGAATCCCGGTACCACGCGAATCTCGGCCTCTACGCCATCGATACCGGGACCGGCAGCACGGTCGCCTACAACGCCGACAAGCGCTTCGCGTTCTGTTCGACCTTCAAGACCTTCGCCACGGGCATTCTGCTCCAGCGCGATACGAACCAGCAGCTCAGTCAGGTCGTCAAGTACACGAAGGCCGACATCCTGTCCTACGCGCCGATCACTTCGCAGCATCTCGCCACCGGCATGACGGTCAGCGCGCTCATGGCCGCCGCGCTCGACTACAGCGACAACACCGCCGCGAACCTGCTGCTGCGTCAGATCGGCGGGCCCTCGGCGTTCCAGGCAGCGCTGCGCGCCGAGGGTGACGCGACCTCGAACGTGGACCGGAACGAGCCGACGCTCAACTCCAACACTCCGGGCGACACGCGCGACACCACCACGCCGCGCACCGCGGCCGCCGACCTTCGCACGTTCGCGCTCGGCAGCGCGCTCACCGCAACCCGCCGTGCCCAGCTCGTCGCCTGGCTCCAGGCCAACACCACCGGCGGACCGTATATCCGCGCCGCGGTTCCCTCCGGCTGGAAGGTGGGCGACAAGACCGGCAGCGGCGACTACGGCGCGCGCAACGACATCGCCGTGATCTGGCCGCCGGACAACGCGGCGCCGATCGTCATCGCGATCTACACCAACCGCGGCGACAACGCGAACGCCACCTCCAACGACGCCCTGATCTCGGACGCGACGAAGGTGGCGCTCCGGCCGCTCACCGGTCAGGCGTGAGCCCAGCCGGATGCCGGCATCACGACTTCTCGCTCTTCGGGAGCTTGACGACCGTGAGGAAGAACTCGTCGATCTGCCGGATCGCGGCCATGAACTGGTCCAGGTCGACCGGCTTGGTCACGTACGCGTTGGCGTGCAGGCGGTAGCTGCGCATGATGTCCTCCTCGGCGGAGGACGTCGTGAGCACGACGACCGGGATCGCGGCCAGGTCGTCGTCGCCCTTGATCTGCTGGAGGACCTCGCGGCCGTCGTACTTCGGCAGGTTGAGGTCGAGCAGGATCAGGTCGGGGCGCACGGCGCCGGCGTGGGCGCCGCGCCGGTAGAGGAAGTCGAGCGCCTCCTCGCCGTCGCGCACCACGTGCAGGGTGTTGCCGATCTTGTTGTGCTCGAAGGCCTCGCGGGTGATCAGCTCGTCGGCGGGATCGTCCTCGACCAGCAGGACATCGATGGGCACAGGGGACTCCTGGGTCACGAGGTGGATCCTTCCAAGGCGCGGGCTCGCGCGTCGTCGTCGGCGTCCTGGCGGGCGTCGGGCAGGGGGGCGGCCGCGGGCAGGGTGAAGATGAAGCGGGTGCCGACCTCGCGCTCCTGGTCCAGCCAGATCCGGCCGCCGTGGTGCTCCACGATCTTCTTGCACAGCGCGAGCCCGATTCCGGTGCCGGAGTAGGCCTCGCGGCTGTGCAGCCGCTGGAAGATGACGAACACCTTCTCGGCGAACGCCGGCGCGATGCCTATGCCGTTGTCGGCGACCGAGACCCGCACGAAGCCGGGCTGGTCCGGGTCCGGGGACCAGGAGATCGAGACCTCGGGCTCGCGTTCGGGGGAGCGGAACTTCAGCGCGTTGCCGACGAGGTTCTGCCACAGCATGCTCAGCAGCGTCGGGTCGCCGGTCACGGCGGGCAGCGGGCGCTGCACGATCCGGGCGCCGCTCTCCTGCACCGCGTACTCGAGCCGGTCCAGCGCGCTGTCCAGGCAGGCCTGCAGTTCGACCCGCTCGCGCCGGTCGTTGGTACGGCCGACGCGGGAGAAGGTGAGCAGGTCGTTGATGAGCACCTGCATCCGCTTCGCGCCGTCCACGGCGTAGTGGATGTACTGCCGGCCGCGGTCGTCGAGCGCGTCCTCGTACCGCTTCTCGATGAGCTGGCAGAACGAGGCGACCTTGCGCAGCGGCTCCTGGAGGTCGTGCGAGGCGACGTAGGCGAACTGCTCGAGTTCCTCGTTCGAGCGGCGCAGCTCCTCGGCCTGGAGGTCGAGGGTCTGCTTCTGCTTGAGCAGTTCCGCGTGCTGCAGTTCGGTGTTGGCGAGCGACTGCACGAGCTTCGCGCGCATCGCGTCGAGGCCGGAGCTCAGTGCCCTGATGTCCTGCGGGCCGCTCTGGGTCAGCGGCGTGTCGAACGCGCCCTCGGTGACCTTCCGCGCCTCCTGGCGCAGCCGTCTGAGCGGCTTGAGCACCATCAGGTGCACCAGCAGCACGATGATGCAGACCGTCAGCAGGAACACGCCGAGCATGCTGACGAACGTCCAGTTGCGCTCGGTGTTGATGTGCGAGAGCTTCTGCATCGCCTGGCCGCGCTCGGCGTCGAGTTCGGACTCGACCGCGAGGAACCGGCCGCGCAGCTGCTCGAACGCCGTGTTGCTCGCCTCCAGGTCGCCCAGGCCGACGGACTTGCCGTTCTGCGCGGCCTGGATGAACGGCGCCGCGTAGTCGGTCTTCCAGGTCCTGATCTGCTGCTCGAGCCCCTGGACCTCGGCCAGCGCCCGCACGTGGCCGTTGAGCTGGCTCTTGAGGTTGGCCAGGTCGCGCTGCAGGCCCTGCTCGCCCTCGTAGTAGGGGCGCAGGAAGTCGGTGTCGTGGGTCAGCAGGTAGCCGCGGATGCCGGTCTCCTCGTTGACCATCGCGCTCTGCATGTCCACCAGCGCGGTGCGCGCCGGGCCGAGGCTGGAGATCAGGTTGTTCGAGGCCTGCGAGGCGCGGGCGAAGACGATGACGCCGATCACGCTGAACCCGATGACGAGCACGACCATCGTTGCGATCACGGAGTAGAACCAGCCGCGCACGCCGAGGCGGCCCGAGCTGACGTAGGTGTCCACGCTCCGCTTCACGCGCCCGCGCCCCCGATCCGGAGGTGCAGCACGGCGACGTCGTCGCAGTCGCCGCGGCCGGTGCGGTCGCGGGTCGAGGCGATCAGCCCGTCGATGAACTGCCGGTCGGCCAGGTGCGCGAGCTCGTTGGCGGTCTCGACCATCCGGTCGATGCCCCAGAGCCTGCCGTCCTCGTCCCGGTTCTCGTAGAGGCCGTCGGTGTAGAACAGCAGCTCGCTGCCCGGCTCCATCGGCACCCGCGCCTCCGGCCACTCGGACAGGCCGGGCACGATGCCGAGCGCCGGGCCGTGCGCCGAGTCGAGCAGCTTCACGGCGCCGCCGTGCCGCAGCAGCAGGCCGGGATGCCCGGCCCGGACCAGCCGCGCGTGCGAGTCGCCGGGAAACCAGGTGAGCGTCGCGAGGGTCGTGAACGTCTCGTCGTTGCGGCGCTCTGCCATCAGCAGCTGCTCCAGGCTGTCGAGCAGCTCGGGGCCGGTGTGGCCGACCAGGACCAGCGTGCGCCAGGCCACGCGCAGCGCGGCGCCGAGGGCGGCCTCGTCCGGGCCGTGGCCGGAGACGTCGCCGATCATCGCGTGCACGACGCCGTCGTTGGTCTCCACGACGTCGAAGAAGTCGCCGCCGAGCAGCGCGCCCGAGCGGTGCGGCAGGTAGCGCGAGGTGACCTTGAGCGGGGCCTTGTGCAGCAGCGGCGTGGGCAGCAGCCCGCGCTCCAGGCGCACGTTCTCGGCGGCCCGCCAGCGCGCGGCCTGCAGGTCCGACGCGGCGCGCTCGGCCCGCTTACGCTGTACGGCGTAGCGGATGGTCCGCGCCAGCCATTCGGCCTCGACCTGGCCCTTGACCAGGTAGTCCTGCGCTCCGGCGCGGACCGCGGCGAGGCCGGCGGCCCGGTCGTCGAGGCCGGTCATCACGACCACGGCGGTCGACGGGAGGGTGGGCAGGAAGTCGCTCAGGGCGCCGATGCCCTGCAGGTCGGGCAGGTGCAGGTCCAGCACCAGGCAGTCCACGTCGCCGGCCCGCAGCTTGGCGGCGGCGTCCTGGGCGTTCGCGACGCGGGTGACGGAGGCGTTCAGGCCGCTGTCCTCGATGAGCTCGGTCGTGAGCAGGGCGTCGGCCGGATCGTCCTCGGCCAGCAGGATTCGCAGAGTGTCCTCGGCGGCGGCCCTCGCCTGAGGCAGATGGCCTCCCGGCCGCACGCTCTCGTGCACTTCGCTAAGCCTCTCCTCCGGGTGCGCACCTTACGCGGTTCGTCGCTGCACGGTACCGCAGCAAGCCGCGAAAACGCACACCCGGGGCCTTCGACCTGCGGTTACATATGGAGCGCGGCCTCTTCGAGGGTGGGGAAGACGGGCACCAGCGCCTCGCCGCCGGACAGTGCCAGGAACTCGCGCACCCGCGGCCGCACGCAGGCCAGCACCAGCCGCCGGCCGTGCCGGGCGAATTCGGCGGCGGCCGCGCCGATCGCGTCGAGGCCGGTCAGGTCGAGGTGGTAGAGGCGTCCGAGGTCGAGCAGCACGTCGGGGCCGGTGCCGGCGCCCGCGGCGGCCGCGAGCGCGGTGCTGAACTCCGCCGCCGTCCCCGCCTCGAGCTCGCCGTCCACGCCGAGCACCAGCGGCTCGCCTGTTTGGAGCGCCGCGGCGCCGCGCACCTGGATGGATGTGGTGGGGATGGGCTCGGTGACGGTCACGGCGGGTCCCTTCGTCGGCAGTCAGACGTTTCAGCCGGTTAACCGCTTCCGCCCGATCCATGCCTCTTGTGATCTTCCTCTCAGCCGCGCGGCCGGGTTTGCGAGACGATGGGACGGTTAAGAGGCCGACTGAATCCGAGGAGGCTTGACCCATGGAAGACGAGGGATCCGCGGCGGCGGCGGCGAAGCTCGGCCTGGCACCGGGAACGCGAGGCTGCCTGTTCGACCTGGACGGCGTGCTCACCCAGACCGCCAAGATCCACGCCAAGGCCTGGAAGAAGACCTTCGACACCTTCCTGCACGCCTACGACAGGCGGACCGGCCGGCAGGACGCGCCCTTCGACGAGAAGGCCGACTACGAGGACTACGTCGACGGCAAGACCCGCGAGGACGGCATCCGCTCCTTCCTGGCCGCGCGCGGCATCCAGGTGCCGGAGGGGGGTCCGGAGGACGCGCCGGGCACCGAGTCGGTGCACGGCATCGGCGCGGCGAAGCAGTGGGCGTTCGTCTCGCTGCTCGAGCAGCACGGGCCGCAGGTGTACGAGGGCTCGATCCGCTACGTGAAGGCCGCGCGGGAGGCCGGGCTCGGCTGCGCGGTGGTCACCTCGAGCACGAACTGCGCGGACATCCTGCGCGCGGCCGGGATCACCGACCTGTTCGACGCGACGGTCGACGGGCACGACGTGTCCGCGCAGAAGCTGCGCGGCAAGCCGGCCCCGGACAGCTATCTCGCCGGTGCCAAGGCGCTCGGGGTCGATCCCGCGTACGCGGCGGTGTTCGAGGACGCGCTCTCCGGCGTCGAGGCGGGCCGCGCGGGCGGATTCGGCACCGTCGTCGGCGTCGACCGCATCGGCGGCGACCACGCCGCGCATCTGTCGCAGCACGGCGCTACGGTCGTGGTCAAGGACCTGAGCGACCTGCTGGGAGCCAATCGGTGATCGGACACACCTGCTTCGACAACGACCCCTGGACCCTGCCGGAGAACCGGTTCGAGATCGACCTGCTGCCGCACACCGAGTCGCTCTTCGCGCTCTCGAACGGCCACATCGGCTGGCGCGGCATCCTCGACGAGGGCGAGCCGCACGGGCTGCCGGGCACCTACCTGAACGGCGTGCACGAGCTGCACCCGCTGCCGTACGCCGAGGCGGGATACGGCTACCCGGAGTCCGGTCAGACGGTCATCAACGTCACCAACGGGAAGATCATCAGGCTCCTGGTGGACGACGAGCCCTTCGACGTGCGCTACGGCACGCTCGTGTCGCACAAGCGCGTCCTCGACCTGCGCGCCGGAGTCCTGCGGCGCGACGTCGTGTGGACCTCCCCGACTGGCCGGACCGTGCGCATCCGCTCGACGCGGCTGATCTCGCTGACGCAGCGGGCCATCGCGGCCGTGCGCTACGAGGTCGAGCCGCTGGACGGCCCCGCGCGCATCTCGCTGGTCTCGGAGCTCGTCGCCAACGAGGAGCTGCCGCACCGGCACAACGATCCCCGCGCCGCCGCGATGCTGGAGAACCCCCTCGTCAGCGACCTGCACGCCGTCGGCAAGACGCGCATCACGCTCGTGCACACCGTGCGGCACAGCGGTCTGCGGGTGGCGGCCGCGATGGACCACACCGTGGAGCTGCTGTCCGAGCACGAGGGCGAGTGGAACGACCCGGAGGCGCTCGACGTGCGCGTCGACTCCGAGCCGGACCTCGGCCGCTGCCTGGTCAGCGGCGTGGTCCAGCCGCACCAGACCGTGCGGCTGACGAAGTTCGTCGCGCACGGCTGGTCCGCGAGCCGCTCGCTGCCCGCGATGCGCGACCAGGTGGACGCCGCGCTCGCCGCCGCGCACTACGGCGGCTGGGACGCGCTGTGCGCCGAGCAGGCCGACTGCCTCGGCGAGTTCTGGAGCCGCGCCGACGTCGAGATCGAGGGAGACGCCGAGATCCAGCAGGCGGTCCGCTTTGCGCTCTTCCAGCTCGTGCAGTCCGCGCGCCGGGCCGAGCAGCGCGCCATCCCGGCCAAGGGGCTGACCGGCAACGGCTACGACGGCCACGCTTTCTGGGACACGGAGTCGTTCGTGCTCCAGGTGCTGACGTACATCGACCCGCAGCCGGTGGCGCACGCCCTGCGCTGGCGGCATTCGACGCTGCCCGACGCCCGCGAGCGCGCCGCGCAGCTCGGGCTGAACGGCTGCGCGTTCCCCTGGCGGACCATAACGGGACAGGAATGCTCGGCGTACTGGCCGGCGGGTACGGCGGCGTTTCACGTCAACGCCGACATCGCCGACGCCGTGATCCGGTACCTGCGCGTCACCGGCGACGTCGAATTCGCGCACGGCGAAGGCATGGAACTGCTCGTCGAGACGGCCCGGCTCTGGCATTCGCTCGGCCATATGGACGAAGCCGGGGACTTCCGGATCAACGGCGTCACCGGTCCGGACGAATACAGCGCCATCGTGGACAACAACATCTACACGAATCTGATGGCGCAGCAGAACATGCTGGTCGCCGCCGAGGTCGTCGCGCACCACCCGGAGCACGCCAGGAAGCTCGGCGTGGCCGCGGAAGAGGCCGAGGCTTGGCGCGAGGCGGCGGACGCGATGTTCATCCCCTATGACGAACTGCGCGACGTGCATCCGCAGTCGGACGGATTCACCGACCACGAGATGTGGGATTTCGCGGGCACGCCTCCCGAGCACTACCCGCTCCTGCTGCAGTACCCGTACTTCCAGCTCTATCGGAAGCAGGTCGTCAAGCAGGCCGACCTCGTCCTCGCGCTGCAGATGCGGTCCGAGATGTTCACGCTCGACGAGAAGCAGCGCGACTTCGACTACTACGAGCCCCTGACGGTGCGTGACTCCTCGCTCTCCGCATGCAGTCAGGCGGTCATCGCCGCGGAGGTCGGCTGCGGCCGCCTCGCGTACGACTACCTGGCCGAGGCCGCGCTGATGGACATCGACGACCTCGAGCGCAACACGTCGGACGGCCTGCATCTCGCGTCGCTGGCCGGATCCTGGATCGCGCTCGTCTCCGGCTTCGGCGGAATGCGGCACACGGACGCCGGGCTCTCGTTCTCGCCGCAGCTGCCGGAGGGCTGGACGCGGCTGTGCTTCGGGCTCGTCCTCGGCGACGGCCGGCTGCGGGTCGATGTGCGGACCGATGGGGTCACGTATGAGTACACGGGCAAAGGCCCGCTCGAAGTGCGTCATGGTGACACGCTGATGCAGCTCGAACCGGGCACGTCGGAGACTCAGCCGCTCAGCCCGCCCAAGCAGCGACCCGCGCCGCCCCAGCCCGCGGGACGCCAACCGGCGCGCCGCGCGCACGACGCCGTTCGCGTCTCGGTGTGATCGCAGCTGACATGTGATCGAATCAGCGGGCCGGCAATGCGTTTGCGATCGCGCGGAACGGTCACTCGGTGGATCGGTCGCGGAATGAGGGAACCGGGACTGGCGCCTGGCGCGTCAACTTCAGGCGTCGGTGCGCGTGTGCCAAGGTGGAGAAGCCGTCGATGAGTCTCACGGAATCCCGCGGAACACCCGGTGCGGTTACGCCGGACGGTTCGCGGTTTCGGCACGAGGCGCTGTTCTATGCGGGAGTCGAGCAGTTCGTGCGGCGTACGGCCCGGTACGTCCGCGAGGCGCTCGCCGCCGCGGAGCCGGTGCTCGTCGCCGTGGTGGAGCCGCGCGCCAAACTGCTGCGCGAGGAGCTGGGTGCCGAAGCGGACGCGGTCGAGTTCTTCGACATGGAGCGCGTCGGACGCAACCCGGCCCGGATCATCCCGGCCTGGCAGGACTGGGCGCAGCGGAACCTGGGGGCGGGCTCCCGGTTTCGCGGCGTGAGCGAACCGCTCTGGCCCGGCCGCACGAGCGCCGAGATCCGCGAATGCCAGAAGCACGAGCAACTGCTCGAGGCCGCGTTCACCGGCGGGCCGGCCTGGTCGCTGCTGTGCCCCTACGACCTCGAGGCGCTGCCGGTGGACGTCATCGCGGCCGCGCACCGCGCGCACGCGGGCATCTCGACCGGGAACGTGCTCGTGGACCCGCTGCCCGACCTCGGCGCGCCGATCATCGAGGTCCGGTTCGACCTCGACGCGCTCGCCGACCTTCGCGCGGCCATCCGCTCCCACGCGGCCGAACTCGGCCTCGCCGACCTGCGCATGGCGGACTTCGTGCTCGTGGCCGACGAACTGGCGGCGAACAGCGTGCGCCACGGCGGCGGCAGCGGCGTCCTGCGGCTGTGGCGCCAGGGCGACTACGCGGTCTGCGAGGTGCACGACCTCGGCGTGATCACCGACCCGCTCGTCGGCCGTCGGCGGCCCGACTTCGCGCACCACGTCGGCGGGGCCGGCCTGTGGACCGCGAACCTGCTGTGCGACCTGCTGCTCATCCGCTCGGCCGAGGCCTACGGGACCTCGGTGCGGGCGCACTTCTCCGTCGTCGCCGGAGGCTGAGGACCGGCCCCGCGGGGCGCAGACGCCCGGGGCCCCCGTGCCGTACGATGCGCTGAGCGATCGCTTACCGGTCCGCGCGCCGACAGACGAGGAGCACCCGATGGACGCCGACGTCATCATCGTGGGAGCCGGCCTGGCCGGGCTCACCGCGGCCCACGAGCTCACCTCGCGCGGCCGCAGGGTGGCGCTGGTCGACCAGGAGAACGCCGCGAACCTCGGCGGCCAGGCCTTCTGGTCCTTCGGCGGGCTCTTCTTCGTCGACTCGCCCGAGCAGCGCCGGATGGGCGTGCACGACTCGCTCGAACTGGCCTGGAGCGACTGGCTCGGCAGCGCGCGGTTCGACCGCGAGCAGGACGAGGACGGCTGGGCCAAGCGCTGGGCCCGCGCGTACGTCGAGTTCGCCGCGGGGGAGAAGCGCTCCTGGCTGCTCTCCCACGGCCTGGCCTTCCTGCCCACCGTCGGCTGGGCCGAGCGCGGCGACCTGCGCGCCGACGGGCACGGCAACTCCGTCCCCCGCTTCCACGTCACCTGGGGCACCGGCACCGGCGTCGTCGAGCCCTTCGTGCGCTACGCGAAGCAGGCCGCCGCGTCGGGCCTGCTCACCTTCCACCACCGCCACCGCGTCGACGACGTGGTCGTGACCGGCGGCACGGCCAGCGGCGTGCGCGGCAAGGTCCTCGCCGAGGACGACTCCGCGCGCGGCGTGAAGTCCAACCGCGACGAGATCGCCGACTTCGAACTCAGCGCCCAGGCCGTCATCCTGACCACCGGCGGCATCGGCGCCGACCACGACCTCGTCCGCCGCCACTGGCCCGAGCGGCTCGGCACCGCGCCGAAGACGATGGTCAGCGGCGTCCCCGCGTACGTCGACGGCCGCGGCCTGGAGATCGGCCGGCGCGCCGGCGGCCGCCTGGTCAACAGCGACCGGATGTGGCACTACACCGAGGGCATCCAGAACTGGAACCCCGTCTGGCCGGGCCACGGCATCAGAATCCTGCCGGGCCCGTCCTCGATGTGGTTCGACGCGCTCGGCCGGCGTCTGCCCAGCCCCTGCCTCCCCGGCTACGACACCCTCGGCACGCTCAAGTACCTGCGCACCACCCCCGACATCGCCGAGTACGACCACTCCTGGTTCGTGCTCACCCAGAAGATCGTCGAGAAGGAGTTCGCCCTCTCCGGCTCGGAGCAGAACCCGGACATCACCGCCAAGGACCGCAAGTCCGTCCTGCGCGAGCGCGTGCTCGGCAAGGGCGCCCCGGCGCCCGTCGACGCCTTCCTCAAGCGCGGCGCCGACTTCGTCGTGGCCGGAAACCTGACCGATCTCGTCAGGAAGATGAACTCGCTCACCGCCGAGCCCCTGCTCGACCCCGACCTCCTGCGCCGCCAGATCGAGGCGCGGGATCTGCAGATGGCCAATCCGTACAACAAGGACGCCCAGGTCCAGGGCATCCGCAACGCCCGCAGGTTCCTCGGCGACCGGCTCGGCCGCGTCGCCTCGCCGCACCGCCTGCTCGATCCGTCCTGCGGGCCGCTCATCGGCGTGAAGCTGCACATCCTCACCCGCAAGACCCTCGGCGGCATCCAGACCGACCTCGACTCGCGCGTCCTCGGCGACGACGGCGCTCCGGTGCCCGGACTCTACGCGGCCGGGGAGGTCGCCGGCTTCGGCGGCGGCGGCGTGCACGGCTACAACGCCCTCGAGGGCACCTTCCTCGGCGGCTGCCTCTTCTCCGGCCGCGCGGCCGGTCGGGCCGCGGCCGCCGCTACGGCCGGCTGATCCCCCCGGCGTCGGCCTCCGCGCCGGCCGTGTCGGCCTTGCCGGAAGCCGCGTCCGCGCCGGCGTCGAGGGTCGCCAGGAACGCGGCGGAGGCCCGGTACGCGCGCTGGATCCGGTCGTGCGCCTGGCTGTAGTCGCGGTAGCGCAGGTAGCGGCCGATGCCCTCGTCCGGGTCGTCCGGCGTGTTGCCGGTCGGCATCAGGTACGCGGCGGCGCCGGCCGGCAGGTCGGTGAACGCGCGGGTGAAACGGTGCCGGCGGGCGATCTCGAAGACGACCGAGGCGACCTCCCACGGCTGCTTCGGCGCGGCCAGCGGCTTCTCGACCAGCCCGGCGTGCAGGATGAAGATCCGGCGCGCGCCCAGCCGGACCGCGCGGCTGAGCGGCACGCTGTCCACGAGGCCGCCGTCGAGGTAGTGCTCGCCGTCGATCTCGACCGGCGGCAGCAGGCCGGGGACGGCGCACGAAGCCAGCACCGCCTCGATGACCGGCCCCTCCGTGAACCAGTGCTCCGCGGCACGCTCGATCGAGGCGGCCACGCACTGGAACGGCAGCGCGAGCTCCTCGATCCGGGCGCCGGCGAGCTCGTCGGCGAGCAGCCTGCGCAGCGTGTCGTTCGAGAACAGGTGCGTGCGGCTGCGGATCGCCGTACTCAGGCGCGTGAACAGCGAGCCCTCGAACACGCCGCCGGAATCCAGCTCGGTCCAGACCTTCTCGAGCCGCCCCACGCACTCGAGGCCCGGGTCGGCCGCGAAGGCGGAGCCGTTGATCGCGCCCACCGACGTGCCCAGGATGAGATCCGGTTCGATGCCCGCTTCGAGCAGTGCCCGGAGCATGCCCACCTCGTAGGCGCCCCAGGCGCCGCCGCCGCCGAGGACGAAGGCGGTCTCCACGCTCACGGACTGGGACAGCTGCTGAGACATCCGGTGAATCCCCCGGCCGCTCGTGCCTACGGTCACGGCCATCGTATCGGCTCGCCCGGCGCCCGGATGTTTAGCTTCCGGCTCGCCGGTTACCCGTGCGTCCGTATCTGCAGGGCCGAACGACCGGAAGTGAAGCTGATCGATGACGCGCACCTCGCTGGACGAACAGGGGCTCGACTCGCCCGACGAGAGGGGCCGGGCCGCCGAGCCGCTGCGGGAGGTTCCGGTCGAGCGCGCGCCGCGGCGTCTGGCGGTACTCAGCTTCGCCGCGGACAAGGACCACCTCGCGCTCGCCCGGATGACGGCGATGCACGTGGCGGGTCTCGCCGGGCTGCCGATCGGCCGGGTGACGGACATCAGGCTCGCGGTGGACGAGGCGTGCGCGCTGTTCCTGGGCGCGCTGCGCGGGCCGCGAACCGACGCCATGGTCACGCTGCGCTTCGACCGGCTCCCGCAGCACCTGCGGATATCCGTCAGCGGGCCCGCGCCCGAGCGCAACCCGGACGCCGAGGACCTCGGCTGGCTGATGCTCTGCGCGCTCGTCGGCCCCCCGCACTGGGAGGTACGCGACGGGATCGGCACGCTGACCATGACCGAACCGCTCTCCCCGGCGGCCGGCGCCTGACGATGAAGACGGACACCATCGCCCGCGATGAGCAGCGCGCCGCGACGATGAAGGTGCTGCGCCACCTCGCGACGCTCTCCCCGGAAGACCCCGACCGCGATCGGCTGCGCGCCGAGATCGTCGAGGACCACATGCCGTACGCGCGGCACCTGGCGCACCGCTACGTGCGCGGCGGCGCGTCCGAGGAGGACTTCGAGCAGGTCGCCTATCTCGGCCTGATCAAGGCCGTGGACAACTTCGACCCCTCCTACGGGACCGGCTTCCTCGGGTACGCGACGCCGATGATCGTCGGCGAGATCAAACGCTACTTCCGCGACACGACGTGGTCGGTGCACGTGCCGCGCCGGCTGCAGGAGCTGACCGGCGCGCTGCGCAAGGCGGTCGAGGAGATGGTCTCCGAGCTCGGCCGCGAGCCGACCGTGCTCGAACTCGCCGAGCGGCTCGAGGCGACGGAGGAGGAGATCGTCGAGGCGATCGACGCCTCCGAGGCGTACACCACCGCGTCGCTCGACCACCCGGTCGGCGAGGAGGCGGACGGCGCGCTGCTCGGCGAACTGCTCGGCGACCAGGACCCGGCGTTCGACCTGATGATAGACCGCCAGGTGCTCAAGAACCTGGTCGCCGGGCTCGGCGAGCGGGACAAGCGGATCCTGCTGATGCGCTACTTCCGCGGGATGACCCAGACGGAGATCGGCGCGGAGCTCGGCGTGTCCCAGATGCAGGTCTCCCGGCTGCTCACCCGGATCCTGCGCGACCTGCGGTCCGGCTTCGGCGGGTAATTCGCTTGCGGTGAGCCCCCCGCTGCCGGAACATCGTGGGCATGTTCCGGCACTCCTTCGCGCACCCGTCCGCAGTCGCGGGCGCGCCGAGGGCTGCCCTGATCTTCCCGGCCTCAGCGCACGCGGCGATCGCAGCGCTGCTCGACGGCGTCCGAAGCTGACCGTTCCCGACCTCGACCCCTGACGGAGTCCCGTGCGGGGGCGGTCGGCGATCCAGGGACTCCGCAGGACTCTTATCCAGGCGGGAACATCGGAATCATGGCGAAGACGCCTTACGTGCGCACGAAGCCGCACGTCAACATCGGCACCATGGGTCATGTCGACCACGGCAAGACCACCCTCACCGCGGCCATCACCAAGGTGCTCGCCGAGCGCGGCAGCGGCACGTTCGTGCCGTTCGACCGGATCGACCGGGCCCCGGAGGAGGCGCGGCGGGGGATCACCATCAACATCGCGCACGTCGAGTACGAGACCGCGACCAGGCACTACGCGCACGTGGACATGCCGGGTCACGCCGACTACGTCAAGAACATGATCACCGGCGCCGCCCAGCTGGACGGCGCGATCCTGGTCGTGTCCGCGGCCGACGGCGTGATGCCGCAGACCGCCGAGCACGTGCTGCTGGCCCGTCAGGTCGGCGTCGAGCACCTGGTCGTCGCGCTGAACAAGGCCGACGGCGCCGACCCGGAGCTGCTCGACCTCGTCGAGATGGAGGTCCGCGAGCTGCTGACCGCGCAGGGCTACCCCGGCGCGACGGTCCCGGTCGTCCGCGTCTCCGGGCTGCGCGCGTTGCAGGGCGAGCCGGAGTGGACCGCCTCGATCGTCGCGCTGCTCGACGCGGTCGACGAGGCCGTGCCGATGCCGGAGCGCTACACCGACGCGCCCTTCCTGCTGCCGGTGGAGAACGTGCTGACCATCACCGGCCGCGGCACGGTCGTCACCGGAGCGGTCGAGCGCGGCGTGGTCCGCCTCGGCGACCGCGTCGAGCTGATCGGCGCCGCCGGCGAGGCGCTGGGCACGGTCGTCACCGGCGTGGAGACCTTCGGCAAGCCGATGGAGTACGCGCAGGCCGGCGACAACGTGGCGCTGCTGCTGCGTTCGATCGACCGCGGGCAGGTCCGCCGCGGCGTGATCGTCGCCGCGCCCGGCAGCGTCACCCCGCGCAGCTCGTTCACCGCGCGGGTCTACCTGCTCTCGGCGAAGGAGGGCGGCCGCCGCACGGCGATCGCCACCGGATACCGGCCGCAGTTCTACCTGCGCACCGCGGACGTGGTCGGCGACATGGACTTCGGCGAGGCCGGCACCGCGCTGCCCGGCCAGACGGTCGAGGTCGGCGTCGCGCTCGGCCGGCCGATGCCGATCGAGCCCGGGCTCGGCTTCGCGATCCGCGAGGGCGGCCGCACCGTCGGCGCCGGCACCGTGACCGCGGTGGTCGAATAGCGGGACGAGATGAAGGACGGCGAGGCGGAGGATCCTGACACGGACCTCCGCCTCACCGCGTTTCCCGGCGATCCCGGTAGAGCTCTGTCACCGCGCGCGCGGCCTCGGCGAGTTCGGCGCGCGCCTCCGGCGGGTCGAGGACCTCGACGGAGTCGGCGTGCGGGAGGAGTTGGCGTACGGCGCGCAGGGCGGGGTACGCGAGCTGCACCTCGGTCCACTCGCCAGCGGACTCGACAGGGTATTGCGCCAGCTGGGTGCCGCTGACGCGGATGAACCAGGCGAGCCGTTCGGTGCGCACGCGGGCGCGGACCGCCACGCCGGCCGAGCGCCGCTCGACCTCGTTGCGCAGGCCGGACCAGACATCGGCGAGTTCGGCCCCGGTGCGGCGGCGTACGGGGTCGTCGGTGATGCGCGCGCCGAGGATGCGGTCCGCGCGGAACAGCCTCGGCTTGGCCTGCCGGTCGGCGACCAGGTACCAGGTCCCTGCCTTGAAGACGAGGCCGTAGGGGTCGACCGTGTACGTGTGGACCTTCGGGTCGTCGCTGTGCCGGTAGCGGATCACGAGCCGGTGATCGGTCACGACTGCGGCGTGCAGCAGGTCGATGTCGACCTCGGCACGCGGCGCCGGCCACCAGCGCTCCGGGTCCACGAGAATCCGGCGGCTCGTCAGCTCGGCGGCCGGGCGATGCGGCGCGGGCAGCGCCGCCATGATCTTGCGCAGCGCCGAGCCGAGTGCCGCGTCCAGGCCGAGCGCGCTGTGCGCGCAGCTCGTGGCCATCACGAACAGCGCCCTCGCCTCGTCGCCGGTCATGCCGGTCACATCGGTGCGGAAGCCCGGCAGCAGTTCGATCCCGCCGAAACGGCCGCGTTCGGCGTACACCGGGACTCCGGCGGCCGAGAGCGCCTCGACGTCGCGGTAGATCGTGCGCGGCGTCACCTCGAGCCGCCGCGCCAGCTCGCTCGCGGGCACCCGGCCGCGCGTCTGGAGCAGCAGCAGGATCGAGAGCAGTCGGTCGGATTTCACCCTGGCATCCTGGCACCAAAACCTGACGGGTTCTGTCTGGTTTAAGCGTGAGCATCGTTTCGCCGCGGCGTCCGGTCGCGGGGGAGAGACGATGGTTCACGGAGGACCTCATGGCAGACGACCGCAGCATCGGCGAGAGCAGCGACCGCGACCGCGCCGGCGACCGCACCGACGGCGGGCAGATCGCCGACCCGCGTCCGTGGTACGCCCGGGCCCGCGCCCAGATGGCGGAGCTGGTCGCCGCCGCGAAGGCCGAGCAGATGCCGGCGCCGACGCCGTGTGCGGAGTTCGACGTGCGCGACCTGCTCGGGCACGTCCTCGGCGGCTGCAACAGGTGGGCGCTGATCGGCGAGGGCGGAAACGGGCTGGCGCTCGAGCCGATGGTCCGCGGCGTGGCGGACGACGAGTGGAGCGCCGCGTACGACGAGGCCTCCGGCCGCGTGGCGAAGGCGTGGGCCGCCGAGGCGAGCATGGAGGCCCTGGTCGCGGTGCCGTGGGGGAGCGCGCCGGGCCGGTTCGCGTTCCACGGCTACGTGATGGAAACGGCGACGCACGCCTGGGACCTGGCGCGTGCGCTCGGCGTCGACACGGCCGGGCTGGATCAGGAGCTGGCCGAGTTCGTGCTCGGATTCGCCCGCACGGTGCTGCCCCCGGAGCGGCGCGGCGCCGAGGTGCCGTTCGCCGCGGTGCACGCCGCCGATGCGGGATCGGCGCCGTGCGACCGGCTCGCGGGCTGGCTGGGCCGCGACCCGAACTGGCGTGCGCGGGCCTGAGATCGTGCGGGGAGGAGCGGCGCGGCGCCGAGGTGCCGTTCGCCGAGGTGCACGCCGCCGATGCGGGATCGGCGCCGTGCGACCGGCTCGCGGGCTGGCTGGGCCGCGACCCGAACTGGGGTGCGCGGGCCTGAGATCGTGCGGGGAGGAGCGGCGCGGTGCCGAGGTGCCGTTCGCCGAGGTGCACGCCGCCGATGCGGGATCGGCGCCGTGCGACCGGCTCGCGGGCTGGCTGGGCCGCGACCCGGACTGGCGTGCGCGGGCCTGAGATCGTGCGGGGAGGATTCGCCGGGCGAAGCGACTCCTCCCCGAAGCGAGCTCCGGTCCGGCCGCGGTGGGGCGCGGGCGTCGGGAACCCCCGCCCCACCGCTGCTCAGAGCTCGATGTTGTCGGCCACGACGCGCAGCTGGTGCCGCGCGAGCGCCAGGTTGCCGCGCGACTTGTCCAGCGCCAGGTAGAGGAACAGCCCGGCCCCGGCGCGCGAGGTCAGCGGCACGATCAGGTGGAACTGGCGGCCGAGGGTGATCAGGATGTCCTCGATCGCGTCGTTCATCTTGAGCATCTCCATCGTGCGCATCTTGGCGCGCACGACCTCGGTGTTGCCCGCGGCCGCGACCGTCAGGTCGAGTTCCTTCGACGCGCTCACCGCGCCGAGCGACATGCCGCTGCTGTAGTCGACCAGCGCTGCTCCGATCGCGCCGTCGACACTCATCGCCTCCTTGAGCGCGGCGTCTACGGTCATGGACATGGGGTGCTCCTTAGATGGTCGTCTGACTTCGGATCTGCTGGTTTCGGCGGCCGCCGCGCCCCCGGGCGCCGGGAGGCCAGCGGCGGCCTGCGGATCGTTCCTTCTCCTGCGTGTCGGCACGCGTATCCACCTCAGCCGCGAACCTCTTTTCGAGTTCCGTTCCGTGCGATTGCCCACCCACCCTCGCAGCGCGGTTCGCCGGCCGGGGCCGGTTCCGCGGGAAAGTCCGCCGAAAGTCCGTTCGAGGGCGCGCGCCACGGCGCTGGCCACCCCCCCGTGGCGTGCGCTGGGCGAACGCCCGGAAAACGCCGCGCGGACCCGGCACTTCGCGGTAAGCCTTTGGCGGTACGCGCGAACCCGCCGCCGAGGCGCGTGCCCCCGCCCCGAAGATCCAAGGACCTTGATGCTCTTTACGCGGTCGACCGCCGACTCCGCCCACCTGACGACCGCCCCGGTACTCACGGCGACGCTGGCCTTCCTGGCCGGTTTCGCCGTCGCGGCTTACGCGGCGTGGCTGCGCGGCCGCCGGATCCGCGCCCGGTACGAGGCGGAGCTCGACGAGGCCACCCGGCTGCGGCCGAACGGCGATCCGCGCGAGAGCGCCCGGCGCGCCTTCGTCAACCTCGCCCGCCGCATCCAGGCCCTGGTCGACCAGCAGCTGCGCGAGCTGCGGGACATGGAGTCCCGGCACGGCGCCGACGCCGACGTGTTCGGCGACCTGCTGCACGTCGACCACGGCACGGCGCTGATCGGCCGGCTCGCCGACAGCCTGGCCGTACTCGGCGGCGAGCGCCCGGAACGCCGTTGGCCGCGGCCGATCCCGGTGCTCGGCGTGCTGCGCGGCGCCATGGCGCGGATCACCGAGTACCCGCGCGTGGACATCGGCCGGCTGCCGGAGCACTCGGTGGTCGACGGCGCGTGCGCCGAACCGCTGATCCACGCGCTCGCCGAGCTGCTGGACAACGCCACCCGCTACTCCCCGCCGGAGGCCAGGGTCGAGGTGAGCGCCTACGAGGTGCCGAACGGGCTCGTCATCGACGTGCTGGACGCGGGCATCGGCATGGGGCCGAACACGCTCGGCCGCGCGGACCTGGCGCTGCGCACCGAGACCATCGGCTTCGAGCTGTCCGCGCTCGGCGAGACGCCGCAGCTCGGGCTCGCGGTGGTCGGCAAGCTGGCCCGCGCGGCAGGGTTCGAAGTCACCCTGCAGCGCGCCGGCGACGTCGGGATCCGGGCCTCGATCCGGGTCCCGGAGGTGCTGCTGCGCGGCGCGCCGGACCCGCGGCCCGAGGTACGGTCCGCGCCCGAGGCCGGGCAGCCCGCGCCCGCCCGCCCGCGACCCGCGCACCGAGGCCCGCGCAGCGCCGAGCCGGCCGAGGTCACCGGCCAGGGCCTGCCGAGACGGCGGCGGTACGACCCGGCCGCCGAGGTCGTCGAGCCATGATGCGGCGACCCGCCCGGCCTGGCGCGGACGCGGCGCAGGACCAGGGCCCGATGGTGCGGCGATCCGCCCGGCCTGGCGCGGATGCGGCGCAGGACCAGGGCCCGATGGTGCGGCGATCCGCCCGGCCTGGCGCGGATGCGGCGCAGGACCCGGGCTCGATGGTGCGGCGACCGGCCCGGCCGTCCGCGGACGCGGCACAGGACCCGGGCCCGATGGTGCGGCGACCCGCCCGGCCCGGCGTGGACGCGGCGCAGGATTCGGGCCCGATGGTGCGGCGATCCGCCCGGCCTGGCGCGGATGCGGCGCAGGACACGGGCCCCGAGCGGATCTACGTGCTCACCGGCGGCCGCGGCGGACCGGCGGCGCGGACCCGGCTCGACCTGGTCACGCTCGTCGTCGCGATCGGCACGCCCTGGCAGAGCTCCGCGGTGACCCAGGCGGTGAGCGCGCAGCGCCGCCTGTTCCCCGAGCACCTCGACATCCTCCGCCGCTGCCGCAGCCCGCTGTCCGTCGCCGAGCTCTCGGCCCATCTGCGGCTGCCGTTCAGCGCCGTGGCCGTGCTGGTCGAGGACCTGCTGCGGGCCGAGCTCGTGCGCACCAGGGACGCGGTGCTGCCCGCCGTCCCCGACCCGGCACTGATCGAGGAGGTACTGCGTGGCCTTCAACGGCTCTGATCCGTTCGGCGGCGTGCGGACCGGAGTACGCGAGCTGGAACCCACCGCGACGGTCGCGCTCAAGATCGCGATCGTCGGCCCGCTCGGCGTCGGCAAGTCCACCATGGTCCGCTCGGTCAGCGAGATCAGCCCGCTGACGACCGAGGAGACGATGTCGCGGCGCTCGGTCCCGGTCGACGCGCTCGGTCCGTCCTCGGCCAAGACCGAGACCACCGTCGCGATGGACTTCGGCCGGATCACGGTCAGCGACCGGGTCGTGCTCTACCTGTTCGGCACGCCGGGACAGGAGCGCTTCTGGTTCCTGTGGGACGGTCTCGTCGAGGGGGCGCTCGGCGCGGTCGTGATCGTCGACGTGCTGCGGCTGGCCGAGAGCTTCGACGTGCTCGAACGCCTCGAGCGGCGCGGCTGCGCGTTCATCGTCGCGGCCAACCGCTTCCCCGGCGCGCCGGTCTACCGGCCGGAGGAGCTGCGCGAGGCGCTCGACCTGCCCACGACGGTCCCGGTGGTCGACTTCGACGCCCGCGAGCGCGAATCCTGCCGCGACGTGCTCATCAGCCTGGCCCGATACCTGCTTGCCGCCTCCCGGGCGCCGCGCGTCGTACGCTGAGGCCATGAGGATGCAGGCGGTCTGGAACGGGAGAGTGCTGGCCGAGAGCGACCGGACGGTGGTCGTCGAGGGCAACCACTACTTCCCGGCGGAAACGGTGAACCGCGAGCTGTTCGCGGACAGCGACACGCACACGGTCTGCCCGTGGAAGGGGACGGCCAGCTACTACACGGTGTCCGTGGACGGCCAGTCCAACCAGGACGCCGCCTGGTACTACCCCGAGCCGAAGCCCGAGGCCGAGCAGATCCGCAACCATGTGGCGTTCTGGCACGGCGTCGAGGTCGGCCCGGCCGAGTAGCCGGCGGCCGGCCACCCGCTCGGCGCCGACCGGTCGCCGATCAGATCTTGCGCGCGATCCCGCCGTAGGCCGGCTGGGAGCGCTTCGGGTCGGCGGGCGGGTCCGGCATCCATTCGTCGATCGGGACCAGGCCCGGCGGGAGCGGCTTGAGCGGGCCGAGCAGCGCGGCGACCTCCTCCGGCGTGCGCGCGATGAAGGGGGTCGCGACCCTTGCCGCGTACGAGCGGGCCGCGTCCTGCTGCGCGCCCGGGTCGTGCCGGTCCGGCGTGCCGTGCGAGATCGCCAAGTAGCTGCCGTCCGGGACGGCCTCCATGAAGTCGCGCACGATCAGCTCGGGCGAGGCGTCGTCCGGGATGAAGTGCAGCACCGCGAACATCATCACCGCGACCGGCCGCGCCAGGTCGATGGTCGAGCGCAGCAGCGGGTGGTCCAGCACCGCGGCCGGGTTGCGCAGGTCGGCCAGGATCGCCTCGCAGCCGTCCACGTCCGCCAGCAGCGCGCGGGCGTGCGCGATCGCGACCGGGTCGATGTCCACGTAGACGACCCGCGCTTCCGGGTTCGCCGCACGCGCCACCTCGTGCACGTTCCCGGCGGTCGGCACCCCAGAGCCGAGGTCGAGCAGCTGGTCCACGCCCAGGTCGGCGACCAGATGGTGGACCACGCGGCCGAGGAAGGCGCGGTTCGCCCGCGCCGCGATGGGCAGCTGCGGCATGGCCTCGGCGCTGCGCCGCCCGACCTCGCGGTCCGCCGCGAAGTTGTTCGAGCCGCCGAGCCAGAAGTCGTAGATGCGCGCGGGGCTCGGCGTGTCCGGGTCGATCTCTCCCAGGCTGAGGGCCAGCTCGGCCCGGTCGACGGGGTCCATCATGCTCACCAGTCTGTCACCGCCGCGCCTCCCGCGCCGGTTTCGGCCGCTGACCTGCGCGGACGGAAGAAATAGCTGGGTGGTGGCCGCCCCGCGGCCGTGGTGCGGGGCGAACACCACCCGGTCCGGCGGCCGGACCCCCACAAGGCCGGGCAACCGGAGGTCACCAGGGCGCGAAGGGGCTCTTTCCACCCGTTGGACGCCCCTTACCCTAGGCGGCGGCGCCCTTCGGTTGCGTCCGCCGCACTGATGATTACCCACAGTCGCCTACGACGGCGGTCGGCGGCCGCGTACGACGCTGGTATGAGGCGCCGACAATTCTCTTAACGCGCAACGCTTTCCGAACGGGTGCCGACGGCGCGTATCCGCTGACGTGAGCGCCGAGCGACCGTATAGTCGCAACCAGAAGTCGAAGGCGGGGATGGCGCACTGAGATGAGCGACGGTTGGATGGCCGAGGCCGGCCCGGATCCGACGGCGACCGCACGCGCGATCGCCGGGGTGAAGGAGGCGTTCCTGGCCGGCGAGGAGGTCGGCGGCGTCGGCCCGCGGGTCCGCCCGGTGGTCGCGCAGTCCTGGCAGCGCTGCGTCGGCCTCGACCCCGCCGAGCACGCCCCGGTCACGCTCACCGGCACCGACCTCGAGAGCTACCGCGCCGCGCACCCGCTCGCCCAGGTCATGGAACTGCTGCGGGAGCTCGTCGGCGGCGTCGCCGAGGACGGCAAGCACCTCATGGCCGTGTGCGACGCGACCGGCAGGCTGCTCTGGGTCGAGGGGCACCGGTGGGCCCGGGGCCGGGCCGAGCGGATGAACTTCGTCGAGGGCGCGGTCTGGGACGAGGCCAGCGCGGGCACCAACGCCCCCGGCACCGCGCTCGCCCTCGATCATGCCGTGCAGATCTTCGCCTCCGAGCACTTCCGGCCCGCCGTGCAGTCCTGGACCTGCGCCGCCGCGCCGATCCACGACCCGGCGACCGGCCGGATCCTCGGCATCGTGGACGTGACCGGGGGCGACATCGTCGCGCACCCGCACAGCCTCGCACTGGTCAATGCGGCGGCGAAGGCCGCGGAGGCGCAGCTCGCCGCGAGCCCGGGCTGGCGGCGCGAGTCCGACGGCGCGCTCTGGGTGCCCGGGGCCGGCGAACCGGCCTCGCAGCCGTACGCCGCGGCACGGCTGCTCGCGCTCGGCCGCGATCAGGCGGTGCTGGTCCAGCGCGGCCGCGAGACGCGCTTCAACCGCAGGCACAGCGAGATACTGGCCATCCTGGCCCGGCATCCCGAGGGCCTGACGGGCGATCAGCTGGCCACGGCCCTCTACGACGACGACTCCGCCTCGGAGGCGACCGTGCGCGTCGAGGTGACGCGGCTGCGCCGGGTGCTCGGCGATCTGATCGGATCCCGCCCCTACCGGCTGACCGCTCCGGTCACCGCCGACTTCCTGGACGTGGCCAGGGCGCTGCGCGAGAAGAACGCGCAGGCCGCGCTCGACGCGTACGCCGGTCCGCTGCTGCCGCGCTCCGAGGCCCCGTCCGTACTCGACGAGCGGAACCGGATCGACGCCAGGCTGCGCACCGCAGTGCTCGAATCCGGCGACCCGAAGCTGATCGACGTCTGGCTCGAACGCTGCGGCCCCGACGACCTCGACGCCTGGGAGCGCCTCGTCCCGCTGCTGCCGCCCGGGGCGCGCCGCGCCGAAGCGGCCGGCCACGTGCGCCGATTGGCCGGGGACCGGGTGCCGCGGCCCGTACGTCACCGAATGCAACGTTGACGTAACGTTCCGCGGACTAGCCTCGGGATCGAGGCCGCGCAACGGCGAGCGGCCCGACTCTCCCGTGGAGGCGCACGATGACGCGGTACGCGGCGCCGGGCCAGCCCGACGCACTGATGTCCTTTTCGACCCGGTACGACCACTGGATCGGCGGCGAGTACGTCCCGCCGGCCGGCGGCAGGTACTTCGAGAACCCGACCCCGGTCACCGGGCAGACGTTCTGCGAGGTCGCCCGGGGCACCGCCGAGGACGTCGAGCGCGCCCTCGACGCCGCGCACGCGGCCGCGCCCGGCTGGGGCCGCACCCCCGCCGCGCAGCGCGCCGACGTGCTCAACAAGATCGCCGACCGGATGCAGGAGCACCTCGCCGAACTCGCGCTCGCCGAGACCTGGGAGAACGGCAAGCCGATCCGGGAGACCCTGGCCGCCGACATCCCGCTCGCGATCGACCACTTCCGCTACTTCGCCGGAGCCCTGCGCGCCCAGGAGGGCAGCCTCGCCGAGCTCGACGACGCCACCGTCGCGTACCACTTCCACGAGCCGCTCGGCGTCGTCGGCCAGATCATCCCGTGGAACTTCCCGATCCTGATGGCCGTCTGGAAGCTCGCCCCGGCGCTCGCCGCGGGCAACGCCGTGGTGCTCAAGCCGGCGGAGCAGACCCCGGCGTCGGTGCACTTCCTCATGGGCCTGATCGCGGACCTGCTGCCGCCCGGCGTGGTCAACATCGTCAACGGCTTCGGTGTCGAGGCGGGCAAGCCGCTCGCCTCCAGCGCCCGGGTCGCCAAGATCGCCTTCACCGGCGAGACCACCACCGGCCGGCTGATCATGCAGTACGCCAGCGAGAACATCAAGCCGGTCACCCTGGAGCTCGGCGGCAAGAGCCCGAACGTGTTCTTCGACGACGTCTCCAGCGCCCGCGACGACTTCTACGACAAGGCGCTCGAGGGCTTCACGATGTTCGCGCTGAACCAGGGCGAGGTGTGCACCTGCCCGAGCAGGGCCCTGATCCAGCGCGGCCACTACCACGACTTCCTCGCCGACGCGGTCGCCCGCACCGAGCGGATCGTGCGGGGCCACCCGCTGGACACCGACACGATGGTGGGCGCGCAGGCCTCGAACGACCAGCTCGAGAAGATCCTGTCCTACCTGGAGATCGGCCAGGCCGAGGGCGCCAAGGTGCTCACCGGCGGCGAGCGCCTCGACCTCGGCGGCGAGCTGAGCGGCGGCTACTACGTGCAGCCGACGATCTTCGAGGGCGCGAACCACATGCGGATCTTCCAGGAGGAGATCTTCGGCCCGGTCGTCTCGGTCGCCGCCTTCGACGACTTCGACGACGCGATCAAGATCGCCAACGACACGCTCTACGGCCTCGGGGCCGGCGTGTGGACCCGCGACGCCGGGACCGCCTACCGGGCCGGCCGGGCGATCCAGGCCGGCCGGGTGTGGACGAACTGCTACCACCTCTACCCGGCGCACGCGGCTTTCGGCGGGTACAAGGGCTCGGGCATCGGCCGGGAGAACCACAAGATGATGCTCGAGCACTACCAGCAGACGAAGAACCTGCTGGTCAGCTATAGCCCGAAGGCGATGGGCTTCTTCTAGGCCGCGGCCGCAGGGGAGCGAGGGCGGCCGGCGCCGGGGCAGCGGCGCCGGCCGGAGACATCGACGTCACGCGAACAACGAAGGGCGGTGCGGAGCGAAGATGGCTGAGGAAACGGCGGTCCACCGCGTCGCCGTCACCGAGGCGGCGGCCGCGGTGCTGCGCGACCTGTACGCGGCCAACGGGCCGCTGATGTTCCATCAGAGCGGAGGCTGCTGCGACGGCAGCTCGCCGATGTGCTACCTCGCCGGGGAGTTCCGCACGGGTTCCGCGGACGTGCTCCTGGAGCGGCTCGAGGTGCCCGGCGTCGCCGAACCGGTCTCCTTCTGGATGGGCGCCGGGCAGTTCGAGCGCTGGCGCCACACACACCTGACCGTGGACGTCGTCCCAGGACGCGGCAGCGGTTTCTCGCTGGAGGCTCCCGAGGGCGTGCGATTCATGATCAGGTCGCGGCTGCTCACCGATCTCGAAGAGGAGGTACTTGATCGAAGAGCGCTGAGATAGATGGATCCCTGCAGCCCGCCGTGCCGATCCTCGTCGGCACGGCGGGTATCCGTCTGCCCGCAATCCCCATCCAAACGCGGCGACGCGGTACGCGGCGGAGCCCCGGGCGTCGGGAGAGGTGTGACGCCCGGGACCTCGTCGCGTACCGCGTGGTGCGCTGTGCGTGAGGTCCGCGGTGCCGGCGGTGCCGGCTCTTCGGCCTAGTAGCCGTACCAGCAGGAGCCGCCGCAGCGGGCGGACACGACGTTGTCCAGGCCGCCGTAGGTGTCCTGCGCGTAGATCGCGGCCGCGATGATGTTGTCGACCGGGTTCCAGATGTCGTTGTAGCCGGAGAGGGCGTACGCGTCGAAGGTGGTCTGCGTGGTCTGCATCAGACCCTTCGACGGGTTGCCGTTGGCGGCGTTCGAGTCGGAGTTGTTCTCGGCGTCCGGGTTGCCGCTCGACTCGTTCATCGCGGTCTCGTAGATCGCGTTGTACGAGACGGAGTAGCCGTTCGCGTTCAGGATCGAGATGGCCTCGTTGATCCAGCCGTCCAGGTTGTCCGCGTACGAGGTGGACGAGGAGCTCGACGAGGAGGAGGACGACGCCGAGTCGGCGGAGGCGCTGGACGAGCTGCCGCTGGAGCTCGACGAGCTGCTCGAGCTCGACGAGGCGGAGCCGTCCGAGTCGGAGGAGGAGCTCGACGAGTTCGACGAGCCGGAGCTGCTCTCGGTGGCCGAGGCCGTCGGGATCTCGAGGGTCCAGCCCGGGTAGATCAGGTTCGGGTCGGTGAAGGTGCGGCCGTCCGACTCGGACTTGTCCTTGTTCGCCGAGAAGATCTCGGAGTACTTGTCGCCGCTGCCCAGCTCGCGCTCGGCGATGCCGGACAGGGTGTCACCGGAGACCACGGTGTAGGTCTTGTCGCTCGAGGACGAGGACGACGAGGAGCCGGTGGTGTCCGAGACGGCGATGACGGTGCCGGTGCTCGTGGCCTTGGCCGCCTGCAGGGCCGCGGTGCGCACGACGGCGCTGGCGACGTGCGTGGTGGCCTTGGGGTGCACGGTCACGGCGGCGGTCGCGCTCGACCCGCTGGTCGCGGCCTGAGCGAGGGCGGGCATCGCGGCGGCGCCGATGGTGGCGGCACACAGGGTTACGGCCCGGGCCCGCTTTCGGGCGCTGAAAAGCCTGGGCTTGCGGTGCGAAGACATGCTTGCTCTTTCCTCTTTGGCCGCCTACCGGGTTAGCTGACGGGTTCGGGCGCAAGAGGTCGCCCTACCGCGCGGACGCGGATTCACCCCAGGGGGATTGGGTCCCCGGCTCCTCGCGGACGGCTGTCGCGTCCGCGTGAACTCGGCGGTGTTGCTGTCGATGCGTAAGTTCGTATCTGAACACCAGCAACTGGATGAGCACACTAGGCCAAAACGGACCCGGGTTTCGAGCCAGAAATGTCACTGAACGATAACGATGCGGAGGGTGGTTGATCCACTCCTCAAACGGCTGTGCGCAGACTTCGATATTCATGAATAATTCGGACAATTTCCGGGAATTGACGCCGGGTCAGCTGACGGGCCGTGGATTCCGCGGCGCTCGCGCGGGGTGGCGTAGGGTCGATCCGAAGCGGTCTGAACGGCGGCGATCGACGGTGAGAGGGCGGTTCCCGTGGCGGAATTCGATACCCAGGGCGACGAAGGCGTCACCCGGGATGCGGCGGACCCGGCGGCGGGGGGCGAGGGCGGCTGGCGGATCCGCGAGGTGGCGGTGCGCGACCTGACCTTCACCGTGGCCGAGCGGGGCGTCCCCGGCGGCCGCCCGGTGCTGCTGCTGCACGGCTTCCCGCAGACCCACCGCGCGTACGACGCGGTCGCGGCCCGGCTCGCCGCGTCGCGAGCTCCGCTCCGGCTCATCGCCCCTGACCAGCGAGGATACTCTCCGGGAGCGCGCCCGGCCGACCCGTCCGCGTACGCCCTGCCGGCGCTCGCCGCCGACATCGCGGGCCTGCTCGACGCGTGCGGGATCGAACACGTGGACGTCGTCGGCCACGACTGGGGGGCGATGGTGGGCTGGTACCTCGCGGCCCGCTATCCGGAGCGTGTTCGCACGCTCACCGCGGTCTCGGTCCCGCACCCGGCCGCGTTCGCCGAGGCGCTCGCGCAGAGTCCGCGGCAGCGGAAGATGTCCGAATACGTCCAGCTCTTCCGCGATCCGGAGAAGGCCGTCGGGGTTCTGCTCGAGGACGGCGCGCGGCGATTGCGTGCTCTTTATCACCCCTTGCCGGATTCCGTGATCGAACCGCACCTCTCCGTGCTCGGCGAGCCGGACGCGCTGCGCGCCGCCCTCAACTGGTACCGCGCGGCCAAGTTCGGCGAGGGCACCTCGGTGCCCGCTATCGAGGCCCCGGTGGTCTTCGTCTGGTCGACGGGCGACATCGCGATCTCGCGCGACGCCGCCGAGCGCTGCGTGGCGTACGCGGCCGGCCCGTACCGCTTCGTCGAGCTCGAGGGCGTGAGCCACTGGATCCCGGACGAGGCGGCCGACGCGCTCGTCGACGTGCTGCCGTTCCCGACCTCCGCCGATCACGAACCCGGGAGGGCCGCATCGTGAGCGCACCTGCCGCCGGCCTCGACCCGTCGCCGCTCGGGCCGTCCGACGTCAAGGCCGCGCAGGACCGCATCGCCGGCCGTGTCCGCCCGCTCGCGGTCGCGCCCGCGGACACGGACCTCCATCCTGGCCGCCGGGTCACGTTCGCGCTCGAGTACATGCAGCACACCGGCAGCTTCAAGGCGCGCGGCGCGGCGAACCTCGCGGGTTTCCATCTGCGGGGCGGCACGATGCCCGAGGCGGGCATCGCCATCGCCTCTGGCGGCAACGCGGGCCTGGCGTGCGCGTGGGCGGCCCGGGCGACGCAGACCCGTGCGACGGTCTTCGTGCCGGAGACCGCGCCCGCGTTCAAGGTCGCCAAGCTGCGCGGCTACGGAGCGGACGTGCGCCTGGTCGGCACCGAGTACGCGCACGCCCTCGCCGCGTCGATCGAATTCGCCCGCGAATCCGGCGCCCTGCTCTCCCACGCGTACGACAACCCCCTGATCGCCGCCGGCGCGGGCACCATCGCGACGGAACTGCTCGGGCAGGTCCCCGACGTGGACACGATCGTCGTGTCGGTCGGCGGCGGCGGCCTGTTCTCCGGAATCGCCGCGGCCGTCGCCGACAGCCCGATCCGCGTCGTGGCCGTCGAACCGGAGAACTGCCGCGCGCTGAACGCGTCCCTCGAGGCCGGCCGCCCCGTCGACGTCGCCGTGGACTCGGTCGCGGCCGACGCCCTCGGCGCACGCCGCGTCTCCCGGATGGCCTTCGACCTGGCCCAGAGCCCGAACGTGACCAGCCTCCTGGTCACCGACGACGCGATCATGCAGGCGCGACGCGACCTGTGGGACCGCAGAAGGGTGGTCGTCGAGCCCGGCGGCGCCACCGCGTTCGCCGCACTGTCGCAGGGCGTATACGTGCCCGAAGAAGATGAGCACGTGGCCGTGATCCTGTGCGGCGCCAACACCGACCCGGCGAGCGTGCTCGCGTGACGGAGCCGGCCCTGGACCGCCGGTCGGCGGTCCAGGGCCGTGGCACGCGGCGCTGAGCTGTGCTGTGCCGCGTTACACACCGCGGCGCGCCGCGCTGAGTCGGACTGTGCCGCGCCGCACGAGTGACTGGGTGTCTCCGCCCTTACGCGCTGGCGCGCCGCTTGCGCAGGAAGAGCCATGCACCGCCGCCGATCAGGACCAGCGCGATACCCTCCGCCAACCCGCCCGGCGTCGTCAGCGACGCGCCGTCGCCGGTCTTCGCGCCGCCGGTCGGATTCACGCCGGAGCTCGCACCAGACGCGACCTTGAGCGTGCCGGTGAACGGGCCTTCGGTATGCCCGCCCGAGGTCGTGCACGTCAGCGAGACCTGATACGTGCCAGGCGTCGCCTTGGCCGGGATCGGACCGGTGCCGCCGATCATGTTCTGCAGGGGGCTGATGCGGATGGACGGAATGGCCACGCTCCCGCCGCCCGTGAACGTGACGGTTCCGGTGGACGGGAAGTCGCAGTTGCCGCCGTCGAACACCGAGATCGTCCCGCCCGGAGCGACCGGGTTCGGCTGAATGATGATCGGATTGGCCGCCGCGCCGACCGCGCTGCCCGCCGCGCACACCGCCGCGAGCGCCACGCCGCCGATGACCGCCGTCCGCCGGCACCTCGTCGTTTCCATGATCGACATGCTGGTGCACCCGCGACCCGGCCACGACCCGCGCTACTCCTTCCAGGGCTTTATTCGAAAGCGCCCGGCGGTCACACCGCGGCTGGGGTGTCCGAGTTCCGTCGGGCGGCGACGATCAGGCTGACCGCCGCGGTCGCCGCGAGGACCACGGCGATGACCGAGAGGGACAGCGACGTCGAGATGTGCGGCGGGTGCACCCCGATGGACGGGAGCGCCTCGAGGACCAGCTTCACGCCGATGAAGCCGAGGATCGCCGCGAGCCCGTACGAGAGGTAGATCAGCCGGTCGAGCAGGCTGCCGATGAGGAAGTAGAGCTGGCGCAGGCCCATCAGCGCGAAGGCGTTCGCGGTGAAGACGATGTACGGGTCCTTCGTCAGGCCGAAGATCGCCGGGATCGAGTCCAGCGCGAACAGCAGGTCCGTCGTCCCCAGCGCGACGATGACCACGAACAGCGGCGTGACCAGGCGGCGGCCGGCCTCGCGGACCGTCAGCCGGGTGCCGTGGTAGCCCTCGGTGCTCGGCAGGGCCTTGCGCACGCGGCGAAGCAGGGCGTTCTCGTGGAACTCCTCCTCGGCCGTGCCGCCGCCGGTGACCAGCTTCCACGCCGTCCACACGAGCACCGCGCCGAAGATGAAGAAGACCCAGGTGAACGAGGCGATGACGGCGGCGCCGAGGGCGATGAACGCCGTGCGCATGACGAGCGCGAGCAGCACCCCGACCAGCAGCACGCGCTGCCGAAGCTCGGCCGGGACCGCGAAGCGGCTCATGATGAGCACGAAGACGAAGAGGTTGTCGACGGACAGGGACTTCTCCGTCACATAGCCGGCGAGGAACTCGCCCGCCTCGCGCGCGCCGCCGGACCACCAGAGTCCGGCGCAGAAGACGCCCGCGGCGACCACCCAGAAAACACCCCAGAGCGCGGCCTCGCGGAGGCTGACGCGGTGCGGCTTGCGGCCGACGAAGAAGTCGACGGCGATCAGGACGGACAGGCCGGCGACCGTGGCCGCCCAGACCCAGAAGGGGACGTGCATGGCATTCCTCCGGCGTACGAGACATCGCCGGAGGTCTCTTCCACCCGCGTCGCGAACGCGCGGGCCGACCGGCCGGGACCGGCCATGGGGCCGATCCGTGGTGACGACCGAATCGTCGGGGGAATACTCCCCTCCACTCACTATTCTGGCAGCTCACCGAGAGCGTGTCGAGGATCGCAGGTCAGCCCGCCGGTCACGTCGCCGAGTCGGGCTCCGCGCCGTCGGCCTCCCTGCTCGCGTCCGGCGGATTCCCGTCGTCTTCGCCCGCCGCCGCCTCCTTGGGGGGCCGGCCGCGGCGGGGCATGCCGCCGACCTCGCGCGGCAGCCGGCCCGCCTGGGCGAGGCCCTGCCTGAGCAGGAACTCGATCTGGGCCGTGGTGCTGCGCAGCTCGTCCGAGGCCCAGCGCGCGAGCGCGTCGTGGACCTTCGGATCGAGCCGGAGCAGGATGCTCTTGCGCTCTGCCATATCAGCTCACTGGTAGAGCGTGCCGGTGTTCACCACCGGCGACGCCGGTTGGTCGCTGCACAGCACCACCAGCAGGTTGCTGACCATCGTGGCCTTGCGCTCCTCGTCCAGGTCCACCAGGTTCTCCTCCGCGATCTGCCGCAGCGCCGTGCGCACCATGCCCACCGCTCCCTCCACCAGCCGCTCGCGGGCGGCGACGACGGCGTCGGCCTGCTGGCGGCGCAGCATCGCCTGCGCGATCTCCGTAGCGTAGGACAACCGCGTGATCCGCGATTCGATGATGGTCACGCCCGCCGCCGCGACCCGCTGCGAGAGCTCGCTGGAGAGCTGCGAGGTGACCTCGTCGGCGCTGTCGCGCAGCGAGATCCGGTCGAGGCCGCGCGAGTCGTACGGGTAGTGGCCGGCGATGTGCCGCACGGCGGTCTCGGCCTGGGTGGTGACGAAGTCGCGCGCGTCCTCGACCGAGTAGACGGACTTCGCGGTGTCCTCGACCTGCCAGACGACGACTGCGGCCATCTCGATCGGGTTGCCGTCGGCGTCGTTGACCTTGAGCGTCTGCGTCTCGTGGTTGCGGATCCGGGTGGAGACGCGCTGCCGGGTGGTGAACGGGTTGACCCAGCGCAGGCCGGTGGTGCGCACCGTGCCGAGGTAGCGGCCGAACAGCGCCACCACGCGCGCCTGCCCCGGCGAGATGGGGGTGAGGCCCTTGACCGCGAGGACGGCCGCCACCAGCACGATGATCCCGGGCGCCGGCGAGACGGACTTCGACGCGGTCAGCAGCGCGATGCCGCCGCCGAGCAGCACCACGCCGAGGACCAGCATGGGGATGCCGGCGAGGCTGGGCTGCTCGCGCTCGCTGACCGGAACCACCGGCACCCGGCCGGTCGTGGTGATGGGTGTGCTCATGGCTGGTCGCCGCCCTCGTCGAGAACCGGGCGCGGTCTGCGCCCCCTGGAGGGATAGCATAGTGATATCACTTTTCGGCGGTCAAGGGGGCGCGCGCCCGGAGCCGGCGCAGCATCCGGGCGTCCGCGAAGCCCACGGCGTGCGCCGCGGCCTCGACCGTCTCGCCGTGGCTGATCATGTGCTCGGCGTGCTCGACCCGCAGCATCTGCTGGTAGCGCAGCGGGGTCAGGCCGGTGCTCTCCACGAACTGCCTGGTCAGCGTCCGCTCGCTCACGCCGGTCACGGCGGCCAGCTCGGTCAGCCGCAACGGCTGCGCGTAGTGCGTGTCGATCTGGTCCTGCGCGCGGTGCACGGCGTCGCGCAGGTGCCAGCGGTGCCGCAGCATCGCGCTGTTCTGCGACTCGTCCCCGGTGCGCCGCGCGTAGACGACCATGTCGCGGGCCACGCGCGCGGCCGCCGCCGGTCCGTGCCGCGTGGCCAGCAGGTGCAGCGCGAGGTCGATGCCGCTCGCGATGCCGGCCGAGGTGACGACGCGCTCGTCGAGCACGAACAGCACGTCGCGCTCGACCCGGGCCCTCGGGTAGCGGCGCGCGAGCTCGTCCTGAAGCCCGTGGTGCGTCGTGCAGCGGCGCCCGTCGAGCAGGCAGGCCTGGCCGAGGACGTCCGCCCCCGAGCACACGCTGGCGACGGAGCCTCCGGCAGCGTGGTGTGCGACGAGCCGGTCCAGCGTCGAACCCCGCGGCCGCGGGCCGGTGGCGAGCGTCGGCTGCCCGCTGCCGGGCACCATGATCAGGTCCTCGGCGGCGAGCTCGGGCCACATCGTGCTCGCGCGCAGTCCGAGGCCCTGCGCGGTCGGCACCTCCTCCCGCTCCGCCACGTAGAACAACTCGTACGGGTAGCCGAATTCGGCCGCCGTCGAGAACACCTGGGCCGGGCCGGCGAGGTCCAGCAGGTGCAGATGCGGCGTGAGCAGGAAGACGACCTTCACGATCCGGTCAGCGTACTCCGACTTCGTCCAGCGCGCCGGAGACCACTTCGTCGACGGTCGCGATCCGGGCGAAGCGCCCCGCCAGCGCGTACTCGACCCGCTCGATCACGGCCTGCGCGGACAAGGTGCGCGGATCGGCGAGCAGCTGCTCGGCCGTGAGCGCGTCCGGGTCGCCGACGGACTCGACCAGCGCGCGGTGCGGGATCGGGTTCGTGGCCGTGCCGTCGATGACGAAGGTGACGTCGTACCCGAAGTCGGACGCGACCCGGGCCGTGGTCTCGCAGCACTGCTCGGTCCGGATGCCGCAGATCGCGACCTCGCGCACACCGTGCGCGGTGAGGATCTGGCCGAGGTTCGTCGTGGTGAACGCGTTGTGCGAGGTCTTGGTGATCTGCGGCTCGCCGGCCTCGGGGGAGAGGCCCTCGATGTAGCGGACGAAGCCGGAGGCGGGATCGAACACGCCGCCGCTGCCCGTCTCGGAGTGCAGCACCCACACGACGAGGTCCCCAGCGCCGCGCGCGTGCGCCACGAGTCGGTTCACATCGTCCACGATGTCCGGGTTGGAGATCGTGGCCCAGATCGGCCGCGCGCGAAAGGACTCCTGGACGTCGATGACGATCAAAGCTCTGTTGGATGGCATACGACGATTCTGTCCACCGGAGCCGGTGTCGCGGTAGATCGAATCCGGTCCGGGAGCGGACCGATCCGGTCAGCAGCGCCTAGGCCGTGTCTTCAAACTATCGCCGGGTCCGCGACGCCTGCCACGCACGCTCGCGGCGTTGCAGGGGCGGTTGCAGACGACCGAGTATGCGCCCGCCCCTGCGCCTTGCGAGCGCACGCGTCAGACGCCGCGGCCTGATCCAACGCAAGTTTGAAGACACGGCCTAGCGGCCGAGCGCCTCGATGACGCTCTGGACGCTCACCCACGCCTTCGCGGTGTTCGCGTCGTCGCCGTGCTCGCGGCGGAACTCGCCGGCGAAGACGGCGAGGTCGGTGAGGTCCCAGCGGAGCGAGTACAGGTCGATGAGCTCGTGGTTCGGCGCGTAGCCGGTGGCCTCGGCGTACTCGTGCAGCACCGAGCCGTCGCCGGGGTCGAGGTTCCACAGGTCGCGCTCGGGCGGGGCGACCTGGGCAGTGTCCCAGTCGATGAGCTTCCAGCCCTCGGCCGTGAACATCGTGTTCCCGGCGTGCGGCTCGCCGTGGGTGAGGACGCGGTGCGCATCGGGGCCCACGCGCGAGACCAGGGCGTCGTACCGCTTGAGCGCGGCGGTGACGGACTGCTCGTGGTGGCTGATCAGGGCGCCGAGCGGGATCGAGTACGGGCCGTGATCCGTGACGGCGGTGCCGTCGGCGAGGGCTCGTTCGAGTTCGTGGCGCATCTGGATGCCGAAGTCGTCGGCCATCGCGCCGCGCGCCGAGCCGGGGGGCGCGCTGTGGACGTCGATCAGCATGGCGACGACGGCGGGCAGCTGGTCCTCGTAGCGGAACTCGCCCCAGCGGAAACTCTCGCCCTCCAGCAGCGGATACACCGCCACGCAGAATCCCTCGCGCGCCGGGATCAGTACGGCGCCGTCGAGGGAGGGGACCGGCGCGACCACGAAGTCGTAGCGCTCGCCGAGGTTCCGCAGCGCCCGCGCCGCCCCGATCCCGGCCGCCAACCGCGCCTGGACCTGCGCGTACGTCTCGTCGGCCGCGTGCCGCCGCCTGGCCAGCTCGTCCACCGTGACGAACCAGCGCGCGCCGCCGGCCTCCACGACCTCCCAGTGGTGGCTGCCGAAGCCCACGGCCCGGTACTCGAGGCCCGCGACCTCGATCCCCCAGCCGCGCGAGAGCGTCGCGGCCAGCGCGTCCTCAGTCAGGCCCTTCGGCGGAGCGAGCATGTCAGCACGATAACGCGCTGGCAGGCCCGCCGCCCGCAATTGGCGGCGGATCTTCCTGCGCTAGCCTGCCCGCGTGAGCGCAGAGGTGTACGTCGGCAGGGCCCCGGCGGAGGGGGCGGCGAACGCGGGGTGGCTGCTCGGGCATTTCATGCCGCCCGGCGACCCGCGGCACAGCGACGAGATCGAGATCAAGTGGGGTGTGCATCCGGCGGGGGAGGAGCGCGCGCAGTGGGTGCGCGGCGAGGCCCGCACGACGTTCGCGGTGCTGGTGTCCGGGCGCTTCAGGCTGCGCTTCCCGGACCGCGACGTGCTGCTCGCCGAGCCGGGCGATTACGTGACGTGGGGCAGGGGCGTGGACCATTCCTGGGTCGCCGAGCAGGAGAGCGTGATGCTCATCGTCCGCTGGCCGTCAGTCCCCGGATACAAAGCAGAGTCGCCGCGCGCCCTGTAAGCGCGGAGTACCGCTATGGTGACGGGGCGGAACCCACAGCCGCCGGCGCTGTGAGTGCTGCGACCACCCACCGATCGCACCCACCCACACCGTTCCGGCGCGTTTCCCGGGGCGGAGAGGACGAGTACATGCGCTTGAGCAACAAAGTCGCCGTCATCACCGGCGCCACGGGCGGGATAGGCCTGGCGACCGCGGGGCGTTTCGCCGCCGAGGGGGCGGGGGTGGTGCTCGCCGACGTGCACGACGCGTCGGCCGAGGCCCGGATGCTCGTCGAGTCCGGCGCGAAGGCCCTCTACATCCACGCCGACGTGGCGGACGAAGCCGACGTCATGGCGTTGTTCTCGGAGATCGAGGCCGAGTTCGGCCGGGTCGACGTGCTCGTCAACAACGCGACCTTCGCATTCGCGAGCAGCGTCCTGGACGGCGGCGGCGCGGTGTGGGACGAGCTGATGAGCGTCAACCTGCGCGGCGCGTTCCTGTGCGCCAAGGCCGCGATCCCGGCGATGGAGCGCGGCGGCGGCGGCTCGATCGTCAACATGTCCTCGGAGCTGGCGCTCGTCGGCGCGCCGGGCCCGGCCGCCTACAGCACCTCGAAGGCGGCGCTCGTGCAGCTCACGCGGGTGCTCGCGGCGGACCACGCGAAGGCCGGGATACGCGTCAACGCCCTGTGTCCCGGGCCGATCTCGACGCAGCAGCTGCACGAGGTGATCAACTCGACCTCCGACCCGGAGCGGCTGCGCCGGACCATCGAGGGGCGCACCCTGCTCGGCCGGCTCGGCCGGGCCGAGGAGGTGGCCTCGGCCTGCGCCTACCTGGCCTCCGACGACTCCTCTTATATGACCGGAGCGACGCTGGTGCTCGACGGCGGCTGGACCGCGACCTGACTCCCCGGCGCCCTGCGTGTCAGCTTGACGATATGCGGACGCGTATTGCAGGGTCGAAGGCTGATGGCAGCGACGAGCACGGAGGCGGCGAGGCGGCATGACGATCGGCGTCTTCATCGTGGACGACCAGGAACTGCTGCGCGTCGGCGTGGCCGCGCTGCTGGAGGTCGAGAGCGAGATCGAGCTCGTGGGCGAGGCGGCGCTCGCGGCCGACGCGCTCGCCCGGATCCAGGCGACGCGGCCGGACGTGGTGCTGCTGGACACGCGCCTGCCGGACGGCGACGGCGTGGCCCTGTGCCGGGCGATCCGCGCCGAGCCGAACCCGGCCGCCTGCCTGATGCTCACCGTGTCCGAGGACGACCCGATACTGCTCGACGCGCTCGACGCCGGTGCCGCGGGCTACGTCCTGAAGTCGGTGCACAGCGCGGAGCTGATCGACGCCGTGCGCAAGATCGCCGCCGGAGGCTCGCTGCTCGACGCCCCGGGCTCGGACGGCCTGCTCGAACGCATGCGCATCGAGGCGGCCAGGTCGGACCCGCTGCGGGACCTCGGCGTGACCGATCGGGAGATCGTCCGGCTGATCGGCGAGGGGCTGACGAACCGCCAGATCGGCTGCCGGCTCAACCTCTCCGAGCGCACGATCAAGAACCACGTCTCGCACATCCTGACCGTGCTCGCGATAGAGCGCCGCACGCAGATCGCCGTGCTCGCGGCCTCGCTCCGATCCGAGGGGGCCCACTGATGGCCGACGCGCTGATCGTCGTGGACCTGCAGACCGCCTTCGTCCGCGGGCCGCACGCCGTGCCCGGCCCCGGGCCGCTGCTCGAGAACATCCGGCTGCTGCTCGGCCGCGCCCGGGCCACCGGCGCCCTCGTCGTCCACCTGCAGAACGACGGCCCGGACGGCGCGCCGGACGAGCCGGGGACGCCCGGCTGGGAGTTGGCGCTGCCCGTCCGATTGAGCGACACGGAAGTCGTCGTACGCAAGACGAAGGACGACGGCTTCGTCGGCACTCGGCTGAACGAGCTACTGCATCAGTACGACGTGGACCGCCTCGTGGTCTGCGGCGTGCAGTCGGAGATGTGCGTCGGCGCGACCGCCAGGGGAGCGATGGAGCGCGGCTACCGGGTTCTCCTGCCGCACGACGCGCACGGGACCTACGACATTCCCGCCGTCGACGGGCTGGCCGAGCGAGTCCCGGCCCACCACGTCGCCCGGGTGGCGGAATGGGCCCTGGGCGACGAGGTCGAGATAGCGCCCCACGCGAGGGACGTGGACTTCAACGAGGTCGCCCGCCGCTGACGCCTCCGCGCCGCCTTGGCGAGCCCGCGGTGGTGACGGATCCGTGCCGCTCTCGGCCGCTGACGGATCCGCGTCCTTGACGCCTCCGCGCCGCCTTGGCTGCTGACGGATACGCGCCGCTGATACCTCCGCGCCCGTGACGCCTCCGCGCCGCCTTGGCGAACCCGCTCCGACGCCCCGTCAGAACGGGAACTTCACGCCGGTCATCTCCTCGGACAGCGACCACAGCCGCGCGGCGCTCTCCGTGTTCTTGGCGGCGTCGGAGCGGTCGACGAGCTTGGGGCCGCCGCGCATCTCGGCGAAGCCGTCGGGGCCGACGAAGCTGTCCCCGGGGAGGTCCTGCGTCGCGGCGTAGAGCGACGGCAGCGCGCCCGCCTCGGCAGATTGCGCGAAGACCGCGTTGCCGACCTTCAGCAGCGCGCCGGTGACGCGGCTGCCCGAATGCGACTGGAGCTCCGTGGCCGCGTAGCCGGGATGCGCGGCCAGCGAGCGCACCGACGAGCCGGCCGCCGTCAGCCGACGCTGCAGTTCGGCCGTGAACAGGAGGTTCGAGAGCTTCGATTGGGCGTACGCGCGGGTCGGCGAGTAGTTGCCGGTCAGGTTCAGGTTGTCGAAGTACATCCGGCCGCGGTCCCACTGGTGCGCGCGCGAGGAGAGCGTGACGACGCGGTCAGTGATCTGCGGCAGCAGCAGGTTGGTGAGCGCGAAGTGGCCCAGGTGGTTCGTGCCGAACTGGCGCTCGAAGCCGTCCGCTGTCCGGCCCTCGGGGACCATCATGATCCCGGCGTTGTTGATCAGCACACTGATCTCGCCGTCCCACTCCGCGGCGAACGCGCGCACGCTGGAGAGGTCGGCCAGGTCCACGCGGCGCACCTCGGTGCTGCCGGGCGCGCTCGCGGCGGCGGCCCGGCCGCGCTCGACGTCGCGCACCGCGAGGACGACGTGCGCGCCGGCTCCGGCCAGCGCGCGGGTGGTGGCCAGGCCGATGCCGCTGTTCGCGCCGGTGACGATCACCGTGCGGCCGGTCAGGTTCGGAAGATCGTTCGTGCTCCATGTTCCCATGGCCCCGAATGTAGCCACTGCCAACAAAGTTGTCAATGACAACACGCGCGGCCTTTTGTATCCTGCTGACCATGGCGAACCGCTCCTACCACCACGGCGACCTGCGCGCCGCACTCCTCGAACAGGCCGGGCGGACGCTGCGGGAGAAGGGGGCCTCGGCGCTCTCGCTGCGCGAGCTGGCGCGCGATCTCAACGTCAGCCACGCCGCGCCGAGCCGCCACTTCAAGGACCGGCGCGCGCTGCTCGACGCCGTCGCCCTGCTCGGGTTCGCGCGGATGGCCGAGGCGCTGGCCAAGGCCGATCCCGGCCCCGAGGCCGGATTCCGCGCCCGGCTCGAGGCGCTCGCCCGGGCGACGGTGGACTTCGCGGTGAGCGAGCGCGAGCTCATTGCGCTGATGTTCTCCAGCAAGGCGGACACGGACGCGCTCGACGACATGCACGAGGCCTGGATGCGTCTGGCGGCGCCCGTGTACGCCGCGATCGCCGACGGCCAGCGCACCGGCGACGTGCACGCCGGCGACGTCGAGCGGATCGCGTACTCGGCGTTCTTCACCGTGCACGGAGTCGCGAACCTCGCCTCGATCGGCGTGATCCCGGAGGCCGACATCGACCAGGCCCTCGGCGACGCACTCGATCACCTGGTCAGAGGGCTGCGACCATAGAAATCAGCAAGGCCGCGCGATTCCGCCGGCGCGTCAGAGGACGACGACGCGATTCTCGTCCGCCGAGATCCGCGCGGCCTCGATCACCTTGAGCGCGGCGACGGCGTCGCCCGGGTCGACCGGCACCGGGCCCTCGCCGCGCAGCGCACGCTGGATCCTCGCGTAGAAGTCCGTGTAGCGGCCGTCCAGCGTCGGCCACGTCTCGAACTCGCCCTCCGCGCCGACCGTGCCGTACCGCTCGCGCGGAGTCACGCCGAAGCCCGCGTCGTGCGGCGTGCGGCCGGCGCGCAGCTCGTCCTCCTGGCCGTCGAGGCCGTATGTCACGTACGAGCCCTGCGATCCCAGCACGCGGAAGCGCGGGCCGAGCGCGGCGGCGGTGGCGCTGGCCCAGAGGTGCGAGCGGACGCCCGACGTGTGGGTCAGGGCGATGAAGGTGTCGTCGTCCGCCGTCGCGCCCTCGCGGCGCACGTCGGCCTGCGCGTACACGTGGGCGGCGGGACCGAAGAGGTTAAGCGCCTGGTCGACGAGGTGGCTGCCGAGATCGTAGAGCAGGCCGCTGCCCTCCTCGGGTCCGCCGGACTCCCGCCAGCCGCCCTTGAGCTTCGGCCGCCAGCGCTCGAACCGCGACTCGAAGCGCTGGACGGTGCCGAGCCGGCCGTCCGCGACGAGCTGGGCGACCGTGCGGAAATCCCCGTCCCACCGGCGGTTCTGGAACACGCTCAGCAGCAGGCCGCGCGCCTTCGCCGACTCGACCAGCGCCTGTCCGTCCGCCGACGTGATCGCCAGCGGCTTGTCGACGACGACCGCGGAATCCGCCGCGAGGGCGGCCTCGGCGAGCGGGACGTGCGTCTTGTTGGGGGAGGCGATGACGACCAGGTCCAGCTCCAGCGGCCACAGCTCGTCGGCCGAGGCGACGACCTGCGTGCCCGGGTACGCCGCGTGGATGTCGGCCCGTCGCGCCGCGTCCGAGGTGACGACGGCGGCGAGCTCGAGGCCGGGGGTGGTGGCGAGCAGCGGGGCGTGGAAGAAGCGGCCCGCCGTGCCGTAGCCGATCAGGCCGACTCGGGCGGCCGCTGGAGAGTTGGACATGGGTCCAGTCAATCACGCGCCCGGTGCGCCGTCCCGGTGTCCCGTCCCCGTGTCCCCGGCCGCGGGGCCGGGGACACGGGGACGGTTCGCTCACGGACTAGATCGCGCCCGCCGGGAGCGTCCAGACCTGTGCCGCGTCGTTGGCGGTGCAGTCCCAGATCTGCAGCTGGGTACCGGAACCGCCGTAGTTCGTATCATCAAGGCACTTATTCGATTGTGGGTTGTAGAGCTGTCCGTTCGACTGCGGTATCCACACCTGTGCTCCGGTGCCGTTGCAGGTGTAGAGATCCACGGTCGTACCGTCGGCGGTGCCGCCTCCGTTGATGTCGAGGCACATGCCGTAGTCCTTGATCAGGCTGCCCGCCTCGACCACCGTCCACTGCTGGGCGCCGGTGTTGTTGCAGGTGTAGACCTGGACCGGGTTGTACAGCGCGGTGCTCGCGCCGCGGTCGTCCAGGCACAGGCCCTGGTAGCCGGTGATCTGGCCGGTCCACTGCCCGCCCGTGCCGCCACCGCCACCGCCGCCGCCCGAGGACGAGCCCGAGGTGGAGTACGCCGCGACGTACGCCACGCTCATCGTGCCGCCGGAGGCCGTGCTGCTCGTCGGCGAGGTGCAGCCGCACACGCCGTTCGGGTAGCCGCCGCCCATCGCCAGGTCGAGGATGATCGACATGTTGTGGTCGAACGCGGCCTGCCAGGTGCTGGTGCCGATCTGCGACTCGTTGACGGTGAAGTACGCGTTGCCGTCGAGGTAGAAGGTGATCGACTCGGCCGAGGTGTTCGTCCGGTTCAGGATCATCGTGTACGTGTGGTAGCCCGACTGGCAGCCGCCGCAGCCGACGAGGCCGCTGCCGATGCCGTTCGTCTCGTTGCAGGGGCCGCCGGGGTCGGTGCCGCAGTGCACGGTGCCGGAGAGCTCGGACAGGGAGTTGACGTCCTCCATAATGTCGATCTCGCCGTTCTCCGGCCACTGGCCCGGGCCGAGCATCCAGAAGGCCGGCCAGTAGCCGACGCCGCCGGTGGGCTGCTCGATGGACGCGGTGACCTCGAGTTCGCCGCCGGCCGGGGCGCCGACGTTCGCGGTCGTGGTCTGGACGCGGCCGGAGGTCCAGTTGCTGCCGCTGCCGAGCGCGGTGATGTCGAGGTGGCCGTTGCCGTCGAGGTGCACGTTCGACGTCGAGTTCGTCATCGTCTCGACCTCGCCGGTGCCGAACACGCCCTGGCCGGTGTCGTACATCCACTGCGAGTCGATGCCGCTGCCGGACGAGCCGGCGAAGCTGTCGCTGAACACGGTGGACCAGCCGGAGGGCGCCCCGGGCACGGTCGTCGCGGAGGCGGAGGAGACCGCGACGACGTCGGTCAGCGCGACCACCATGGCGGGGACGGCGAGCCAGACCAGGAGGCGGCGGAGGAGGGGTGCTCGGGTCGATCTTTCACGGGATATGCGCATGCAGACTTGCCCGCCTTCTCGAAGGAGGTGTTGTGGGTGACGCGCACGGCGCGCGTTGCGAAGCGCCGTAAGCGTTTACGGCGCATCGTGCGCCGCAAAATTGGTCTAGTCAACTGGTGCGGCAGGTTCCGGAACCCGATCCCTTGACACGGCCTCAGATCTGCGGGATCGTCACACGCGAGCATGACAACGTTGTCAGACCCTTGGGAGACCACCCTCATGCCTTCCCTGCCCACCTTCAGTCGCAGAACCCGGATGCGGGCGGCGGTGCCCGTCGTGGCCGCCGTGACCCTCGGTCTCGGCGCCCTCGCGCCGGGCGCCTCGGCCGCGACCCGCGTCGCGATCTCCAGCAACGCCCTCGTCACCGATCCCGGCTCCTACGTCAACCCCCTCATCGGGACGACCAACTCCGCGGACGACTTCCCCGGCGCCGACGTGCCCTACGGCATGGTCCAGTGGAGCCCGGACACCCCGAGCCGCCCGGACGGCGGCGGCTACGAGTACACGGATTCCTCGATCACCGGCTTCAGCCTCACGCACATGTCCGGACCGGGCTGCCCGGCCGAGGGCGACGTGCCGGTGCTGCCGACCGTCGGCGCCGTCGACACCGGTGCGAACGACTCGTTCTCGCACACGGGCGAGAGCGCCTCGCCCGGCTACTACTCGGTGCAGACCTCGAACGGCGTCACCACCGAGCTGACCGCGACGACGCGGACCGGCATGGCCCGCTTCACCTTCCCGGCCACCACGCAGGCCAACCTGATCTTCAAGCTCAACGACAGCGCCAACGGCGACTCCGCCACGCAGTTCGACGTGGTCAGCGACACCGAGGTCCGCGGCTCGGTGACCAGCGGCTACTTCTGCGGCGCGACGAACACGTACACCGTGTACTTCGACATGGTCTTCGACCACCCGTTCACCACGGACGGGACCGACGCCGTCGCCGCGACGCTGAAGAAGGCGGCGACCGACGCGTCGAAGAACTCGGCCGAGCCGGCCAACAAGCCGGCGATCCACGGCGCGCAGCCGAAGACAACGCTGTCAAAGAGCGCGGCCGGCTCGAGCGTCAACGACGGCTACGTCACCTTCGACACCTCGAACAGCCAGGTCGTCCAGGCCAAGGTCGGCATCTCGTACGTCTCCGGCGCGAACGCGGTCGCCAACCGCAAGGCGGAGAACCCGGGCTGGAACTTCAACTCCACGAAGGCCGCGGCGGCGAGCGCCTGGAACAAGCAGCTCGACCAGATCCGGATCGAGGGCGGCACCGTTGATCAGGACACGGTGTTCTACACCGCGCTCTACCACGCCTCGCTGCACCCGAACGTGGTCAGCGACGTCAACGGCCAGTACCCCGGCTTCGACGGCAAGGTGCACACAGTCGACTCGGGCCACGCCGCCGTATACGGCAACTACTCGGGCTGGGACATATACCGATCGCAGGCCCAGCTCGAGGCGTTGATAGATCCTCAGATCGCCTCCGACACGGCCGAGTCCATGCTCGACGACTATGCGCAGACCGGCGAGTTCCCCAAGTGGTCCAACAACAACGGCGAGACCTACGTCATGGTCGGTGACCCGTCGGACGAGATCCTCGCCGACTACTACTCCTTCGGCGCGCGCGACTGGGACACGTCCACCGCGCTCAAGGACATGGTCGCCGAGGCGACGACCACCAACGACGACCGGCCCGGACTCAACTACATCAGCGGTTCCAGCGCGATCGGCTACCTGCCGGCCGACGGGACGTACGGCTGCTGCAACTTCTACGGACCGGTCTCCACCCAGCTGGAGTACGACTCGGCGGACTACGCCATCGCCTCGCTCGCCAAGGCGACCGGCGACAAGGCCGACTACGCGAAGTTCGCGGCCCGCGCGAACAACTGGACCAACGTCTACAACCCGGCCTCCGGCTTCATGCAGCCGCGCCTGGCGAACGGCTCCTGGCTCGCGGGCTTCAACCCGTCCAGCGGCACCGACTTCGTCGAGGGTAGCTCCTGGCAGTACACGGGCATGGTGCCCTTCAACATCGCCGGGCTCGCGGCGGCCGACGGCGGCGCGGCCAACTACGCGAGCACGTACCTCGACCAGGTGCTCTCGGGCATCGACGGCGGCAGCGGCAACAAGGCGGACTTCAGCAACGAGCCCAGCCTCGAACTGCCCTGGGAGTACGACTACACCGGCCAGCCGTACAAGACCCAGAAGGACGTGCGGCAGGTCCAGGACCAGATCTGGACCGACTCGCCCTCCGGCCTGGCCGGCAACGACGACCTCGGCGAGATGAGCTCCTGGTACGTCTGGTCCGCGCTCGGCATGTACCCGGAGACCCCGGGCACCTCGACCCTCGCGCTGGGCAGCCCGCTGTTCCCGAAGGCCGTCGTCAAGCTGGCGAGCGGCAAGACCCTGACGATCAACGGCAAGGGCGCCGCGGCCGCGGCCCCGTACGTGCAGTCGGCCACCTGGAACAGCGGCTCCTGGAACGACGCCTACGCACCGGCGGACGCCACCACCAAGGGCGGAACGCTCTCCTTCACGCTGGGCACCACCCCGAACACCAGCTGGGCGAGCCTGCCGACCGACGCGCCGCCGTCCGACTCCACCGGTGAGGCCTCGGTTCTCGCCGCGGTCTCGCCGGGCTCCGGGCTGATCCTGGCCCCGAGCGGGAGCGGCAGCGCGAAGCTCGTCGCGTCCAACCTGACGAGCAGTCCGACCACGGTGAAGTGGTCGGAGAGCGGCAGCGGAGTGACCGTCAGCCCGTCCTCCAGCACGCTGACCGTCCCGGCGCACTCGACCGCGAGCGTCGCGCTCAAGGTCACCGCGGGTGCGACGGAGGGCTCGTACCCGGTGACGTTCGCGATGTCGTCCGGCGGCACGTCCCTGCTGCCGAGCACGCTCAGCGTGGACGTCGCCTCGCCCGGCGAGCTCTGGCCGTACTACACCAACATCGGCATCTCGACGGACGGCGGCTCCAGCGCGGCCGACTACGACGGAGACGGCTACAGCTACTCCGCCAACGCCCTCGCCGCGCAGAACGTGACCCCCGGCGCCACGATCACCTCGGACGGCGTCAGCTACACGTGGCCGAACGTCCAGGCCGGAGCGCTCGACAACATCGAGGCGAACGGCCAGACCATCCCGCTGCAGCCGACCACGGCCACGAAGATCGGACTGCTCGGCAGCGCGACCAACGCGCCGTCGACGGGAACCACCGGAACGCTGACGGTGACCTACACCGACGGCACCACGCAGCAGATCCCGGTGAACTTCGGCGACTGGACGCTCGGCGCGGGCAGCGAGACCGCCCCCTCCGGCGACCAGACGATCGCCTCGACGACGTACCGCAACGCCGACGGCGGCACGTCGAACCAGACCGTCAACACCTACCTGTTCGCCGTGGACGGAACGCTCACGGCGGGCAAGACGGTCGCCAGCGTCACCCTGCCGAGCCCGACCGACGGAGACTTCCACGTCTTCGCGATCGGATTCGCGCAATGACAGTGACGCCCGGCACGTTCACCCGCTAGCGGCGGTCACCCCGCGCGAGCAGGTGGATGAAGCACCTCGGCCCCGGCCCGCCCCCGCACAGGGTGCGGCCGGGGCCGAGGCGCGCCGGAGCCTAGAAGTCCGATGAGCATCTCTGTTCCGCCCCGGCCGTGCGGCGACCGGGGCGGGAGCCGGCCTCGCAGCGGGCCGACAGGGGTGCGGCGTCCGCCGGCGACCCATCCCCGATGAACTTCGCGACGAGGGCGGCGACCTCGTCGTCGCGCAGGATCCTGTTGTGGCCGAGCCGCTCGGTCTCGACGATGCGCGCCTGCGGCCAGCTCTCGGCGAGCTTCCGGCCGCTGACGACCGGGACGACCGCGTCGCCGGCGTCGTGCACGATGAGGGCGGGCGGCAGGTCCGTGCGGCCGAGGAGCCGGGGCGGCAGGATCTGCGAGGCGAGCTCGACGCCGGTGCGGCGCTCGCCGATGGCGACCATGCGGGACCTGATGCGCTCGCCGAAGCCGAGCATCGGGGCGAGCACCTTCGTGAAGGCGACCGGGTCGATCGGCGGGGCGATGAAGACGGCCTTCCGCGCCGGCGTGCCGTCGAGCAGCACCGATGCCGTGCACGCGGCGCCGAGCGAGTGGCCGACGACCGCGTGCGCCGGGCCGAGCCGGCGGATCACCGCGGCCAGCGCGAGGCTGAAGTCCGGCAGCAGGCTCTGCTTCGCGCCCAGCGCGCCAGGGCCGGAGTCGCCGTGGTTCGGGGCCTCGACGAGCACGACGCGGTAGCCGTCCTCGGCGAGCCTGCGGCCGATCGGCGAGAACTGCCCGCGCCAGCCGCTCCAGCCGTGCAGCAGGTAGACGAGCGGGCCGTCCTCGGGGCCGAGGAGCTCGACCGCGATCTCCGTGGCCCGCGCCGGCTTCGCCGTCCCGTCGCGCCGCGTGGGGCGGCGCCCGGTCCAGTCCGGCAGCGCGACCCGCACCCGGCGGACCTCGCCCATGCCGCCCTCCCGGGAGCGGGCCACGGCCCGCGCGTCCGGCCGGGTCGGGGTGGACCACAGCTTCCAGGCCAGGTACGAGCCGGGCCCCGGGGCCCATCGCTCCAGCAGCCCGAAGACCGGGCGCAGCCGGCCGGCGCCGCGCTCGCGCGGGTTCCGCGGCTTCTCAGCACGAACGGTCGTGCTTTTTTCCTCCGCCAAGGCCATCGGGTGACTCCTGTCGTGGGTGCGTGGTTCAGTGCCGGCGTGCGGCGGCGACGATCGCCTCGAAGGACCGGCGGGCGTGCTCCGGCGCGCGCGGGTCGCCGAGCAGCCGGTGCGCGTGGAAGAAGCCCAGCATGATGCCGTGCAGGTCGTAGGCGAACTGCTCGGGGTCCGCGTCCTCGCGGAAGTCGCCTTCGGAGATGCCGGTCCGGAACATCTGGATGATCGAGTCCGAGCAGTCGCGGTGGTCGCGGACCAGCTGGTCGCGCACCGGCCCGGGCTGGTCGTCGAACTCGGCCGAGGCGGAGACGAACAGGCACTCCGCGTTCGACTCCTGGCTCACCCGGAGCCAGTGCTCGAACAGCGCGCGCACCCGCGGCTCGCCGCGCCGCGTGCGCGTCGCCGGCCTGAGCACCTCGTCGGTGAACTTGTCCCGCGCATAGGCCAGCACCGCGAGCTGCAGCGCCTCCTTCGACTGGAAGTGCGCGAACAGCCCGCTCTTCGACAGCCGGGTCCGGGTGGCCAGATCCCCGATCGTCAGCGTGGACAGGCCCTGCCGCGCGGCGACGTCCGCCGCCTGCTCCAGCACCGCCAGCCTGGTCTGCTCGCCCTTGCCCATGCGCCCATTAAAGCACGTCCGTGCTATTTTCGGCACGGATCTGGTGCGCCGCCCTTGACGCGCCCGGCCGGGCCGGAAATACTAAGCGAGCGCTTAGCCGAGGAGTCTTGCAGTGTCGCAACGAGAACGCGGGCGCCCCGGCCTGCTGGTCGACTGGGGCGGGGTCATGACGACCGACGTCTTCACCTCTTTCGCGGCCTTCTGCGTCCGCGAAGAGCTGCCGGAGGACGCCGTCCGGCAGCTGTTCCGCACCGATCTGACCGCCCGCGGGCTGCTCGTCGGGCTGGAGACCGGCGAGCTGCCGGAGGAGGAGTTCGAGCGCGGGTTCGCCGCGCTGCTCGGCGTGCCGCCGGCCGGCCTCATCGGCCGCATGATGCGCGATACGCGCCCTGAGCCGCGGATGCTCGACGCCGTGCGCGCGGCCCGGGCCGGCGGTGTCGCCACCGGGCTGGTCTCGAACTCCTGGGGGTCCGGCGGCTATCCGCGCGAGCAGTTCGCCGAACTGTTCACCGGCGTCGTCATCTCCGGCGAGGCCAAGGTGCGCAAGCCCGCGCGAGAGATCTACGAACTCGGTGCCGAGGCCCTCGGGCTGCGGCCCGACGAGTGCGTCTTCGTCGACGATCTGGCCCACAACCTCAAGCCCGCCCAAGAGCTCGGTATGGCCGTCGTGCACCACACCTCGGTGGACGAGACGCTCAACCGACTCAGCGACCTACTCGCCGTCGATCTAGCTCCGAGGAGATGACATGAGCCACTACCGCAGCAACCTGCGCGACCTCCAGTTCAACCTGTTCGAGGTCTTCGACACCGCCGACGCGCTCGGCCGCGGCCCCTTCGGCGATCACGACGTCGAGGGCGCGCGCGACATCCTCGCGCAGGTCGAGAAGCTGGCCGTCGGCCCGATCGCCGCCTCCTTCACCGAGGCGGACCGCGAGCCGCCGGTCTACGACCGCGAGGCGCGCACCGTGACGATGCCGGAGGGCTTCAAGCGCTCCTACCGCGCGTACATGGACGCCGAGTTCTGGCGGCTGGAGATCCCCGCCGAGCTCGGCGGCAGCCCGGCGCCGCGGGCGCTGTGGTGGTCGCTCATCGAGTTGGTCCAGGGCGCGCAGGCCCCCGTCTTCATGTTCGGCAGCGGCCCCGCGTTCGCCGGCCTGCTGCAGCGCTTCGGCACCGAACGGCAGAAGCGCGAGGCCGAGCTCATGATCGAGCGCGGCTGGTCGGCCACGATGGTGCTCACCGAGCCGGACGCGGGCTCCGACGTGGGCGCGGGCGTGACCCGGGCGATCCCGCAGCCGGACGGCAGCTGGCACATCGAGGGCGTCAAGCGCTTCATCACCTCCGCCGAGCACGACCTGGAGGAGAACATCGTCCACTTCGTGCTCGCCCGGCCCGAGGGCGCCGGCCCCGGCACCAAGGGCCTGTCGCTGTTCGTCGTGCCGAAGTACCACTTCGACCCGGAGACCGGGGAACTCGGCGAGCGCAACGGCGTCTACACGACGAACGTCGAGAAGAAGATGGGCCTGAAGGTCTCCACCACCTGCGAGCTGACGTTCGGCCAGGAGCGGCCCGCGGTCGGCTGGCTGTTCGGCGACGTGCACGACGGCATCGCGCAGATGTTCCGGGTCATCGAGTCGGCCCGCATGCAGGTCGGCGTCAAGGCGATCGCGGCGCTGTCCACCGGCTACCTCAACGCGCTCGACTACGCCCGCACCCGCGTCCAGGGCCCGGACCTGACCCGCGCCGCCGACAAGTCCGCACCGCGCGTGACGATCAACCGGCACCCCGACGTGCGCGCGATGCTGATGCAGCAGAAGGCGTACGCCGAAGGCCTGCGGGCTCTCTACATCTACACGGCCTCGTGGCTGGACCGCGCGCTGCTCGCCGAGGACGCCGGCGACGCCGAGGCCTCCGCCCTCGCGCACAGCGTCAACGACCTGCTGCTGCCGGTGGTCAAGGGCTTCGGCTCGGAGCGGTCCTACGCCCTGCTGTCCACCAGCCTGCAGGTCTTCGGCGGCTCCGGCTTCCTGCAGGACTACCCGATCGAGCAGTACATCCGCGACACGAAGATCGACACCCTGTACGAGGGCACGACCGGCATCCAGGGCCAGGACTTCTTCTTCCGCAAGATCGCCCGCGACCGGCAGGTCGCCTGGACCGCGCTGAGCGGCGAGATCGAGGCCTTCCTCACCGAGGTCGAGGGCGAGTCGCGGCTGGACGCCGAGCGCGCCCGGCTCACCGCCGCGCTCGCCGACGTGCGCGCGATGGTCGCGACGCTGCTGGACTGGAGCAAGGCCTCGCGGGACGCGGCCGAGGAGGTCTACAAGGTCGGCCAGAACACGACGCGGCTGCTGATGAGCGTCGGCGACCTGCTGATCGGCTGGCTGCTCCTGCGGCAGGCGTCGGTCGCGCTCAAGGCGCTGGACGGCGGCGACGCCGGCGGCGACGAGGAGTTCTACCGCGGCAAGCTGGCGGGCGCGAAGTTCTTCACCGCGACCGTGCTGCCCGAGTTGAGCGCGCGCCGCGCGGTGCTGGAGCAGACCGACAACGCGCTGATGGACGTGGCCGACGGCTCGTTCTGACGCAGCGTCCGGCACGGACCCTCGACGCGGACCACCGACAGCAGGCTAGGAAAGGCGAAATCGTGTACGCATGGCAGGCCACCGCGCTCGGCGAGCCGGATCAGGTGCTCGCGCTGACCGACATCCCGGCGCCCGAGCCGGGCCCGGGGCAGCTGCTGGTCCGGGTGCGGGCCACGGCGCTGAACTTCCCGGACGTGCTGCTGTGCCGCGGCCAGTACCAGATCCGGCTGGAACCGCCGTTCACGCCGGGCGTCGAGCTGTGCGGAGAGGTCGTCGGGCTCGGCGCGGGCGTGGACGAGCGGCTGCTCGGCACGCGCGTCGTCGGCAACCCGGTCCTGCCGCTCGGCGCACTCGCCGAGTACACGCTGATGACCGCCGCCGAGGCGTACCCCGCGCCGGAGTCCCTCGACGACGCCGAGGCCTCCGCGCTGCACATCGCGTACCAGACCGGTTGGTTCGCCCTGCACCGGCGGGCTCGCCTCCAGGAGGGCGAGACGGTGCTCGTACACGCGGCGGCCGGCGGCGTGGGCAGCGCGGCGGTGCAGCTCGCGAAGGCGGCCGGCGCACGCGTGATCGGCGTCGTCGGGGGCGGGGCGAAGGCCGAGATCGCCCGCGGCCTCGGCGCGGACCTGGTGATCGACCGGAAGTCCGAGGACTTCATCGCGGCCGTCAAGAAGTACACCGAGGGCCGCGGCGTGGACGTCGCCTTCGACCCGGTCGGCGGCGACGCCTACACGGGCTCGGCGAAGTGCATCGGCTTCGAGGGCCGGATCGTGGTCGTCGGCTTCGCCGGCGGCCACATCCCGGCGCCGGCCCTGAACCACGCGCTGGTGAAGAACTACTCGATCCTCGGCCTGCACTGGGGCCTGTACAAGCAGAAGGACCCCGGCGCGGTCTGGGCCGCGCACGAGGCCCTGGTGGCGCTCGCCGACAGCGGCGGCATCAAGCCCCTCGTCAGCGAGCGGGTCCCGGTGAAGCAGGCGGTCGACGGCCTGACGGCGCTCGGCCGGGGCGAGACCACCGGCCGCGTCGTCGTACTGCCGTAGCCGTAGCCGTAGTCCGTCAGGACTCGGTCACCTCGGGCTCGGACACGGAGTCGGCCCTGGACTCGGCGCTCGTCTCGGACCCGGGCTCGGCGTCGGTGGCGGGCTCTGTGGCCGGCTCCGCGCTCGTCTCGGATCGACGCTCGGGGTCGCTGGATTCGGCCCCAGACTCCTTTTCGCCCTCGCCCTCGCTCTCGATCTCGGCGTCGGTCCCGCCCTTGACTTCGCTCCCGCTCTCGGCCCCGGCCGCGGGCTCACTCGTGGCCTCTGCCTCGGACGTCGTGGCCGCCGCGGTCTCCGTCGTCGCGGCCGGCGCGGCCGGTGCCTCGGTCTCGATGCGCGGGGTGGCGAACAGGTTCCAGGCGTAGCAGGTCAGCGCGACCATCGTGAGCAGCGCCATCGCGAACGAGGCGTCGTTGGCCGAGCTCGTGTTCGGGGTGTCGTTGACGAACGCCGCCCCGGACACGGCCGCGCCCGCGATGGCCAGCCAGCCGATCAGCGACGTGATCTTGATCCACACGCCGCGCACGGTCAGCGAGAACACCACGAGCAGGCACGCGTTGATGAACACGAGCAGGCCGAAGCCGGCGTGCGCGGCGATCTCGGCCGGCCCCTTGCTCATCGCGTCGCCGAACGACGAGAGCAGCCCCTTGCCCTGGTCGCCCGCGGGCACCTGGACGAACAGGTTCACCCGCATGCCGAGCACGGTCTGCAGGACGAGGAGGATCACCTGCGCGAAACTGAAGTCGCGCAGCCGCCGCGCGGCGAGCACGTGATCGCCGGGTTCGGCGGCGGAAACGGTTGACGAGGATGCGGTCATGGCGACAAACCCTATCGGCCGCGGCCCGGGCCGAATCCCGCGGCCGGCGCGCATCGGGGGCTACCGACGGCTCAGCAGGTTCTCGAGCAGCGGACGGTAGTGATCGAACCCGGGCACCCGCGCCCCGGGGTCCTTGGCCGCCTCGTCCCAGCGACGCAGTGCCACGGCGGCCTGCGCGTATCCGCCGCGCTCGAACTCCGCGACCTCGTCGGCGTCCATCGGGCCGCCCTGCACGCCGAGCGTGAACACGGACGCCTCGGACAGCAGGTCGAAGTAGCCGGGCTCGACGGCGCACAGGTAGCGCTTCGCCGCGACGTGCAGCCGGACCGGCTCCGTCACCGTCTCCGGGAACCGGGCGGCGGCCAGCCAGTCGGCGCCGGAGTGGCTGTGCCGGTTGTCCGTGCCCGCCATCAGCTCGTGCCCGCTGATCTCGCCGGTGAAGTGGCCGACGTCGTGCAGCAGCGCCGCCGCGACCAGCGACGGCTCGGCACCTGCGGCCTCGGCGCACGCGGCGGCCTGCAGCATGTGCTCGGCCTGCGTCACCGGCTCGCCGAGGTACTCGTTCCCGCCCTGCTCGGCGAACAGCCGCGCGAGCACGTCGACAATACTCTGATTCATGGTCGGATATCCCTGGTGTAGCGAGCGCCGGAGTACGGCCAGCGTGCTTGCGGCGGCGTCGAGGTCGGCGTAGCAGCCCTGCAGGTGACGATGCCCGCTCGCGGTGAATCCGGTGCGAGCGTGCAGTATGCGCGTGTTGTCGAAGACGACGCAGTCGCCGGGCTCCAGCCGGAGGTCGAGGCGCGCCTCGTCGCGGTAGAGCAGTTCGGCGAACGCCCGGTACGCCGCGTAGAACGGCGTGATCCCGTCGGCAGTGGCTGTCGCGATCGGCCGCATGGAGCGGTTGTTGAAGCGGATCTGCTTGATCCGGCCCAGCGCGTCGAGCCCGATCAGCGGGTTGGTCGCGGTGAGCTCTGCCTCGGCGTCGCGGTAGCGGAACGTCACGGGCGTGCGGGTGAGGATGCCGAAGGCGTCCGGCTGTTCGCGGCGGAGTGTCGCCGCCGCGTGGAAGCCGTCCACGAGCCCGGAATCGCCGCCCTCGGCGGCGTTCGCCAGGCAGTGCAGCAGCTGGATCGTCGGCACCGGATCGCGGTACGGATTGTCCGTGTGCGGCGTGGATCGGGAGCGCGGTGAACGCCAGGTTCGCCGGATCCTGCTCGACCCGGACGTCGAACAGGTCCCCGTAGTTCGTGTCGCGCACGAAGCCGAAGACCTCGGCGACGCAGAGCACGGTCCGTTCCCGTGCCGGCACGCCGCGCAGCAGGAAGAACCCCTTGGTGAGCAGGGATTCCAGGCACTCGGCCTGCGTCGCGGGATCGTTCGCGAACGCGTTCCATCCGCTCGACGGCACGCCGCCCGCGAAGTCGGCGGCCTGCCAGAGGGTCTTCGCGTCCTCGGCCCGATCGTCGTACGGCAGGCGCCGGCCCGGCCGACTGCCCGCGAGCCAGCCGGCGTCGAAGCGCGACTCGTGCCCGTCCGGGGCGAACACGAACGTCACGCCGCCGTCGGCATCCTGATCGACCCGCTCGATCCGGATATCCTCCGGCCGCGGCAGATCCGTGATCCCGAACAACTTCTGGCCGCTGCCGGGGACGACGCATTGTTCGCAGGGGCAGTTGTCGCGCAGCCAGACGGCGGCCGGGTAGTCCTCGTGCGGGTCCTCGTGCATGCTGTCGTCAGTTCCCTGAGTTGGTCGTCGATGCGGCGGCGGTTTCCGGCGTGGCGGCCCGGTCGCGCACCAGCGGCGAGAGGGCGATGGAATTGCGGATGGTGAAGGCGACGGCGTCGCCGACGTAGCGGTCCTCGGACCACTCCAGGGCCTGCCCGCGCGGATCCGTGGCCCGGCGCCGCTCACGCAACAGCGCGAGGCCCGGCTCGATGGCGAGGAGCCGGGCGTCGTCCGGCGTGGCGTTGACGGCGTCGATCGTGTGCTCTGCGTGCGCGAACACGATGCCGTGTTCCTCCAGCCGTTCGCTGATCGACTCGCGTTCGAGGTCGACGAAGGACAGCAGCAGGCCCGCGCGCTCCACGTACGCCGTGCGCTCGATCATCACCGGTTTGCCGTCGAGCAGCCGCACGCGCACGACGTAGATCACGGGATCGTCCGCGGACAGGCCCAGCTCACGTGCCTGGACCTCCGTGGCCGCTCGCCGTTCGAGGAGCTCGACGCGTCCGCTCGGCTCCGCCCCGATCGACCGCGCCCAGAGCGAGAACGAGCGCAGCTCGCCGAAGTTCTGCAGCCGCGGCACGGCCAGCACCGTCCGCCGCGCTCCCCGGTGCGAGGCGACGACGCCGTCCTCGCCGAGCATCGCCAGCGCGTGCCGGATCGTGCTGCGGGCCACGCCGAACCACTCGGCGAGCTCGTGCTCGGACGGCAGTTGCGAGCCGGGAGGGTACGTCCCGTCGCTGATCGCCCGGCGCAGCCGCAGCGCGACATCCTGGTACAGCGCCGTCATCGGCGAAACCCCCTCGCGGCCCACTTGTAGGTACAAGCTACTGCTTGGCCGTACAAGCTGTCCACGCACAGACCGCCGACGCCCCTCTACGATGACGCACACCTGTCGAGCCGGAGGGGGCCCGCACCATGATGCGAGCGGTCTTGTACGCCACCGTCATCGCGCTGATCTGCTCCCTGGCCGGGACGCCGATCGCGATCCGGCTGTTCACGCGGCGCGGCTACGGCCAGGAGATCCGCGAGGACGGGCCGAAGAGCCACCTGGTCAAACGCGGCACGCCGACGATGGGCGGCATGGTGATCGTGCTCTCCACCGTCGTCGCGTACTTCCTCGCGAAGCTGGTGACCTGGAAGGCCCCGACGCCCTCGGCGCTGCTGGTACTGCTGCTGATGGTCGGCATGGGGCTGGTCGGCTTCGTCGACGACTTCATCAAGATCCGGAACCGTCGCTCGCTCGGCCTGCGGGCCAAGGCGAAGCTCGTCGGCCAGTGGACCGTCACGATCGCGTTCGCGCTGCTCGCGCTGCACTTCCGCGACGCGATGGGCCTCACCCCGGCGAGCGACCACATCTCCTTTCTGCACGACGTCAGCTGGCTCGGCATCGGCCCGGTGTTCGTGCTCTGGTGCTACATCCTCACCGCGGGCTGGTCCAACGCCGTCAATCTCACCGACGGCCAGGACGGGCTGGCGAGCGGCGCCGCGGCGATGGCCTTCGCGGCGTACGTCGTGATCGGCGTCTGGCAGTACGGCCAGAGCTGCGGTCGCGCCGCGGCCGCCGGCTGCTACCAGGTCCGCGATCCGCTCGACCTCGCGATCGTCGCCGCGTCGGTCATGGGCGCCTGCTTCGGCTTCCTCTGGTGGAACGCGTCTCCGGCGAAGATCTACATGGGCGACACCGGTTCGCTCGCCCTCGGCGGCGCCTTCGCCGGCCTGTCCATCTGCACCCGCACGGAGGCGCTCGCCGCGGTCATCGGCGGCCTGTTCCTGATGGAGCTGTTCTCCGTCATCATCCAGGTCGGCTCGTTCAGGCTGCGGCACGGCAAGCGCGTCTTCAAGATCGCGCCGATCCACCACCACTTCGAGCTGGACTGGCCCGAGGTGAACGTGACCATCCGGTTCTGGATCATCTCAGGACTCTGCATGATGACCGGTATCGGCCTGTTCTACGGCGGCTTCGAAGCGCACTGGTGATGCGCGCCCTCCCGGTGCCTCCGGCTGCCGCCGGCAGGCGGCCTCAGCCCTGGTACACGGCCCGCATCCGGCAACCGCGGCTGACCGTCTCCGCGAAGGCACGCGCCGCCGGACCTGGCACGTCCCTGGCACGGAACGCCCAGCCGACGGTGAGCGGCGCAAGACCCCGCAGCTGGACTAGCCGGAGCGCGGTATCGCCGGGCGGCGGACCCGGTAGACGGGGAACGACCGCGTGGCCCACGCCGAGCTCCGCGAGCAGCAGCGCGGTGTCCCAGTCGCCGTGCCCCGCGTCGTCGGCCAGCGTGACGTCCGCCAGCGCGGCGGCGAGACGTGCGCCCGATATCGACTCCTCGGGCAGACGGACCAGGCTCAGGCCGGACAGCTCGGCCACCTCGACCCACGCGCGGTCCGCGTAGATCTCGCCGGCCCGCATCGCGAGCACCCACGGGAGCTCGAGCACCGGCACGTGCTCCACGCCCGGCCTGCGCCCGGCTCCCGGCTCAGGCAGCGTGATCCACGCCAGGTCCGCCGCGCCCGTCACCAGCGTCTCGACGCACTCCCGGCTCGACGCGGCAGTCGAGATCCGCAGGTCCGCCCGCGGGTTGCGGAAACGGAACTCGACGACGGCTTCGGCCATGACGTTGCGCACACTCGTCGCGCCGGTCGTTACCCGGATCGCGTCCCTGGGAATCATGGACCTACGCTAGGGCCCACGAACCTATGGAATGACGAGGCGCGCGTGTGTACCGCACTTATCAGCGTTGATCCGGGCAGCCGCGTACCCGTTCTGCTGCTGTTCGCCCGGGACGAGTTCGTCGATCGCGCCTGGCGGCTGCCCGCGCGGCACTGGCCGAACCGGCCGTCGCTGGTCGGCGGGCGGGACGAGCGCGCCGGCGGCACCTGGCTCGCGGTGCGGCCGGGTGACGGGTCCGCCGGTCCGCGCGTCGCCTGCCTGCTCAACGCCTTCGGCACTTTCGCGAGCCCCGAGCGACGGCTCACCCGCGGGGAGCTTCCGCTGATCGCGGCGTCGCCCGGCGGGTACGTCGGCGACCTCGACCTGACCCGCTACGACCCCTTCCACCTGCTGATCGGCGAGGCGGACGGGATGAGCATGCTGACGTGGGACGGCCGGACCCTGGCGGACCGCAAGCTGGAACCCGGCACGCACCTCGTCTCGAACCGCGGCCTCGAGGTCGAGGACGACCGGCTGCCGACCGCGCCGGAGCGCGCCGTGACGCTGATCGAGGCGCGGATCAGGCATTTCAGGCCCCTGCTGCAGGCCGCGCCGCGCCCCGAGCCGGCTCCCGGCCCCGGCGTGCCGACCCGCGCCGCCTGGGACGGCTGGATGCGGCTCGCGGACGGCGACGGCCTGGACGTCGACGATGTCCGTGCCCTGATCGGCCGGCACGACTGGGGCGGGGACGCGGGCGTCTGGATGACGACGTCGGTGTCGCTGGTCGCGCTGGGCGCCGACGGCGTCCGGTACGACCTGAACCCGGCCCCGCTGGCGGGCGAATGGCTCGAGGTGCCGGTGAGATAAACGGGTGACGGCATGACCCGCCACCGCGTGACCGCTCTAACCGACCTCGACAGACGTGCCGACTCCCGGCCCGGCGATGAAGCGAGCGAGCTCCGCTCCCTCACGTTCGATCGCTGCGCGATCATCCGTGCTCACCTTCTCGAACAGCGAGACGGCCAGCACCGCCGAGTCGGGATCCGGGCCCGCTTTGCCCTTCTTCGTCAGCGTGATCTTCCACATGCCGCGCCACTCGCCGTCGACGAACAGCGTCCCGGTCCGCGCGCCGTTGCCCGGCGGGATCGGCGGCTTGCGCAGGTCCGGGATGAAGCGGGTGCGGTCCGCGTATCCGAAGAACAGGTTGTCGTACTCGGGCAGGAAGCGCACCGGAGCCGGCACGAACTCGGACGGGCGCGGCGCGTCAGGCAGGTCGTAGAGCAACCGGCCGTCCGGCCCCCGGAAGGTGGCCAGCTTCGAGCCGAGCCGGTCCGCGACCTCGGAGAGCCGGGTGAGCCCCGACCACGTCTGCGCGTCCTGCACGGACGCCGGCCCGTAGGCCGCGAGGTAGCGCAGGAACATCCCATCGGGTGACGGCGCGTCCTGCGGTTCGCGGCCGAGATACGCGGCGAACGTCGTCTGCCGCGTCGGCGCGCTCGCGCTCCACTTCCCGCGCGGCGGCACGTGGATCAGCGCGAGCCGGCCGCGGGCGCCGTACGCCAGAGCGTCCGCGTCGTAGCCAGGGAAACGCCGGACGAGCTGCCGGCCGAGCTCCGCGGTGCTGAGCTCCGCCTCGGTCAGCAGTTCGAGGGCGGCCGAGGTCAGCTCGTCGAGGTCGATCCCGATCAGCCTCTTGCCGAACGCGGCCTGCACCGAGCGCGCACCGACCGGGCCGACGAGGCCCTGCCAGGCGAGGGCGTCGTCCGCCGTGACGAGATGGACCGTGGCGCGCATCAGATTCGAGCGCACGACGCGGCGGCCGTCGTAAAGCTCGTCGAGCTCGGCGGGGGAGTAGCGCGCCAGGCGGGTCCACAGGCCGACGTGTGGGGCGAGCGGAGCCTGTGCCTGCATCCCGGCGAGCGCGTGGATCACGTCGTACGGGCGGCCGGTGCCGCGATCGAGCAGCAATTGGCGGCAGAGCGTCGCACGGTTCAGCGCTCTGCGACTCAGGGTTGGTGGCGTTGTGGGCACGCCTCGATTATCGGTGTCCGCCCGCGAGGAGCCTACGAGGGTGCACGCGCGTCCGCGGCTACAGCGCGGCTACAGCGTCACCTGCCGGTAATCGTCGTCGCCCGGCCCCTTGATCCAGGCGGCGACGGCCCGCGGGTCCGCCGACTCCGTCGCGTTGCGCAGCAGGATCCGAGCGGTCCGCAGCGCGTGCGACTCCGTCTCGGCGCGGCCGATCGAGTAGGCCGGGAAGGGCGTCTCGCCCCGGCGCACCCAGTCGACGCGGTACTCCCAGGGGAGTTCGCGCGTGCGCGCCGCGAAGATCTCCCTGCGCACCCGCGCGAGCAGCTGCCCGGAGGTGAGGTTCTCGTTCACTGGAATCAATCCTTGGTGCGGATGGGGAGTCGGTGCTCATTTGCGCCGGGCCTCCGACGGGATGCTAACGTGGCGTCAGATCCGCCCGCGTCCTCACGGAGGGTGACGGATTCGGCTTGCTCAGTTACGCGGAACGTTACAAGTGACGTTTCATTAAATTACCCGGGCTTGGCTAGATCACTCGTCCAGACGCGCGATCGCGGGGGCACGCTTTCCGGGAGCCGACGGGGAAGGGAGTGGATCGCGGTGCCGTTCACGGCCAGCTGGACGCAGAAGGCCCTCGCCGACGAACTCTCCCGGCTGCGCAAGGCGCGCGGCTACTCGGTGCGCGACGTGGCCGAGCGCACCGGCTGGAGCATCGCGAAGATCTCCCGCGGCGAGAACGGCGTGAGCAAGCTCAATCCCCTCGACGTGCGGCTGCTCGCCGCGCTCTACGAGGTCGACGACGCCGACGTGGACCGGCTGTGCGAGATGGCCAGGGACAGCATCGCCGACGCCTGGTGGCGCCGCTACGAGCGCTGGCTGAGTCCGACCTTCCTGGAGTTCCTCGCCTACGAGGCCGACGCGGCGCGCGCGTGGTCCGTGCAGACGATGTTCGTGCCCGGGCTCCTGCAGACGAGCGACTACGTCAAGGCGATCCTCTCCATCGGCCCGGTCCGCGACCCCGACCGCAACGACGCCGACTACGAGGTCAGGCTGCGCCGCCAGCGCCGCCTCGACGAGCCGGAACCGATCCACCTCACCGCGCTGATCGCCGAGTCCGTACTGCACTGGCAGTTCGGCGGCCCCGACGTGATGCGCGGCCAGCTCACCCACCTGTGCACGATGGCCGAGCGGCGGAATGTGAGCGTGCGCGTCATCCCGTTCGCCCACCCGATCCCGATATACCCGGTCGACCTGTTCGAGTCGGGCGGCTCGGCCCCCGCCGTCGTGTTCTCCGAGACCCAGTGGGGCACCCCGTTCACCGAGGACCCCATTGAGCTCCGCCAGGCCCGCCGCGAGATCGAACGCCTCGAGGCGGCCGCGCTGACGGAGCGGGAAAGCAGCAAGATGATCGAACGAAGAATCAGAGAGTTGGATTGATGCGCATCAACGAGTGGCACAAGGCCGTCGCCTCCAACGGCGGCACCAACTGCGTCGAAGTGATGGAGACCGAGGACGGCTTCCTGGTGCGGGACACCAAGGACGGCGGCAGCGGCCCGGTGCTGTCCTTCACCCACGCCGAGTGGGAAGCCTTCCTGGCCGGCGTGAACAACGGCGAGTTCGACCCCGTCGAGGCGTAGTCCGGCTCCTGGTTCGAATTGCCCAGTGATATATCGTTCACCGTCATATCGATTCACTGCTTTACAGATCCGCGAATTGCCTCGCGTGCTGTATCTCCCCGCGACAGCGACCCCGTGCGAGCCCCGTCTCCCGGGGTTGTCTGCGTGAGAGGGGGAATATCGCCGAGGCGACGTCCGCTTCGACGACATGACCTCACCGAACATCCTCGGCGTGCTGGCCAGAGTCTTCGTCGACGACCTCGACAGCGCGCTCCCTGTCTACCGCGCCCTGGCCGACGACGCCGAACCGCAACGCTTCATCTTCCGGGACGTTCGCCTGGTCCGAGTCGGCGCGTTCCTCCTACTGAGCGGCGACACCGCCATCACCCGCCGCACGCCGGACCGCATCCAAGGCCGCGTCAGCTCCGTCTACCTGGCACTCCAGGGCGCCGCCACCCTGCTCGGCATGCTCATAGGCTCCGTCGCCGGCCAGCGCCTGGGCGTCGTAACCACCATGAATCTCGCCGCATTACTCATCGCCGCCTCTGCCGTCGCGGCGTTTCTCATTCAACAGTCCGACGTCGAAGGTGAGCCCTGGCACGCGTGACGTGACGTGACGGACTCCGAGCTTCTGACCGCCCCGCAGGCCGCCGACGCGCCTCCAGTTCGCTGGCAGCCACGCGTTGGGCG